>JAXMOL010000006.1:0-197873 GCA_034669905.1 Candidatus Hydrogenedentota bacterium
TGTTTTCGCGCGTGGCGACCCAATATGCTTGGTCTGAGTAGGGACGCCTCCACTACTTGTTGTATAGATGTCCCCCGTTCGCCAAAAAGTTCCATGAAAAGGAGAAATTGCAGGAATTTATCCCATGAAACGATTTGATGCCACACAATTGGGACACACTTCATCCTATTGTACCAACCAAACGGCCTAACGTGACAGCCGACGGGCACATTTTTGCGGAATTGCGGCACCAATCCGCCGGACGTTCCTTTGCCGGCACGCCTGATTTCCACTTCTAGCATCGCCCCCCGTCAACGTGTGGTGGGGTTCAACCGTTCACTCATTGCATCGATCTCACAGCGGCGGGTACTATACCCGGACACGACCTGAGTGCAATACGAGTCGGCAGATGACTCGGAAGGACCCCACTTTATGAAGAAGACCCTGCTGAATCTCATCAGCACGATTCTCCTTGGCAGTATGCTGTTCGCACCCGTGACCTATGCTTCGGAGACCTGGCTTTGGGCGGTGCCCCAGGCAAAGAAGCCGGCCCGCCATCTTGTGATGACGGTAACGCCGTCTTCAGAGACCCGAAACGCGGAGCGGGCGTTTTTTAATTGCGACATCACCAGTGATTTCGGCTATCGGGGTGCTCAGGTCACCCTGGCGGTCCGCGACGAAAAAGGTGCGGTCATCAGCCAGGGCGTACTTCCCCTCGATATTAGCGCCGGGGCCAATAGCTGCTCCATTACACTGGACACCACCGATCTGCCCCTCGGCAGTTATGAGGCCGAGTTTTCCATTGCCCATACGCTGGTGTTAAGCGAGCCCTCTCATACCTTCACCCTGCGACACGTCCGCGTCGACGATATGAAGTCCCGCCTCGCGGCGAATGAGACCCGGGCCGATGCGTTGGTCCAGGCCCTGAAGGCAGACGGACGTCCCTTTCCGTATCTGCACCTGAAGGCCGCCGCGGCGCAGGATGTGCTTGCGCTGGCCCGTGAAAATGAAGCCCGCGGTGCCTGGGAGTCCCTGGAAGCCCAACTGCGCTATGTGGAAGAGCGTCTTGACGCGATCCACGCGGGACTGGTCTTCAGCGACGTGACGCGGGAGCAGACCCCCGATATCGAGATGCCGGAGCTGTCGAATCTGTTGATTCAGGATGGGGCGTTTTATGCGGGAGTCAGGCCCGTGTTTCTCTTTGGCGGGGCGCTGCTCTCGGGCGACCCGGAAGAGATTGCCCGATTGAACCGGTACCAGCTGCATGCGGCGACCCTCAGCGTTGGGCCCGACGCCAAGCCCGGTACCAGCAATTCGCCCGAAGCCCTGAAGGCCCGATTCGATGCGGTATTTGATGCGGCTGCCGCACACAACGTGGGTGTGACCATACAACTCAATCCGGAGTTGGTGGTGCGGGATGCGACCGAGGCGGCCCCTGCCCTGATGGCAGGCAACCGGGCCGACATTACGTCGGAAGCAGCGCTCGCGGCCTGGGAGCGTTATCTGCAAGCGATGGCCCCTGCCTTGAATGGACGTGCCCACTTGCTGGGTGTCAGCCTCGCCCAGGATCCCCACTTCTACTTTGATGGGGAATCGGTCAAGGCGGGATTCCTCGACTTTATACGGGACCACTACCCCGATCGCCTGACCTTGAATCGGGCGTGGCGCTCCCACCTGGCGACCCTGGAGGACATTGAACTCCGCAGTAACAACCCCTATGACACCTATCAAAATCACCGTTCTTTCCAGTTCGACTGGCTGACCTATCACCAGCGTCTGGGCAATGGCTATTTTAGCTGGTCGCTCGATCGGGCACGGAGCCACATGCCGGAAGTGCCCTTTACGGTGACCTTGCCCGCCACGGTTTTCGCGAAGGGTGAGTCGGTCTATGGGGTTGATCGGGAGGTGCTCTCCTCCGCGGTACAGCTTTCGGCAACGGCGGGTGTGACCGCGTCGACGGATCCCGTTTACGCCATGGCCTACCCGCTGCAGGCGGCCTACAACACGTTGCTGCGCTCCTTTGCGCCCGGGCAACCCATTCTGAATCTGAACAATGGGTGGGACTTCCCCGCGGAAGCGACGACCCAGGCTACCTATCGCTTTGTGCACAGTGGCGTGTGGGAAGGGGTCATGTCAGGATTGAGTGGTGCCACGGTGCCTATGGACTCCCTGCTGTTTCAAACGCCGGAGGCCCTCGAGGCCTTTGCCACGGCGGCCCTGGACATCAATCGGCTGGCACCCATTGTACTTGCCTTTCAAAATGCCCCCACCGACGTGGGCATCCTGTTCAGTCAGTCTTCTAAAGTCTTTGATCAGGGCGATCCCCACCTGAAATCGGCGCTCAACGCCTACGAAGGATCATCGTTCGGCGGTTACAACGTGCGTTTCATTACCGAAGCGCAGTGCAGCGAAGGGGGCTTGTCTGACGTCAAGATTGTGGTGATTCCCGATACGCCGGCCGTGAGCGATCAGACCTTCCGCGCCCTGAGTGACTACGTGGAGAGCGAAGGAACCGTCGCCCGGACCGGCGCGCCCATCCCCTACAACGAGCGGGGCTTCTCCCGGGACGACTTGATTCGTAACACCGGGAAGACGGTATTGGTCCGGGGTCTGAATCTCCCAACCGAATATCTCCACGCCATGGATGCGGCGAGTGTGCTGGGCAGTCTGCCCCAGATTCCGCGGACGATTACGCCCCAGGGGTATCCGCTGGAGGGTGTCCGTTCCCGCTTTGTGGAGCATGAAGGGGAACAGTATCTCTATGTCATCAACTTGCGCAAGGAACCCGCGTATTGCACCCTGGCGACCCCCACACGGACGGGCCGGGACCTGATCCACGGGCAGGATGTGACCTTCCCGACGACCCTCGAGCCCCTGGTGCCCATGCTCATCAAATTGAATCCGGTCCATCTGGAAATGACCGTGACGGCCTCGGTATCTGACGAAGAATCCTGATCAGGATATCCCACCGCGCCCCATCCGGTGTGCGGTGGTCAACCGAATTTCAGCACAGACTTGGCACGGGGGCACGTGCATTCCCCCCGTAGGTCGGAAGGAGCATGTTATGCGTACGCTCACGATTTCCCTCGCCCTGGGTGCGATGGCCTGCACCGGCTTCGCCGAGCTGCAGAATGTGCAGATCGATATCGGTACACTTCCCCGCAGTGCGTCCCTGCAGTTGTCCGATACGTTGAAGGGGGCTATCAATGCGGGGGAGACCTCGCTGACGGATCAGACCGATGTGGCCGTGACGGCCTACAACAACAATCGGGCCCTGATTCGGGATCGCCGCACGATTAAGTTGCTCCCGGGCGAATCGACCCTTCAGTTCATGGATGTGGCCGCCCAGATTCAGCCGGAAACGGTGAGTCTGCGCTCCCTTTCCCATCCGGGGGAATTGCATATCCTTGAGCAGAATTACGAATACGATCTCATGAGCCCCGATGCCCTGATGAACAAGTATGTGGGCAAAGAGGTTCGGCTGATTAACAAGTCCTCGGAACTCACCTTCGTCGAACAGCCCGCCACCCTGCTCGGTAACAACAATGGCCCCATTTACGAAATCGGGGGCGAAATCTATTTGGGCCACCCGGGCTCGGTGGTCTTGCCGGAGCTGCCCGAGGAGCTGATTGCCAAGCCTTCGCTTATCTGGCTGCTCGACAACGCCGCCACCGATCACGACGTGGAAGTCACCTATCTTACCGGCGGGATTTCCTGGAAGGCGGATTATGTGGTCACCCTGGCGGAAGATGAAAAATCCCTTTCGCTTGAAGGTTGGGTGACCCTGACCAATGAATCCGGGGCCCAATATACAAACGCCCAGCTCAAGTTGGTGGCGGGCGATGTGAATATTGTGCAGCCTCCCATCGCTTTTGGGGGCGGTGGGGGCATGCGGCAGGAGATGGCCATGCGGGCCGCGCCTATGCAGGAAGAAAGTTTCGCAGAGTATCACCTCTATAGCCTCGACCGCCGTACCACCATAAAGCAGAACCAGACCAAACAGGTCAGTCTGCTTCGCGCGGACGACGTGGCGGTGTCCAAGGTTTACGAGTTCCGTGGACAAGGCTTCTACTACTCCCAGCCCCTGCCGACTCAGCAGGAGGAAAATGTGGGTGTTTATCTGAAGCTGAAGAATGAAGCGGCCAACCAGATGGGGATGCCCCTGCCGGGTGGCATCATGCGGGTCTACCAGCCGGACTCGGATGGGATGTTGCAGTTTTCCGGCGAGGATCGCATCGAACATACGGCCAAAGATGAAGAAGTCACGCTGCGACTGGGCAATGCCTTTGATGTGGTGGGCGAGCGCGTGCAGACGGACTACAGCCGGATCGCGCCTACGGTTCACGAGTCGGGCTATACCATCACCCTCCGTAACCACAAGGAGGAGGCCATCACCGTGGAGGTGGTGGAGTCGTTGCAGGGGGACTGGAAGATGCTCGAATCATCGCTTCCCCATGTAAAGAAAGATGCACGGACGGCGGCTTTCTCGGTGCCGGTACCGGCGGACGGGGAGGTGGCGTTGAGCTACCGGGTGCGGGTGACTTTTTAGATCCTCCCAAACTACCAAAACTGTGAAATAAGCTTACTTCGCCGTGTCGTGGCCCTTTCGACACGGCGATTTTCTGTTTGGGTGAAAAAAAAATCCCTTCTCATGGAAGAAAACGCCACCTTCGGGCTACTCATTGTACAGATGCCCGGGTGTCGCGGCATCACCCCTCCAATGTCCATGGTGGCGGTTTGACCGCCCGAAGGAGAATGTTCAATGAATGCACGTGTGATGTCGTGGGATTCCGCGCTGGTGCGTGGCAGTGTGCTGATGGCGATGTTTTTGGTGCTCGGAGCAACGGTAGCCGAGGCCCAGCCCCGTCGTGGTGGCGGTGCGTCACCGGAAGCCTTGGCAAAGATACAGACGGCACAGGCGACGGCGGTCGCGGCCTCTCTGAAGCTGGACGCCGAAAAGACGGCCAAACTGGTGTCAACCTTTACGACCTTTCAGGACGCCCAGGCGGACGATCGTCCGGGACGGGGTGGCCGTGGCGATTGGGAAGCCATGCGGGCCCAACAGGAGGCCCGTGCGAATGCCCTGACGACTGAATTCAAGACCTTTCTGGACGAGGCTGCGGCGAAAGAGGCCGGTTCCATCCTGGGTGGAAACACCCGAGGATGGGACCGCCTCGTGGGGCTCATTATGGGCTTCGGTCTCGAAGCGGCCCAGGAAGCCCAGGCCTTGGGATACACGCTGGACTATGTAAAGGCGACGGGTGCCGCCCAGGCCAGCCAGACCGGAGAACGGGATCTTGAAGCCATGCGCAGCGCGGCGATGGCGGCCAAGAAAACGCTGGACGCCCAGGTGACGCCGTTGCTGAGCGACGCCCAGAAAGCCACCTGGTCCGAAGCAACGGAACGGGGTGGCCGTGGTGGCCGTCGTGGAGGGGATGCCGATCGGGGTGGACGCCGGGGCGATGATGGCGGCGATCGGGGTGGCCGTCGCCCGCGGGAAACGGGTCAGGAATAGGTTAGCGGACATCGCGTCCGAATCGATACCCTCCTTCCCGGTGCGCGTCACTACGGCGCGTGCCGGGAAGGCCAACTGCATATAAGGAATCAGACTGTGAAATCCTCCAACACTTCAGTTGCACGTCGTGGCAAGCTTGCCCTCATCGCGGGTGCTGTCATCGTGGTCTTGCTGGTCATCGGCCTGCTCACACAGCGCTCAGGTACGGTCGAAGGTTCGGTGAAGCGGGCCGAGGCCTTTACCGTGCGGGAAGGTCCCCTGACGATCAGCATTACGGAAGCCGGGACCATCCAGGCCAAGGACCAGATCGTTTTGAAAAACGAGGTGGAAGGTCAGGCCCAGATCATTTATTTGATCGACGAAGGCACCGAGGTGAAGAAAGGCGACCTGTTGGTGGAGTTGGATGCGAGTCAGCTGGTGGATAGCCGGGTGGACCAGGAAATCCAGGTGCAGAACAAGGAGGCCCAGTATATCAGTGCCCGGGAGAATCTGGGGGTGGTGAAAAACCAGGCGGAGAGTGATATTTCCGCGGCTGAGTTGGCCTATCAGTTCGCCCAGGAAGACTTGACCAAGTATGTGGATGGCGACTATCCCATGGCGGTGAAGGAGGCGGAAGCCAAAATCGCGCTGAGTATATCGGAGCAGCGTCAGACCAAAGAGCAACTACAGGGTTCCAAGCGTCTCTTTGACGAGGGGTTTCTGACCTCCATCGAATATGACCAGCACCAGGCCCAGGCCGAGCGCGCCGAGCTCGATTTGAAATTGGCCGAGTCGGCCATGGAGCTCTTGAAGAAATACACCTACGTTCGCCAGATGACCGAGTTGAAGAGTGCGATCGAAGAGGCCGAACGGGCCCTGGAGCGGGCACGACTGAAGGCCAACGCGGACGTGGTGCAGGCCGAAGCCAACCTGCGTGCCAGCGAATCGGAGTTTGAGCGTCAGAAAGACAAACTGGCCAAGCTCGATGAACAGATAGAAAAGACGAAGATTTTTGCACCGGCCGCCGGTCTTGCCATCCACGCAACCACAGCGACCGGGGGATGGCGTAGTCGTAACGAACCCCTCGATGAGGGGCAAACGGTCCGCGAACGTCAGGAGTTGATCTATCTTCCGACGGCCAATCAAATGACGGCCGAAGTGCGGGTCCATGAGTCGAACCTGAACAAGATTCGTCCCGGCCTGGGCGTGCGGGTTACGGTAGACGCGCTCCCCGAGCTTTCTTTCAGCGGACACATCACGAAGATAGCGCCCTTGCCCGATGCGCAGAGTGCCTACATGAATCCCGATCTGAAGGTTTATACCACCGAGATCGATATTGAGGGCGCCAATCCGGCCCTGCGCACGGGGATGACCTGCGAAGCCGAGATCATGGTGGCCCGTTTCGAAAACGCGACCTACGTTCCGGTGCAATCGGTGTTTATGGTGCAGGGTAGTCCCACGGCCTTCGTAACGAAGGGTTCCGACGGATTCGAACAGCGCCCCGTGGAAATCGGGCTGGATAACAACCGCATGTTGCAGATTGCCTCCGGTCTAACGGCAGGCGAAGAGGTACTCATGACGCCACCGCTCGATGTGGCCAGTTTGACGGCAGGCGATGGGGCCGAGTCGGTGAATGCGGACTTTATCGAATCCAAAGAGATTGTTGCGCCTGCGGTGACCCCGCCGGAACGCAGTGGTGGCCGCGGTGAACAGGCTGACCGCGCTGAAGGTGGGCGTCGCGAAGGCGGGCGTCGTGGTGGTGCTGATGGTGGCGAGGGTGGTGGTCGTCGTGGTGGTGCTGACGGTGGCGAGGGTGGTGGTCGTCGTGGTGGTGGTGACGGTGGCGAAGGTGGTGGACGTCGTGGTGGGGGCGAAGGCGGTGCTGCAGCCGCAGGTGGTCCGGGCGGTGGGGCTAACCTTTCAGACGAAGAGCGGGCGGCCATGCGGGAACGTTTCCAGAACATGTCGGAAGAAGAGCGCGCCAAAATGCGGGAAGAGCGCATGAAGAATATGACCCCGGAAGAACGGGCCGCGTGGGAGCAGCGTCGTCAGGGAGGGGGCAACCGTGAACGTCAGCCTCAGTAGAACGCCCGTTACGGAAATGCCTGCGACCACCCGGGACGCAATCATAACCCTCGACGCGGTCACCAAGCACTACATCATGGGCTCGACCGTGGTGCGTGCGTTGGACGGGGTAGACCTGCGTTTTGACCGGGGGGGCTTTTACGCCATCATGGGATCGAGCGGCAGCGGGAAGAGCACCATGCTCAACCTGATTGGTTGCCTCGACCGGCCGACGGAGGGCGTTTACACGTTGGAGAACCGCAACATCAGCACGTTGGACGACAACGAGTTGAGCGATTTGCGGCTCAAGTATATCGGGTTCATTTTTCAGAGTTTCAATCTGATCCCCCAGCTTACGGTGCGAGAGAATATTGAACTGCCGTTGTTCTATCAGCAAATCGCACCCGAAGAGCGGGCGCAGATTGCGGAGCATCATGCCGAGTCGGTCGGGCTGGCGGACCGGTTGAATCACCGGCCCACGGAACTCAGCGGGGGTCAGATGCAGCGTGTGGCCATTGCGCGCGCACTGGCGAACAACCCGACCCTAATCCTGGCAGACGAGCCGACCGGTAACCTGGACTCCAAGACGGGCGACCAGGTGATGGAGATTCTGCACGGACTGAACGAGGCCGGAAAGACCCTGATCATGGTAACTCACGAGCCCGATATTGCGGCTCATGCCCAGGTGATTGTACACATGAAAGACGGCAACGTCGAAGACATTGAGACGACCCGCCCATGACCAAGCTGTATCTGATTCAGAATATCGTCCTCGGAACCAAAAACCTCCTGCTCCACAAGCTCCGCTCCTTCCTGACCATGTTGGGCATGGTGTTTGGCGTGGCCAGCGTGATTGCCATGTTATCCATTGGTGAGGGCGCGTCGGCCAAGGCCATGGAGGACATTCGCAAGCTGGGCAGTACCAATATTATCGTGAACTCCATGAAACCCATCGAAGAGGAGGGAAGCCAGAACCAGACGGGCAGTCGCGGGCGCGCGAGTATCTATGGGCTGCTCTATGAAGATGTGGACCGCGTCTTGAATACTTTCGACGCGGTGACCGCGGTGGTACCGGTGAAGTCCTTGCGAAAGGAAGGCCGACTGGGGGATAAGGCCCTGGATCTCCGGCTGGTGGGTACGGCTCCCGAATGGTTTGACCTCGTGCAGCGCCCCCTCATTGCCGGGCGGACCATGACGACGCGGGACAATGAAGACTTCGGCAACGTGGTGGTGCTAACCGAGTATGGGGCCCGGCGCGTCCTGGCGACCAAAGGCACGATCGGCCAGTCTTTACGGCTGGGTGGCGAATACTTCGAAGTTATCGGCATTGTGGAGAGTGAAGGCACGGCCAGCGGTGATATCCAGTCGCTGGACGAAAACGTGGATGCCTACATTCCCATCTCGGTGGCGAAGTCTCGTTTTGGCGATATGGTGACCATTCGCTCGACCGGCAGCTACCAGCGGGAGATTGTAGAGCTCCATCAGATGATCGTATCGGTGCGGACCAATGACGAGGTAGAGGGCACGGCCAAGGCGCTGGAATCCATGTTGCAGCGCTTTCACACCAACAAAGATTTTAACATGAGCGTGCCGCTGACCTTGTTGCGTCAGGCTGAGACGACCAAGCGAACCTTCAATATCGTGCTTGGTTCCATTGCGGCCATCAGTCTGCTGGTGGGTGGGATTGGTATCATGAATATCATGCTGGCTTCCGTGACGGAACGTACGCGGGAGATTGGTGTGCGTCGGGCGATTGGAGCACGACGGGCACAGATTATCCTGCAGTTTCTCATTGAAACCGTTGTGCTTTCGGTGGCCGGTGGGCTCATGGGTATCGTAATCGGATTTGCCATCCCCTGGGGGGTCACCTATTTTGCGGGCATGCCCACCATTGTCACGATGACGAGCCTGGTGATGTCGGCCGGTATCAGCGTGGCGGTCGGCATTGTATTCGGTCTGTACCCCGCCATTCGGGCGGCCAATCTGGACCCCATCACGGCGTTGCGTCATGAATAATTCTTCCCACGAGTTCAAAAGGAGTTTAGCGTTGCATTCACGATTGTTCCACGGCGGTATTGCTACGGCGGTGTCGGCCAGCTTGCTGGTGTCGGGATGTGCCACCAGTCACTACCGTGACGCGGCGGATAAGGAGTCTTATGGCATCCTGGCCGAGAAAAAAGACCAGGTGCCCGGCATGGAATCTGAATTTACCATCGATTCCGATGAAACCTGGGACCCGTTGGCTGAGCTCCCCCTGCTGGAAGACGGTGGTCGACCCTTCTCGGATGAGGCGGACCAGGAACTGGGTCACCGCGTGCTGTCGCTGGAGAAGGCCCTGGAAATCGCCGTGCGAAACAGCCGGACCTACCAGGATGAGAAAGAGCTCCTCTATCTTTCGGCCTTGTCCCTGACCTTGGATCGCCATGAGTTTGGCCCCCGCTTTTTCGGGGGAGGACAGGGCGAGTATGGTCGTAACACCACGGTGCGAGAAGGCGCGTCTGATTTGACGAATCATGTGGATGGCGCCCGCCAGATTGCCGCCGGGATCGACGGCCTCGCGGGGACGCCGGCGGACCTCATCGCGGCATACGCCAATGTGGTGGAGAGTGCGGGCGCCGCCTCGGGCCTGGACGATACCCAGCACGTATTCGAGCATGATCGCAGTGTGGCGGGCCAGACCCAACTGGGGATGACCCACCTGCTCCGAGGAGGGGGCCTGTTTGCCCTCACGCTCACGTCCAATTTCTTACGATTTGTGACCGGTGACCCGGGAACGGCCACCGCATCGACGCTGGCAGCCAGTTTTTCGCAGCCCTTGCTTGCCGGGCGGGGTGCCAAGATTGCCGCCGAAAGCCTGACCCAGGCCGAGCGCGATGTGTTATATGCCCTCCGCGACTACACCCGCTTTCGCAAGGTGTTTATCGTCCGCATCGTCAACAGCTATTACGCGGTGTTGGAGCGCAAGGATATCGCGCGGAACAACTGGCAGAGCTACCAGAGCTTTCTTACGAGCGTGAAGCGGGAAACGGCCCACGCCCGGGAAGGTCGCAGTACCCAGGCGGATCTGGGGCGTCTGGAACAGGCGTCGTTGGACAACCGCAACCGCTGGGTGGCCTCCGTGCAGAACTACCAGGAGGCGTTGGATCAATTCAAGATCGATCTGGGCCTGGCCACCGATGTGGCCCTGGTGTTGGATGATAGCGAGCTGAACTATCTCGTCGAACGGGGTATTGTCCATCCGGAAATTACGACGGAAGATGCCATTGAGGTGGCGCTGGTATCTCGTCTGGACTACCTGACCGCCCGTGATCAGGTGGAGGACGAGGCCCGGCAGGTAACGGTCGCGGCCGACGCGTTGAAGCCGGGCCTGGATCTCATCCTGGCGGCCAATATCGACACTATCGGGCAGGATAACTTTCAGCGTCTCGATGTGCGTACGGCCGATTGGTCCGCCGGGCTGGACCTGGACTTGCCGCTCGATCGCAAGGCGGAGCGGAATGCCCTGCGCACGGCACTGATCAACCAGGAGCGCAGCATTCGTGACTATACCCTGGCGGAGGACAGCATCAAATTGGATGTGCGTTCCGGGTGGCGTCGGCTGGAGCAGGCGCGGCTGGCCTACGAAATTGCGGAAGTCAGTGTAGAATTGAATAAGCGACGGGTTCGCGAGCAGGAAGTCCTGGCCGAGGTGGGCCGTGGTACGGCAATCAACCTGGTCGATGCGCAGAACGACTTGACGAGTGCGCAGAACGACCTGACCAACGCCCTGATCGCCCATACCATCGCCCGTTTGGAGTTCCTGCGGGATATGGGTATTCTCTATATAAAAGAAAACGGAAGTTGGGAAGAGTTGTACGACGATATGTCGGCTGAGGACGTTTCGGAAGGCGCGACGGAGGAGCTGGTGACGGAAGTTGCTGCGACCCCCTGAGAGGGAAGTCTCGCGGTCACGCGCTGGTCGGGCTACCCGGCTCTTCCTTCCGGCGCAGGTGGTTGTAGCGTACGTATTGAGGCGAATCATTGCGGGATGAAACGGAATTGGTGGCCCGTGCTGCCAAAGGCGATGTCGAGGCGTTTGGTGCCTTGTTCGATCGCTATGCCCGCGAGGTATATCGACTGGCCTGTTCCATGGGACATGGCGGTGGAGATGCAGAAGATCTCATGCAGGATACATTCTTAGCTGCCCTCGAGGGGATTGCCCGCTACGAGGGACGGTCCACCTTCAAGACCTGGCTTCTGGGGATTCTGTTTCGTCAGTCGGGCCAGCGAATCCGCTATACCCGTCGGCGGGAGACGGAAGTCTTCGACGAGCGTCAGCTTTCGGGAGCTTCGGAAGGGCAGACCGCTGCGGCGATTCCCCGTCACGAATGCCGGATGGATGTTCATGCCACGCTGGATACCCTGTCGCCCGAGCATCGCGCGGTGGTGGTTTTGCGGGAACTGGAAGGCTTTTCGTACGAAGAAATTGCGACGACCCTGGAAATCCCACGCGGAACGGTAGAATCCCGCCTCTTTCGCGCCCGTGCCCTGCTCCGGGAACAGTTGCACGAATATCGGAGTACCCCGGCAAATGGGCCTATTGCCCGACCGGAAACCGTGGAGTCACGCCATGAGTAAATGTTTCATCCAGGAATCCAATCAATTGCAACGCTTCCACGACGGCGAGCTCGACGCAAGCGCGGCAGCGGGGGTTCGCCGCCATCTGCAGGAATGTCCCTCCTGTCAGGCTGCACTGGGCGACTATACGGAAATCGGACAGGCATTGCGGGCGACTTTTGAGCGGGAATTGCCCACAGGACTCACGGCCCGTCTTCAGGCGGCTGCGGTGGCACAGCGGGAATCGCGACGTCGCCGGGTGGGTTGGGGCCTGGTGGCCGCAGCCAGTGCGTTGCTGGTATCCTCCCTGTGGCTCGTGGGCTACAGTCAATGGAACGATTCCCCCCGGCCCGAGGTGATGGCCCAATGGGAAGAATACGTGGTCTCCCCGCCGGTAGAGGAGGAAGAATTCTCCGATGTGAGTACCCGCACCCTGGTTGCCATCCACATCCCAACCCATACGACAAGAGAGAATGGCAATGAATAACTTCAAGCTATTAGCGGCGGTCGCGTTGTGTATCGCCTATATTGCAGGGATTGCGACGGGGTGGGCGGGCTACACCCTGGTCGGTGCGGCGGCCCCAGCACCCGATCGAAATGGCTCCTGGCTCAGTCATACCCTGGGACTGACCGCGGAACAAGAGGCACAAATGGAAGCCATCTGGTCGCGGGAAGCCCCGGAAACGCCGGGCGATGATTCCCGGACAACGATGCGCATGCTCTATGACGAGCGCAATGCCGCGGTCCGTGCGCTGATGACGGAAGCACAGCAGCGTGAGATGGATCGCATTTTCGAGGAATTTGAAGCGAAAAAAGCAGCCCATTCCGAGGCGCGGCGGCAGCGTCATGAGGAGGCAGTGGCCAAGACAATGGCCATTCTGACGCCGGAACAACAGGAACAGTATCAGGAAGTGCTGTCCAAGTTTGGCCGGCGGGGTTCCAAGGGTGGCCACGGTCCGGCTCCCGGTGGGTGGCCCTCCAAGCCGCGAGACTAGACGGCTTTTCGGTAATCGCGGGATTTTGGCCTCCCGGACGACGCTCTGGGGGGGCGAAACACGTCTTTTCGACATCTTCTGTGGCGTATATTGCGCAAATCGGGTACACTGTAGCTATGAAGACGTGTATCTGCGCGTTTGGAAGGCCTGAGTTGTGTCGTTGAGCGGTCGTTCGAACAGCGAGTCCCGAACCGAAAAAGAAGGGGGTACGCCGTGGCGATAGAGCCCGAGTTTGACCCGATTGGTATCGACGGTGCCGATGAAAACGCCGACGATACGGGGGCCCCGTCCGTGCTCTCTCAAGAGCATCTGATGACCATCTTCAACGCGTCCCATGATGTGTTTTTCGTATTGGATGGTGAGCAGAACACGATCTTGCATGTGAACGAGACGGTGGAGCGGGTCTTGGGCTTTGAGTGCGATACCCTTGTGGGGACCCAGTTTCCTGACCTGGTCTGCGAAAGCGTACCGAACTACCTGGAGCACTGTCAGTTTTTCGATGGGGTCTTCGGGCCGGTCGCCTTTCGCCGGGCTAACGGCGGTACCTGTCAGGCCGATGTGACGGCCGCCGTGATTCCCTGGGATGGCGTGCCCGCTGTGCTCTATACCATGCGCGATGCCACGCAACGAACTGCGCTGGAAGAGGAGCGGGCGGCCCTTATTCATGATTTGCAACAGGCCCTCGCGACCGTACGACGCCTTTCCGGGCTACTTCCCATATGCGCGAACTGCAAGCGAATTCGTGATGACGAAGGCTATTGGGAGACCGTGGAGGGATATATTTCCGCGCATTCCAATGTGCATTTCAGTCACGGGATATGCCCCACGTGTCGGGAAGACCTGTACCCGGGGCTGAAGCGGAGCAATCTCGCGGAGGAGAAGAGCAATGGAGAAACCCTGGAGCGACGTTTCTGGACCTCCATGGAGCGCCTGGACCACCATCCCGTCCTCCCCGATCGGGTGACGCGGGCGCGACTCTACGCCTTGCGGCAGCAGGGAACCTTCGGAGATTATTCGTCGGAGGATTTTACGGTAGCGGAGGGGACGACCCGTGCCCAAATCGACAGCTGGAAAGCGCTTTATGGGATGTCGATGGAGAAAGCACAGGCCACCTTCGTGGACGAAGTAGCCGAATTCATTGCTTCCAAGAGTGTGTCATCCCAATCAGACGGGAAGCCGGGCACGGCCCCCGAGAATTCTGTCTGACCGGATTCCGATAATCGCTGCTACAGGGGGATGTGGTCGTGGCGGGTCATCGTATTGTCGGGGGGGAATTTCAGGGTGAACGTGGTGCCCTGGTTTGGCGCACTTTCCACATCGATTCGCCCCCGGTGCTGCTCCATGATGCGAAAGCAGATGGCCAGCCCCAGCCCTGTCCCCTTATCTTCTTTCGTGGTAAAGAAGGGTTCGCCAATGCGCGCAAGGTGTTCCTCCGGGATGCCTTTTCCGGTGTCGCGGACGCGAATGAACGCCGTGCCCTCTTCGTTTCCCGTTTCGATATCGAGGCACCCCTGACCGCCCTCCATGGCATCCATGGCATTGCGTACCAGGTTAAGCAGCACCCGATACATTTGTTGCCCATCCATCACGATATTCCCCGGTTGTCGGGAATGGAAGCGCACGTCAATGGCCCGCTTCTGGGCCTCGGCGGCCACCGTGGCGAGCACTTCATTGATCAGCTGTTCGGGGTCGGTAACCTTTAACTGCAGTTCGGAAACCCGGGAATAGGTCAGGAGACTTTCAGAGAGCGTCTTGAAGCGTTCGGCGGACTGTTTCAGAATGCGTAAGCCGTCCTTGACCAGTTTCCACTTTTCCTCCTGGCAGGCGTAGTCAATCATCTCCGTGCCCCCCGAGATACCCATGAGGATATTGCGCATGTCGTGGCTGGTGCCGGAAATGGTTTCGCCGATACCGGCCAGGCGCTCCTGACGAATCTGTTTCTCGTTGAGCACAATGTTTTCGATGCCCGCCCCGACGATTTGACCTACGATGGAAAGGAGCTGGAGGTGCTTCTGCGTCAGTGGTACGGGCACGGTTCGGGAGTCGACGTAAATGACCCCATAGGATTCGCTCTGGCCCGTAAGCGGTACACATATGACCGCCTTAATCTGGTATTCCGCGATGCTGGCCGAATCTTCAAAGCGCTCGTCCTGGCTGGCGTCGGTGGTCATTACGCTGGCACGGGACTGGACCACGTGGTCGATCAGGGTGTGGCTTACCGGAGGGTCTGTATCCCGCCGCTGCCGCACCCGGGAGGCCATCAGTTTCAGGGGTTCCTTCAGATCTTGCCGCGCGATGACATACCCGCGTTCGGCAGGTATGTTGTCCATAATCGCGTCGAGCACCCCTTCCACGAGGGGGACAAGCTGACGTTTGGTGCACAGGCATTGGGAGACGCGGTAGAGAAAGGTGACCGAGGACTGATCGGCCTCCACGAGCTTCTCGTGGATGGGGGCCACCTCGCTGTACTCGATCTCGGTGCGGCGGGTCATTTTGCGCTGGGCATTCGCATCGAGCAGTTCGACACGGATGGAATAACAGCCGATTTGAATCAGGTCGTTGGCCGAGAGCACGGATTCCTGGACACGTTCGCCGTTTACGATAACGCCGTTGCTCGAACCGAGATCCTCGATGTGGAGTTCCTGTCCCACAACGGAGAGTCTGGCATGGCGACGACTGACGCTATCTTCGGACAAGACCACGTCGGCCTTGGTGGAGCGTCCAATGACTTGTGGCGCTTCGGAGATCAAATGCTCCAACTGGGTATGCCCGATATTTGAGAAGGTTACGCGATAGATGATCATAAGTCTCCCTGCATCACGGCGCAGCCAGTTGCCGCATCCTTGTACGTCGTAACGCCTCAGCACGAGGTCCCTGTGTGTGGGGACGATTGCGCAATGACGCTACCCCGAGCAGCAGGGTGGGCCAGCGACTGAATGTGGGCCGTGAAGCGAAGCTTCCTCACCTCGTCTCACGACGCTGGCCACGCGTTTGCACATCTCCCAGCCTCCATTATTCCGAAAAAACGGAAGAATAGCAATTTCTTCCGATAGGGGGATGTGTAGAAACCGACAGGCCGTGTTGGCGCCCCAAAAAAGCCCCCCGGAGCAGCAACTCCGGGGGGCGTAGTGTTAACAGGATAGGGGATTACTTCTTACGGCTGGCAGCCTTTTTCTTAGCGGCCTTTTTCTTGGCAGGCTTGGCCGCCTTGCGGGGCGTTTCCAGCGCAGCCTGGGCAGCAGCCAAGCGGGCAATCGGTACCCGGAAGGGGCTGCAGCTGACGTAGTTCAGACCGGTGCGGTGACAGAATTTCACCGACTTGGGCTCACCACCATGTTCGCCGCAGATACCGACCTTGAGGGCCTTGTTGCTGCTGCGACCGCGCTCAACACCCATTTCGACCAACTGGCCAATACCTTCCTGGTCCAGGACCTGGAAGGGGTCAACCGGAAGGATTTCATCCTTCAGGTAGCTGGGGAGGAAGCCGCCGATGTCGTCGCGAGAGTAACCAAAGCCCATCTGGGTCAGGTCGTTGGTACCGAAGCTGAAGAACTCGGCATGTTCGGCGATCTTGTCCGCCACGAAACAGGCGCGGGGGATTTCGATCATGGTGCCGACCATGTAATCGAGCTTCTTGAGCTTGTACTTCTTCATCACGTCTTCCGCAACGGCGCGGACCAGTTTGGCCTGGTGGATGAATTCGTTCTGGTGGCCGACCAGGGGAATCATGATTTCCGGGAAGACCTTGACCTTCTTCTTGGTCAGTTCGGCGGCGGCGCTCAGGATGGCCGTGGCCTGCATTTCGGTGATCTCAGGATAGGCGATTCCCAGACGGCAACCACGGTGTCCGAGCATGGGGTTCAGCTCGTGCAACTGGGCAATCCGCGTGGTGATGTCGTAGTGCTGGAGGCCCATGTGATCTGCCAGTTCCTGCACCTGTTCGTCGTTGAGCGTGACGAACTCGTGCAGTGGGGGATCAAGGAGACGTACCGTAACCGGTTTGCCGGCCATAGCCTTGAAGATGCCCAGGAAGTCTTTCTTCTGGAAGGGCAGGAGCTTCATAACGGCAGCGCGGCGATCTTCTTCGGACTCGGCGAGAATCATTTCGCGCATGTGGATGATGCGTTCGGGTTCGAAGAACATGTGCTCCGTACGGGCAAGTCCGATACCCTCGGCGCCGAAGGCAATGGCCTGGGCGGCGTCGGCGGGGGACTCACAGTTGGTGCGCACATCGATCTGACGGGCGGCATCGGCCCAGTTCATGATCTTGCTGTACCACTTGTTCTTATCCGGCTGTGCGGGGAGCACGTCCAAGGCACCTTCGTAGAGGTCACCGGTGGAGCCGTTCATGGAAACCCAGTCCCCTTCGTTCAGCACTTTCTTGCCGATGGTGACTTTTTTGCCCTTGGCGTCGATCTGCAGGACACCGCAACCGACGATGCAGCATTTACCCCAACCGCGGGCAACGAGGGCCGCGTGGCTGGTCATGCCGCCTTTGGCGGTAAGGATGCCGGAGGCGGCGTGCATGCCGTCCACATCTTCGGGGGAGGTTTCGTTACGTACCAGGATAACGTTCTTACCCTTGGCGGCCCATTCTTTGGCGGCTTCAGAATCGAAGACCACCTGGCCAACACCACCACCCGGTCCCGCGGGAAGGCCCTTTGCGAGGAGGGTAGCCTTCTTTTCGGCTTTGGGGTCGACCATGGGGTGGAGCAGTTCGTTGATCTGCTCGGGGTCAACACGCAAGAGGGCGGTCTCTTTGCTAATCAGCTTCTTCTCGGCCATTTCGACGGCCATGCGGATGGCGGCACCACCCGTACGCTTACCGGTACGGGTCTGGAGCATCCAGAGCTCTTTGTTTTCAATGGTGAATTCGATGTCCTGCATATCCGTGTAGTGCTTTTCCAGCTTGTTACGGATAGCAAAGAGCTGCTTGTAGGTTTTGGGCCAGAGCTCTTCCAGGGACTTGACGGCCTTCTGGTCGGGCGTCTTGGACTTCTTGTTGAGGGGGAGGGGGGTGCGGATACCGGCCACCACGTCTTCGCCCTGGGCATTGATCAGCCATTCGCCGTAGAACATGTCTTCGCCGTTGGCCGGGTTACGGGTGAACGCCACGCCGGTGGCGGACTCGTCACCCATGTTGCCGAATACCATGGCCTGAACGTTAACGGCCGTGCCCCATTCGTGGGGGATTCCTTCGATCTGGCGATAGGAGATGGCGCGTTTGCCGCTCCAGGACTGGAACACGGCCTTGATGCCGCCTTCGAGCTGCTTCATGGCATCGTCGGGGAAAGGCTTGCCGAGGGTTGCCTTCACGATCTTCTTGAACTCGGTGCAGAGCCCCTTCAGGTCTTCCGTCGTGAGGTCGGTGTCTTCCGTCACGCCACGCTCTTCTTTGAGAGAGTCAAAGACGTGCTCCAGCTTATGGCGGATGCTCTCGCCATCGGCAGGCTCCAGGCCCGTGGCCTTTTCCATTACCACGTCGGCATACATCGTGATGAGACGACGGTAGGCGTCGTACGCGAAGCGCTCATCACCACTGGCTTCAATGAGGCCGGGGAGCGTCTTGGAGCTGAGGCCGATGTTGAGGACCGTGTCCATCATGCCGGGCATAGACATACGCGCGCCGGAGCGAACGGAAAGGAGCAGGGGGTTCTTCGTGTCCCCATACTTTTTGCCCATAACCTTCTCGACCTTCTTCAGGGCCTTGAGATATTCTTCGGTTACGCGCTTGGGGATGCGTCCCTTATTCTCGTAGTACTCGGTGCAGACTTCCGTCGTTACCGTGAAGCCAGCCGGAACCGGCACGCCGATTTTGGCCATGTCTGCCAGGTTGGCACCCTTGCCACCCAGCAGGTTTTTCATGGTGGCGTTGCCGTCACCCTTGCCGCCACCAAAAAAGTAAACACTTTTCTTGGCCATAATGAGTATTCTCCTTCACGTTGCCAATAGAGATGACGCGGCAGAAAACAGGGCGTTTTGACCCAACGCACAGCTCAGCATTGGTTTACCGCAATCACAGGAAATGAAATGTCATCGACTCTCATCTGGACGAAGGTCCAGACAAACGCGCTAAGTATACTGTAAAACGGGAAATTCATGCAAATAGTGTCTCTAAAAGAAAATAGTGCTTTACCCCGTTGCGCACGATATGGAATAATTAGCCCGGCGGCCGCCCTTCCCCTGCGGCCCCATAATTCTCCCCATGCGCGCCAGTAGCTCAGTTGGATAGAGCAACGGCCTTCTAAGCCGTAGGTCGCGGGTTCGAATCCCTCCTGGCGCGCCATTTTTTTGTTCCACAGTCACCATTCGTCTGGTGCTTGGCGCTGGGCTTCACTTTTCTCTACTCTCACGAAAATAATGGCGCAGGGATATTCTCGCCACGGCGCTGATGTAGAGGGTGGGGTGCGGTTGGCTTCGGCGACTTCGCGGGATGGCGGCTACGAGACGGTCCCCCCGGTTACACGCGCAGGAATATTTTTCGCGTGTATAAAAAGCGTGCGAACAGGGTCGCCAACAGGAGTGCGAGAATTGTCTCGGCGACACCATCGTAGGGGGTGAGCCACTGTTGGACGGGACCTGCTACGATGCGACCGGTCAGTGCCTGGTAGGGGAGGATCCCCGCGATCAGATAGAGCACCAATGAGTTGGCGCCGATCCATACGAAGGGCAGGGCCCAGGCCCGGTACTTGCAGATGTCAATAAGGGCGTAAAAGAAGGCGAGGAAAAGACAGCTGTAGCCTCCGGCGACGAGGACATAGGAGGAGGTCCAAATACGTTTGATGACGGGGAATTGGAGGCCCCACAAAAAGCCTATGGCCACCAGTGCGATTCCGCTGCCGACGAGCAGTGCCGTCTTTCGCCACGGCGTGACGGAACCCGCACGAATCAGCATGCCCGCGAAAAGGCCCAACAAGCAGGTTGAGATGGCGGGTACGGTACTGAGCATCCCTTCATTGCGCCAACCCTTCTCCTCCCGATCACCGGGCAGATAATGCCGATCGAGATAATTGGACCAGTTGGTATGCATGTCAAAGGTCGGCTGGCCCAGCTCTGGCACCGGAACAAAGGTCATGAGTGCCCAATAGCCAACCAGTATGGACACGCACACGACGACCAGGCCGCGTACATTAAAATTCAGATAGAGCAGGGAGGTAATCAGGTAGCAGTAGGAAATGCGCTGCAAAACGCCCGCGAAACTAATCTTTTCCTGAGCAAAGCCGCCGCTATAAATGAATGCCCAAAACCACAGGAAGGCGAAGCGGCGGAAAATTCTGTAATAGGCGGCTTTCTTGCCTTCCGTTGTTACGGTATGCTCCAAAGAGAAAACGGTCGAAATACCGACCATGAATAAAAACAGGGGGAAGATGAGGTCGTAGAAACGAAACCCTTCCCATTCCGCATGGCTGAGCTGGTGGGCGAAAACGCCAAGTATTCCAATGGGACTGACCTTCGCCAGGGAGGCCACGAGCGCATCCGCGCCGATGATCCAGAACATATCGAAACCACGCAGGGCGTCTAACGACATGAGCCGTGGGGTGCGCTCACTGGGTGGTTTCTCCAACGAAGGGGCCGTCGTTGGGGTATCTGATCGTGGACTGTCCAATTGAGCTGCTCTCCTCGTTGAAGCACCAAGTATGAATGCGCTGGTGGGGCAATGCAAAGGGGGTACGGAAAGCGCTTCGTGTATGAGCTTCCGCTGGACTCGGCTTCTATGACTTGTCACCACGTCGCTACGACTGTTAGTCTCACACATACTGGAGCCACGAAAGTCACCATGAAAAAGAGTGTAGCGAAACAGACCGCGATCCTTATACTTTTTCAGTTTGTATGCTTCGGCGCTGCAGCGATTGGAGGGGCATTCACCGCAACTTCGGTCAGGACGTGGTATCTGGAAATTGCCAAGCCCACCTGGACGCCGCCCTCGTGGGTCTTCGGTCCTGTCTGGACCATCTTGTATGTCCTAATGGGCGTCTCCGCGTGGCTGGTCTGGCGTGCGGCTCCCTGGCCCAATGCACGGGTAGCACTTACGCTGTTTGGGGTGCAGTTAGTGCTTAATACGGCCTGGTCCATTCTCTTCTTCGGTGCGCAAAATCCCGGCTTGGCGTTCCTGGAAATTCTTCTGCTCTGGTGTGCAATCGTGGCAACCATCGTCACCTTTTGGCGCCACTCCAAGACGGCATCGGTCATGCTGGCCCCCTACCTCTGCTGGAGTTCTTTCGCCGCGTTCCTGAACTACGCCATTTGGCAGATGAATTAATCTGGGCATAGAACAGACGGACGAGCTTGGGGGACCGTCGCAGCGGCAAGGCGTCCCTATTGCGGAGTCGCCGTCCGGGGTGCGAGCAAGAAGTCGGGGCTTTCGGTTACGAGGCAGTGGATTCCCGCGCTGGCGAAAACGGGGAAATGGGTGAGCGGGAGGGCGGTGGGCACCACGGCCTCGGCGCCGACGATGGTCTCCAGGACTTCCGCTACCGCATCATTACCACCGCTGATCACGACCGCTCCTTCGGGGGATTGGACGAGGCTGGTGGCATAGGGCAGGGCGGTGTCTGGAATCCCATGGACCATGATGCCCGCTTCATCGCAGATGCGACGAACTACCGCCATCGATTCCGCCGCGTCGAGTGGTGCGTTCAGGGGGCCTGTTCGGTATCCGGGCCCCAGTATCAGGTGGCAGGTGCCATCCGGTCCACGGACGAGGCCTGCGGCCCGGTCGATGTGGTGGTCGTGAAAAATACCCGACAGGTGACCTTCCTGATCGATGGAGCAGAAAATTCCGGCGGGTATCTCCACGACCTGCAGACCCCGGTCCCGCAGGCGGTTGAGGACCCCTTGTTCCGGTGCCTCGTTTTTCTCGGGGTGGCGAAAGACGATGAGGGTATCTTCACTGAACAGTACCCGCCCGCCTTCGGACCAACAGCTTGGCCAGCAGGAGACGTCCCCACGGTCTCCGACACCGGGTTTGAGCCAGGTGGGACTGGTCAGGGCGATGCCGTGGGCCGGGAGGTAGACCATCAAATCCCGGGGATAGAGAAAGGTGCTCCCCTCTTCGGGAGCGTCTATTCGAAATGCTGGATAGCGGTCGGCGCGCAGTCGATCACTGAGTTCAGACGTTGCGGTGCTGAGATTCAGAATGCGAAAGGGCATGCCTGCGCGGAGGAGTGCGTCGAGAATCGACAAATACTCCGCATCGAAGCGACGGGTAAATTGGGCTTCATCACCGCTATCCGCGAGAACCGTGCGGGCAGTATCCAGATTTCCCAACAGGACCCCCGGCACCTGCCGATTGGCGTGTTGCAGTTTATACTCGGGGAACCCGGTCAACCACAACCGGCCCGCCTGTGTTGACGTCATATCGTGCCCCACTACCGAACGGGTAGCTAACCGGATTACTTCTTGAGCCAGGTATTTGCCCCACCGAGATTATTGATCTTGCGGATATCCCGAATGCCGACTCGAATCCCTGTACGCGTAGCCGCCCGTTTACCGATCCGTTCCCCTACCCGTATTCCAATCCGTGCGCCACCCTTGATTTCCGATTCCGGGAGGGCTTGGGTATCCTGATCACTCACGTCTGCCGCAGCATCCCCCGGCAGGTCATTTACGGATATTTTCTTTGGTTGTTCGCTCATGGTGAAGGCCTCCTTACAGCGTTTCCAGTCCGGCAAATTGCGCGGACCGATACGGCTTGTTGCTTCAATGTCAAAATACTACCACAGAATTGAGATTTCTGCGTCCGCCGCCTTGGCATGCGCTCAGGGTAGGCCCCATCGCATCGAGGGCAGGCCCATGATTGCAGGGGGCGTGCTCTGAAGCAACGTTGGGGGAACTAACTTTGCCGGTCTATGCGGCTGACTGCCCACAGGCGCTCTTCGTACCGGAATGAGGTCTGCAGAGTATCGTTACAGGACACAAGGGTATTGAAATGAAGTGCGCCCAGACAACCTGGTTCTTGCGGAAATATCGTAAGTGGTTGTATAAGAAGTGTTTGTAGAGATGGGGGTGTTTTGGCACGAGAATCGCTTTACCATGGCGCAGTCTTAATCATAAGGAGTATCGCTATGAGCACTAATAAACAGGATAACGAGATTAAAAACGGGCCAAAGAAACGCGTCATTCGTCTGGATGACCTGGATTCACTGGATGATGTGGTTGGTGGTAGCCAGGGCAAGCTGCTCTTTGGGGAAGAAGCGGCGCCTCAGAAGTCGCCTTTTGAGGGCGTGTTCAAACCCAACAACGGACGGGGGGGAGCTTCGGGTAAAGCCTGAGTAGCGCCAGACCTTTCTTTTGCGACCGCCGGAGTGTCTATTGGCGGTCTTTTTCTTTCATTCGCCCTTCGTAAACGAAGTGCACTCATCCATCGCGTTGAATGGCAATGGGTGCCGGAAATTCGTGATAATCATGCGGAAACGAATTCGTTTCCAGAATCCCCACGGTGGCAATCGTCATGGTATTGCGGGGGGGGCAACAGGAGGAAGCTGTCATGACCGATGTGGATGTTTCGGCGGAGGTGGAAAGTTTGCCAATCCTCTATCAGCGATGGCTGGCGTCGATTCTGCCCGGGGGCATGCCGCGTGAACGGATTGCAACGTGTCTGGATTGTGCCATGTGTGCCCGCACCCGGGAAGAGCATCAGACAATGTTGGGTGCCTATAATCCCGATACCAAGTGCTGCACGTATTTTCCCAACGTGCCCAACTACCTGGTGGGGCGGGCTATCGATGTGGATACTCCCGGGGCCCGGGTCATGCTCGGCTTCGTGGAATCGGGCACGACATCCGAAGCAAACGTGACCATGTGTGGGGTCGCGGCGACAGGCAAACGGTCGGCGTTGTATGATCTTGCGGGGCAGGGTGGCGGATTCGGGCGCGACCCTGATTTGCTCTGTCCCTATGCGATTGCGCGCGATACACAGGAGGGGCCCCTCTGCGGCATATGGGCGCATCGAAATTCCGTGTGCAGCACCTACTTCTGCAAGCACGTAAACGGCGGATCGGGGCGCCACCTCTGGACGGCCATTCGGAATCTTTTTCGTCATATCGAGGCCTCCCTTTCCTGGTGGGCCATCGCCCAATTGATTCCAGAGATGGGTACCCTCATGCTCCGCCCGCCTGGCCAACAAGAAGAGCGCGTCGACAGCGTCCTTTCGCCAACGGCCTGGACCCGTTGGCCGGGCACGCGGGCCGATTTTTATCGGGCCTGCAGTGAAAAGGTGGAGGCGCTCTCCTGGGAGGAGGTCGTTGCTGTGGTGGGGTTCAAGGCCGCGCTCTATGTGGAAGAAGTGCACGCGAACTATGACCATGTCTATGGCGAAACCTTCCCCGACCCGCTACGCCCCACGACTTATACGACGATCCAGGCTGGCCATGAACGTACTACCATACAAGGTGGTGGCAGTGGTGGCAATGAACATGTCGAAGTACCGTCCATCCTGCTGCGCCTGTTGCCCTACTTTGATGGACGGTCCACGCAAGAGGTGCTTTCCGACATTAAGGCGCGGGAGCAGGTCGGGCTGGACGTGGCACTGGTGCGCAAATTGTATGATTTTGGCATCCTGGAACGTGCCGACGCATAAGAGTTCAAAGGAGCAAGACGTCATGAGCCCGCAGAGCAAGGCCACACCATACGACGGGACCTCACCCCCTTCCAGGGGCACCACGTCCAACAGCGTCTCCATGGAGAAGCTGGACGATTACAGCAGTGCCGATGCGTGCATGAATCGCTGCTTGCACCTGGCAAAGTTGGCGGCACGCACGGACCTCCCTGTCCTCGTACTTGGCGAATCGGGCACGGGAAAGACCGTCATCGCCCAGGCGATTCACCGATCGTCTGCTCGACATCAGGCGCCCTTCGTATCCTTCAATGCCGCGGCGTTGAGCGATACGCTGTTGGACAGTCAGTTGTTTGGTCACGAGAAAGGGGCGTTTACGGGGGCCGAGCGGCAGGTGAAGGGAAAGTTTGAGCTCGCTCACGAGGGAACCCTTTTCTTTGATGAAATAGCGGACCTTTCCTTGACCGGACAGGCCAAGATTCTACGTGCGGTGGAGGGGGGCGAGTTTGAGCGCCTTGGCGGAGAAGGTCTGCATCGGGCGGATGTACGGCTCATTACGGCGACCTGCCACCCGATTCGGGACTTTGTGGCGGGGCGCCAATTCCGGCGGGATCTGTTTTATCGGATCAAGGGGATTACTATCACGGTGCCGCCCTTGCGTGACCGCCACAAGGACCTTCCGCGAATGATACGGCGAGAAATCGTCCGGGCGGCCAATAGCATGCGTAAGGTCGTGGCGGGCATTGAGGAAGATGCCCTGGAATTGCTCTTGAATCATCCATGGCCCGGCAACCTGCGTGAACTGAAGCAGGTGATTCAGGTGGCGGTCGCCCTCTCGGAAGGGGATACGATTACCCGCGACGGGGTGATCCTCGATACTTTTGCCTTTGAATCACCACCGGAGGCGCAGGAAAGGGTGTCTGAGCCGAAGGCCTCGCCATCCCCAACTCCTTCGTCCGCAGAACCCCTGACGCTGGGTGAGATGGAGAAGGCCCATATTGTTGCAGTAATGGACATGCACAACGGCAATAAGCGTCGCAGTGCCAAGACCTTGGGCGTCAGCCGGTCCACCCTCGACCGTAAACTGCTGCGCTATGGCCTGGAATAGTATCTATTCGATACCGTGGTATCGTTTTGCGAATCAGTTGGTCCTTGTGTTGGGTGTCCCCATGGGGTGGCTGTGTCCCCCTCCCAATACGTAAGTAACCGTCAGTCAAGTGGTTATTGCTTTGTGGCCGGGGTTGGCACAGCGTTTGCGTTACCGTTCGTATGCGACGTGATTCGCACGAGGAAATTTTAAGCGCAACCCAATACCCGACTCATCGAAATCGCTTGGTCCGGGATAACGCAAGGCTCCCTGCACGGGGGTGGAGGAAATCACTATGGCAACGATTGAAAACAACGATCTGAATGCTGAAGAGACCCTGAGCGAGGCCCAAGCCAAGGACGTGAAGGGTGGCGTTGCACTGCTGCTGCCCGCCGTGCAATCGGCGCGCGAAGCGGCACGTTCGAAAGACCCGAGCAGTTCGGTCGAATCCAAATCCGTCCGTCGTTAGTAGCGATAGAACCCATTAACCCGATCAACGAAATGAGGAAGAAGCCATGAGCAAGATCAACAATGAAGACCTGAACGAAAAGAAAGACGAGAAGGAAACCCTCTCCGCCGAGGATATGGAGCAGGTGAAGGGTGGCGCTGGGTACTTGAAAATCGGCGATATTAAGGGGGAGAGCCTGAAGATTGGCGACATCAAGGGAGAAAGCTTGAAGATTCCCGACATTGCGGGTGAGAGTCAGCGGATCTCCGATGTCACCTTAAAGCGTGGGTAATCGGGAGTACCTGACAGGGACGATGCCTGGGTGAGAATCAACTGATTTTTCGGGGTGGGAGAGGCGCGATGGGTTACCATCGCGCCTTTGTGTTTTTGCGACCTGATGTCCTGATGCCCGGTATAGGAACGGACGTTGGCATGATGGCCCGGAAACTCTGCCGACCGCTTTGCGGCCACTGTTACCGGGGCGCCTCCTGGTCACGCATATTTTCCCGGAGACTACGGAGGGGTTCAAAGGCGTATTCGATAAGGGTGCGTCGCCCTACCTGGATTCGGGCTTTGCCACCCATGCCCACTCGCAGGAGCTGGTCCGCTCCGAGACGGTCTTTTTCGGGGGTGACATGGGCCACGAAGCGCCCCTGGTCGTTACCGGGCAGGGCGGCGGGACTCAGCCAGGTCAGTTCACCATTGACCACGCCGAATCGTTGGTACGGGAAGGCTTCAAAAAGCAGTTTCGCCGACTGGCCTTCCCGGAGCTTTGCCATGCTCCGCTCTTCCAATTGAAGATGGGCGCGGGCCGGCGCATCGGCGGGGGCGATCTGACAGAGCTCTTGCCCCACGGAAACAACGTCACCGGGGCGTTTTCGGGAGACCGAAAGGATGACCCCGCGATAGGGGGAGCGCACTGCTATAACGTCGTCTGCCACATCCTTCAGGCGCGCGTCGAGCCCTTCGAGTTGCACCGTAATTCGAACTTCCTCCAGGGCGATTTCTTCCATCATGTGTTGGTGATCCGCATCCAACCGGGCGAGGGTAAGCTGAGCGGCCTTGAACTGCTCATCGGCCAGTGCGGCATCGAGCTCGGCCTGGGCCTGTCCGAGTTGCTGTGACAGGAGGTCGACCGTAGAGTTCAGCCCTTCGGCGGTGAGGGCCTTCATACGGTCAGAAACATCCTGGTAGACGCTCACATGCTGGATGCGATAGGAAACCTCCCGCTCCCGCTGCTTGATCTCCGCCTCCTGGATGCTGCGGTTAATGGCGTGGGATTCCATGGCGGCGTCGCGACGCTGGCTGAGGGCCGCCAGGTCTTTTTCGAGGGTGCGCTTTTGGACGGAGAGCTCGAGAATGAGTGGGGACCGAATGGTGAAGAGCAGGGCGCCGGCCTCAACCTCGCCCCGGGTGCTTGCATAGACCTGGTCGATTACGCCCGCAAAGGGGCTCTGTATCGGGTCGGAGCCGGACTCGGGCAGCATGATGAAGGGGGCCTCGACGGTTTCCGGCCAATCGATGATGACGGATGCGACGCCCACGGCACCACAGAAAAGGATGATGAGAAAGGCGATGACCCGCGCGCTACGGAAGGGCATCTCGTAGGGGAATAACTCCGTTACTTTTCCCGCCTTGGGTCGTTCCAGATTGCTTCCGTGGGTGCTCATGGCTTAAAAGCCCCCCTGTTGGCTTTGGAGGTAGAAGTACAGCCCTTTTCGTGCCATGAGTTCCTCGTGGGAACCCATCTCGACCACGGCACCTTTTTCCAGCACCACGATACGGTCGGCGTTTCGGATGGTGCTCAGTCGGTGGGCGATGACCACCGCGGAACGGTTGGCCAGAATCTGGTCGAGGTTTTCCTGAATGGCCCGCTCGGATTCGCTATCCAGGGCGCTGGTGGCTTCGTCAAAAATGAGGATGGGGGGATTGTTGTAGACGGCCCGGGCAATAGCCACCCGCTGTTTCTGGCCGCCGGAAATCGCAATGCCCGTCTCCCCGACCCGGGTCTCATAGCCCAATGGGAATCGGGCAATAAACTCGTGGGCATTCGCCACGTTGGCGGCCCATGCGGCCCGTTGCATATCGGGCTCGGGGTCACCCAGGGCGATGTTTTCGAGAATCGTGCCATCGAAAATGTAGTTGTCTTGCAGCACCAGGCCAATCTGCTGTCGCAGGTCCCGGTAGTTCAGGGTATTCAAATCAACTCCGTCAAAGTGGAGGGAGCCGGAAGTGGGTTCCAACAGACCGGCAAGCAATTTGATGAGGGTCGTTTTTCCGGAGCCACTCCGCCCCACGACGGCCACCGTCTTGCCGGGCGGAATCTCCAGGTTGATGTTGTCCAGAATGAGGGGACTGCCCGGGCCACCGTAGTGAAAGGAGACTCCCCGTAATTCGACCCGACCTTCCAGGGTGGAGACGGGCTGCAGTCGACTGCGGTCATGGCCCTGCTCCGGCTCAAACTCGAAGATGTCGTTGAGGCGATTCATGAGCACGTCCGACATCTGGAACTCGTCCCATAGTCCGAGCACCGTCAGTATGGGGGCGTAGGCCATGGCGACGAGGGCATTGAAGGCGACAAATCCACCGATCGTGATCTGGCCTTCCATGACCATGTGGGCGCCAAACCAGAGGAAGAGCACGGTAGACAGATAACCGACCGCCTGAACGGCGCTGTCATAAAACATGATCGTAAAGTTGCTTTTGAATTGGGTCTTGGCCAGGCCCAGGAATTCGTTGAGCATGCGGTCCCGAAACTGCTGTTCCCCCGCACTCGCCTTCACGGCTTCGATACCCCGAATGGAATCAATCTGGTGCGACTGATAGCGGCCATAGCTCTCTTCCAGGCGATTGAAGAGGGGCCCCAGGACCCGTCGCGAGATGAACATGAGTCCCACATAGAAGGGCATGGTGGCGAGAAAGACGAGGAGCAATTGGATGCTGTAGACGGCCATTAAACCCAGATAGGCGCCAACCTGAACCAAGGCCAGGAGGCCCATCAGCCCGCTCTGGACGATGAACTCACGGACCTGCCGTGCGCCGGCCAGACGGCGCTGGATATCGCCGATGCGGCGACTGTTGAAATAGCTCATGGGCAGGGCGAGCATGCGGCGTGTCAGGTGATCGAGGATGGCCGCATCAATATGCACGGCCGCAAAACTCAGCATGAAACGCTGAAGCACATTGGCGGACAGCATGAAGCCCAGGGCCACGATCATGGCAACCACCATGATGTGCAGGGTTTCCACATCGCCGTCTACGACCACGCGGTCCACGATGACCTGGGTAAAGACCGGGAGCAGAAGTTGCAGTCCGCTCGTGATGATGGCCAGGAGGAGAATCTGCACCAGGGTGCCGCGGAAAGGTTTGATGAACTGGAAGGTCCATCCCCAGGTGCGCTGATTCTCCGGTGCCGATTCGAACGACGGCGTGTAGTCCATGAGCGCGGCGTAGCCACTCCATTTTTCCGCGAAAGTCTTTCGCGGAATGCGCTCGTAGCCTGCGGCCGGGTCAACAATGTAGACATAGCGTTTGGTGACGCGCTCGGCGACGATCCAGTGGTTGCCTTCCCAATGAACGATGGCGGGCAAGGAAATGGAATCGATACTTTCGGGCTCTACCTTGACGGCGCGGGCGGCGAGTCCCAATTCGTTGGCGGCACCGACAATGGAGCGCAGGCTGGTGCCATCCAAGGCCGTATGGGCGAGTTGGCGAATACGCGGAAGGCTGACCCGCCGACCATGGTAACGGCAGATCATAGCCAGGGCAGCGGCCCCACAATCCATCTCGTCAATCTGGCGAACGTAGGGAACCCGTTTGCCCCAGGCCCGGGCTTTTCGAGTCGCTTTCTTTTTCGTTTTTGCGGTATCGGACGGCGCCTCGGTGTGGATCCCATCGATATTGAGGGATTCGGAATGGGCGCTCTTCGGCAGGATTTCCTGGGAGAAGTCCAGCGGCACCTTGGCCTCTGTCTGGTAGGTGTAGGCGGCCATGCGGTCTTCCATGGCCTGGGCGAAGTCGGCGTGGCCGGCCATGAGCGCCTGCAGGGCTTCCCGATTCATGCAGAGCAGGCGGCACTCGGAAACACTCTGAACCGTCGCCGTGCGTGGGGTGCCCTGCAGGGCCGATACTTCGCCGAAATAGTCCCCCGCGCGAAGGAAGGCGACATTACGCTCAGCGCCTCCTTCCGTGACGAAGACCCGGGCGCGGCCCTCTTCGATGATGTAGAAATCGCCGGAGACTTCGCCTTCACGAACGATGGTCTCGTTGGCGGCGACCGACATGGGCGAGAGGTGTTCGAGAAAGTCTTGTAATGTGTTGGGGGGTAAGCTCCCGAAGCCCTCGGTGGCCCGTAGGAAGTTGTGAACTTTTCGGTGGCGAATACGCAGTTGCTGAAGGTTTCGGAGTTCCGGCGCTTCACCGAGAATGCGGTGAAAATCTACCCGGTCAAGGCGGTAGAGCCGTACGTCACCACTGGCCCGGACGGTTGCGGTGCGGGTGCCCTCCTCCAGCAGGGCCATTTCCCCGAATTCATCCCCCGGGCGCAATACGTTCAGGGGAATTTCTTCGCCCGTTTCCCCGCGCTTGAAGACCCGTGCCCTTCCTTCGACCAGAATATAATAGGCATCGCCGGGATCCCCTTCACGAACGATAACGTCCCCAAAGGTGTAGGTGACTTCCTTACAGGACTCGGCAATACGCTCTCGTGCCTGGGGCGGAAAAAACTCCAGCAGTTCGAGTTTGGCGATGATGTTCAGTTTGTCCTGGGTCATCACGATGTGGCACCCACCCATTGAATATGCTCGTGGACAAGTGGCCGTATGGCGTCGGTCACGATCCGATCAGAGAGCAGGGAACAGGTGCGTTCGTCCGCGAGGTCGGGCTCCTTTTTTTCATGGACATACATGAGGATGTGGCGCCCCTCCTGCTCAAAGGGGGGGAGCACACTCCCGGGTGCTGCGGAGAGTGCCGCCGTCTGAAGGGAGGGGGAGGGGAGCTGATTAAGGAGTACCTCCTGACGCATAAATTCTCCCTTGGCCATTTCACACACCTTCTCCATGGAGAGTCCGTCTTCCGTAATACAAAGTACTGCTTCTCGCACGGCGGCGTCCGTATCGAAGATGCCGATCTCACAGCGGAGCAGGAAGAAGTTCTGATATTGTACGCGGAGGGCGCTTTTCAATCGGGCGGTGCTCAACAGGTCGGTGCGGAATTCTTCATAGCGCTGGCCATAGGCGTTCAGTCGTTCGGGCCACGTGGCAAGATCAGCATCGATGTGGTCTGCGCCCTTCGACGAGCAGACGATTGCAACGATTTCCGCGAGTTGTTGGCACCATGGTTGGAAGCTGCCGGAGAAAACCAGGTCGGGCCAGAGCACCTCATCCACGTCTTGTGCAGTGATCGTTTCTGCTGCGGCAGGGCGGGTATGGGCGTTGGACGTGTAGTGTTCACGACAGGCTTCTCGCTCCAGATAGTCGCCAAAGGCCTCAATAGAAACACCGTGGGCATCCATCCATTCCTGGGTAGCCTGGGCGGAGCGGAGGCCGAGGTCTCTTCGAAAGGCTTCGGAACGGGCCTGCAACAGGTCGTCTGCCACCTGAAAGCCATCGGCCTGGGCCTGCGCCAGGGCGGACAAACGCTCTCGGGCCTGCAATCGCACCGAATCGAGTTGCCCCCATTCTTCTGCGGCGGCCAATACGTGTTCGGCGCAAAATACCACGCCGCCACAAGAAAATAGAGAAACACCGCTCAAGATTCACCCTGATGCCTATTGGTTGACACTGGTACGGTCTCCCGCTTCAAATAATCCCCACCCGGAAGCAAATTTGGGGGCACGCACGCCGCTTCAGGGATTATAGTCGCACATGGCGAATGAGTCAATCGCTCCCCCCTTTGTGAATAAGGGACTGTGGGGACGAAGGGGTCTGGGATTACAGGAGCTCGTGAGGCGGTAGTGGGTTGCAATCCCCGGGCGATGGGCAGGCCTTCCATCATCCGTGGCAGGTGTGTAAGCTGGTCTTGCGGGCGTGGAGTGCGCATAGATCGAATAGCGTTAGAGGAAGCTCGGATGGAGCGCGCCTGGGCGGGTAGCCGTTCTTAGAGCGCGTCTGCACCCTCAAGGCGATCCCGGTACGCTAACGTCATCATCAGCGCTTACGAAGGAACGAGGGGAATCGGGGGCGTCGCCGGAGAACGAGACGCAGATTTATTTGTTCGGGACTATGGCACAACCTGATCAGGGAGACATCACGTGGTGGAAGACAAGGAAGACCGATTTCTGGGATGCCTGCTGGGATTGGCCGCAGGCGATGCGCTGGGTACCACCCTGGAGTTTAAGCCGCCGGGCAGTTTCACACCCATCGCCGACATGGTGGGCGGCGGACCCTTCGAGTTGGAAGCGGGACAATGGACCGACGACACGTCGATGGCCTTGTGTCTGGCAGAGAGCCTGATAGAAACCGGGCGCTTTGACCCCGGTGATCAGATGAAACGCTATACCCAATGGCGGGAAGCAGGGCATCTTTCCAGCACCGGACACTGCTTCGACATTGGAAACACCGTTGCGAGTGCTTTGTCCCGATTCGCTGGGACCGGTGAACCCTTCAGTGGCTCGACCTCACCGAACTCCGCCGGCAACGGCTCCATCATGCGCCTGGCCCCCGTTCCCATGGCCTATGCGGATAAGCCGGCAGTGGCGATGGAGAAGTCGGCGGAGAGTTCTCGCACGACCCACGGTTGTGAAGAAGCGGTCGATGCCTGTCGTTACTTTGGCGGACTGCTTGTGGGGGCCTTGAACGGCGCGACCAGGGAGGCGTTGCTCGCTTCCCGGTACGCACCGGTAGCGGGTTATTGGGAAAGCCATAGGCTGTGCCCAAAGATTGATGAAATCGCTGCGGGTTCCTTTAAAGAAAAGGAGCCACCCCAGATTGCGGGGACGGGGTATGTGGTGGCATCCCTCGAAGCGGCCCTGTGGGCCTTTCGTTCCAGTGCGACCTTTGAGGAGGGCGCGTTGCTCGCCGTTAATCTCGGGGACGACGCCGACACGACGGGTGCGGTATACGGACAGATCGCGGGAGCGTATTATGGGGCACAGGGTATTCCCGATTCGTGGCGGAAGAAGCTCGCCATGGGTGACCTGATCGAGGCGTTTGCGAAGAAACTTTGTGGATGGAGAGACGAACGACTTGATACAGGTTGAGTTAATCGTTCCCACGCTCTGCTTGGGAGTGGGGATCGCGACGCTCTGCGTCGACAGTCCGCAGCGGGCCCTTGTCGTCTTGTGTGTGCCTTGCCTCGGACAGGTGGAAAACGCGCCGTAGCGGGTGTGTTCAAGCTTCTGGTGGGGTGTTGCCGTTTGATTCGAGCGCTGCCCCGACCGTAGTGGGGGTTGAGGTCGAATTTGGGATGCTTCCTGCACTAGACTTAAGCGATTGAGCGCGCATCGAAGAAAGACTTTGGGGGTATTGGGGGATGGGGGACGTTGAAGGGCTGCTCGCCCAACTCACTTGGCTCGCAAAGGCTGATTCTTACCATCCCACACCACAGTTTGGGAGCGGAACAGAATCTTAGCGACAGAACGTCTATTGCGAATAGCGAACTTCCCAATCGATGCACTCCGAAAAACTGCACTTGGATCTCGATAGGGTCAACGACACGGGGCGAAGCCCGCTAGAGATCGCGCAACATACGGGCAACGAAGAAATGATTGCGCTTGTCGAAAGAATCATGAGGGAAACAGGTTGAGTTATTCCATTTCGAGATACATCATTCCGTGCGTAGTCCTGATGGCCGGGGGACTCCTGCCGTCTATTTCTGCGACCGCCCAAACGGTGGTCACCTTCCCCGACCGTGCACTCGACGGACTTGTGCGCTGGGCGTTGGACAAGGGGCCGGAGGATGTAATCCTGGACAGCGACATGGCGGAGCTCACGGAGTTGGTGGATATATTCCCCGGTGGGGAGCGAATTCGCCACCTTGATGGTCTCGAATCTGCCTCCAATCTTACCTTGCTTGCCCTGGAGGATAATTTACTGGAAGACTTGAGCCCATTGGCCGGATTGACACAGCTTCAAGAATTGTATGTCTCCGAGAATCGCATTTCCGATTTGACGCCCCTGGCCGAGCTGACCGCACTGAGAATTGCTATCGCGAACGACAATCGAATCTCCGATATATCCCCCTTGGCGAACTTGACGGCATTGACGGTACTTAGACTCAATGAAAATGCCATCCAATATCTGGAAGGGCTCACGAACTTAGAGCAGTTGACTTATCTGGGTCTTCAGGATAATCGCGTGTCGGACGTGGGGCCCCTTGAGGGGCTTGCCCAGCTCGAGGAGGTGAACGCCGGGGACAACGAGATCGTGGACCTTGCGCCCTTGTTGAACAATGCGCAGGCTGGCGTATTAGAGCGCATCTACGTCGGCCATAACCTGCTCGATGCTACGGCGGTGTGTACTATCATCCCGGAACTTGATGCGCTGGGCGTGTACGTTGGCTATTTGATGGAAGTAATCCCTACGCCCTATCCGCGTCCTGATCTTAGCATCGTTTGCGACGATCCCATGGGCGACCGCGATCAGGATGGCCTGAGCAATCTGGATGAGGTGAACTTTGGTGCCAGCATGGACGTGGCCGATTCAGACAGCGACGGCTACCTGGACGGCGCCGAGGTGGCCGCCGGTAGTGACCCGATAGACGATGGCGCCTTTCCCGGGGCCGTCCCCGTAATTATCCCTGACCCGGATTTGGAGTCTGCGGTTCGGAATGACCTGGAGCGGTACCGCGGCGACCTCTTCGTGCATCACCTGGAATCGTTGACCACATTGTTTGCTTCGGACCGGGATATCGTTTCGCTTGAAGGGATCGAGTACGCGGCAAATCTGGAAGTGTTGCATTTGGGCGGCAATAGGATTGGGGACGTTTCGCCACTGAAGGGCCTCGGAAAGCTGCGGACCTTGGACTTGTCGGACAATGGTATAACGGACGCGGCCCCGATTGCCGAGTTGAAGCGTATCAGAAGTCTTCATGGCCTGGACCTGTCAGGCAATGCGATTGTGGATGTGGAGCCGATTACGGAGTTGGAAGGTCTTAACAGCCTTACGCTCCATGATAACCGGATTGAGGATGGGGCCCCGCTGGGCCGTATGAAGGCCTTGGTTTCTCTGGGCTTGAACCAAAATCCACTGCAGTCTATAGATTTCATCCGTGAACTCAATCCACTCATGATTCTGCGCTTGTCCGGCGTAGGTTGTAGCGACATCTCCGCCGTAGCTGCCCACCCCGGACTCCAGATACTGGAACTTGCGGACAACGGCATTGTGGACATCAGTCCGCTTGAAGGACTCTATCTGTCGGAGCGGCTGGATCTCCGAAACAACCGTATTCGTGACATCAGGCCCCTTCGAAACAAGTTTCTCCTGGCCAGACTCGAGTTGGATGGGAACGAGATATTTAACCCGGGGCCCTTAGTTACCCTGCAAACGCTCAGAGGGCTCTCAATCGCAGACAATAACATCACCGGGGCCAATGCGATTGGTACGCTTGGCCGTCTCATCTCCATTAACCTCCGCGCCAACGAACTGCGTGACGGTGGTTTTGTACGGGGACTTCGGAATAGTTGGAGGTTGAATCTTTCAAAGAACCGACTGTCCGTCCTTCCGCCGGTGAATGCACTGAGTGAGCTGCGGGAACTCGACATCAGCGACAACGAGATATCAATCATGGAGTCGCTCGACGTGCCTTTTGTCGATGATAGTCTGGATCTGAGTGGAAACCAGTTCACGGAAATTCCGCCGCCCCTGGACACCAATCTGGCTGTCGCCGTAGTGGAGCTGTCGCGAAATGCCGTGCCGCTGGACACCATCTGCGCCTACGTAAACCAGGCGTTCGCCGGTTCCGAGCCGATGACATTGCCCGACGAAACGGTGCGGTTGCTCGACATATGTGCCGCCCCCGATGCGGATATTGATATGGATGGTCTGGGCGCCTATGACGAATTGGTGGCGGGCAGTGATCCGGAAGCGTCCGACACCGACGGCGATGGCTTCTCTGACGGCGAAGAGGTGGCCGCGGGGACCTATCCCTACCTGGCGGACAGCTACCCCATCGAGCATCCCAGCACGATGGCCCCCGGGGAGATGGCCGAGGTGTTGCTCGGTCAGTTTGAGACGCTCCATAGCGGAGGGACGGGCTACCGGCTGGAGTACGGGGAATGCCAGCAGGCTATCGACGGCTTGACCTATGCCCAGTTTGAAGTGTTGGACGCGAACCAGAGCGGCGGCCTCAGTGAGCTGGAGCTGGAAAAGGCTCTGACGGCGGCGGTGGGTTGTAATCTGGAGATGGACAGCGCCAAGCATGCATTCCATGACAACAAGAGCGACTTGGCGGTGCTGGGGCTGGCGTTGATGACCTTGGTTGCCATGGGGCGCCGTGGTGGGGATATCTAGGCGGATGGTGCCCGCGGTCTTACCTCGCCAACAACGGGGCGGGCACGCCCTTTCGCGTGTAGGTCTGTACAGCGACGACAGGGAAAGTCCATCGAGGCCGATTTCAGTCCAGTCCTACGTTGGCCAGCCCCTGGGTCTCATGGGCGAGGCCGTACTTCTATTGGCCTTCTGTAGGCATTCGCGGACCCCTCCGAAACCAACGGCTTGTATTTGATCGAGGGCCACCTTCGCTTAATTAGAATCCCATGATGGATTCAAGATCAAAACTCCGTTCAATCAGCCATACGACCGCGATGAGACCGATGACGGCGGACCCCAATTGGAGGATCCAGCGCTGATAGAATAATTGTTTTCGCAGGAGAAAGAGCGGGGGGAAGCAGACACATACAAGGGCAAGTTGTCCGAGCTCCACGCCCGCATTGAAGCCGACGAGGGCGGAGACGAGGGCCTTGGTCTGGGTCGTCAAATGTCCCAGCACCGATGCGAATCCAAAGCCATGAAAGAGACCGAATACAAAAACAAACCCGTAGAGATAGTTAACATAGCGGGGGAAGAAATTCAGCAGGGCGGCGGCCACAATCGAAGCCGCGATTACCGACTCGACAACACGGGAGGGCAGGGTAATTAGATCGAGGGCCGCAATCGAAAGGGTGAAACTATGGGCCACCGTGAAGATGGTCACGATTTTCGCAACGTTGATAGAGGCCGGGCGAAAGCCCTCGGCGGCTTCCCAGGTGTCTTCCCGTCTTACCAATACCGATTGGAGGAGCAGGGTGACCAGAAAGAGGATATGGTCGATGCCAATCCAGATATGCCAGACGCCGTGCTTTATGAAGGCCAGGACGTTGGCCTTGGGAATCGGCGCCAACAAATCGAGGGTTTGGACAGGCGCTTTGGGGGTGAGCACGAGGGAAATCGCCTCGGTCGTGTTTTCCTCTCCGGTCAGCGCATTGCGCTTCACGAGGACCAGTCCACGGTGTTGCGGATTTTCCTCGAAGAGCAGGGTGTATTTCAGGCGGAGAAATTGGGGCGGGGGCTCGGGCAAGGTGATGGTAAAGGGAAAGAGGGCATGTTTTCCCGAGGAATCGCTGACCACGGTCGCATTGCTGCGGTCGAGGGAATACCACGTGGTGTTGGTGCCCAGGCCTACGTGCGTAAATATATAGTCCGCAGCAGCAGCCGCGTTTTCTGTGAATTCTGCATCAGATACCTTGCCGTCCTGATCGGCGTCCATGGGCACCACCGCATTTAAGGTCGACAGGGCGAGCTCCACGTGGCCGACGATTTTGGCCGTGTCGATCTGAAGTATGACGAATCCTTCGTCGAGTTGATGGGCGTAGGCGTGGGGGGTAAGCCCGGTAAAGAGGACAAACAGGAAGGTGGATAGCCGTGCGGGTCCCCAACGCGAGATTACTTGCATGTGCTTCCCTTCATTCAACCAACTCGTGGTGACGGATGCAGCCACCCAGCCTGGCACCGAGCACGGCATTGTGTACTTTGGACGACGGTCTTTGCCTACGCGCGCTGCGGCGTACAGGCTGCTCCAGCGCGCCCTACGGGGCACAGACCGACACCACGGGTTTGAATAACACGTACGCCGCCACGGTGCAAGAAGAATGCCGCTGACCCCAAGAACGCCCTTTTTCGGCGATCGCCCTCTGTCTACATACTACATGGTATCGCGAGATCGGAATCGCGTCAAGAGTAGTATGGCCTGAGCGCCGGTTCTTGTAACCATGTGAGCACGTACGACTACGCTTTTTCTGTATCCATGGACACGGTCGTCGTACTCCGCGATAGCAGGCGAGCTGCTATGGTGCGTCCCCCGACCCTTCGATACGGTAGAGGTGAGTCTTGCTACGCAGGAGCAGGGCATTTCCGGCCACGGCGGGTGACGCCCAGAGTTCGGCATCGAGTTCGCTGGTCGCGAGTACCTGAAAGCTTCGGCCCGGTGCGATGACCGTGGTCTTGCCCTTCTTATCCGAGATATATATCCGGTCCTTCGTTGCCAGTAGGGACGCCGAGTAATTGCCCCGTAGTTGCTCGGTCCACACCGGTGTGCCGGTCTTCGCCTCCATACAGAGGAGGGTGCCGCGGTCGCTCATCGTGTAGAGCAGGTCACCGACGAGTACCGGGGAGGATTCGTGGGGGGCATCTTCGGTCATTTTCCAGACCACGTGCGTATCGGTGACATCGCCTTTGCCCCCTGGCCGTATGGCCCATAGTTCACTCTTACCGGGCGAGCCGCCGGTGTTGACGAAGAGGAGGCCCTGCCCCGTAATGATGCGCGAAATCGTGCTGTCATCGCGATAGCGTACCCGCCAGATTTCTTCGCCGGTGTCGGGCACATGGCCCGTGACCAGGAGGGCGCCATTGCTGATCATCTGCGGTTCGCCGTTGGATTCGATAAAGACGGGCGTCTGGTACGACTTGATGTAGACGCCCGCGATGCCTTCATAAAGGTCGTTGGGCCGATCGTAGCGCCAGATGGTTTCACCCGAGGTCTTGTCCAGTGCGACAATGAAGGGATCGGCGACGCCTTCCAGATGGAGAATGACCAGGTTCTTGAACAACACCGGGGAGGAAGCAGGGCCCTGCATGTGATCGCAATTCAGGTCGGTGCGCGTCCAGAGGATTGCGCCCGATGCGGTGTCGATACAGGCCGTGCCAAAGGTGCCATAGTGGACGTAGACCCGCCCGGCTTCGATGGTGGCCGAGGGGGTGGCATAACTGTTGTGGGGATTGATGCGCTGAGGCTCGTCCACTTCGAAGACGAGGATGTCATGGACGATGGCACCTGTGTTCAGATTGACGCAAAGGGCGTAGAGCGCCGTGCCGTCTTTGCGGGCGGTGGTGAGCCACACCTGGTCTTCCCAGATAACGGGGGTCGAATGGCCCAGATCATGGAGGGCCGTTTTCCAAGTGATGTTTTCCGTCTCCGACCAATGGAGCGGGAGCGCGGTGGCGGTCGTCTGGCCGTCGTTCGTAGGGCCACGCCAATCGGCCCACTCTCCGTGGGCATAACAAGTGACGACAAAACACAGGATGGTCACGGAGGATTGAAGGATTCGCATTGGGTTCACACTCCCTTTTCGGTAGGCCTCAGTAGACCAGAAATCCGTCGAAGGGTCAACCGACAGGTGCCTCTTTCGGGGACCGGGAATGGGCGTGATTGGCCGGCAGGGATTTATTGCCGACTTCCGCGTATAGTAGGAGGCCTGTCGCAGGAACCGTATATCAGGAGGATTCGTCATGCCGGGTATTCACAGATTGTGGTCATGGGGGGTGGCCCTGGGCTTCTTGGTGTTGACGTGCACCGCGCGGGGAGTAAGTCCGCCGTCCACTGTCGCGGTGATTACCAATGAAACGGGCGCCCATCTGGGGGCTTACTTTCGCAGTCTGGCCGCGGCGCCTGAAGTAGGCCGGGTGGTTCTCGCCGATCCCGACGGTGAGGCCGAAGAAGGGGCGCGGAAATTACTCGGTGAGAAGCTGACGGCCGTGTATTCCGGGGAGGCCGCCCTTTATGCCGCCGAGTCGCCTGTTATGGCACTGGTCACGATGGAGGCCCGGGAAGCGCCCCGTGCCGTTCGTGCGGCCCTGGAAGCGGGCTGTCACGTGTTGGCGGAGAAGCCAGCCTGTGTTTCGGTGGCGGATTTCGAAGCGCTGGTGGCGCTGGCGGAAAGGAAAGAACGCCATCTCATGCTGGCCCTGGCCAATCGACTCAATCCCGAAATTCAGAAGGCGAAGACGCTGGTGGAGACGGGTGCACTGGGCCGTATTTACGGCCTGCAGATGAATCTTATCGACGAGCAGTCCCGGCTGCGCTCCACGGCCTATCAACAGTCCTGGTTCGCCGACCGAAAACGGGCTGGCGGGGGCCACCTGACCTGGCTTGGGATCCACGGGCTGGACCTCACCATGTATGTGACGGGTGCCGAGGTGACCGATGTGACCGGGTTTGTGGGCAACATCGGTGGGGAGCCCGTGGCGATTGAAGACGGCGCCGCCTTATCACTGCGTTACGACAATGGCGTCGTGGGTACCGTGTTGTCAGGCTACTTTCTTGATAAGGATTCGGGCACCTTCTTTAAGGTATGGGGTTCAAAAGGGTGGCTCGAAATCACCTCCGAACGCCCCCGTCAGGTGCGATGGTTCAGCACGGCGGAGCCGACTCCGGTTTCGGAGGTTTTTGATGGCGCGGCGGACCATTCTCCCTATGCGGCATTTGTCCGCGCCTGCGTTCGGGCCAGCCGCGGTGAGGAGGCGGCGCCCATTACGGGCCGGGAGTGCCTGCGGGTGTTGCAGGTGATCTTCGGGGCTTACGGGGCGTCGGATAGTGGGACGACTGTCACGCTGGAGTGATGCCCGGACTCACGTGGCGGCGCGGCGCAGGGATTTCCAATAGGCGGCCTGGAGGTAGAAAATCCCACAACTGGAAACCCGCGTAGGGTCCAGCCGGGTGATGGCCTGTTCCAGCAGCGCCTGTTGGGCCTCAGGGAATGGCTGGTGGGCCACCATAAGCTGGCCCAATGCCGCCTCGCCACTTTCCCGAATGCAATACCAGATGGTGCGATAGTGCCCCTCGGAGGAGAGCCCTTCTTCCGTCCGCCAATCGGTGCACAGGCGGGTAAGGTCCAGGTCTTTGGCCCGTTTGTCGGCCGCTATGGCCCGCTCGGCACACTGGGCGGAAACCTTTTCCAAGGTCTGCTCCATTTCTTCCTGCAACGCGGAGTCTTTCTCCAGGGACAAAAGCAATTCCAGGGAGGCCTGCATCTGAAGGAGGGCATAGGTGGGATGGCCACCCCCGATGGTCGCCGACTGGGCCACGGCGGGCGCGATGTAGTGTCGGTAGCGCTCATAGTAGACCGGATTCTTCGTCACGTCCCAGGCCGCCGCATAAATCATGGGGAGGCGGGCCGCTTCGTGGGCATTCACTTCCCACATGCGGCTGATGCCCCGGGTGTCGCGGCTGCCATCGGCGCGGAGGGAATCGTAGTTGTTTTCGGGTGTCACGTTGCGTGTCATACGATCGGCGACTGCGGAAAGGAGCACCCCGATTTCTTCTCGGGTTTCCGCATTGCACAAGGGGCTCTGGGCGTAAAGCCAGAGTCCATGGACCGCGTGGGTGTATTGGTCCCGCGAACTGTTGGGATAAATGCTTGTGAGGTCTTCGGGGCAAACGGCGCGGGCGATAAAGCCGGGCACGCCGTGGGCCGTCGCACTCCGGTGGATGCCCCGGTAAACGTCCAGCGCGCGGTCCCGAAGGAATTCCTCCTGGGTTACGGCATAGCGGTCTACGATGAGGGAAAGCATGACGCCGGCGGAAATCATGCCGTCCTCCATGCCCGTGTCGTAGCCGCACTCATTGGGATATTGGCGCTTTACCTCCGCTGCGGTGGGGAGGTGGGCCAGGCCCTGGTCGGCTTCGTAACTGGTCAGGTAGTCGTAGAACTGATTGGTCCGGGAAAGATAGAAGCGCTCCCAGGTGGCCTTCCAGAGGCCCTCCACGGTGTTCGCCACGGAGGCGTCCGCCGCAAGGGCGGGGAGGGAAAGGGAGACAGCAAGACAACAAAAGCATACACGTCGGACGAATGGAATCATGGTGGCGTAGCGGTTCCTGAGGGAGTGTTAATACGGGGTAGCCATTGAACGGGGGAATGGGGTGCGAGCCCCTGCAGCTCCTTATTATTCTTCTTCGTCAAAGGAGTCCAGAATCTGGTTGGCCCGCTTGGCATCGGCCTCTTTTACGATTAACCGGACACCGCCGGCGATGTTGAGTTGGGGCTCCATGCCGCCACAATCATCCCGGGACACGATGGCTTGAATGTCTTCCGATTCCAGGGCGGAACTTGCCATACCCGCAAGCATTTCATCGGGGTAGGTGCGTAACGTTACGAGCTTATCGTCGTTCATGGGATGCTCCTGACGGGTTCGATGGGAAGGTTGGCTTTATAGTAGCAGAACGGGATGGGGAGATGATTGGCAGTTCGGTCTATTCAGCAGCACCCACGATGGCCTGCAAGAACTGGGTGCGCTCGTCCACCGGGGCCCAGGGATCGAAAGCCGCGTAGGTATCCCGGTCCAGCGTCAGCAGAATTTCTTTGGCGGCAATGCGGTCCCCGAGATAATCACTCGTCAGCCCTTTCTCCATCCATTGCCGGAGCAATTTCTTATCCAGCGCCAGCACCGCTTCCTGTGCCTTCGCTCGAAGTTCGGCTTCCGGATTGGAGAGTAGAGCCATCACTTCCGTGAAGTCGGCATCGGGCGCGATGCTTACCGTTTCAGGTACCGCTGCAGGGACGGTGATTACCGTGCCATCCACCTGGGTATGGGTGTACTCCGATACGTCCTTGAGATAGGCCAGGTAGGATTCGACCTCCATGAAGCCCACCCGGTCCCCGACCATTTCTCCAAAAGTGTTGATGACCACCGTCCGGGGTATGCTCCGCACGCCATAGGCAAAGGCCGTTTTCTCATCCACATCGATATTGACCTTGACGTTCACGAAGTCCGTCATGGCGGAGATGACTTCGGGGTCGGTGAAGGTCTGCTCATCCATCAGATGACAGGGGCCACACCAGTCGGCGTAGAAATCGACCAGAACCGGCTTGCCCAGTTCCTTGGCCCGGGCGATGGCCTCGTGGTAGTTGGTCATCCAATCAATAGCGGGTGTCGCGGGTTGGGGCGCTGCCCCGAAAAGGGGGAGGGAGAGCAACAGGAGCACTGCGCTCAGGGCCTTATTCCTTACCATGCTTGATCTGCTCCCAATAGGTTTCGAAATTGAACTCCGGGCTGTTCTCCGGGTCATGGCACGACTCACACGCGATGGTGCGGAGCTTGGCCGTCCGTTCGGGGACGTCCTGTCCCTGGTGGAATTGCACGTGGTAGTCGCCCCGGCCGTGGCAGTTCTCACAGCTCACGGCACCGAGGGTGGGGGTGAGGCGTTGGTTGATGTAGCCATCGGAGGCACCATAACCCACCGTATGGCACTGGAGGCACCGGGGATTGTGTTCATGCTTTCGGGCCACGAGACTTTCAAAGCTGTGGGCGTGCTTCTGGGCCTTCCAGCCTTCCACCGCCATGGGGTGACAGGTGCTGCAGCTCGCTTCGCCTATGTAGGCATTTGCGGTGCGGCTGCGGGCGGCGGTGATGGTGGTGAGCCCCTCTTCGTCGTCCCGGTGGGGCTGAAAATCCATTTCGGCCAGGCGCAACTTAAACTCGTCAATGATGGGCGTGATTTCCGTGGCTTCGGCCATGGTGTCTTTCAGCATGTGGATGTCGTTGGTGTAGGTCGCTTCGCCTTCGCCGTTAAACGCGATGTCGAGCTTGCCCACCGCTTTGCCCTTGTCCGTGATATAGACGATGTGTGATTGGTTGGACTCAATGGGCGTATGGGTGGGTTGGAGCACACGGCCCCCCACGATGACATCCACCTCGAAAAAGCGCTCGGCAATCTGTTGCATCAGGGGTTCTTCGGCGAATGCCAGGAGGACGACAAAGTCACATTGGGGCGTTAACTCGGGCAGGTATTTGCCCACCGCATCGATGGGCGGGGAGAGGCGTAAGCCTTCGCCCCCGTCTTCCGGTGCGAGGTCGTCATCGGTGACGCCGAGTATGCCCATCCGAAATCCGTTCGGGAGCGTGCTAACCCGATAGGGCGGGAAGAGCAGCGCCCCATCGGCCCCGTGCAGGTTGGCCGAAACGAAGAGGTCGTATTCTCCGCCAATCTCCCGCAGTTTTTCGGCGCCCAGCGAAATTTCACGGTGGCCTACATTGACCGCGTCATAGCCCATGGCTACATAGCCCTTGAGGATGTAGGCCATCTCAAAGACTTCCCAGTTGCGCGGGCCCGCCGTGACATCACCGGCGTCTACCAGGAGGTGGGGGCCCTTCACCTGGCTCTTCAGGAAGGTCATGCGGCGGGAAATACCACCGGCCTGGCCCGATGCACAGCCACAGGGCTCGATGTGTCCCCGGGTGTCGCAGGAGTAGATGATGGAGAGGGTATCCGGCGGCGCGATGGATACCGTCTTTTCTTCGCCCCCACAGCCCGCCAGGGCCATGAGCAGGAAGGCCACGGGGGCGGCCGTCCGAAGGGTCTGAATCCAATTCATAGACGAGTTTCCTGATCAGTGGGTCAAGGAATAGGTGAGGACGTTGACATTGATTTCCTGGCTATTCCGAATTTCGTTGCCGCCACAGCAGCAACAGCCGCCCCCGGCATTGGCCGTGTCGTTGAGCCCTTCGGGACTGTAAATCAACACAATGCGTCCGTCGAGTACGAGGCCTTCGAGGGTCGCCGTCCCTTTACTTTTCTTCAGCCGCACGGAGGTGACATCGAAGACCGTGCTGAATATCTTGTGCTCCATGGGGATTTTTTCCAGGGCGACCTCGGGGAAAATGCGTTTTATCTCACGGCGAAAGGCCTGATCCCACTCTTTCGAAGAGCACCCGGCCGAGGCGAGGAGGAAGCCACCCCGCTCCAGATAGGCCCGCAGGTTAATCCGCTCCTGCTCTAAGAGGGTGAAGACCCCTTCGCCCGTCATGACGGAGAAGGGATACTCGAAGAGTTCGTCTTTCGCCAGTTTTACCGGCTGGAAGGCCGTGCGGGTCTCAATGTTGGTTTCCACGTGGGTTGTGGCCAGGAATTTGTCGCTGAAACATTTGGAGCTCTTGGAGCCGGCATAGATGAGATTGGCACATTGGACCGCGTCGCTGGCTTCGCGATTGGAAAGGCGCTTCGGCGTGTCCCTGGATGCGTTGTTGCTGCCGGCCGCGAGTACGACGGGGGTGAGGGAGGCCATCGTCAGGCCCAGCACGAATACGAGCTTCGTACGCGTATTCATGGGGCGGCCTCCTCGGCGGCGATGCGCTTGAAGTAGTCATTGACCTGTCCCCGGTATTCTTCCAGCACCCGTTCGCCGCCGGAGGCATTGAACTGAATGTCCGCTTTCTTGGCTGCGGCGACTTCATCCACGTTGCGGGCCAAATCGCCGGGCCCCTCTTCGGCGGCGTCGGAATTCTTCTTTCGGTTTCCCAGCAGCCGCGACTTTTCGTTATTCTTACCGTTCAGGTCATCGGGCCCGTAGACGCCAAAGTTCTGTCCGCCGCTACTACCGGAACTGCCCCGACCGCTCATACCGCCCAGACCACTGGAGCCGGGCCGCATACCGCTACGGAGTTGTCCCAGGGTATTGCCCGCATTCATGCCCATTTTGATTTCGAGTTGAAACTTACAGGCCGCACCGGCACCCCCTCCGGTACTCTCACAGACCTTAATCATCTCTTTCATGTCGAGATAGGCCGCCTCCGCCTGTTCATGGCCCGTGGGTGCGTCCTTTACCGCCAGCTTGTCGGCGGCATCCGTCATGTGGGATTCGATGAGGCGGCGGTCAATTTCGTCGGCGATCTTACGGGCGTCCGCGGCGACCACGGCGTAATCGGGTTCTTCCACCGCTTCGTCCTCCGTAACGGAAGGCAGTTTTTCAATGAAGGGCGAGGCCTGACCGTGGACGGTGGCAACGAGGAGGATGGCCAGGACACCGACGCTACTTTTTCTGAATAAACACATCGCTATTCCCTTTCTGTTTAGACGCCAGGGCGTCGAGCTCATCGGCGTGACTGCGGATGCGCTCTTTCAGGGCGGCCAGAGATTCCATGACCGTCTGCTGTTCTGCGGAGAGCTCATCGAGACGAACCTGATCGTCCGGACTGATGGTCTCCATGTCTTTATAGTAGCGGATGCTGCGCTCCAGACTTTTCTGGAGCGAATAGAGATACTTGAACTCTTCCGTGTCGGCCATCACGTTGGCCACGTTTTCCAGGTTTTCGTTGGCCTGCTGGATGCCTTCCTGGAATTCCTGCACGTTCTGGCCCAGTTCTTCCAGGGCTTTTTGTTGGGCCTCGGCCGCCCGTTGGAGCGCTGCGCTGCTGGATTGGGAAGGGGAACTCTCGCCAGAGCTCCCGGCTTCGGCTTCCGACGGCTCCCCGGTTGGGTTGGCTGCTTCTGCCATCTCCTGTCGGGCCTGCTCCATCTGCGCGTTGGCTTCGTCCAGGCGCTCCGCGAAATCACGGAGGGCGTCCTTGTACGCTTCTTCAATGTCGAAGACCACCGGCCGCTCCGCCATCTCATTCAACCGCTCCGCCATGGCGTTCGCCTCTTCCGCCAGGGCCGCCTGTTCCGTTTCGGCCTGGGCGAGCTGCTCCTGCTCGGATTCCGATAGGCTTCCTTCCGCCGCCAGTTTCTCGCGGAGGGCGTCCGTCTCCTGCTTCAGGGCTTCCTGCGCCTCGGCGAGGGCGGTCATTTCGTCGAGGACGCGCTCATACTTTTCCCTCAGGTCCTCTGCCGTCATCTGGGACTGGGCGTATTCCCGATATTCTTCGTAGGAAATGATGAGTAGCCGAAATTGCTCCGAGCTTGCCGTCTGGGGCGCACCGGGACGGCTGTCCGTGGCCGTGACGTAGTAGTCGATGGTGTCGCCGGGGCGGAGTCCGAGGTCTTTCAGGTTCAGGGTTTCATCCACGGTGACAAAGCTGTTTCGCCCCGCGTCTTCATAGAGGTCCTTACGCTCATCCCGGGACTCGTTGTGCCGACGATAAATGGTCACGTTGGCAATGCCGAGATCGTCCGAGGCGTCGACCAGAATAGGAACTTCCGTGTCCACCACGGCGAAGGAGTCCATGCCCGGCGCTGCGATGACGACTTCCGGTTTTTCGTCCGGGGTGATCTCGATGGTGCCACGGGGACTGCTGTCCGCCACCACGCCTTCGACGTCGTGCACTTCCGTGTGAAAGGTGCCGGGCTCCGTCAGAGGGAAATTCGCTTCTACCGTGTTGGCTTCCGCGTCGGCTTGCAGGGGGTAGGAAGTGCCCGCCACCACAATCTCGCCGCCACCCAGGGGGCGATTGGAGCGGAGGCGCAGGTTGACCATCGTATTTTCGTATCCGACGAGGACGTTGTCAGAGAGAAGGCGCGTCTCGGGGTCGCGGTTGGTGTAGGCAGGATAGGTGAAGGTGACGACGCTCTCTTCGATGCGGGGAATGGTGTTAAGCCCTATCGTGTGCCGTCGCGTGCGGCCCCCTTTGGTCGTCGCATAATAGCGCAGGGGTTCGCGCAGGTTTTCCAGGGTCTGAAAAAACTGGCCTTCGCCGCCATTATGCATATCAATGGCGTCGGTTTCATTTCCGTCCACATCCAGAAGTACAAGGCGTAAGGTTTCGGGGATGTGGTGGGTCGTGCGCACTTCGATCTTGAGGTCGTCCCCGAAATCTACGGTCGTGTTTCCCGGGTTCACCGCGAAGTGGATGGCGGAGTAAGGCGGGAAGTCTCCAAAGGGCAGCAGAAAGCGGGGGACCACGGCGGAGAATACCGCGAAGAAGAGCACTGTGGCGGCGATGGTGGCCACCGTCAGCCCCACCAGGAGATTGCACTCCCGTTTTACCGTAGGGGGCGTGAGGGCCTCGTAGGTCTGGATGCCGCTGATGCGTTCCGACGCGGTGTCGATTTCCTGCTGCATCAGGGCCTCCGAAAACCGCTCGGCACCTTCCTTATCCAGGCGTTCTTCAAAGTCCAGCGCATTTGTCAGGCTGTTTTCCAGGGCCGGGTTGCCTGCTTCCATCATGCGAACCAGCATGCGGCGATAGGCCCGGGAGTGGAAGGCCCTACGGGCGGACCAGGCCACCACCAGCGTCAAGAGGAGCAGGGCCAGGCCATCCATCGTCAAACGTGCGAGGGGGCTGAACGCGAATAGGGCATCGAGGGCCACATAGAGAAGGACGACGGCGAGGAAGGCCCAGGCCAGCCGAACGACGAGCAAGACGGCGACCCGTTCGAGGTAGGCCGTTTCGAGTTCGCTGATGTAGGTCTTCACATTCATCTCAGAGGAGCCCCGTCCGTCGTCGAATAAACCATTCCAGGCCCAACACCAGTACCAGCGCCGCGAACAAATCACCCCGGTCCCAGGCGTCCTCTGGTTTGGATTCTTCCGTCATGGATTCTTCGTGTTGGGTCAGACGGCCGGGCAGGCTGTCCCAGGCGTCAAAATCGAGCACGGCACCGCCACTGGTCGCGGCGATTTGGCCCATGAGATCGGGGTCGGCCCCCACGAAGCGGCTCTCGAGGTCGTTGGAGTAGACCGAGAACTCCGTGACCAGTTCGCCCTGGCCGTGACCATTGTCCACCAGCGTAGCGGTGAAGGCCCCTTCCCCATCGGGGAAGTAGGTCGCCCGGAAGAGGCCCGGCGTCTGTTCGCTTTCTGTGGCGTCCACGCGGACCGATTGGCCACCGGGTGTCGTGATGACCACTTCAGGCTGGATGGGGTGGGTCTCCATTTCTTTGGATTGGATCAGGAGCGCTACCGAGTCGCCGCTGTTGTAGGTATAGCGGTCGGTCTTAAAGGAGATGTTCTGGCCCGGCAGGAAGTCGGAGTCGTAGACGAGCCAGCGAATGGTCTGTCCCCAGAAGCGGGCGTAGACCGCATCGTATTTTGCCAGTTCATTTTTCATGAAGGCCCACTGCCAGAGGCCCGAGGAACCCACCGTCATGACTTTTCCCTTGCCATAACGTTGATAGGAAATGGCCGCAATCTCTTCGTCGGTGCCGGCACCCACGCCCTTCGCCAGGACGATAGACAGGGACTTTTCTTCCTTGACCCGCGTGATGCTGATCATTTCCGGCAGTTCGCGAATGATGAGGTCGGAGGATTGGGCGGGGTCCAGGTTGAAGATGGGGTTGGCGTTGCCTGCACTGGTGAGCTCAAAGCGGATGTTCTCGAGATTTCCTTCGTCCCAGATGAGGGGCTCCATCTCCGACAGGGTTTCATTGCTGTCCGCATAGGCCTTGCCCCGCGCGAAAATGAGGCCGCCACCGCGCACCTCCACATACTCCTTCAGCAGCGCAATCTGCGTCGCATCAAAAATCTGTTCCACATCGCGCCCGAGAATGATGCAGTCATAAGAAAAGAACTCTTCCCGGGTCCGGGGCACCCGCAATCCCGAGCTGCCCGATGGGTCACCCGCCTCGCCTTCCGGCAGGGCCTGGGTCACGTAGATCATCTTGTCCCGTTGGCTGCTCATGCCGAAGATGGCCGACACTTCGAGATTGGGGTCGGCCTGCAGGGCCCGCAGCAGGAATTTGCTGTCCCAATAGGGTTCGGCCTCCACCAGCAGGACTTTGGCCCGCTCATCCACAACCTGCACAAAAACGGTGCGCTCGTTGTTGTTCGGATCGGCTTCACCGGCCAGGGGATCGACCCGGACCGTGTACCGGTAGGTTCCCCGGGTATCTTCGACAATCGGAAAGGTGAGCTGTTCGGTTCCTTGATTCAGCATGGCCTGCTGGACACCGACGGACTCTCCGTTTCGGAGCAGTTCGACTTTTCCATACCAGCCGTCAAATCCCTTTTGATGGAGGGCCACGTTGAGTTCGGAAGGCTGATCACGAAAAAGGAAGCTCTGGTCAAAGCGGGCGGTCACCACGAGATCCTTGGTCTCATCGGTGGTGCCCACGGTGGTCGTCCAAACGGGAATGCCCGATGCACGGAGATAGGTGGCTGCCGCCAGGGGATCGCGGCCATTGTTGTCGCGCCCGTCGGAAATGAGCAAGATCCCGGCATGACGAACGCCCGGGGCCTCTTGTCCAGCGTTCATCAGTGTGGTGGCGATATCGGTGTGGGCACTTTGGTCGGGGTCACTGACGAGTATCTGGTCGAAGGGTGCGCGCCCCAGGGAATCGGAAAAGAGGGCGAAGCGTACATCGTAGTGATTGCGAAGGGCGAGGAAAAGCTCCCGCTCGGATTCTTCGAGTTGCTCCCGGACCACTTCAAAGCGGGCGCGGCCCTCCACATCCGTCGTGGCCATACTCCGGGAGCCGTCGACGAGCACGGTAAAGACGGACTTACCGATCTTTGCCGGGGCCGGGGTGATGACCATAGGCCGCAGCAGGATAAGGGTCATGACGGCGACCACGGCCAGGCGCAGGGCGGTCAGCACCACACGGCTGAAGGCACCGGCTTCGTTGCGGGTGCGGACATAGTTGGCAACCGTCAGCACGGCCACCACCGCACCGAGCAGGAGGATATAGCCGGCGGAGAAAGGCGGGTCGAAAACGAGGTGGTCCCACATGGCTAGCGCCTCCACACGAAGGCGGCGGTCTGTTCCAGGGCCAGGAAGACGAGGGCGGCCGTCAGGAAGAAATACCACAGGGGTACGCCTTCACGGAGCGTCCGTAGGGTGCCCACGTCGGAGCCGGTCCGCGCATAAAAGGTCTCGCGGGATCGCTGGGCCAGGGACTCCAATTGTTCGACGGTCAGGGCCTCGAGGTTACTCTCCCGGGCGTCCACATTGACCGCCATGGCGCCCAGTTTCTGCTCTTGGGTGAAGACGGAATAGAAGCCGGTGGTCGGCGTATCGGGAATGATGACCGAGCCCGTGTGACCGTTCATATCAAGGACCGCGTTAATGGCCTCACCGGCCGGATTGGTGAAGCGCACGGGGGTGGTGGGGTCCTTCAAGGTAACGGAGGTCGAGCAGGGGAGACCCGCCACAAAATCGGGGCCCCGTCCGCCACTGTAACCGAGGGCCTTCAGCATTTCATGGACCAGCGGCAGGAAGACCGTACTCTTCTGCAGGTCGCTGCCTTCGAGTCCGGGGGAGAAATTGGCCAGCAGGAGGGTGCCAAGGCCCAGGGTCGTCCGTGCCAGGGCGATGCTGTCATTGTCGTATTTCAGCAAGACCTGCCCCTGAGATTCCTCGCGCCGGGTTTCAAAATAGCTGAAGAAATGGAGCTCGGCCAGCGCGCTCGTATCGCGGAATTTTCGGAGCATAGGCTCTTCATAGTTGGCGGAGGTGAGCATGGCATAGCCCCCCGATTCCGGTGTGATATAGGCACCGGGCTGGAAGGGGAGCTTGACGCCGTTTTCGGTGTCTTTGGACAGGAGCGCGAGGTTGTCGCGATCGGCCGGTCCGTCGAGGAAGTAGATGATGCGCCCCCCATTGTGGAGGTAGTCGGTCAAAAGGGCTGCGGTGCTGTCCCGAAGTGCGGCGGCCTGGCAGAGGATGATGGCGTGGGATTGGGCGGTCACGAAGCGGTCCAGGGCATCGGGGGCCATGACCGTAGGGATGAAGACCGCCCTTTCGTCTCCAGTGGGGTCGAGGGCTGCACGGAGAAAGCGGTGACTCGCCCCCCGTGCGCTATCGGGGGCATCGGTCAGCAGGGTAATGGGGAAGCGGTCGGAGACCTGGACACTGACATGGCGTTGGTCGTCTTCCGGCAGGGCTCCGTCGTCCATGGAAAAGGTGCCCTCATAGAGCCCCGGTGCCCCAAAGCGCACGGGGAAGCTGGCCGTGGCCGTGCTACCCGCCGCAATCTGGAGCTGCCGTTCCTGGTCTTCTTCACCGTCGCAGGCAAAGCGCAGCGCAATTTGTCGGTCCACGGGCCCGAAATTACTGATGCTGCAGGACATCTCCGCCATTTCACCGACGGCGGGTGTGGTGGGTCGAATGCCCGCTTCCGTGATGGCGAGATTCGTCGTGTCATCCGCGGCGACCGAGACAAAGACCGTCTTAACGCTTTCCGGAATGGCCGAAAAGTCCACTGCCGCCCAGTTGCTTCGCTGGAAGTCCGCAATGAAATGGAGCTCCAAATCGTGGCCCTTCAACGCGTCGAACTGCTCGAGCGCCAGCGCAATGGCCCCGTCAATATCCGCGCGGGCCGCGGTGGCCTGGGACTCCGCGAGGAAGCGACGCAATGCCGCACGATTCTGTTGGGGCTGGGGAGTTGCCGCACGGGGGACGGCCCCCGCAAGGATGACGTTGGCGAGATCGCTGGCGGCCAGTTGTCCCAGGGTGGTTTCGGCGGCCACGGTCGCGCGGGCCAGGGGTGAAATGCCTTGGTGGCTGTAGGCCATGCTGAGCGAGGTGTCTACGAGGAGTAGGACGGCCCGCGTGCCTTTGGGCGAGGTGCTCGCGGCGAGGGTGCCCTTGGTAAGCACGGGGCGAAGAAAGGCGGCGAGGAGGAGGAGCACAACCAGGGAGCGCAGCAGCAAGAGCAGGTAATGGCGAATGCGAAAAAGCCGGGACTGGTTGGCCTGGGCCTTCTGGAGAAAGCGCAGGGTGGGGAAGACGACCAACACGGGCGTCCGCCGTGTCAGCAGATGAATGGCGAGGGGAATGCCCAGGGCCAGCAGGCCTACGAGCAGAAAAGGATTTATGAGCGTGATGCCACCCATGCCGTGTGTTACCCCCGTCCCCGTTGGGCCAGAAAGCGCCCCAATACGTCCTGATAGGGCGTCTCTGTCGTAATAAAGGTGTATGCGATATTGCGCGCCCGACAACGGGCTTCGATGTCTTTCCGGTAGGCCTCCAGCAGGTCCCCATAAGATTGGGCCACATCGTTGGGCTGACAGATGATTTCGTCCCCGGTTTCGGCGTCGATGAAGTTGGCGTTGGGCACATCGGGGAGCGTCACCTCCTGGGCATGAAGGAGGTGAAAGACGATGATTTCGAAACCCCGGTGCGTATATTGACGGAGGGCGTTGAAGATGTCATCGGGCTCATCCAAAAGATCCGATACGATGATGACGACACCCCGCTGTTTCAACAGTCCGAAGGCCTTGCGCAGGGCCACCGCCGTGGCGGTGCCGCCGCCCGGCTTACAGGTTTCCAAGGAGTTAAGCAGGTTGTAGAGATGGCGTACCGTGCCACCCGGTGGCGTAAAGGAGCGGACGTGTTCATCAAAGAGCACCATGCCCGTCTTGTCACCCTGTTTGATCAGCACATAGGCCAGGGCTGCGCTCAGGTAGCTGCCATACTCCAGCTTGGTAAAGCCCCCGTCGGGAAGGGCCGGTTGGTTCACCGTGCCACCAAAGGCCATGGAGGCGCTTACGTCGAGCAAAATGGTGGCCGTGAGGTCCGTCTCTTTTTCGAAGAGCTTGACGAAGTGGCGGTCCGTTCGCGCGTAGGCTTTCCAATCGATACTCCGCAACTCGTCGCCGGGGTAGTACTGCCGGTAGTCCACGAATTCGGGGGAGGCCCCTTTGAATCGCGAGCGGTGCCGACCGCTGTAATACCCCTCCACGATGGAGCGTGCCGCGAAGAGCAGATTCTTCATGCCGCGGAGCTCGGCGGGCTTCAGGTATTTGAACTCCCTGGGCTTCCGCTCCGGCAAGGGTGGGGGGCCCACCTTACGCCGGCGATTCAGGGCAGCGCGCCCGACTTCGATGCGGTTCTTAATGCTTGTAAGACGGCTGGTCAACATGCTCGAGCACCCATTTCACGATATGCCGCGCGGTCAGATCTTCCCCGGTGGCGTTGTAATTGGGGATGACCCGATGTTGGAGTACCGGCAAGGCCACCTGTTTGACCTCTTCTGCGGAGGGGGCGGATTTCCCTTTGAGCAGGGCCAGGCACTTGGCGCCCAGAATAAGGTACTGGGAGGCCCGGGGGCCCGCGCCCCACTCGACATAATTCTTGATGTAGGTGGGTGCGTCGGGCGATTTTGGCCGGGTGGCCCGGGCCAGCCGCACGGCATATTCCGTCACGTGGCGGGAGACCGGTACGCGGCGCACAAGGCGCTGGTAGGTCATCACGTCTTCGGGACTGAATATGGGCTGGACGACTGCCGGGTCCCCCGTCGTTGTTTCTTCGACGATAGCACACTCTTCCTCTTCCGAAGGGTAGCCGATATTGATGCTGAACATGAAGCGGTCCAGCTGGGCCTCGGGAAGGGGGTAGGTGCCCTCGTGCTCGATGGGATTCTGGGTGGCCACCACAAAGAAGGGCTTGGCCAGTGGATAGGTGGTGCCCGCTGCCGTCACCGTGTATTCCTGCATGGCCTCAAGCAAGGCGGCCTGGGTCTTGGGCGAGGTGCGGTTAATTTCATCGGCCAGAATGAGGTGCGAAAAGATGGGGCCTTTGACGAAGTGCATTATCCGGTCACCGGTCTGGGGATCGGTCTGGAGGATTTCGGTGCCGGTAATGTCCGAGGGCATGAGATCGGGCGTAAACTGAATGCGCTTAAAGTCCCAACCCAGGGCCTGGGCCAGGGTGCGGACCAGGAGGGTCTTGGCCAGCCCGGGGACCCCAATGATAAGCGTGTGCCCCTGGGCGAACATGGCGGTCAAGAGTTGGAGGATTATCGTTTCCTGGCCGATAACCACCTTGTGGATTTCAGCCCGGAGGAGGTCAAAACGTTCCTGGAAGGCCTTCGCCTGTTCCAGATCGGCCTCCGTAGAGACCGCGTCCAGTTGCGGTGACGACATTGCTACCCTCCATTCGATATGCGCCAAGATGGCGGTTTCAATAGACGGGACCCCGTGTGTGCCCCTGGTGCATGGAATCAATACGCTTTGCGATGCCCTTTTATTCGTTTGCCTGCCGACTTCTCCCTAGCATATAGATAAACGGTGGGATTGGCAAGAACGTTGACCTGTGATGGCATGGTGCTGATATGGCACATTGGGGCGTGTGACGATCAACCCGATGGAGGCGCGGTGGTCATCAAGGCGCTACTGCTCGAGGGAGCGTGCCTCGCAGTACACAATCTCTCCGCCCTCGGCCTCGTATTCGACCTCCAGGGGATTGCAGCAAATCTCGCAGTCGTAGACAAAAGTCTGCGTTCGGACGGAGAGGTCCAGCGGCACGGCAAAAATCTGCCAGCAGTGGGGACAGGCAATATCGTGGTGGGCTACCATGGTGTGCTCCCGAGACAGGTGGAAGGGTGATGCAGGGGATTTAAGGTCAGGCTACCAAAAACGGGGAGGATGTGACCATCCTCCCCGTCGGGTACGTTATCGCTTCTGGGATACTATTCGCTAACGGCGATTGCTTCCCCGGTCGTCTCGATGGCGTCCGGGTCCCAGCCACCTCCCAGCGCCTTGTAGAGGGAAACGAGATTCACGAGGACGATGCTCTCGCTCTGGACCAGTTGGTCTTCGGTGGTGAAGAGGTCGCGCTGGGCCTGCAGGGCGTTCAGGAACCCTTCCAATCCGCGGGTGTACCGTTCGTTGGCGAGGAAGACGGAGCGCTTGTTGGCGGCTACGGCTTCTTCCAGCGTGCCCCGGAGCACTTGCTCCTGGTTGAAGGCCACGAGGGCGTTCTCTACTTCGGCGAGGGCCAGCATGACCGATTGTTCATAGCGGATAGCGGCCTCTTCCTGACGGGCATTTTGCACTTCGATGTTGGCGCGGATACGTCCGCCCTGGAACAGGGCCCAATTGACGCTGGGGCCTACGCTACCCAGGATACTGCCCCCTTCGAGGAGGTTGCCCAGGACATTGCTCTGACTGGAAACCCCACCCGACAGGAAAAATTTCGGGTAGAGATCCGACATGGCCACGCCGATACGGGCATGCTGTGCCGCCAGCTGACGTTCCGCTACCCGGATGTCGGGACGACGGCGAAGCAGCTCCGTGGGGAGTCCCACGGGAACGGCCGCCGGTGCCGCAGGCAGGGGGGCGACGGGTTCCAGTTCGGCGAGGAGAAGGCCGGGCTCACCGCCGAGCAAGACTCCCAGACGATAGATGGCACTGGCCACCTGTTGCTCCAGACGGGGCACCTGTCCCTGGAAGGTCGCCAGAAGCGCCTTGGCGCGGACGGCGTCCAATTCACTGCTGATACCCGCGTCAAAGCGGGCGCCGGTGAGGTTGACGGTTTCGGCCTGGGCGTCAATGTTTGCCTGGGTAATGGCAAGGCGCTGTTGGGCGGCCCGGAGGTCGATATAGTTCAAGGCCACTTCGGCCACCAGAGAGACCATGACCTGGCGCTCCGCTTCGATGACGGCTTCCAGGTCGGCGTCCGCCGCTTCCACACTGCGACGGTTTCCACCGAAGACATCCAGCTCCCATGAAGCATCAAAGCCCGAAGTGAAGAGATCCGTGGTGCGACTGGGCGTACCGCCGGTGGGACTGATGGTCAATGCCGTCGTCCCCCCCCCGGGAGAGGCCGTTTGGGAGACGGTCACATTTTCACCCCGCACGGTAAGGGTGCGGGAAAGGCCCGTGGGTCCGAAGCCGAGCGTGCCAGAGACGGGCGAGCCGGAATCGAAGCTTTGCTCCGGTCCGCGGCTACGGGTGGCCGAGGCGTCAAACCCTACACTGGGCAGGAGGCTCGACGCGGCGATGCCCCGGGCAGCCCGGGCTTCCCGGACCCGCACCCGGGCGATCTGGAGGTCGAAATTGTCCTCCAGGGCGCGGGCGATAAGTCCGTCGAGTACGGGGTCCTGAAACTGGGTCCACCAGGTGGCAATATTTACCGGGGTGGCCGTAACACTATCGGCCTTTTCCGATGCCCAGTCGTCGGGCGTGGCAATATCCGGGCGGACATAGTCCGGCCCCGTCATGCAGCCCGTGGCCAGGAGGCCCAGGGTTGCGGTTGTGGCTATGAGTCGTTTCATGCATCATTCTCCGTGGCCGGTTTTTCAGACGCGGCTTTCGGTTGAGAATCAGCCTTCGAAGCGGACGTGTCTGCGGACTTGGGTTCCGCTGTGGTTTTCGGCAGGGCCTTCGTCGGGTCGTGCCCGGAGGGCGTGCCTTCGGCGAGGGCCGGTTTCCGACGGAACCGGAATTCACTGAGTTGCTGGATGATTACGAAAAAGAGGGGCACGAAAATGATCGCCAGGAAGGTGGCCGCAACCATACCGCCCAGGATGCCCGTGCCGATGGAGCGCCGACCTTCCGCGCCTGCGCCCGTACTGATGGCGAGGGGCAACACACCCAGCGTGAAGGCCAGGGACGTCATCAGGATAGGACGGAGTCGCAGGCGGGCCGCTTCCATGGCCGCTTCGACCACGGTCTTTCCGCCTTCGTGTTCCGACGCCGCGAATTCCACCAGAAGGATGGCGTTCTTCGCGGACAGCCCGATGAGGGTCAGCAATCCGATTTGGAAGTAGATGTCTTTGGGCATGCCCAGGACATAGACGGCACCAATAGCGCCAAAGAGGCCAAAGGGCACGGCCAGAATGACCGCCAGCGGCAGGGACCACTTTTCATACTGGGCTGCCAGCACCAGGAAGACCAGCACCAACCCGAAGGCGAGCACGTAGGGGGCCTGGTTGCCGGCTTCCACTTCCTGATAGGAAGCACCACTCCACTCAAAGCCATAACCTGCCGGGAGGTGTTCCGCGGCCAGCTCCTTAATGCGTTCGATGGAGTCACCCGTGCTGAATCCTGCGGCCGGTGTGCCGGTAATCTGCACACTCGGATAGCTGTTGAAACGGGTCACGACGTTGGGGCCGGATTTAAATTCAAGATCGAGTACTCCGGAAAGTTCCACCATGTCGCCCATGGAGTTTCGTGCGTAGACCCGGCGGATGTCGTCGGGGCTCTGCCGGAACTCGGGCTCGGCCTGGACCTGTACCCGGTAAATGCGCCCGAACTTCGTGAAGTCATTCACATAAAGAGCACCGAGATAGGCCTGGAGGCTGTCGAAAATTTCCGTCATCGGGAGTCCCATGGCTTTCGCACGGGTACGGTCCACATCCACATAGACCTGGGGCTGTCCGATGTTCAGCACGGAATTCAGATTTTCCAACTGGGGATCACTCCCCATGGCCGCCATGAATTCCTGCGACACTTCGGCAAGCTTGCGGATATCGCTGATACCCCGGCTTTCGAGCTGGAGTTCAAAGCCTTCGCGCACACCCAGTCCGCGGATGGCGGGCGGATTCAGGGCGAGGATGAGGGCGTCTTTATTGCCGCCGAAGCGGCCGAACATGCGCCCGACGATGTTGTTGACGTGATGCTCCTCGCCGGGTCGGTCCCTCCAGTTCTTGAGATTGACAAACATGACGGCACCGTTTGTGCTTGGTACGAAGCCGGACAGGAAGTCGATGCCGACCAGGGCCACCATGTGCTCCACTTCATCCTGTTCTTTCAGGAAGGATTCGATCTCTTTGACGACTTCACCGGTGCGGTTCAGGGCGCTACCCTGGGGCAGCTGAACGGCTACAATGAAATAGCCCTGGTCTTCCTGGGGCACGAATCCGCCCGGTACCATCCCGAATAAGGAATAGGCCGCGAAGATGACCCCGGCAAACACGAGGAGGGTCAGGTAGCGGAGCTTGATGGCTATTCCCACGACGGAGACATAGGCCTGGTTGCCCTTGTTGAAGAACCAGTCGAAGGCGCGGAAGGGCGCCCACTTTTCGTGGTTGGCCCGCAGCATAATGCGGCACAGGGCCGGGCTCAGCGTTAGGGCCACGACACCGGAGATGGCCACCGAAACGGCAATCGTGATGGCAAACTGTCGGTACATGACACCGGTGAGTCCGCCGAGGAAGGCCACGGGGAGGAACACAGCGAGGAGCACGAGCACACTGGCTACCACGGCCCCGAAGATTTGCTCCGTGGCCTTGATCGTGGCCTCTCGTCGCGAGAGCTTGCCCTCGTGCATGACGCGCTCGACGTTTTCCACCACGAGGATGGCGTCATCCACCACAATACCGATGGCCAACACCAACCCGAAGAGGGTGAGGGTGTTGATAGAGAAGCCAAAGGCCATCATGCCCAGGAAGGTACCGATAATGGAGACCGGCACCGCCAGCAGGGGGATGAGGGTGGCCCGCCAGCTTCCCAGGAAGACGAATACCACCAGGACCACCAGCAACGCCGCTTCAAGCAACGTCTTGATTACTTCCTCGATGGAGGCATTGATAAAGCGGGTCGTGTCAAAGGGGATTTCATAGGTCAGCCCTTCGGGGAAGCCTTGCTTCAAAACCAGGAGCTCTGCCTTGACCGCTTCAAAAGTTGAGAGGGCGTTGGCACCGGGTTGGAGGTAGACCAGGATAGGGACGGTGGGCTGACCGTTGTATCGGCCAAAGGAGTCATAGCTCAGGGAGGCCAGCTCGACACGGGCCACATCACCCAGGCGAAGAATGGAACCGTCGGGCTCCGCACGCAGGATGATTTCTTCATAATCTTCGGGTTCCGAAAGGCGCCCTTCGGTAATGACGGGGATGGTAAAGGCCACTTCGCCGTCGTTGGGTGCGGCACCAATACGTCCCGCCGCGAAAAGGGCATTCTGCTCGCGGATGGCGTTGGCCACGTCACTGATAGTGAGGTCTTTGGCCGCGAGTTGGTTGGGGTTAAGCCAAACCCGCATGGAGTAATCCTTGCCACCGAAAACGGTGACGTCACCCACGCCGGGCACCCGCTTGAGGGCATCGAGCATATAGATGGTGGCGTAATTACTCAGGTAGAGGTCGTCCAGGGTGTCATCGGTCGCGCTCAGCGCAACGACCCCGAGGATGTTATTGGATCGCTTGCTGACCGAGATGCCCTGGCGGGTCACCTCCTGGGGGAGACGGGGCTCGGCCCGCTTCAGGCGGTTTTGCACCTCCACTGCGGCAATGTCCAGGTTGGCACCAATCTCAAAGGTACAGACAATACTGAGCTGCCCATTGTTGGTGGTGGTGGACTGGTAATAAAGCAGGTGCTCAATACCACTCAGTTCCTGCTCGATCGGGGTGGCGATCGACTCAGACACGGTCTCGGCATCGGCACCGGGATAGTTGGTTTGAATGACGACCGTGGGCGGAGCAATCTCGGGCGATTGCTCGACCGCCAGGAAGAGTATGGCTACGGCACCGCACAGCGTAATCACGATAGAGATTACGGCGGCGAATACCGGTCGGTCAATGAAAAATCGGGCTAGCATGGGCGATTCCTACTGCGTCTTCGCGTCGGAGGCTGCGGCTTCCAGCGGCGATGGAACGACGGTGATACCGGGCTGCACTTTGATCAGCCCGTCCACGACTACCTTTTCGCCGGCCTCCAGGCCCGACTCGATAATCCAGTCGGCACCACTCCAGTCCCCGGGTTCGACGATGCGAAGCGCGACGGAGTTGTCGTCTTTGATGACATAGACGAAGGCGCCCTGGGGGGACTCACTGACGGCCTTCTGGGGGACCGAAATCGCATCGGGTCGCACATAGCCGCGCATGTGGGCCCGCACAAACTGGCCGGGTTTGAGCTGGCGGTTAATGTTGTCAAAGGTGGCCCGCATTTCGACGGAGCCGGTGTTGATGTCTACGGCCGTGTCTTCAAAATCAATCTTGCCCTGGGGCGGATATTCCGTACCGTCGAGCAAGGTGATTTCGAGGTAGGGGTTGTTCGTCCCATCCAGGACGTAGCCCCCCTCCGCAGCCAGCTTACGCCAGTTCAGATAGTCCCGTTCTGTCATCTGGTAGCTGACATAGATGGGGTCAACCTGCTGCATGGTGGTGAGCAGACCATTGGAACCTTCATCCACCAGGCTGCCGATCTCCTTCTGGGTCTTACCCACATAACCGGTCAGCGGTGCTTCCACGAGCGTATAGCCCACTTCCAATTCGGCCTTGGCCAACTCCGCTCGGGCCAGGTTCAGCGCCGCCGTGGCATTGGTCCGCTCGGCAAGCTGCTTGTCCAGATCACTCTGGGCAATGGCACCCGGCACCTTGACCGACTCCATGCGGTTCACTTCCTTCTCGGCGAGCGAGAGCGCCGCCTGCGCCTGGGCCACCCGGGCCTTGGCAATTTCCCGATCGGCTTCGAAGGGGCGGGGGTCAATCAGATAGAGGCGGGTACCCTGTTCGACCAGGGTGCCTTCCTTGAAGTCACGGGATTCCAGGAAGCCGCGGACCCGGGCCCGCACTTCGACGATTTTGGACGCTTCGGTCACACCGACGAAATCGAAGGAAACGGGCATGCTCTTGGGCGTCACGGTGACATAGGTTACTTCCGGCGGTGGGGGCGCAGGGGGTTGGGCTGCCAGCCGGTCCGCCGAGAGGAGGGCCAGACAACTCATCAGCAAGGGGGTCAATCGCTTCAACTTCATCTTATCGACCTTTCGAAAAGTGGGGGTTGTATAGGAAAACCGAGGTAGACACACCCCGGGTGTATTGGTTTTGTTCATACTGATAGAACTTCTATGCGTACTGTGGAACTTCGGGTCTGCCCCGACCGGAAATGCGTTGTGTCAGGCTGCGCTTAACTGCGTTCGTTGTATTACGAGACCGGTGCCTCGGCGAGGCGCGCTGCCATACGGAGCATCGTCTGTACCAGCGCGTCGCGTTGTTCTTTCGTGAAGGGGGAGACATTCAAGGTCTCCATCAACATCAGGCCGTCGGCCGCGAGTAGCAGCACGGCGGATTCATTCTGATCGATGTTCAAGGCTTCCAAATCGGCGAATCGGCTCTCATGAAACGAGCGAATAGGCTCCTTCAAATGAGGACAGTTGGCGAGCGCGGAAATCAGACCGGCACACAACTGGAGATCCCGTTCCTCGTCAAGCAGGGATGTCTCTACATCCGCTCTCAGAATGGCGGCCGCATCGGCATCTTCGCCCCGGCGCTCATTCCGCCGCTCTGTGGCATGGGTCATCAGCCGGGCTACCATGGCCTGGAGGAGGGCACGTTTGGTCGGAAAGTGATATAAGAGTCCGCCCTTGCTGACCTGTGCTTGCTCCGCTACTGAATCCAAGGTAAGGCGCCACGCTCCCTGCTCCGTCAATACGACCTCTGCCGCATCAAGCATCGCTTCTTTTCCGCTGGGACGTACCATCACTCACCTCCAAATCCTGTAGTTACTAAACCGTCTGGTCGGTATAGTAACACCATAAAGACGACACGTCAAGTAATTGGAGCAACTATTTTTTGAAGGGTTCCATTGCGGGGTTGTCGGGGTAAGCGGGCTAGGCGGTCAGGAGCGGGCGGCCCGCTCCTGCAACATGGCCACAAAGGCCTGCTGGGCCTTGGATTGATAAACACCCCGACGGGATATAGCGCCCAGGGTCACTTCGGGCAGCCCCGTCATGGGTATGGACTGGAGGGCATCGTCGGGCCGCACCACCATCTCCGGCAGGAGCGAAATGCCCACGCCCTCGGCCACGAATCGTTTAATGACCTCAAAACTGCCACTGTCCACCACGATCTGGGGTGAAAACTCGTATTCCGCGAAGTAGCGGCGCAGCATGGTGCCCGTGCGGGTAGCCTCCTCGAGCAAGACAAAGGGCTCTTGTCCCAAGGATTCGAGAGAAACGGCGCGTTTCGAGGCCAGGGGATGGCTCCGGGGCACGACGAGCACGAAGCGCTGGCGAAAGAGCGGGGCTTCCACCAGCTCGTCGTGGTGGGTGGGCAGGGTCACGATGCCCAGGTCCAGGGTGCCGTCCAGCACCTGTTCCACAATGGCCCCGGAATTTCGGTTGACCAGCACGACACGGGTTTCCGGCATGCGCTCGGCATATTCCCGTACCAAAGGGGGGAGCACATAAAGGGCCGTCGTATCACTTGTACCTACCCGCAGTTCCCGGCTGGCTACGGCATCAAAGTCCGCCACTTCATGGGAGAGGCTTTCCACCTGCTGCAAGATCGTGGTGCCCTGGGCGTAGATCAATTCCCCCATGGGCGTGGGACGGCAGGTCTTTCGTTCGATGAGCGAATGGCCCACTTCGCGCTCCAGGGACTTGAGCTGCTGACTCACCGCCGGCTGGGAGCGATGGAGCCGCTCCGCCGCCGCGCGGAAGCTGTGGGTTTCGATAATGGCGCAAAGGCAGCGCAGGGATTCAAGGGTCATGGTGTTGCTCCCAGGGTGATTTCGTTGCTTATATAAATCCCTGGTCGTTCCTGTTGCGTGAATCTACCACGGAATGCACGGAATAGCACGGAAGGAGAACTAAGGGGTAACCCCTTGTTTCGCGTGTATTGACACGGCCCGCGGGATGTTGTCGGACTGGCTTCCTCAGTTCGGCCGAATCGGTGTCTGGATTGTTTTTATTTCCGTGTAATTCCGTGTCTTCCGTGGTCAACTCACTTAAACGGCACTACCACGGAAAACACAGAACCGCACGGGAGGAAAAGGTTCGAATCTCGTCCCGCAGGCCTTCCGTTTCTTCATTCGTGTCTATTCGTGTACATTCGTGGTTAAAAACGGGTCAGCATGCAGACTTGGTTGATAAGAAAGTCTTATCGCTTTCATTATATCATTTCATTGGACTTATTCAAGGGGTCCGTCGTATGCTTCCCTTGTGCGCTTTGGGTGACTTCTACGCCACGACCTTCGCGCGCGCCCAGTTTTCTCTCTCCACGGTGCCGCGGGATTGCCCCCGTCGGCCCTGTATACCATGACCAAAGGAAATCCACCATGACCGAAGAAAAGTCGGGGTTGAGTTACCGTGACGCGGGCGTCGATATCGATGCCGCAAACACGGCCATGAAGACGGTAAAGACCCTTGTGAAACGTACCTTTACCGGCGGCGTACTCCAGGATATTGGTGCCTTTGGGGCCATGTTCAGCCTCGACACCAAGGGCATGACGGAGCCGGTGCTCGTATCCAGCGTAGACGGGGTGGGCACGAAGCTGAAGCTCGCTTTCATGTCGGGCAAGCACGACACCATCGGTATCGATATTGTTTCCCACTGCGTCAACGACATCCTCGTGCAGGGTGCCCGACCTTTGTTCTTCCTCGATTACCTCGCGGTCGGCAAGCTGGAGCCTCAGGTGGTGGTGGATGTGGTGAAGGGGCTCACCGACGGCTGCCTCTATGCCGGTTGCGCCCTGATTGGCGGTGAGACGGCCGAGATGCCCGATATGTATCAGCCGGGAGAATATGACCTGGCCGGCACCATCGTCGGTGTGGTAGACCGCAGCAAGATCATCGACGGTACGAACATCAACGCGGGGGACGCCATCATCGGCATCCCATCCTCCGGTCTCCACACCAACGGCTACAGCCTGGCGCGGAAGATTTGCTTTGAAGTGGCGGGGCTCGATATTCACGACGAGATGCCTGGTGTGGGCCGTTCCGTGGCGGAAGCGCTGATGGAGCCCCACCTGAGCTACGCCAAGCTCATGCAGATTGTTATGAAAGTCGTGAAGGTGAAGGGCATGGCCCACATCACTGGCGGTGGTATCACGGACAACCTGCCCCGCGTATTGCCCGATGGTCACTCGGCGGAGATTGACCTCCAGAGCTGGACGGTTCCGCCCCTCTTCAAGTTTCTGCAGGAAACGGGCAACGTGGCGGAGTCCGAAATGCTGCGCACCTTCAACATGGGCCAGGGTTTCCTTTTCGTGGTGCCCCAGAATCAGGCTGAGAAGGCGCTGGAGACGGTTAACCTTACGGGTACGGACGCCTACCGCGTGGGCGAAGTCATCGCGGGCGACGGACAGATTCACTACAAGGGCACGCTGAACTATGGCTAATCGTATCGAAGTCGCCATGCAGGCCAACCAGCCCGACCCGGCGGGTGAGGCGGTGCGTCTCAAGCTCCACGAAGATCTTCACGTGACCGTGGAATCCGTGCGGGTGATTGACGTGTACGCCATTCATGCCGACCTCAGTGAGGCCGAGCTGGAGAAGGTGCGGACCGAGCTTTTCACCGACCCCATCATCCAGACCTCGGCGTTGAACCGCTCGCTGGCACAGAATTTTGACTACGTCGTGGAAGTGGGCTTTCGCCCTGGCGTAACCGACAACGTGGGTCGGAGCTCCCTCGAAGGGGTGGAAGACACGCTGGGCCGTGATCTCGGACCCGACGCAGCGGTCTTTAAGTCGACCCAGTATGTTATCCAGGGAATCAGTGAAGCCGATTGTGCGCGCGTGACCAAGCGTGCCCTGGCCAACGAGCTCATCGAGCGGTGGGCCATCAAGTCTCCCGTTGAGATGGCGGCGCTGAATCATGCGCCCTTGTTGGACGAGCCCCTGGTGACGGACGTAAGCGACCCGACGGTCCACGAGATCGATCTGGAAATCGACGACGACGCCCTCCTTGCCCTGAGCCGCGAGATGATGCTGGCCCTGGAGTTGGTGGAGATGCAGGCCATTCAGGCCCACTACCGCGATCCCGCCACCAAGGCGATGCGAAAGGAAGCGGGCCTGCCCGAGAAGCCGACCGACATTGAGTTGGAAATCCTGGCCCAGACCTGGTCGGAACACTGCAAGCACAAGATTTTCGCGGCAGACGTGGATTACACCGACGCCGAAGGCACGACCCGCCGTATCGATGGGCTCTTTAAAAATTACGTGAAGGCCACCACGGATATCGTGGGCGAAAAAGTCGATTGGCTCATCAGCGTCTTCCACGACAACGCGGGCATTGTGAAGTTTACCGATGACTATCACTTCGCGCTGAAGGCCGAGACCCACAACAGTCCTTCGGCACTCGATCCCTACGGCGGTGCCATGACGGGTATCGTCGGCGTGAACCGGGACATTCTGGGTGCGGGGCAGGGCTGCCGCTGCATCTTCAATACCGACGTGTTCTGCTTTGCTTCGCCCGATTATGAAGGGGAGATTCCCGACCGCTTGCTCCACCCGCGACGGGTCCTTCGCGGCGTACACCGCGGTGTGGTGGATGGCGGGAACGAAAGTGGCATTCCCACGGTCAACGGCGCCATTGTCTTTCACGAGCGTTTCCTCGGAAAGCCCCTCGTCTTTGTGGGCACCGGCGGACTCATCCCCGTCGAGGTGAACGGCGTGCCCAGCGAAGAAAAAGGGGCCCGTCCCGGCGACAAGATCATCATGGCCGGCGGGCGCATCGGTAAAGACGGCATCCACGGCGCCACCTTCTCCTCCGAAGAGTTGCACGAAGGTTCGCCGGCCACCGCCGTGCAGATTGGTGACCCCATCACCCAAAAGAAACTGGCGGACTTTCTCATGGAAGCCCGCGATTTGGGACTCTATACCTGCGTCACCGACAACGGTGCGGGTGGTCTTTCCTCCAGCATCGGCGAAATGGCCGAAACCCCGGGTGGTGCCGCCATTCATCTCGATAAGTGCCCCCTTAAATATGCCGGCCTGGCGCCCTGGGAGATTTTCCTTTCCGAAGCCCAGGAGCGGATGACCCTCGCCGTCGCCCCGGAAAAGGTGGACGCCCTCCTTGATCTGGCGAAGCGCCGCGAAGTGGATGCCACCGACATCGGTGAGTTTAATGATTCTGGTCGTCTTGACACCTATTACAATGGGGCCTTGATCGGTGCGTTGACCATGGAATTCCTCCATGACGGCGTGCCGAAAATGTGCCTGCCCGCCAAGCTCGAGCCCGTCTCCCTGACCGCGCCCGTACTGGAAACAAAGTCCGATCTCAACGACGATCTGAAAGCCGTGTTGGGTGCCCTCAACGTGGCCAGTAAAGAGAGCTTCGTGCGGATGTACGACCACGAAGTGCAGGGCAACAGTGTGGTCAAGCCTTTCCAGGGCGCCGAGTCCGACGGTCCGGGCAATGCCGGTGTGGTTCGTCCCGATCCGAACTCGAAAAAAGGGGTGGCGGTCGCCTGTGGCATCACGCCCAAGTATGCCGACCTGGACGCCTACCACATGATGGCCTGTGCCATCGACGAAGCGGTCCGTAACCTGGTGGCGACGGGCGCGAAGATGGGCACCATTGCCGGGCTCGATAATTTCTGTTGGCCCGACCCCGTGGAAAGCGAAAAGACGCCTGATGGTGCCCATAAGATGGCCCAGTTGGTGCGCTGCTGCGAGGCCCTCAAGGAAGTTTGTGTCGCCTATGACATCCCGCTCATCAGCGGTAAAGACAGCATGAAAAACGACTACAAGATCGGCGATACCAAGATTTCGATTCCGCCGACCGTGTTGTTTACGGCCTCGGCCATTCTCGACGATGCCGACCAGGTGGTGACCATGGATGTGAAACGTCCGGGTGACACGGTCTATGTGCTGGGCGAAACGAAAGACGAATTGGGCGGCAGCGAATACCTGTCTCTGTCACAGCAGTTGGGTGATAGGGTGCCCACGGTGGATCCGGTTCGTGCCCGTGCCCGTTACGAAGCGCTGCACCAGGCCATTACCCAGGGACTTGTGGCTTCCTGTCACGATTGTTCCGATGGGGGGCTGGGTGCCGCCTTGGCCGAGTCCGCCTTCGCGGGGGGCTTCGGCATGAAGGTCGATCTGGCGCCCCTGGGACTGGACAACGAACAGGTGGCGCTCTTCAGTGAAAGCCAGAGCCGTTTCGTCGCGACCGTTGCCGCAGACAAGGTGTCTGCCTTCGAGGCCCTGATGAATGATACGGGGTGTTATGCCCTGGGTCAGGTGACGGAGGTGCCTCAGTTGGTTATCACCGGCGCGGCTGGCACGGTGGTCGATGCACCCCTGTCTGAGCTGAAAGCCGCCTGGCAGGCGCCCTTGAACTACTAGGCCCCGGTCGTGATCGGAATGATTGCGGCGCATACGCACGAGCTTACTGAGTTTTGAAAAACTCCCCGGTATCGGGGAGTTGCCCATCAGTCCCCGGACGATCCGGAGCAACTGCACTGGGCGGCGACATAAGGAGACACGAACGTGTCGGTAAACGCACTCATACTTACCGGTTTCGGTATCAACTGCGACCGTGAAACGGCGCTGGCCTTTGAACGGGCCGGTGCCCGTGCCGAGCGGGTTCATCTGAATGATCTGGCCGAGAAGCCCGAACGGTTTCAGGAGTTTCAGATTCTCGCCGTACCCGGTGGATTCTCTTTTGGCGATGACGTGGCGTCTGGCCGGATTCTGGCCAACCGTTTGCGCTATCGTCTGGGCGCACCGCTCCAGGACTTCGTGGCGGCGGGCAAGCTGGCCATCGGCATCTGCAATGGATTCCAGGTCATGGTGAAGATGGGATTGCTTCCTCTTTTCGAGGGCGAGTTTACCCAGGAAGTGACCTTGACCCACAACAATGCCGGACGCTTCGACAATCGTTGGGTCAATCTCAACGTCAATGCCGATTCGCCCTGTGTCTGGACCCAGGGAATGGCGCGGCTGGAAGTGCCCATTCGCCACGGCGAAGGCAAGTTCATCCCCCGGGATGATGCCACCTTAGCCCGCCTTCAGGATCAAGGGCAGATTGTGCTGCGTTATGCCCATGCCGACGGCCGGGTCGCCAACGGCTCCTTCCCGGAAAATCCCAATGGCTCTATCGACGACGTGGCCGGAATTTGTGATCCGTCCGGGCGCATCTTCGGGCTCATGCCCCACCCGGAAGCCTTCCTCCACCGGAGCAACCATCCCCGCTGGACCCGTGAAGAACTGCCGGAAGAAGGTGCGGGACTCCAGCTGTTTAAGAACGCGGTGAACTTTGCGGCGAAGGAATTGGCGTAGGGCAGTGCATGGGCTGTGGCGATGCCCTGGTCTCCACCACGCTTTCTTCAACCAACGCACGTCTGCCGCAGGGTGTCCCTAGAGGGTTTCCCCGAAGGCGTCGAGCACCCGTTTGCCGTCGATGCTGCACTGGTCAGATACGCACCGGCCGCTCTCCGTCTGGACCCAATCTTCCGAACCCTGTCGGGTGTAGAAGAACTCGTAGCCTTCGATGCGGGGCTCGTTATTGCTTCCCGAATGTTCCACATAGACGGAAATCTTGCCAATAGCGGGTCCGAAGAGGATATAGGGTCGGGCGACGGCCACCTCCGCCCCGATACGTTGGGCCGACGATTCCAGCCCCTTCTTCGTGGGGCGGAATTCCTCGATTTTGGCCTGGGCCAGCCCGCCCAGTTCTTGCTCAAGAAAGCTGAGTTGGTAGGCGCTTACGCCCCAGGCCAGACAGAGGGTGCCCAGGAGTACTGCGCCCACCCGTAGCGTCCACCCTGAATTTTCTTTCACGTCCCACATTCCTTAACCTTTCCCAATCGGCCCCAATCCTGTTATATTAGTCCGTGATGTATTCTTGGTGGTGTCCTGTTGATACCGCTCCATTTTAGGGCGTGGTGTCAGGCGGGTACAACTGCAAGAATACGGAATAATGCGATTTCGTGTTGTCATGGGTATAATGACCATGCGCGTGGCGCGGGCAGCAGTCGCCGCGTGTACGTGAATAATGTAGATTTTCGGGTCGTTTCGTGCCCCCGAAACGAACTGGATGCAGGATTGAGCGTGTCGTCCGAGACATATGAATACATAGAGACCCAACCCGCTTGGGACTCCTGCCTCGCCTTGCTCGAACGCGAGCCAATTGTCGCGGTTGATCTGGAAGCCAATAGTCTTTACGCCTACCGTGAGCAAGTCTGTCTTATACAGATTTCCATTCCGGGCAATGACTACATTGTCGATCCCCTGGCCGATATTGATCTCTCCGGTTTCGGACGCCTGCTTGGTAATCCGGCCATCGAAAAAGTATTTCACGCATCCGAATACGATCTGATGCTGCTCATGCGGGACTACGACTGGCAGTTGCGTAATCTCTTTGACACCATGTGGGCGGCACGTATCCTGGGCTACAAACATATGGGGTTGGCCTGGTTTCTTCGGGAATTCTATGGCGTTGAGCTGACGAAGAAATACCAGAAGGCCAACTGGGGTGCCCGCCCCTTATTGCCTGAACTGCTGGCCTATGCCCAGGCGGATACCCACCACTTGCTCGATCTGCGCCATGCCCTGGCCGAGCGGCTGGAGGAAGCAGGGCGCATGCAAGAGGCCCTGGAAATCTTTGAGCAGCAATGCCAGGTTCGTCTGCCCGACCAGGAATTTACGCCCGATGGGTTCTGGTCCATTCGTGGTGCCCGAACCCTGGCGCCCAATGAGCAGGCGGTTCTGAAAGCACTCTACGTCTTTCGGGACGAAGAGTCCCGCCGTCGTAATCAACCGGCCTTTAAGGTGTTGAACAACGAAGGCCTCGTTGGCATGGCGACGGCACTGCCGGACAGCAAAGAGGCATTGGGCAAGGTGCGGGGCATCGGGGTGCGCAATGTGGAGCGCTACGGGTCTCGCTTGTTGGAAATCATCCGCACCGCCCAGTCCGATCCGGCACCGGAGCGGCCCAAACGAAAGAAGCGGCCGGACCCCAAGGCCGCCGATCGATTCGAGAAATTGTCCCAATGGCGTCGGGACCGAGCCCAGGCGCGGGGCGTGGAGTCGGATGTGATCCTGTCTCGCGAGACCATGTGGGATATTGCGCGGGGCAACCCCAATTCTCTGGATGATCTGGCGCAGATACCGGGGATTGGGCCCTGTCGCCTCGATCTCCACGGGGAAGCCATTCTGGATGAATTAGACTAGGGGGGGCTGCTCCGTCGCGATCATTCAATCCGGGGGGGTGAATGTGCTATATTGCTACGGGCTGCGGGGAGAGCAATCCCGTCGCTTCGCACGGGCCAGTCACCGAGAAATTACTACTACATGGACGCTCACGATCCCCATACATCACCTCCCCCAAGCCCCGATGACGTAAACCCGCGCCTCGTCAAAGTGGCCCGTCTCGAATTTCTCCTTTTGCTTGGGCGTTATGCCATCCTTGCGCTTTATGGCCTGCTCTACCACTACGAGAAGGCCCCCTTCGATGGCTGGGGCTTGCTTGTACTCGCGGTCCCGTATTTGGTGCATAACGCGGCCGTACACTGGATCGGCAACGCGGGCCGCTATCACCTCTATCTCCGGGGGGCCAATCTGCTGGTTCATCTGGTGCAGATCACCATACTGGTTACCTTGACCGGAGCCGAAAACAGCCCCTTCACGATCGCGTTTTTCTTTGTGTTGTTGGCCCAGGTGTTTTACGCGCCCCATTTTCGACATATTCATACCGTTGTTTTCGGTTGTGTCATTGCGTACCTCATGGCCGTTGTGGCCCATGTCATTGTCGATAAAACGCCGCCCTCCTGGTTGCGATTGGTCGTCACGCTCGGCGGGATGGTGTTCTGCTACGGGCTCATTCGCGCCCTCGCCAACCTGCTTTTCACGATTGAATTGGGACTCCAGACCCGCGCACAGGAGTTGGCGTCTTCCAAGGCAACCTTGCGGACCATACTCGACTCGGCTGGCGGTGCGATTATTGTGTACGATGAGAACGAGTTCATTACCGATGGCAATGCCCGGGCCTGTGAGTTCTTCAAGCGCCCCCGGGAGCGGCTACTCGGGCTGCGCTTTCGTCAGTTCTTTTTTGATGACGGCACCTTGCCGAGTAAGCTGGCCACCTTGAACGCCCGGGGCGAATACCAGGGCGAACTCCTTGCCGTGCTCCCGGAAGGGGACGAGTTCAACGTGAATGTGTCGGTGCGATCATTCATTCAGGAAGGCCGCCGCTTCTTCGTGGCGCTGCTCCACGATGTGACGGAGCAGAAGCACATTCAGGAAGCGACCCGGAAGGCCAATATCCGCCTGGAGCAGATTAACCAGGAACTCCAGCAGGTAGATTCGCTCCGCAACGCCTTTTTCGGGGCGGTGTCGCAACGGCTTCGTTCCCCCCTTTCCGCCATCCTGGGGTATGCTGATTTGCTGCTGGAGGAGGAGCTGGGGGCGCTGAATGCGGAACAGCGTAAAGCGGTCCAGAGTTGCCGGCGCAGTGTTACCCGTGTTTTTGGTTTGGTCGATGAGGCCTTCGAAGATCAGCGGAGCGCCAGCAGGGAAGGCCAAATCCCGACGGCCCCCCTGCAGAACGTGCCCTCTTCGTCCGCACGAATCGGAAGTCATTCCGACTGAGTGGGCGCCATTTCCCGCGCCTTCTATTGATCCCGAATCCACCCACATGAGACAATAAAGGCCCCTTGGAGACCCATTCGCAGGTTTCCGCCACGTTACTGAATCAGGAAGGATTCCCACGATGTCCGAGCTACAAGGTAAGGCTCTCGTCGCCCAGGGCGGCGGACCGACCGCAGTTATTAACCAGAGTTTTGTCGGTGCCGTGCTGGAAGCACGCAAATCCCCCTATGTTTCCCATGTTTATGGTGCCCTCCACGGTGTGAATGGCATTATCAACGAGAACTTCATCGACCTGACCGAAGCCACCACGCACAATCTTGAAGCCGTGGCGCAAACCCCTTCGTCCGGATTGCTTTCCACCCGGGACAAGCCCGACGTGGAGTATTGCAAAAAGATTTTCGGCATTTGTAAGCTTCATGGCATCCGCTATTTCATGTATTGCGGTGGTAACGACAGTGCCGATACCTGCCGCATCGTGAATGAAGAAGCCAACAAGGCGGGCTACGAGCTGCGGGTTATTCACATCCCCAAGACCATCGACAACGACCTGCTTGTCACCGACCACTGCCCGGGATTTGGCTCGGCCGCCCGCTATGTGGCCCAGGCCTTTGCCGGCGTGAATCTTGATAACCGTGCCCTTCCGGGCGTGTACCTCGGCATCATCATGGGGCGTCACGCCGGGTTCCTTACGGCGGCCTCCTGCATGGCCCGGAAGTACTCCGACGACGGTCCCCACCTTATCTATCTTCCCGAGCGGCCCCTCTCCAAAGAGCAGTTTGTCTCGGATATCGAGGCGGTCTATAAGAAGCATGGCCGTTGTATCGTGGCCGTTTCGGAAGGCGTCGTGGATGCCGACGGGAAAGCCATTGCCGAGCAGTTTACCGGTGGTGAGCGGGATGCCCACGGCAACGTGCAGCTTTCCGGAACCGGTGCCCTGGGCGATTTGCTCAGCTCCTGGGTGAAAGAAGGTACTGATATTTCCCGCGTGCGCGCCGATACGCTGGGCTACATTCAGCGTAGCTTCCTGGGCTGTGTCAGCGAGAGTGACGCGCGGGAAGCCCGTGAAGTCGGCGAAAAAGCCGCCCAGTATGCTATCTGGCACAACCAGGATGGCTCCGTGGCCATGCGCCGCGTCGGTGACTATGCGATTGAGTACTTCCTCACGCCGCTGGAAACGGTGGCCCGGAACAGCCGCGAGATGGCCGATGAATTCATCAACGAGGCCGGTAACGATGTGACCGAAGCCTTCCGCAACTACGTACGTCCCCTCGTAGGGGACTTGCCACTTGCCGAGCGTATCAGCGCACCGGCCGTTCCTAAGATTGCGTCGAAGAACAGCTGACCGCAGTCATTTAATCGCTTGTTCAGTGCCGGTCATGTTCTCGTGCATGGCCGGCACTTTTTACAGAGGGAAGGGTGCTTCGAAGCGAAGGCGTCGGAGTGATACGCGAAACGAAACGTCGCGCACGCGGCGAACAACCGAGGACTCCTATCATGCCCAAGTCAGACGACGTCGACTGGTTCAAACAGACCTTGCGCGCTACCTTTCCTTATCTGGTATTTATCTTCGTGTTTATTCTGGGGACCGTCCTCATCATGGTGTGGGCGGCCTATGCGGAGGAAGCCGGGAAGCCCACGCTCCTTCCCCAGGCCCACTCCCACAATGACTACTATCGGGAGCGACCGCTGGAAGATGCGTTGGCACTCGGCTTTTGCAGTGTCGAGGCCGATATTCATCTGGTCGACGGCACCTTGCTCGTGGCCCACGATCTCGACAAGGTGTCGGCGGAAAAGACCTTGAGCGCCCTCTATCTCCAGCCGCTCTACGCGCGCTTTCAGCAGTTCGGAAGTATCTACCCGGAAGCGGCCCCCTTCCAGCTGCTCATAGATATCAAGAGCGACGGTGAAAGCACCTTTGCGGCACTGCAGCAGGAGCTCCTTGCCTTCGAATCCATGTTGACCCACTTCACTGCGGATTCGACCACGCCCGGCGCGGTTACCGTGGTGGTCTCGGGCAACCGGGCTGTGGATGCTATTCTGGGCGCAAAACCCCGGCTGTCGGGTATCGACGGGCGCCTCCAGGATTTGGATGGTGCCTATACGGCCCATCAGATGCCCCTCATCAGTGACAACTGGACCAAGCATTTTCGCTGGCGCGGTAAGGGGGACCTCCCCGAAGCGGAAATGGAACGGCTCCGGTCTATCGTCACGCAGACCCATGAAAAGGGCATGCGCCTGCGCTTCTGGGCAACCCCGCAGCGGGACGATGTGTGGGCCACGCTCTACGCGGCGGGCGTTGATGTCTTGAATGCCGACGACTTGAAGGCCCTTCGGGACGTATTGCAGGCTGCCGACGCCGAAAAAGCAGGTCGTTAATCGCTTCTACTACCGAAAGCAGGAATTTCATGGCTGAGAACACGGGCGATCGCGCCTTTCGCATTACCGGGCCCGTGGTGGTGACCAATGACGATGGTATTGAGGCCGACGGCCTTCAGCACCTCGTGGCCGCACTGGAGCCCATTGTCGACGGCGCGGTCTATGTGGTTGCTCCCTCGAAATGCTACTCCGGATGTAGCCAGCAGGTCAGCATGAGTCATGGGATTGCCGTTCAATCAGCAGGGGAGCGGCACTTCGCTGTCGATGGCTCTCCGGCCGATTGCACCCGCCTTGCCCTGACCCACCTGGTCCCCGATTGTCGCTTACTGCTTTCCGGCATCAATCACGGCGGAAACATGGGCCACGATATTCTACTTTCTGGTACGGTGGGGGCCGCGCGGGAGAGTGCGGTGATGGGCGTTTCGGCCGTCGCCTTTTCCCAATACTTCCAGGGGCAGCGCCAGGTGGATTGGTCGGCTTCTGCAGCGTTGGCCCTGGTCGCCCTCTCCACGATTATGCAGGATCCCGCGTGCGAAGAAGCGGCGCTGTGGAATATCAATTTGCCCCATCGTCCCAAGGGGACGGAGGGGATGCCGGAAATCACCTTCAGCGTACCCTGCACGGCGGCACTGCCCGTGGCCTATGTGGCGGAGGAGCAGGTGTACACCTACGACGGCGCCCGGTATCACGAGCGCCTGCAGGCACCGGGAACGGATGTAAGCGTTTGCTTCGGCGGCGGTATCTCTGTTTCCCGTCTCGCCGTGGGCCCCATGCCCTATCGCGCCACCTGACATTGTGCGGTCGGTTGCGGATTTCCGAGAGGATACCGTATGCTGAGTTGATTCCAATTGACATCCTGAGTGAAACCCCCGGCTCTGCCAGTGAGAATTCATACGGCATTGCCGTTCCTGCATGAGTAGTTGGCATTCATACACGGTGCGGTGTGTGCCATGTTCTTTTTTAGTCCCTACGGGACTAACTGCTTTGGCTTCGTACATGAGTAAGATGATTTGGCCCCTTTTAGGGGCCTTCCTCAAGCCACCCGCTCTGCAGGTAGCCACGGATCGACACGGTGGTCTCTCTGGTGCGAAGCGCCCGAAAAAGGAAATTCATGTTCAAACCGACTTGCCTGATGGTGCTTGTAGTACTTCTCACCATGCCTGTATACGGAGTGGAAGGGACGACATGGCCGGCGCAACGTGACGGATTGCACCTGGCCTTTCAAGATGCCCTGCATCCGGCGGTGGCCTACGGGGCCGACGGCACCCCGATTCCAGGCTGGCGTTTTGATGCCATGGGGCTTGGCCGGGTGCGTCACGACGGTGCCCTGCTCGTGGGGAACGGGGGCTTTGAAGCGCAGACTATCGGCCAGTCCATGGGCGAGGCCTTCGAGAACAGCAGGGACTTCACGCTCAGTTTCGTCATGACCCCGACTGCCGCGGAGAACTCGGGGGATATCCTGGGGCTAGGTGCCGAGCTCGATTCCGCGGCGCGCTGGCTACAGATTTCGCAAGTAAACGACACCCTCCACGTTTCGCTGTACACCACGACCGAAGTATTGAAGCTCGTGGCGGGGAAGGTGACGCCGGGGCATGCCACGACCGTAGCACTGACGTGCGATGAAGAGGCCTTGGTACTCTACCAGAATGGGCGGGAAGTGGCGCGCCATGCCGTGACCGGCGCGCCTCGGACCACAACGCCCACCATCCCCATAGTTGGCCAATCCAAGGCCGATGTGAAGGGGTGGGAGGGTGCCGTGGAGGGGATTGTCCTTTACAAGAGATCGCTCCGTCCCGAGGCGGTGGCCGCCCTTCATACGTCATTCTCCGCCATACAAAAGGCGCGCGTGCCCGTCGAAACGTTGACCGTGCGTGCGACATTGCGGGAAAAGTCGACCCTGTTGACGCCCGCCGAGCTGGCGCCTTATGCACGGGGATTGACCGTATTTATCTATGATTTGGAGGAAGTCCTGGACGGGGAATATGAGAAGGAGACGGTCTACGTCGCCCATTGGACCGTGCTCGACCGGATGGCCCTTCCTTTTACGTCCGTAGCGGTCGGCACCACGCAGACCTTGCGGCTGGAGTTGTTGGACGAGAACCCCCAACTGGAATCTGAAAACCTCTCGGACGACAGCGTGATCGATTTCTCTATTCCCTATTACTACGACGCAGGAGGACGTTCCCTCCGCGCCCTTCCGTCCGAAACACGGCCGTAGTGTTTCGCTTATGGTATTCAGTTCACACCTGTTTATCCTCTACTTTCTTCCCGCGCTGCTGTTGGTATACTACGCCACGCCGGGGCGCTTCCGGGCGCTGCCGCTGACCCTTCTCAGTTATCTGTTTTATGGATGGGCCAATCCGGCCTTTGTGGTCCTCATGCTCTTTTCCACCCTGGTGGACTACGCCATGGGGCTGCGTATCGCCACGGGTCAGATGGTCGAGGCGGAAGATCCCAGTCGGGGCAAAGGGATTCAGCGAAGGGCCCTTTTCCTCTCCATCGTTACCAATCTTTCCCTGCTGGGCTTCTTTAAATATGCCAATTTCGGCATTGAGAACTACAATGCCCTCTTCACCGCCCTGGGGTGGGAGGGAGCCCGGTGGGACACGGCCCTGCGCATCACCCTGCCACTGGGGATCAGCTTCTACACCTTTCAGTCCATGAGCTATACCATTGATGTTTATCGGCGGGAGGCTGCGCCAGAACGCAGTTTCGTGGCCTTTGCCTGTTACGTCTCCATGTTTCCCCAATTGGTGGCCGGTCCTATCGTGCGATTTCATGAGGTGGCCCAACAACTGAACGGGCGTCTCCACACGGTGGAGAAGTTTTCCCGGGGCGTTGCCTTTTTCTCCCTGGGGCTTGCGAAGAAAGTATTGTTGGCCAACCCCTGTGGGCAGGTGGCCGATACCTGTTTCGATGCGGGGGCGGTTCACACTGTGGATGCCTGGTGGGGACTGTTGGCCTACGGCTTCCAGATCTATTTCGATTTCAGTGCCTACTCCGATATGGCTATTGGACTCGGGCTCATGCTGGGTTTCGTATTTCCCAAAAACTTTGACAGTCCCTATCGCGCTTCGTCCATTACAGAATTCTGGCATCGCTGGCATCTGTCCCTGTCCCACTTCCTTCGGGACTATCTCTACATCGCCCTGGGGGGCAACCGAAGGGGACAGGCCCGCACCTATGCCAATCTCATCCTGGTGATGTTGATTGGCGGCCTTTGGCATGGCGCCTCCTGGAACTTTGTGCTGTGGGGTGCCATTCATGGCGGTATGCTGGCATTGGAGCGGACGCAGGGGAAGGAGAGTGTGTATCGGCGACTGCCCCACGCCCTACGTGTTGGTGTCACCTTTGCAATAGTATCGCTGGCCTGGATTTTCTTTCGCGCTGCCGATCTGCCCCAGGCCTGGGCCTATCTCCAGTCGGTGGTGGGTCTGGGTACGGACAGTGATGCGGCCGGTCTTCTTGCGGGCATGCTCTATCAGCCCTACTACGTAATCACCATGGTGTTGGCAGCCGCCGTGACCTGGGCTGCACCCCAGACCTGGGATTTTACGCGGGAGATGACCGTGCCCAAAGCGGCCTGGTGTGGCGTGGCCCTCGTGGTCTCGCTGCTGGTGCTCGCAACGCAAAGCTACAACCCTTTTATCTACTTTATTTTCTAACGAGGTTTCATGACCCACCGTCCGACACATCGTGAAGCGCAGGCAGAAGCCGAGATTGGCCACACCGTCTTTGGGCGGGGTGTCGCGCTCGGGATGTGTGTGTTTTTTCTTCTGACGCTGGCGATTCTTCTCGGTGGGGAACTGCTGCATCGCCGCGCCGATGGTGCGCGAGGTGGGGCGTATGTGCTCGATGCCACCCAGGCCGTGCTGCGCAGTGCCGGGCAGCTTCCTTCCCAGGTCAAATCGGAGGGGCTGTGGGAGGGACTGGGCCACACCAATCGCGCGGTCCATGCTCAGATGGACGCCTTGGAAACGGGCCTCCAGATGGGTTCTCCATGGCGCTTACCCTTGTTGACGCCCATGAACCAATGGCTGAGTGGGACACTGGGTGCCAGCAACGCCAATGTCTATGTGGGGAAGGAGGATTGGCTGTTCTATGGCCCGGCCCTGCGGCACGTAGTGGGACCGCCCATTCCGACGCCGTCGAACGATTCCCTGGGAGTGCTCGTCGCGTTTCAGGCGGCCCTGGCGGAGCGGGGAATCGCGCTCGTGGTGGTGCCCGTTCCGAGCAAAGTCAGTCTTTATCCCGAGTCTTTCCATGGGCGTATCGGGGACGGTGTGGTGCCGCGAAACCAGGGCTACGGGGCCTGGCTTAAATCCTTGGAAGCGGCCGGGGTGGTGGTCTTCGATCCCACGCCCGCACTGGTAGAAGGCAAGGAAGGGGGGCCGGTCTATTTGCGTCGCGATAGCCACTGGTCACCCCGGGGTGTGGAGTATTGTGCAGAAGCACTGTCGGAGTTTCTAGACGCCCAATTCGTCTTTTCCGACGCAACGCGACGAGCCTATCGGCGGGGCTCCCCATCAACGGTGGCCTATCGGGGTGATCTGGCGGCCATGCTCTATCCCGATCCGGTAGCCGGTGCGTTGGTAGAGGAATGGCCCATCCTTCCAGTGGAAGATAGCGACGGAAACCCGTGGCAACCCGAGGTGGGTAGCGAGGTGCTGCTGCTCGGCGACAGCTTTACCAACATCTACAGCCAGGAGGGGCTGGGCTGGGGGACAGGGGCTGGCCTCGCCGAACAGTTAAGCCTGCACCTGCAACGCCCGGTGGACCGTATTGCCCAGAATGATCACGGGGCCTATGCCGCCCGTCATCGCCTGCAGGACGCCGTCTCGAAGGGTGAAGAGCGCCTGGCCGAAACGGGGGTCGTGGTTTATGAATTTGCCGTTCGCGAGCTTTCGTGGGGAGATTGGAAGCCAAATCGGAACATGGCCCTGGATCGGGAAGGGGCGGCCCCCTTGGAACGGGGCGTGAAGCAGACCGTAACGGGCCGTGTGCGCGCCCGTTCGCTTCCCCCGGCACCCCGATCCGTGCCTTACAAGGATTGTCTGATTTCCGTTATCCTGGAGCCCGATTTGCCCGATGGAGAAGCCATTCTGTTTTACACCCAGGGCATGGTGGATCACCGATGGACCACCGCGACCACCTGGAACGTGGGCGACCTCATCACCGTCCCGCTGACGCCCTGGACGGACGTATCCAACGCCTTGGAAAGTCTAAACCGTATGGCCGTGGAGGGGGAGGAGGCCTGCGAGGGCGCCCCCTGGTGGTACGGGGATGGGGCGGTGGATACCCAGGCCGCCCCCGTGATACATACGGGGCCTTTGGAGGTGGGGAAAGACGTGGGAGCGCCCCTGGAGGTCCTGATAGCTCAAAAAGAAGCGGCCGGTGAAATGGTCATTCCGGGGCAGGAGAATTGGCTGTATTTTGTGCCCGAGCTGCGGAGCCTTTCGGTGGGAGCGTTCTGGGGTGAGTCGGCCCCGACGGTCAGTCGTGCCCGCAACGCCCAATGGGCCGATCCCCTGGCGGCGATTGTCGATTTTAATCGGCAACTGGCGGCGGCGGGGGTCACCTTGTTGGTCGTGCCTGTACCGGCGAAGGCGGCAGTCTATCCCGAGTTCCTTGATGGCGAAGCCTTGACCACGACGGTGGAGGAGCAGGCAGGAGCGCAGGGTGCCCACCGGCGTTTTCTCCAGGTACTTCGCTCGTCTGGGGTGCAGATTGTGGACCTCCAGCCCCTATTCGAGGCGTCCAGGGAAGGCTCGCCCTACTACTGCCAAACGGACACCCACTGGTCGCCGGCCGGCGCGGCCCTTGCTGCCGGCGAGGTGGCGAAGACAATCCGCGCCTTGCCGGGCTTCGTGGCGACGGCCAATGAGGGCTACTCCGCCAAGACCGAGGAATTAGTTATCCATGGGGACCTCGCCGCCCTCGCGGGGATGACAGATTCTACCGAGACCCTTCCTTTTACCCGGGTGAGCCGTGCAGAGGGGGGGCAGCTCGTGCCCGTACCCGTCGATCGGAAGAGCCCGGTCTTGCTGATGGGAGACAGCCACAATCTGGTCTTTCACGCGGGTGGTGACATGCATGCCACGGGGGGTGGGCTTCCAGACCACCTGGCCCTCGAGTTGGGGAGGGCGGTCGACCTGGTGGCGGTGCGTGGCTCGGGGGCCACGACACCCCGTATTAATCTCGCTCGGCGGGGCGACCAATTGGCAGGCAAGAACGTGGTAGTATGGTGTTTCGCCGCCCGTGAATTCACCGAGAGTGTGACGGGCTGGCGCGCGATTCCGGTCATCCCGTAAACGTTTTTGCCCGGAAAACCGTTGATTCTTCACCCTGTGTATCGCTGGACAGGGCGAAGATGCAGACCTTTCCATACCCGCAACCAATAGGAACTCGACCTGGTGTTTTCACGCAAGTTTTTTCGTTGCCGTACGCTCGTTGCCCTGCTGCTGGTTTCCACCGCTGTGCCCTTGCGCGCACAGGAAGTGGTTGAATATTCCTATGTCGTGAGTGAAGGTGTTGGGACGGTCTATGTCGCTCCGACCCATGTGCGCTTCTGGTTGCACAAGGTGCTCTCTGAGGGCGACCTGAAAGCAGGCCTGCGTGCGGTGGAGCCCTTCGACCTGGCCATGCGCGAGTATCTGAACGGTCGGGAGATCCGCCCGTCCAGTCTGGAAGTCTTCGCCCCTGCGGTGACATCGTTGTCGGAAGGCAAGAGCCAGGTGGCCGTGGAGCTACGCTTCAGTATGGCGGGGATGATTGGGGGCGAGACTGGCCCGGCCCGCTTTGCCGATCTCTGTGAGCAGATGCGCGCCTTCGGTGAGGCCTTCGAATCCGTTGTTTCTGAGCCCGAACTGGTCGTGGCTGAAAAAGAGACCGCCATTCGGGACGCGGTGGAAGAAGCCACCAAGCAAGCCTTTACCGCGGCTTCGGGGGCTGCAAGCGCGTTGGGTGGCAGTATCCGTTCTGTGGAGCAGGTAAAGGTGGATGGCATTGACTGGAATGCCCCACCGGACACCCAGGCCGACTATCCCAATACCGAAGTGATTGCCTGCACGGCCCGGGTTACGGTGACCTACATCATTCAGTAGCGAGGGCTAATTTCCCAGATTCAGCAGGCCATTGTCCCGTTTGATATACAGGCGAAATCCCCGCTCCGGATCGTAGTCGAGGGTGCCCTGATGAAGTTCGGCGATCTTACGGGCACTATAGAGCCCCAGTCCCATATGTTGATCGTCGGGCCAGGACGTTTGAAAGGGCTCAAAGGCCTTTTCCGCCAGTTCGGGTGACAATCCAGGACCGGAATCCCAGATGTCAAAGTAGATGCCCCCGTCTGTGTTTCCCACCGAGACCTTGATTTCCTTGGCTTCGGCAGCTTCCAGGGCCTGTTGGGCATTGATAAGCAGAAAGAGCAGAGCGAGCTTCAGTTTGGCCAGATCCGCCGGAATGGCGGCCACATCGCTCTGGTAGCTTTTTTCGACGGCAATGCGCTGAATCTTCAGTTCGTAATCGCGCAGTACCAGGGCGTCATCCATTAGCTGCTCGGGTGAGGTCAGATTAATGTCCATCCGGTCTTTGCGGGATATGGACGTCAGCGAAGATACCAGGGCGCTGCACTTGGTGATGCCCTCGATGACGTTGTTCAGCATCTTGACGGAGTCTGGACTGATACCTTCGTCGTAGGACACGAGCTCCGCATAGGCCATGGCGGCCCCAAGCAGATTGTTGATGTCGTGGGCAATTCCACTGACGCACCCGCCCACCTGTGCGTGCCGGTGCAACTGCAGCAGGCGCTTGCGCCCCTCCTCCGAATTCATATCGTAGACTTCCAAGGCCGATGCCACCTTTCCCGATCTTTTAATACCCGATAATTTTGCCAACGTGATCTTGGCATAATACCCGGCTATTCGCAAGAAAATGCGATATTTGATTCCGAACATACGAAATGCCGGGCCCGTTCTTCCGGGCCCGGCATGATTGCGTTGTCATTGCGACAGCGAGTGCTGTGCGAGGGTACCCCGGGTTGGCCTAGGCCTGCGCCGGCTGGCACGCCTTCATGTTGTCGGCTACGGCCTTTGCGAATTCGCTGCATTTCAGCAGGGTTGCATCCTGCATCAGGCGGGCGAAGTCATAGGTGACCGTCTTGTTGTGGAAGGTGCGCGTCATGGCGTCGACCAGGGTGTCGGCCACTTCCTGCCAGCCCATGTATTCAAACATCATGACCCCGGAGAGGACCACGCTGCTCGGATTTACTTTGTCCTGATTGGCGTATTTGGGGGCGGTGCCGTGGGTGGCTTCAAAGATGGCCACACCGGTCTCGTAATTGATGTTGGCGCCCGGTGCAATGCCGATGCCGCCAACCTGGGCCGCCAGGGCGTCACTGATGTAGTCGCCATTGAGATTCATGGTGGCCACCACGTCAAACTCTTTGGGACGGGTGAGAATCTGCTGGAGGAAGATATCGGCAATGGTGTCTTTGACGAGGATCTTGTTGCCGGGATCGCCCTTGCAGTCTTCCCAGGAAACAGCCACGTCGGAGAACTCGTCCCGCACCACTTCGTAACCCCAGCGCATGAATGCCCCTTCGGTGTACTTCATGATGTTGCCCTTGTGCACCAGGGTGACACTCTTGCTGCCGTGCTTTACCGCGTGGTTCAGGGCCGCGCGGACCAGGCGCTTCGTGCCGAACTCGCTCACGGGCTTGAGACCCAGGCCCGACTCGGGGCGAATGTTCCAACCGAATTCCGACTTACAGAAGGCCGCGAGTTTCTCTGCTTCCGGGGAGCCGGATTCCAGCTCGAGGCCGGAATAGACGTCTTCCGTGTTCTCACGGAAAATCGTCATGTTGACATTCTCGGGGGCGATAACCGGGCTGGGTACCGTGTCGAAGTGACGAATCGGGCGCACGCAGGCAAAGAGGTCGAGCAGCTGACGGAGGCTGACGTTCAGGCTACGGAATCCACCGCCAATGGGCGTCGTAAGGGGGCCCTTGATGGCCAGTTCAAACTCGCGGATAGCGTCCAGTGTTTCGTCGGGAAGATAGGAGCCGGTGATCTGGTTGGCCTTTTCTCCGGCAAAGATTTCCATCCACGCGATCTTGCGGGAATCGCCATAGCAGTGACGCACGGCTTCGTCAAAGAGGAATTGGGAGGCTTTCCAGATGTCAGGTCCGATACCGTCGCCTTCGATGAAGCCGATGATGGGTTGATCGGGGGTTTCCAGTTTGCCGCCACTCACGACGACTTTATCGCCTGCCGGGACTTCGATGTGTTTATAGGTTGCCATGATTTCTCCTGGTTTCGTTGTAAGTTCCGTCCTGTGGGGGGGGCTAGTTGGCGCTTCCCGGCAGGGAGACCAGGCTCGCGCCGGTCACATGCGGGATGCCCCGTACTGCGTCTAATACCGCGTCTGAAACCGCTTCATCGAGATTGAGCACCGTCAATGCGCGCCCTCCCCGACTTGCACGGCCCAGGGACAAGTTGGCAATATTAATGCCCGCTTCTCCGAGGGTAAGACACACCCGACCAATTATCTGGGGGACATCGTCGTTGATGCAGACCACCATATGCCCTTCGGGCTTGGCATCCACACGCATTCCGTCGATACTGCATATGCGGGGGTCGTTCCCATCAAAGAGCGTCCCCTTAACCGTGTGGGAGCCTTCGCTGGTGACCACCGTAACACCAATTTCAAAGGCATAGTCGGAGGCCGCAGGACTGCGTTTTTCGGTGCAGGCGATTCCGTGCTCTTTGAGTTGATGGGGAGCGCTGATGGTGTTTACATCTTCGACCGTCGGACGGAGAAAGCCCGCCAGGATGGCCGAAGTGATGGGGTACACATCGGTGATGCCCAATTCGCCACTGTATTCAATTTCCAGGGCCGTCGGGCGACTGCTGTAGGTGGCCTGAAACTGACCCAGGCGCTCGGCGAGGCTGAGCAGGGGCGCGAGGCTCGCGCGGGTCTCGGCATCCAGACTCGGCACGTTGACCGCATTCACGATTGCGCCGGTCTTCAGGTAGTCCACCATCTGCTCGGCCACCTCGACCGCCACGGTGAGTTGGGCTTCATCGGTCGATGCGGCGAGATGGGGGGTCAGGACAATATTGTCCAGCCCGATAAAGGGGTTGTTTTCAAAGGGCTCTGACGTATAGACGTCGAGGGCGGCCCCGGCGATCTTTCCGGCCTTGAGGGCATCGGCGAGGTCCTGCTCATTGACAAGACCACCCCGTGCCGCATTGACGATGCGGCAGGTGGGCTTCATTCTGGCGATGCGCTCGGCATTAATGATGTTGTTGGTTTTTTCCGTCATGGGGGCGTGCAGCGTAATGAAATCGGCCCGCTCCACCAATTCGTCGATGCTAACCAGCTCAACGCCCAATGCGTCGGCTTTCAGTTGGGTCATGATGGGATCGAAGGCGATTACCTTCATTTCGAAGGCCTGCGCCCGCCGCGCCACTTCGCCGCCAATGCGACCCAGCCCGACGATACCGATAGTCTTGCCGCAGACTTCCGTACCCATGAATTTCTTGCGGTCCCAACGGCCTTCCTGCATGGATTGATTGGCCAGCGGGACGTTGCGGCAGAGGGAGAAGAGGAGGGCAAAGGTGTGTTCACAGGTGGAGATGGTGTTGCCACCCGGCGTATTCATGACCACGATGCCCTTTTTCGTGGCGGCCTCTTTGTCGATGTTGTCCGTGCCGACGCCGGCGCGGCCAATGACTTTGAGCTTGTTTGCTTTTGCGAGGGCTTCGGCAGTGACCTTGGTGCCACTACGGACGACCAGGCCGTCGTAGTCGCCAATGATGGCTGCCAATTCTGCAGGGGATTGCGGGGGCTTTACATCCACCTCTAAACCCTGCTCACGAAAGACGTTGACGCCTTCGTCACTCAGACCATCAAGAACCAGAACACGGGCCATTCAACCAAGTCTCCAAAGCAAGTTTGTCTCTGTGTGACCAGGCGATTGCTCCGCAGGGCGCGCCTGACCAATACAAAGTACGTAATATTTCGTCAACTACCGACATGCGTTGCGCAGGAAGGGGATGCAGGTCACTTAAGCACATAACACCTGCGACGCATGAGACGCCTGTCTTTGCTTATGTGATGGGGCACAAACAGACCTTCCACGTGCAGCCTTGCGGCGGAATTGGTCCCTTGTCGCGTCTCCAGGAGAGACGTCACCACATAACCCATTGCAAAGGGGTCGTTCCATGGGAAGCGCAAGACTAGCAAAAAGTGGGTTAAAATGTCAAATGATATCCGAAGATACGAAGGGCTCATGGAAGGGATCCTAAACCTGCAACCATATTGCCACGAACAGGTTGTGAAGACGGCCCGTCACGAAAGCGTGGGCGGGTGTGCGCCACGGCACGGCGGGCTCCGGTGGGCGAGAAAGTGGGCCCGCGTGCGCGATTTGCCCCGGGGGCGACGCACCGGTTTGTGGAAGCAGGGTTCACGATATCGTCGGGTGCTATCGTCGCAGTGCACCACGTTGACACAGCGGAGGCTAAGATGTATATTCAATACATCTTAGCGTGCCGCTATCTAAGGAGCCAGCCAATGCCCATTTCCAGTCTTGTCGTGCATACGGGGGAGGAGTACACTTCTAAGGTGCGCGATCAACTCAACGGGCACCCCGTAATCGAGGTGGTTCATGTTTCGGGGGGGGCCATTGCTATCGTTACGGAGACGCCCGATGATTCGGTCGATAAGCTCTTGTGGAAACAGATAGAGGAAATTCCGGGGGTGAGCCACCTGGAATTGGTCTACCATAATTTTGAAGATGGGAAGGAATACATCGATGCCCACTAGTCGCAGAGAGTTTATTCGCCGTTCTGCCCAGCTTGCGGCCCTTGCTGCGCTGGGGGTTCCCCTGCCTGAAGGGGCATCGGCCGCCGTCAATCTGCCAGACGGACTGCATTGGCAGAAGGCTCCTTGCCGTTTTTGCGGCACGGGCTGTGGCGTGATGGTGGGGGTGCAGGGTGGTCGGGTCGTGGCGGTACAGGGCGATCCGGACAACGGAGTCAACAAGGGCCTTCTTTGCGCCAAAGGCTACCATGCCGGCGGGATTCTCTATGGCAAGGACCGGCTGACCCATCCGCTTATCCGGAAGAACGGGGTCTACGAGAAGGCCAGTTGGGATGAGGCCATCGAGCTCATTGCCGATTCGATCATGGCGGATCCGGACCGCTTCAGCATTTATGGGTCGGGGCAATGGACCGTGCCCGAAGGCTATCAGAATTCCAAGTTTATCAAGGCGGGGCTGAGCAACAACCATCTGGAGCCCAATGCACGGTTGTGTATGGCGAGTGCGGCCGTCGGCCTCATCAGCACCTTCGGCGTGGATGAGCCGTCGGGCTGCTACGAGGATCTGGATGAATGCGACACGGTCATTACCTGGGGGAACAACTGGGCAGAAATGCACCCCGTGCTTTTCTCGCGATTCATGGACCGGAAAAAAGCCCTGCCCAAGTTTCAGTCCGCCCGGATGACTTATATTGACATGGCCACCCGCAAGACCCGTTCGACCCAATCGGCCGATATCTACATGGAGTTTGTGCCTCAGACGGATATGGTGATCGCGAATTGTATCTGCTATCAGCTGCTGAAGAACGACACCTACGACAAGGACTTCGTGGCGAAACACACCCGATTCCAGGCAGACGACGGTTCGGAAATGGACCTGGAGGCCTTTCGCACCTTTCTCGAAGACTACACGCTCGAGAAGGCGTCGGCCCTGTCGGGGGTTTCGATCGGTCATCTGAAGATGCTGGGCGACCTGTTTGGCGACCCCAAGCGTAAGGTCGTTTCGCTCTGGTGTATGGGGCTGAACCAGCATACCCGTGGTACGGCCGTGAACAACCTGGTCTACAACGTGCACCTGCTCGCGGGTAAGATCGGCAAACCGGGTTCGACACCCTTCTCCTTGACGGGGCAGCCCAGTGCCTGTGGGACAGCCCGGGAAGTGGGTACCTTTGCCCATGCCCTGCCCTCGGGGCGGCTCGTGGCCAACGAAGAACACCGCAAGGAGTGCGAGGACCTTTGGAACGCCGTGCCCGGTGCCATCAACCCCAAGCCGGGTTTCCATACGGTACAGATGTTTGAAGCCCTGGCGGCGGGCGAACTGACGGGGATGTGGGTCCAGGTGACCAATCCGGGTCAGAGTATGCCCCACCTGCACAAGAACCTCGCCAATGCGGAAGACCGCTTTCTGGTGGTGTCCGATGTCTATCCCACCGCCACCACCCGTCTGGCCAAGGTCGTCTTGCCGTCGGCGCTCTGGGTGGAGAAGAATGGGGTGTTCGGCAACTCGGAACGACGTACCCAGCAGTGGTTTAAGGCCGTGGACCCGCCCGGGGAAGCGCGGGACGACGTGTGGCAGGTTTTGGCGGTGGCTCACCGCATGTATGAAAAGGGTTTCAAGGGCCTTCGTGACCGGGATGGGAACTTCTTGCTCGCCATCCGCGACGAAAATGGCCAGGAAATTGAAGCGTGGAAATGGGAAGTTTTCAACACGGTCAACGTGGACCGCATCCTCTACAACGAGTATCGGGCGCTTACGACTAAGAAACATAAGGACCTGGCGCCCTACGATGTACTGGCGGAGCACCATGGATTGCGTTGGCCGGTGGTTCAGGACGATGCCGGTATCTGGCGCGAAACAACCCGCCGCTTTGTGGAGGGAGAAGATCCTTATGTGGAAAAGGGAAAGGGCATCCAGTTCTATGGCGCCAAGGCAGGGGATGACCGGGCCATTATCTGGGCCCGGCCCTACGTGGCGCCGCCAGAGGTGCCTGACGCGGAGTATCCATTGTGGTTGTGCACGGGCCGCGTCCTGGAACATTGGCATACCGGTACCATGACCCAGCGCGTCAAAGAACTGCATAACGCCATGCCCCGGGCCTACGTGGAGTTCCACCCCATGGATGCCAACGAACTCGGGATTCAGGATGGCGATACGATTCGGGTCCAATCCCGGCGGGGCTCCATGGTACTCCCGGCGTGGGTGCGGGGTCGGGGGATGCCGGCCCGTGGTGCTGTATTTGTGCCCTTCTTCGACGAGAACAAACTGATTAACGAAGTAACGCTCGATGCTTTTTGTCCCCAATCGAAACAGCCCGACTACAAGAAATGTGCCGTAAGGGTGGAGAAAGTGGGATGAGATACCTCGCCGTTATTCCGGTTCTTTGCGCAGGCGCTATCAGCTTTTGCCTTACCGTCTTCCAGGTGGACGCGGAAACCGCCGTTCCTGCCGCTGCCTCGCCCTCCGCACCAGCGGCGGTGGGCGTAGACCCGGCCGTCGCGGAAGAGCGTGTTGCACGGACATCTCGCCGGGCCTTTTACACCGCCCCGCCCGTCATACCCCATGAGCTCTTTCCCGCGTCTGCGGGCGATTGTCTTACCTGTCACCGGGAAGAGGGGATCTACTTTGGCAAGGTGAGCAGTAAGACGCCCCACCCCGAGCTGGTCAATTGTAATCAGTGCCACCTGCCCTCACGGCCCGCCTTTGCCGAAGTCGAAGCGGCGCCGGCCCCGACCACCTGGAAAGGGCTGGAGAGTCCCACCGACGGGACCCGTGCCCACGTGGTAGCCCCGCCCACGATGCCCCACCGGAAGTTACTCCGGGAGAACTGCCAGAGTTGTCACAGTGCGCAAAGCCCCTTTGCCTCCATGCGGGGCCCCCATCCAGAGCGAAGTAGTTGCACCCAGTGCCATGTGGCCGTATCGGAATACGAGTTTCGCATTGACCACAGTGCCCTGTTGCCGACCCGTTGACCGGGCTTGCTGTTCCCGTCGTAGCTCCCTTATGCTCTGAAGTATGAGAAGGAGCGTGCGGCGTGTATGCAGGGGTTGAAAATATGACGGAGTTCTTCGTGGACGTAGCCCCCCTGACGTGGGGTGGGCTTGGCGCTTGCCTGTTGTCGGGGGGGATTATCGGGCTGGAGCGCCAATACAGGGGTAAGCCGGTTGGGGTTCGAACCTGCGTATTGATTTGCCTGGGGACCTACGTGTTCGTGAAGGTGGGCCTTTCCACGACAACCCCGACTTCTGACCCCACCCGCATAATTGGTCAGATCGTGACGGGCATTGGCTTTATCGGGGCCGGGGTCATGCTTACCCGGGATGGCTCCGTGGTTGGGGCCACTTCGGCGGCGGATATCTGGATGATGGCCGCTATCGGGGTAGTTATCGCGGTCGCTTCCCCATGGCTGGGTATCAAACTCGCCGTGCTATCGGTGGTGACCCTGTTGGGGGTCCAATATCTGGAGGTCCGGATGCGGCGCAGAGCCCTCGGGCGGGGAAAGACGCTGGGTGATAAGCCTTCGGAATAAACGGGAGCACCTGGAAGGCATCGTGCGGTCCGTCGTGGACGGTGAGTTCGGGGCAACCCCGTAGCCGAATTTCGCAGGAAACTCAGACCTGCTCATCCTCTTCTGTCGGCTCGTCTTGCTTGTCCCACGGAAACTCACCATCTTCCAAGGCCGCCATGAGGGTGGCCTCCTGGGAGATAAAGGGTGTCTGCACGGCGGTATAGACCTGACGGGTGTGGCGGTAGGCGTAGAGGGGGCCGGCGGCAACCAGAAGCAGGATCATGGCGACGGCGAATCGGGGTACGGTGCCGGGGATTTTCAGGGGCGGTAATTGATAGCGAATAACCTGTTCCAACGGGTCAACGGTCTTCATGTCGGCCTGTAGCGCACGGAAGGACAAGGGGGCGCCGTGATACTGGAGGGCGCAATCGCCGATGACCAGCAGGGATTCTATCGCATCGCGCTCCTCAGCACATGCCGGGCACGTCGTCAGGTGATGGCATACTTCTTCCCTGCGCCGGGGCCTTAGGTCCCCATCGATGAGGGCCGGAATATCGCGGCGTATGTGTTGACACGTCATGAGCAAAATGCTCCTCTGGCCGAGTGGAAATCGGGAAGTCCGGGACGGTGACCAATTCCGTCCGTCGCATTTCCCGGCGCGCTCGACACGCTCTGTATACTGCAAAGCAACATCGTAATTATCGTGTGGACACCACACCGTGTCTATCGCCATCCCATAGGGTGGCCAGGAGGTGTCGCAGTTTCTTCACCGCCAGTATTTTTCGTGACCGTACGGTGTTTACGGGACAGTCCAGAATACTGGCGATGTCTTCCAGCGAAAGGCCATCAATCGACCGCAATACGAAGACCAGCCGTTGTTCTTCCGGCAACTGGTCCAGGGCGCGGTGAATATGTTCGTGAAGTTCGGTGCGACGGGCCTGATAGGCCGGGCAGTCCGTGAGATGCCCGGAGAGTCCGTTAAGGGCTTCCTCATCCAGACGGGTGCCCAGTTTCCAGGCCTTTTGTTCGCTGCGGCATGACTCGAGCCAGATCATCCGCGCCACCCCGAAGAGATAGGCAGGGAAGGAGCCCGAGGCCTGGTAGCGTTTCCGAATCTTCCAGATGCGCAAGAAGGTGTCTTGGGCTAAATCACGTGCTGTACTGGGGTTGCGGGAAAGGCCGTAGAAGAAATTCAACAGCTTGTGCTGGTAGCGCTCAAACAAGCGTTCAAAGGCACACTCGTCCCCTCCGCGCACTCGCATCATCAGCGCGATGTCTTCCATTGGCGTTGTCTGTTCCATAAGACTTCCTCGTACCAACACTACTATGACGTGGGACTTCCAAGGCGATCAAACTTTTTTTCGCCACGGTTCGGGACCAGAATCGCCCGGGACGGAACAGCACGCCCTTCGATTTTTGTGGCGGTCCAACAGCGAATCGTGGCACTATGGGGGGTGCCAGTGAGTGAAGCGTGATGAAAATGCGTAAATAGTAATCGCGGGAGGTTTGGGGTGCAGCTGAATGTGTCGCCCAATATTGCTGAGGTCTTGGAAAAGGCTGCGGCAATCAGTGCCAATCAGGGAAACTACTTCGTAGGTGTCTGCCACGTCTTTGCCGCCTTGCTGGACTCTTCCGACAAGCTGCCGGAATGTGTTCGGGAGCGACACCTGAGCAACCTGTTTTCCGTGCAGCGTGAGACGAACCGCAAGCTCTGGCGGGGACACGCCGCGGTACCCTCCGGCGAAACCTTTTACACGCCCCGGTGCATCCAGTTGACGACCCAGGCCAGCAAATTGGCCCAGCGTATTGGTCATGGGACACCAGTGGCCGGCCACCTCCTGCTGGCCATCTTAAAGGACGATGTTTCCGCCCCGTCGCGGGCCATGGATGCATTAAAACTGGATCGCACCGCCTGTACCAAGCAGATTCAGGCGGAGTTGGGCTTCATCTCTCCCCAGTCCTATAACAAAGTGACGCCCCTGCCGGCCTACTCCGATGTGCAATTGCAGAATATACCCGTGGCCAAGGGCGGAAACGCCCAGGCCGCTGCGGTGGGCGGGGGCACACCCCAGCCCGACGAATCGGTGATCCCGATCCCCGCTCAGTCGGGTCCCATGACCCGGGACCTGATGGAGGAGGCCCGCCGCGGGAATCTGCAGGTGGCCACAGGCCGCGACAACGAGATGTTTGAGATCCTCCAGATCATCAGCCGCAAGACCAAAAACAACGTGATGCTGGTGGGGGAGGCGGGGGTGGGCAAGACCCAGATTGTGGAAGGGCTCGCCCTCCAATTGGCCCGGGAAGGCAAGGCGCTGGGCCTGCCCGATTTCCGAATCCTGGAGTTAAACGTGGCCGCCCTCATGACGGGCACCCAATACCGGGGTGCCTTTGAGGAGAAGGTGCTGGCCCTCATCGATGAAGTGAAGCGTTCGGAAAACTGCGTGCTCTTTATCGATGAAGTGCATTTAATTATGGGGGCCGGGGCCAGTGATGGGGACGGCATGGACCTCGCCAATCTCCTCAAGCCCGAATTGGCGCGGGGCGAGTTTCGATGTATTGGTGCCACGACCCTGCAGGAGTTCCGCAAATTTGTGGAGCGGGATGCGGCCATTGAGCGCCGCTTTCAGATGGTGCGGGTGGAAGAGCTGTCTCCCGAGGCGTCCCTGGAGGTGCTCAAGCGCCTTCGGGTTACCCTGGAGAAGCACCACGACGTGCACATTCGCCGGCGTACGCTCCAGGCCGCTATCGATTTAACGGTCCGCTATATGCCCAACCGCAATCTGCCAGACAAGGCGATTGACGTGCTCGATCAGGCCTGTGCCCGCCACCGGCTGCGCTCGCTCATGATGAAGAAGCGGGCGAGTCATTTTGATAGCGATCCCGATGGTTCATCGGAGCGCAGCGTGACGCCCCACTCGGTGCGGAAGGTGATTAGTCAGGTGACCGCCATCCCCCTGGAGCAACTCACGGCAGAAGAGCGCAAATACCTGGGTAACATTGAGCAGATCATCAAGCAGCAGCTTATTGGACAAGACGAAGCGGTTTCCCGCTCGGTGTCGGCAGTGAAAAAATCACGGGCAGGTCTTTCGGACCCCAATCGCCCGGATGCGACCATGCTGTTCCTGGGGCCGACGGGGGTGGGGAAGACCCAGCTGGCCAAATTGCTGGCCCGTTACCTTTTCGGCTCCTCCAACCACCTGATCGCCTTTGACATGTCGGAGTATTCCGAAGAACATTCGGTGTCCAAGCTTATCGGGGCGCCGGCAGGTTACGTGGGCCACGAAGAGGAAGGCGTGTTGACCGGGGCCGTAAAGAATGCGCCCTTCTCCATTCTCCTCTTTGATGAAATTGAAAAGGCCCATTCCCGCATCTTTGATTTGTTCCTGCCTATCTTCGACGAAGGTCGCCTTCGGGATGCCCGGGGGCGCGAAGTGGATTTCAAGAATTGCATCATCATCATTACGTCTAACATCGGTGCTGACTTGCTGTACCACGCCGATTCGGCCGTGAGTCAGGATGCCCTGGTGGATGCCCTCCGCGCGCATTTTCGACCGGAGTTTGTGAATCGCATCGATCAAATCGTGCCTTTCTATCCGCTCCTGGCAGAAGACATTCGTCAGATTCTTCGTCTGGAAGTCAACGCCTTGCGGCGACGGCTCCGCGATCAGAATATTGGCATCCGCATGTATCAGCGGGCCTATGAATACATTGCCCAGGAGGGGTATAGCCCGCAGTTTGGTGCCCGGGAGTTGCGGCGAGCGGTCGATCGGCTGGTGGCGACCCCCATCAGCGAACGTATCATTGATGGCGCCTTTCAATCGGGGGATATGGTGGATGTGCTGCTCGATGATGATGGCGCCCTCGTGTATCGCAAAGGCAAACCCTCCGAGAGCGGTGTGAGGAAGGCCCAATGAGCGCACCCGACATGCTGGAAGTGATCAATGGGCCGGAGGACGGTACCGAGTTTCCTATCGCCCGTGCACCGGTCATCGTGGGCATGGACATGGCCTGTGAAGTCAATGTCCGCCTGGACGAAACGATCGACCCGTTCCATGCGCGCCTGACGGTGGTATCGGATGGGTACCGCGTACGGAAGATCCGGGGGGGAAGACTGGCCGTCAACGGAAAGCGGACCGGTGTGTTTCGGTCCCGGATCCTGCGGGCTGGCGACATTCTCGAAGTGGGCAATACGGAGCTCTACCTGCGTTGTTCCCCGGAAGGCCTGGCGAAACGCAGCCGTGGTTTGCCGACGGAAAGCGATTTTTTCTGGACCTTAAAGACGGTCGGCAAACGAGCGATTCGGCTGGTAAGTGTGCGGCTTCTGTTTCCCCAGCATGCCGTTGGTCGATTGATTCGCTTGCTGGTGATTCTGTTCGTCGGTGCAACGATTGTCGGCTATTTCTGGCCTGACGCCGTATCCTACGCGCGGTATTATGTCACCCATTACGTGGGGCAACTCGTACAGCTGATTGGCCAGCTCAGCAGCGGACCCGCCTGAATCTGGCCCCCCTATTTGTTGGTGATTTTCGGCGGAAAGGCCTGGCCGGGTTCGCGGTCGACGGGCTCCTGGCTCATGCGGTCCCAGTTAATTTCCCGGGTGATTTTCGTGCCCTTGGGTTGCTTGGCGCGAAAGGCCAGGTAGTTTCGGAAGAGGACCCGAGAGAGCAAATCATCCGATAGGGCCAAGCCGTTCAGCGTTTCGCCGGGAATGGCCGCCGAGGTGTAGGTCTCCTTGCTGAGCATGTCGATGTAGGCCTGGAGTTGGGTGGGGGCCCAGTCGGCGTGTCTTCCGGGAATCATGACGAGATCGGAGGCAAACATGAAGCGGGTGGGGTACTTCTTAAATATGCGCTGAAATTTGGCCGGATGCTTGGAAATGTAGCCCAAACGCTCTTTCATAAAGTAGTCTCCGAAACTGACATCGGAATAGAGGTTGGGGAAGGTGTCGAGAAACTCCTCCAGCCGGAAGCTCCGCACGGAGGACAGGATGAAGTGGGGGGCGATGACCTTCAGATCGGGGTACTGGGTCAGGACGGCGATAAACTCCTGCGCAAAGCCCACCTTGCCGCCGAAGGGATTTACGTGAAAGGCGAGGGGGATACCCTTTTCCTCGCACCAGGCGTAGAAGGGCAGCATGCCGGGGTCATCCAGGGCCACCGTGTGAAACATGTATTCATGCTCTTTGGTGACATAGCCATGGCCCAGATAGAGTTTCACCCCCGTGGCGCCGCGCGCGACCAGGTCCTGAATCTTGGTGAGTTTCTCCGGGTCTTTGGGGTCGATGGTGGGCCAGGCTTCAAAGCGGCCGGGGTAGGTGTCGATGATCTTGATGAGTTCCTCATTGTTTTCATCGTACTCGGTGAAGCCGTAGTCCTCGTTTAAGGTGAGGGTAAACTTGGAGGTGCCCATGAGGCACATCTTCTGAATGCCCAGGGCATCCATGGTTTCGATAAACTGGGGGGCCAGTTCGAGGGATGCAATGTGCTCATGAACGTCGATGATGAGGCCCTGCTCCTGCATCGCCGCGAGGCTCATGGGCCCGGGATCGCCCCAATCGGGTTCGATAGTCGCGGCCGACTCGGGGGTGGCGCTGTCTTCGGGGGCTGTCGCTTCGGCGGACTGGTCGGAGCTTGGGGTATCGGGCACGGCGGAAATGGGCGAGGATTGAGAGGCCCGCCCGGCAAAAAAGACCGCCACAAAGCCCGCCAACACGGCGAGCGCTACGATGAGGGGGATGACGACGTTGCTGGGCTCGGCCGTTGGCGTGGGGGGGGAAGCCTTTTCTGGCGCGGTATTGCGCAGGTGCCGGGTGACTTCACTTCGGGAGTGCTCGGTCGGCGGTGCGGTTGGCGGGTTTGGTTGGTGATCCGCAGGCAGCAAGGCATCTTTCAGTGACGGGGTTTCGCCATAGGTGTCCCGGGGTACGGAACGTTCCGGAGGCGTGTCTCGACCGGGCTCTTTGGGGAGTAAGGCGTCCTTGAGGGACGGTTCGGGATCGTCAGGATTGCGCTTGTCGCGATCATCATGCATGAGAGAAAACTGCCTGTCGTGTTGGTCCACGGTTTACCCGGTTAGTATAGGCGAAAGCGGTGGCCGGATACAGCCCAATCGCCCTGGGCGAGCGACCGCGCTCTCACTGCAGGCATCTCACGGGGTGGGATGGGTCCGGCGCACGAACCGGGGTACCGGATCGCGCGGCACAACGGGGCGTTTCTTGCTCGAAATTGGACGAATGCTACGGCTATTGTCCCACTCAGTCCCCGTCCTCCTCTGCGTCGGGGTCGATTATCAGATTCAGGTGGCCCAGCCCCTTTCCGTGGGCACCCGCGAAGTCCGCCGGGTAGGGCGTGTCTACGCCCTTGATGGCGTGCCAGATGATGCGGTTGAAGGTGTCTTCGTCGGCGGCATCCACGTGGGTCAGGTCCTGAGCGAGGCTGGCGAGGGCCCAGCGTTTCTGGTCGTCGTTCAGACTGGTAAGTTCGGGGTTCAGCCGGTCCAGCGGAACCGTATTGGGTCGGGCCGCATAGGGCGTGAAATCGGGCTTTTCCGTGAAGCAATCGCTCATGAGGGGCGACATGGCGTCCCGCTGGTTGAGTGGCGGGATGCCCAGCATGCGGGCCATGGTGTGGAGCACCGAGGTCTGGTTATAGAAATGGCGCACCACCGCCTGGCGCCGGGTGTAGGGACTGACCACGAAGCAAATGGAGCGGTGACCGTCCACATGGTCGAAGCCATTCTGCGGGTCGTCTTCGATGACGAAGATACACATCTTCGGCCAGAAAGGACTCTTGCTCAGGCCCTCGATGATTTGGCCCAAGGCCAGGTCATTGTCGGCCATGTGGGCCTCGGGCGTGGGTTGGCCGGGCTTGGTGCCGGAGGTGTGATCCTGGGGGAGGTAGACGAGGGTCATGTTGGGGAAGGTGCCCTGCTCGGAAAAGTCGTCGAGTTCCGCCAGGAAGCGCTCGGCACGGAGCACATCGGGGATACGCATGTTCCAACCCGGGAAGTCGGGCGCGGTGAATTGCTGAAGTCGCCCGATTCCGATCTTCTGTTTAAAGGTGACGGCCTCGCCCCCCGCCCGGAAGTTTTCGTAGACCTCGGTGAAGGTGGCCTCGGCAGGGACCGTCTCAGCGTAATCCATCTCGCCGTAGTTGCGGAAAGAGAGGCCGTGGGCGAGGACGTTGTCCCAGATGAAACCCGAAGAGGAATAGCTCAGGGCGTCGTCGCCCCAGGTATAGCTGCGGGTAAAACCGCCGAAGGACTTCTCCAGATAATCGGTTACATTGCCTTCCGTCACCCAGGCATGGCCGTCGGCCGAGTTCACGCCGTTGCAGTAAAAATTGTCGAGGAGCACAAACTCCTCGGCGAGGGCATAGTGGTTGGGGGCCACGTCCCGCCCGTAGAGGCAAAGGCTGGGGTCGCCGTTGCCCTGGGGAAGCTCGCCGAGGACCTGGTCGTAGGTGCGGTTTTCTTTCACGATGTAAACCACGTGATCAAAGACGGAGGCTTCGCCGAGATTCTCGGGCACGGGCACCGGGTTGGTGGTGCGATGACTCCGTTCCCAGGCGGTCAGCACCTGGGGCGTGTTGCCCTGTCGGTGGACCGCTGCCGTGTGGCGGTCGAGTTGGTCAAGGGCGCTTTCCGGGATGCGGTTGATGGTCCCGAGGAAATCGTAGACGCTGCGTCCGTCGTTTTCAGGTTTGTCCTTGCGCGAGCCCAGTCCCTTTACGTTGGCCACGTATAGGTTGCCGTCGTGCCAGTCCAGTCCGGCCGGATACCACGCCGTGGGGAGGAAGCCCGTGACCCGATAGGCATTCGGATCTTCCAGCGAGACGACCGCGATGGCGTTGTTGCCGCCATTGGCGACGAAGAGCCGGGATTCGTCGGCATTCAGCGCCAAGCCATTGGGCGCACTGCCGAAGGGTAGCTTGGGGTCGGGGCGCACCCCCAGTTCCTGAAGCACCGTGTGGGTCGTCGTGTCAATCACCGAGACCGTATCCGAGTTGGCATTGGCGACGAAGAGGCGGCTTCCGTCGCGGTTGAGCAGCAGGTCGGTGGGGTGGAGGCCCGTCGTGATTTCGGCTATCGTCTCACCCGAAGCCAGATCGATGGAGGATACCGTCCCCGAGGCTCCGATACCCCGGTCATCCACCACGACCTCCGTGCCGGAGGAGTCGGCGGTTTGGTCTTCCGGTGCAGGCCGTCGTCCGCCCCAATTGGATACCCACGCCGTGGCGCCGTCCGCTGAAAGGACCACGTCGTAGGGCGCGATGCCGGTGGGAATCGTTTCCTCCACCGTAGGAGTAGTCAGGTCGATTTTCGCCAGGGCGTTGTTGCGCGAAAGGGTGACCCACGCGTGGGTGCCGTTGGGAGTCAGCGCAATGCCCGTGGGGTGGGAGGCGTCGGTGCCTTTGGGGCCAGGCAACGCGACCGTATCCTCCCACGACAGGGTGCCGTCGTCTGCGATAGCGCCCACCATGAAATGGTGCTGGGCGGTGGTGGCGTAGAGCCGGGTTCCTGCTCCGTTGAGAGCAATTCCATGCTGCGAACCGCCCCGGTCTTTCCCGAAGGGCAGTTCCTGCACCACCTTCCACGTGTTTCCATCAATGACCACGATGCCCCGATTGTCCTTGGCATAGAGAAAGCGCCCGTCGGGTCCCACCGTCACGTCGACGGGCCTGCCCCCGAAGGAGACCAAATCACCGGCGGCATCGATGCGCTGGCCATCGGGTAAGAGGAGGCCGGTGCGGTCTTGGGTGGCGACCTGGGACGGGGTATGCATACAGCCCACCAAGAGTAACGCGACGAAGGGGCGGGTGAGGTGCTTCAGGAGACGATGTAGTGGTGGCTGCATGGGCATCACTTTCCAGTTTCTATTGGGTATTCACACGGTCCTCGAGCGCCAGGCCATCGCTTTTGACTGCCCCTATGCATAGCCCGTATGATCGGGGATTCGCACGTATCTCACAGGCCCTCAGCCTAACATCATTCAGAAAGCCAGTACCATGAAGCTACTCGTCGAAGGTGCGCCCCTGCGCGGCACCGTAGAGATTCCCGGTTCCAAGTCCCACAGCATTCGTGCCGTGGCCATCGCGTCCCTCGCGCCGGGAGAAAGTCTCATCCGTCAGCCCCTGGATTCGGCGGACGCACGGGCCGCCTTCCGGGCCTACAAGGCCTTTGGTGCGACGATTGAAGACGAGGGTGATTGCTGGCGGGTTCAGGGTACGGGGGGCAACCTCAAGGTTCCTGACGGCGTCATTGATGTGGCCAATTCGGGCACGACCATGCGCATCGCCCTGGGGAGCGCGGCCCTGCTAAAAGACGGTATGACCGTGCTCACGGGTGACAAGCAAGTTAACGCTCGGCCCTGTGGCCCCCTCGCCCAATCCCTCAATGACCTGGGTGCCACGGTCCGCTCTACCCGGGGCAATGGCAATCCGCCCTTTGTGGTGGAGGGCCTCCTGCGCGGTGGCAAGACCTCCATCGAGGCCGTCACGAGTCAGTATGTGAGCGCCATCCTGGTGAACGCGCCCCTGGCCGAGCACGACACCCATATGGTGGTGCCTTTGCTCAACGAAAAACCCTATGTGGGCATTACCCTGGATTGGCTGGAACGTCAGGGCATTACCATTAACGCCGCCGACGATTGGAGTGAATTCCACATTCCCGGTGGGCAGACCTATGCCCCCGTGGACCGCCGCATTCCGGGCGACTTCTCGTCGGCCACCTTCTTCCTGGCGGCGGGTGCCCTGCAGGACAACGAAATTTACTCGTCCGGCCTCGACATGTCCGACACCCAGGGGGACAAGGCCGTGGTGGACTACCTCCGGGAAATGGGTGCCGATATACGGATTGACGACGAAGGTATCAATGTGCGCGCCGATGGCCTGACCGGTTGTGAAATCGATTTGAACGCCACGCCCGATGCCCTGCCGATGATGGCGGTCATGGGCTGCTTCGCCAAGGGAACGACCCGCCTGGTCAACGTGCCCCAGGCCCGCCTGAAAGAGACGGACCGCATTGCCGTTATGTGCCAGGAATTGACGAAGATGGGCGCCAACATTACCGAGTTGCCCGACGGCCTCGTAATTGAAGAAAGTGCCCTGCAGCCTGCCGTTGTGGAAGGGCACGATGACCACCGTGTGGTCATGTCCCTCGCCATTGCCGGTGCCATGCTGCCCGGCACGACGACGATCAACGGTTACGAAGCGGTGAATATTACCTTCCCCGACTTCAGCGCGGCCATGCAGGGTCTCGGCGGAAAGACGCGTATCATCGAAGACTGACCAGAGTTCGATAGGCGGGTCGTTCGGGGGGTGGGCGCGCGAGAAAGGGAATGTCCATGGAATGGCGTTACTTTGATTTCGAACGTGATCAAGCGGTCGCCGCCCGGATCTGGCACGAAATCGGTTGGCTCAATCAAAAAGATGCCCCTTCCCGCGAAGGTATGGCCGCCTACACCCAGTCCGGCCCGGGCTATGTGGCCCTGGTCCATGGCGACCCCGGCTGCTTTGTCTTTCGCTGTGACGGTTCGATTCGTCATCGGAATGATGATTTGCCGTTGGCGGCCATTACCGGTGTCGCCACGGCGCGCAACGGACGCAAGCAGGGGCTGGCCCTCGAGCTGACCGCCCGTGCGCTGGCGGAGGCCGCTGATGAAGGCGCAGCCGTGGCGGGACTCAGTACCTTCGAGCAGGGCTTCTATGACCGTATTGGTTTTGGCACCTGCGCCTACAGCCATTTCTGGCGCTTTGATCCCGACCGATTGACGGTGAGCGATAAGGTGCGCCCGACCCATATCCTTAGCACGGACCACGTGGACGCCATTCACGATGCCCGCCTGCAGCGTCGGCGGCCCCATGGCGCTGTCAGCCTGACTTCCGTCGGACAGACACGGTCCACCATTTTGCGCTCGGGGGATGGCTTTGGTCTCGGCTATTTTGACGAAGGCACCGAAACACCCAGCCATTGCCTCTGGTGCACGCCCCAGGAAACCACGCGGGGTCCCTACAGCATCGAATTCATGGTCTGGAAAACCCGGGCCCAGTTCCTCGAGCTGATGGGCCTCATCAAGCAATGGGGCGACCAGGTGCGGTTGGTGACCATGACCGAGCCCGCAGGCATCCAAATCCAGGACCTCATCGACCGCCCGACCCAGCACTTCTGGAGCACGGTCGGCGGGGAATACACCAGCTGGTGTCGCGCCCACGCGAACTTTCAATACCGCATCGTCGACCTGGCCACCTGTATCGCCGCGACCCACCTCACGGGCCCCGAGGTCGCCTTCAACCTCACGCTACACGACCCCATGTCGGAGCGGCCCCGCGATGGCGTGGGGCAAACGTCGGGCTATTGGAAGGGGCTCTCCGGGGACTATCGCATGCTTCTCGGCCCGGAAAGCCAGATAAAGGTCAGACACGAGGCCGCGTTGGAAACCCTGGAAGCCTCCGTGGGGGCCTTCACCCGCCTGTGGCTTGGCGTAGGTTCCGCCACGGCCCTTTCGATGACTGACCAGCTCTCCGGCCCGCCAGCCCTCCTGGAGGCCCTCGACGAAGCCCTGCGCCTGCCCACGCCCCAGACCGATTGGTTTTATTGAGCGGGGATTTAATGGAGTGCCGTCGCGACAAGCTTACGGCGTGCACCCTATGGAGCGCCGCCGGCCCGGCGGCCCGGCGGCATGGGGGATGGGCAGATACGTCGCGTGGAGGAAGCATCCTGTCGTAATCCGTCACGACCCACCCTGTATTTCAGCCCGAAGGGCTATTACAGCTTAAAGCCCAGGGCAACGTCCTGGGAAAAAGGTTTGCGCGTCGAATACAGAGCCCTGAAAGGGCGGCGCAGCTGTGATGCCCTTTCAGGGCGAAGATTGTTGGGGGATGCTTTTTGTCCCTGGGCGTTGCCCAGGGCTGGAAGCTGTGTAGCCCCTTCGGGGCGATTGTTTGGCTGTCGAATTCCCGGCGGAGGGTTCTTCGAGTGCCTGACGTCCCTTCACCCTGCCCGTTGGTAGGGGTTGCTTCTATGAGAAACGATAGCGGCACGCCCCTATGGCGCGCCGCCGGCCCGGCGGCATCGGGCTTGGGCAGATAGGTCGGGTGGGGAAGGATCGTGACAAGACCGTCTATGACCCCACCCTGCATTTCAGCATGAAAGGCTTTCGGCGCTTAAACCCCTGGGGAAACTAAGGAGCCTGTTGTAACGCGATTTCGATATCCGCAATCTCCATTTCGTCGTAAACCCTACCCAGATCGACTTCGGCGGGGAGGTGACCCTCCGCTTCCACGCGCAAGGTCCATTTCCCCTGGCCGGGGAGGTCCACCGAAAAATGGCCACCCGCATCGGCGATATGATGGACGATGGGATTGCGCGGTATACCCTCGGAAACCTGTATCGTGAGGATAAAGGCACCCAGGGGTGCGCCGTCCGCGCCAGTCACGGTTCCAGATACCTGAGGCGCGCCAATCATGACCACGACGACGCCCGTCTCGCCCGCCGCTACCTTGGCGTCTTCCGAGCGTGCGTAGCCCGCTGCGTTGGCGCTGACAGAATAGGTGCCTGCGGGCAACTCCTCGAAGAGGAATTCGCCGCCTTCGCCAGCCGTGGTCATGGCAGGGGGGGAGATGCCCTGGCCGCTGTCTAAGCCTGCACGCACGTGGGCACCGGCTATTCGATTCCCCTCCGTATCCTCCACCACCCCGCTCAGCTCCAGGAGTTCGCCCTGGTCGTAGACGAGCGAGAGCCCGAGAACGGATTCCCCCGGACTCACCGCAACGGTCCGTGCCTGCTGGCGTGCGTTGGAGCGCGGCACCAGCTCGATCGTATAGGTGCCCGCGCACACGTTGGGCAACACAAAATATCCCCCGCCATCTGTTTCACCCACGGGCCACATCACGGGGAACTGGAGTGACTCTTCCGTGGCCAAGGCCATGACCTTACAGGAAAAAGGTTCGCCGCTCCGGTTCACGACCCGTCCGGCGATGACACCGCTGCAGTCCAGCGCGAGGCTAAGCGTGATGTCGTCGCTCCCCGGTGCGCCGACTACGAAGGGCCCCACCAGCCCGCTCCGCGATGCGGGAGTCTCCGCCACCAGATGGATGGCCTCACCCTCGCTATAATCGCCGAAGTAAAAACGACCATCCGCCTGCGTATAAAACTCCGCCAGGTTTTGGCGTCCCTCGACGGCATTCGAGCGGACCGTCGCCCCCTCCACCGGATTGCCCGCATCGTCTAACACGATACCCGCCAGTGTGGCACCCGCCGTCAGGGTGAAGTCCACGCCTTCCGAAACCTGGCCCGCCGCCAACGCAACCGTTTCCCGTTGCCTTATGGGTGGGTCCTGTGGATAACCGGGTACGCGGTTGGGCGGCGATACCGTGTAGGTGCCCTGCGGCAGTCCGGACAGCACATAGGCCCCGTCCTCATTCGTCGCCGAGGAGGCGTAGGAGTGGTCCCGCGTCTGCTCCCACGCCCGGATCACCCTATCGGGTATGCCTGCACCGGTCGCTCCGTCGAGGAGGTGCCCGCGGATTTCTCCCCCTTCCATCACGTGGAGGGTGACCCGATCAGGCTTTCGTGACGGATCGATGGTCAATTCAATGGGCGGACCTGCCAGGGCATAGTGCGGGTCCTCGATATCCAACACGTAGCGCCCCGCACCCACCGCCGTAAAGGTGGCCAGGCCTTCCCCGTCGGAGATAAGGCGTGCGGGCGTCAGGTCTTCTGCTTTATATGCAAGGGTCACCGCGATACCGGCGACGGGTGAGCCATCCGCTTGACGGACGACCTGGCAGGGGAGCGCCGCCCCTTCGGAAAGCACAATGCGGGCATTGTCGATACCGGTGGGCAGGGGCGCGGTAATCACCGACCCATAGCCCGCCGCCGAAGCGTGGAGCGTCCATTCCCCCGGCTCCAGGCTCCGGAGTTGAAAGGTGCCGGTGTCATCCGACAGCACCGCGCCGCCTTCGCTCTTATATCCCCAAATGCCCCGGCCATTCCGGGCCAGGCGCATGATTTTTGCCCCGCCAATGCCCTTCCCGTCGCGTCCCACCACCTTGCCGCCCAATGACATGCCGCCCTGGAGCACCAGGGTGATCTCGTGGAGAGGGTGATCCGCCGTCACCTGGCGACGCGTTGTTACGTGTCCCGTCTCATGATCCGCCGAGATATAAAGCTCGCCCCGGGGCAAGGCCCCTATTTCGAAATGGCCCGCCTCGTCCGTCCACGCCGGCCCCGTGCCCGGTGCGGAAAGTTCGGCATCACTATCCTCCAGAGGTGCCTGTCGAACGCTCCTCTTCCAGGTATAGCGCACCTCGGCACCGGCTGCCGGGTGTCCGTCTGGCTGTATGACCTGTCCGCGGAGCATTCCCACGTGACTCGCATTTGGGAGTTCCGTTGCGGGTTCGGGCGCGGGCAATTCAACCGTGGTCTCCGCGATGACCGGCACCGACGCTGGAGCTGCCTGCCGTTCCTCCATGGAGTTTGCATCACTTGGCTTTTCAGGCGATACCACCGGCGCGCGCAACACGACGACCAAGATCATCGCAACCCCGATCACGGCCATTCCACTCAGAACCCACTTCCGCATCGTTTATCTCCCAAGGGAACCCTTTTACGCCAAGATGGCGCGACGAGGGCTTCGCCCACAAGCCAATTGACATCAGTTGAAAAATTGCATTTCATGTCTTCGTCGTGAAGTGTCTTGGTTCTTTGCGTCTTTGCGTGCAATCACGTTTTTGTTTGGTGCGCAAAAGGGACCCATTCTCCAAGGAGTAAGCTCTTATTGAAAAGTGCGTTATTCCTTGTTTTCCGTAGCGACTGGGCGGACCCTAGATACACGTTTCTTTTTAAATCATTTTCGAAATTCAAGGCACCAAAGACTTCGGCGCCATTCAGGGGCCATCCTCAAGCTCTCGGTGTCGCAGGTGGCTACAGATTCAGATTGGGCCCTACGCCGTAGATCTCAATGTCCATACGTCGTGTTTCTTCTCCCGCCACCGCATTTACCCGGAGAACCGACTTGTAGTAGCTGCGCTCGGCCTCGGCCGAAAGGGACAAATGGAGGACAATCTCGCTGTCGCCTCCTCGCTCTTCCCGCCAGGTAACAGCTTGGCCCGCCTTGTGCTCGATAGACATAATTTGTAGCGGTTCCTCATACGGCGATACGATACGGACCGTTCCTGTGGCAGGTTTTCCTGGTTGGACCAAGCCCAGGGTTACTTCGTCCGGATCGGCGAGTATCGGAAAGGAAACCATCGCAAAAATGTTCACGTGTTTCTCCGGTACCAACGGATCGTTCGTGTGCATAATAACGCTTTCCGATAGGGGTCCGTAGGGCACATCCTCTCGCAGGGCAATGGAGATGGCGTGTGCACCGTCACCGGGACGGACATCGACACGCAACTTCTTCTCATTGAAATGCACCTCGGAAATTTCCAAGGCCAGACCAGGAGGCCAGTTAAGTGTTAAGTCATTCCGGGCCGTATCGCCGCGCAACACCGTCCCCAGTTGCAGCGGCTTTAATTCGTCGCTCGCCACAAAGCCCTGTAGGGTGTAGCTGCGCGGCTCGCCCACGCTGAACGACACCCTCACCGACTGGGAGAGCTTGCCCGACCTCCCTTTCGTGTTGAGCGTGACGGGCATCTGGACGGACTCGCCCGGCGCTATGACCTTACTCTCCACGCCCGCAACCGTACACCCGCAGGTGGTCTGAACCTGCTCCAGGCTGACAGGCTCCTGCCCGGGATTGTCCAGCAGGAAGGTGTGTCGAATGACTTTGCCTGCCCGCACCGTGCCAAAGTCGTAGATGCGATCCGCCGAGGCTATCGCGGCCACCTCTTGCGTTAGGGTATTCCTGAAGGCCAAACTCCCACCAATCCCGGCAAGCAAGGTAACTACGAAGAGAATCGGCCATAGAATTATTCGAAAGCGACCAAACATGAATTGCCCCCTGAAGTTATAACATGGTTTTCGACCGATGAACAGGCCGATGGAGCGTCACGCCCCGCCGACCATGTACCACTCAACCCGGACACGCATCCGCGAAGGCTCCCTGATCGAAGGCCGATATCCATTCTGGGTCGCCATCATTCTCACAAATGTAGAAATTGGAAGGAAAGGAGAGGTCCGGACATTCTGTTTGCAAATCTGACTTACATTTCTGCTGCAAGGTACACATTTCAGAACCGCTAACCTGGAAGGCTTCGTATCCGGCATGGCCGGTGTCCTCCTCCACGCGAAAACCCAACCAGACTCCAATCACGAGCGAGCTACAGTTGACTTTCTTGCTGCAGAGGTCACCGCACACGTCGTTGCTTACCGGTAGTTGTGCACATTCGATCTTCTGATAACATGTGGGAGCGGCAAGGACCGTTGGTGTATTTCCAAGCAAGGCACCACCGCCCAAGCCAGCCAAGCCCATCATCCACAGTCCCCAGCGCGCCATTTTCGTTTGCTTCGACTTGTTCATTTACATTCTCCTTGTATTGGTTCGCGTTGTTGCGTCGACTATGGTTTCGATGGTCCAGCACTTCACTTGGACGTATAGCGAATCTCGTCTCCCGGGAGCACCGGTCGCTGGTGTTTGGGTACCAGGGACTCGGGAATCCACTGACCATCGCGGAAGAGCAGGCGCGTTTGCCCACCGCCCGCTTTCCGCTGGTGTATCCGCGTGGCCGCATAATCGAGATCGAAGGCATCGATGGTGAACAGGGCATCGTCCAGATCGGGATTCAACGTTACCTCCGTGAAGGTATATTCGTGAAAATCATCCACCCGCCGACGGACGGCACGGGAGGGATACCAGCGCCCATCGCCCACGGGGGCCAGCGTGATGTCGAGTTGTAATATTTGAACGCCTGATGGGTTCCACGTTGCGGTGGAAGCTAGAAGAAAGCCTTGCTCGGGCGCGACCACAAAGTCCGTACGGGCTTCCTGAGCCGTCCCGCTAATGCGAGTAAACCGCGACAACTTGATCCTGGGCCCGGCGGGCGTTTTCAGATCCTCCCGCTCCCAACGACGTCCGTCCAGCGCAAGGCTTTTTTCGTATTCCGTGTCCAGGTAGCCTGTGCCGTATCCGAAGCCCCATTTCAGGGGATAGGGAAAGAGAAAAGCGTCGGGAGGCATCAACCCCGCATCCAGAACATCCCGGGAAGACAGGCGTATCCGACCGGGTAGTTTCGAATTGTGTTCCGCAAAATATTCGCCGTTGTACACGGCCCAAGAGGAATACTCGTTGCTCTCCAAGCCATGCAGATTAGAAGGCAGGGAGGGTGCATTGGCCGCATCTCGGCGCTCCCAGCGCTTGGTGCGGTGGACATGAAACATGGAGCCCTTCTCCATCCAGATGCCTTCGCCATAGGATATGACGCGTCCTTCCGGCAGGGGGGCGTCCAGCGGTGTCTCGGGGAACTCCCGGCGCTTCCAGTCGATTTTCATGGAGTAGCTCTCGATCCCCTGGCGGGCCGCCTTGTTCTGCAAGACCACTGCCCGCACCTGCTCCTTCATCTCCGCGCTGTCCTGCTCAGATAAGTTGGAAGAATCGCTTGCCGCCCATGCCACCTGCCCCAGGACCGCAAGCCCCACCAAAGCCGCCGCCATACACTGCCGCGCGAAGTTTTTCATAACACCCCTTGCCTCCCTTAGGTTATACCGCTAGTTGCTTAACTGTTATAGTACCCCCCCCTGAGATTTGTCAAGCGTAATTTTAGGTCTGGTAAACGTTGGAAATACCAGGCTCCTTGGAGGAGGACTCATCGAAGGGGAAGTGTAGAGGAGTGCCAATGACCGCTTCCAGGATCTCGGACATTCTTGTCCGAGATAAAGCACACTTCCATGCTGCGGTGCCCGGCAAACCTGTCCAGAGACCTCACATTGCCAGAGACGTGACTTCCGAGACCCGTTGAGCTCCTATCCATCGCCGTGCGTTTTCATGCCCGAACGCGCCTTGCCTCGGACAGGAATGTCCAAGATCCTTGGTGGCCGCTGCGCTCAACCCACCATCCACAATTCCCAACGCGCAGTCTTCGTTTCCTTCGACTTTTTCATTTCCATTCTCCTTGTATGGGTTCATGTTTTTCCACAGCTAACGTCTCGATGGTCCTGCGCCCCCTCCCCCGAACACATGCACACCACCATCTCCCGGCAACACGGGCCGGAGATGCTTGGGTACCAGAGACTCGGGTATCCACTGACCATCGCGGAAGAGCAGGCGCGTTTGCCCACCGCCCGCTTTCCGCTGGTGTATCCGCGTGGCCGCATAATCGAGCTCGAAGGCGTCGATGGTAAACTGGGCGTCATCCAGATCGGGATTCAACGTTACCTCCGTGAAGGTATATTCGTGAAAATCATCCACCCGCCGTCGGACCGCATGGGAGGGATACCAGCGCCCATTCCCCACCGGAGCCAGCGTGATGTCGAGTTGTAATACTTGATCGCCTGATGGGTTCCACGTTGCGGTGGAAGCCAGAAGAAAGCCTTGCTCGGGCGCGACCACAAAGTCCGTACGAGCTTCCTGAGCCATCCCGCTAACTGAAGTAAATCGAGACAACTTGATCCTCGGCCCTGCGGGCGTTTCCAGATCCTCCCGCTCCCAACGACGCCCGTCTCGCGTAAGGCTCTTTTCATATTCTATGTCCAAGTAGCCTGTGCCGTAGCCGAAGCCCCATTTCAGGGGATAGGGAAAGAGAAAAGCGTCGGGAGGCATCAACCTCGCATCCAGAACATCCCGGGGAGACAGGCGTATCCGACCGGGTAGTTTCGAACTGTGTTCCGCAAAATATTCGCCGTTGTACACGGCCCAAGAGGAATACTCGTTGCTCTCCACGCCATGCAGATTAGAAGGCAGGGAGGGTGCTCTGGCCGCATCTCGGCGCTCCCAGCGCTTGGTGCGGTGGACATGAAACATGGAGCCCTTCTCCATCCAGATTCCCTCGCCATAAGATATGACGCGTCCTTCCGGCAGGGGGGCATCCAGCGGTGTCTCGGGGAACTCCCGGCGCTTCCAGACGATTTTCATGGAGTAGCTCTCGATCCCCTGGCGGGCTGCCTTGTTTTGCAAGACCACCGCCCGCACCTGCTCCTTCATCTCCGCGCTATCTGGCACCGGAGGGGTGGATGAATCACCAGGTGCTCCTGCCGCTGACCCCATAAGCCCCAAGAGTGTTATCGTCAAACACAGCCCCACGAAGTTTTTCATGATGCCCCTTGCCCCCCTTAGGTTATACCGCTAGTGGCTGAACTGTTATAGTACGCCTGTCAATGATTTGTGTCAAGAGTAATTTTAGGTCCGATAACAGTCTGGAAATTTCAGGCGTCTTGAAGGGGGGCGTGGCGGGAGAGGGGGCGATTGCCGGACGTCCCCGTAGCTGTGATGCCCCAGACCCGCCGAACGTTCGCTGTGATGCCCTTTCAGGGCGAAGATTGTTGGGGGATGCTTTTTGTCCCTGGGCGTTGCCCAGGGCTGGGAGCTGTGTAGCCCCTTCGGGGCGATTGTTTGGGTGTCGAGTTCCTGGTGGAGGGTGCAACGGGTGCCTGATGTCCCTTCTCCCTGCCCGTTGGTAGGCGTTGCTTCAACGAGAAACGATAGCGGCACGCCCCTATAGAGCGCCGCCGACCCGGCGGCGTAAGGTTCGGGCAGGGGAGCGCCAGAAAGAAAAACGGTAAGGGTGCCACCCATACGCGGAGGAGCCTGGCGGGGGAGCTTACGGGTGCCTCCCAGCCCTTCACCCGTAAAGCCACTCGTCCCTCGTGTCTGTAAGGGTCCACGACGCGCCGCAGGTGGGTGGCACCCTTGAGGTTGCTGTGGATTGCCGTGACGAGCGCCTGCCAGAGAGACGGCACGTAGCTCGTCTATGGCACGTCACGGCCCGGCGGCATGGGGGATGGGTAGATACGTCGGGTGGGGGAAGCATCATGTCGTAATCCTTCACGACTTCACCCTGCATTTCAGCCCGAAGGACTCTTACAGCTTTCAGCCCAGGGCAACGCCCTGGGTAAAAGGATTCCGCATCAATCCCATAGCCCTGAAAGGGCGACACAGCTGTAATGCCCTTTCAGGGCGTGTTTTATCGGGGAATGCGTTTTGGTCCCTCGGCGTTGCCCAGGGCTGGGAGCTGTGCAGCCCCTTCGGGGCGATTGTTTGGAGAGACGAGCCCCATCCGAAGAGGATCCGCAAGAGTGCCACCTTCAAAGACGGGAGGAACGAGCGGCTTTGTGGGTGAAAGGACGTCGTGAAAGCTTCGTGACCAGGGCGGCATCGTGCTACTTATCGCCGTGCGGTCAATGTGGATTGTGAGCGGGGCCAGGATTCCACATAGTCGTCTTGTTTGAGGGTGAGTGTGTACGCATCTTCCTCAACCGCATAGTCCACTTCCGGCGTTTCTTTCGTCATCACGTCCGAGACGTCAATCTCGATGAAGTCGTTAGGCAGGCGGCCCGTTTCGTCCCGGTAGATCTCGATCAGGGCGGCACATGCGAGGAGTCTCAATTTCAGTCGCAACACCGCGTAGTTGGATTCCGTGCTTTGCATCACGTTGGTCGCCGCCTCCGACATATCATTGAAAAAGAAGGGTCGGATCACGTCATGCCCGTTACAAATGGCAAAGGCACTTTTGAGGTCCGATCGCATGGCCATGTTAGCAAGCATACTCTTGCTTTGGTAAAGTTTCAGCCTGAATCGGGCACCGGCGCTTTCAAACATGGCGGTTGTCCATGGGGCGTCGCTTTCAAATGCGTCGACCGCTGTTTCGGCTATGGCACGCTTCCAAGTCCTGCGCCAGGGCGTAGTCTGAAGCGTATCTAAGATTTCCGAAATCTGATGCACCAACTCCTGCCGTGCAGGGGGAGCCATTTCGCGAATCAATCCGAATTGGTCGGTCGCGTAGAGGAGCATGTTCCATGACTTGGCATCATAGAGATACCCGATATCTTGCGGGGAGCTGTACCACTTAGGGCTCGCGAGGTAGTTTATAGAGAATTTAAGAATTTCTGAGCTACGTTCGGGAGGTCCCGCTTCTTGCGTATGTGCGGATTGCATCAAAAGGGACCGTAGAAACTTCGTACCCCCATTCGAACCGGGAAAAAGACCGCACCCTGCATCCAGATAGGCCCCCATAGCCGCTTCTGCCTCTTGTCCGAGCGCTTGCTGAAAACGGTTCAGCGCATCCAGATCGGAGTCATCACTGGATTGGGGCTCGAATAATTCGGAATAGGCGGAATAATAGGTTGCCAGTCCGTCGTCTTCCATGCCAAGCCCAAACGTGTGTTCGACAAGTTCATCCACTTCCGGCGCGGAGTGCATCGTGGTGAGTTGCGTGTCGACCACCTTTCCGTCCCGGAGCTCGAAGCCTTCCGCTGCCAACACTCCCGATTCTGTCCAGCCCATACCGCCATTGACCAGGGCGAGGAACACAATGACGAGGATGAAAATGGACAAGATGGTACCGACTACCCATAGCGTTTTTCTTTTCCAGGATTTCTGCGACGTGACCATGGGTGCCCCTCGGTTTAGACGGTCTGCGACAACTCGTTGTAGCCCGTTGGCGTCTGACAGGACGGTGCTACCATAGTCTAGATTAGCGCATGGGTATTGTCTCTGCAACCCCGCACCCATAAAGCCACTCGTCCCTCGTGTCTGTAAGGGGCCGCGACGCGCCGCAGGTGGGTGGCACCCTCCAATTGGCGACTTGCTATAGATTGACGCGCCGAGGGTGGGAGCACCCCTATGGAGCGCTGCCGGCCCGGCGGCATAGAGCTCTACAAGGGTGAGGGGTTGTGGTGGAGGCCTGAGTCACCTGCCAGGCCTGGCGTCCCTTCACCCGTAAAGCCACTCGTCCCTCGTGTATGTAAGGGTGGCACCCTGCAGGTCGTGATGTGTCAAAGGGGTGGTTTCCCTTAGACAGACAACGTTTCGCGTGCCGCCCGCCGAAGGCGTGCACACCCCTATGGAGCGCCGCCGGCCCGGCGGCATAAGGACCCTGGAGCCGTGAGGGTACGTGGTGTAAACCTGGTTCACTTGCACGGCCTGACGTCACTTCACCCACAAAGTTCCCCCGCTTCGCTCCTCCCTTTGAGGGTGGCACCCGACAGGTTACCGTGGATTGTCGCGGCGAGCGGCTTTTACCAAGAGTGATGGTAAGGGTGTCTGGGGGTATTCCGAGTACGTTTGGCGTGTCTACCCCATTCTCATGGTGCCGGGATTGGGAAAAACTGGATCCAGAAGCCCTTGGTGTGAAAAGATCTAAGGCTATTATGTCGGGTCTCCTTCCTTCCTGAAACGGTCTCTTCGCAGACCTGCAGCGGCCCGTAAGTACCCCTACAGCAAAGAGAAAGCACGACGTATGAACATCGTCCTTATGGGCTCCAAAGGCGCCGGGAAAAGTACCCTGGGTGCGGCATTGGCTGAGGTCATCGGCCTGGAAGCCATCGACACGGACCGCCAGATTGAGCTGCTATTCGAAAAGAACGAAGGCAAAGCCGCCACCTGCCGAACGATTTACCAGACGGCCGGAGAAGCCGCTTTTCGGGAACTCGAGCGGGCTGTGGCCCTTGATGTGGCCTCCCGTTCCTACCAGCTTATCGTGACCGGCGGGGGCATGATGATGGACCCCGATTCCCGTCGGGCCCTCCGCAAGGACGGGATTCTGATTTTTCTGTCGGCGTCTTCCGATACCCTTTGGGCCCGTGCCACGGAAAATGGCCTTCCGCCCTGGCTCTCGGGTGATGATGGCCAAGAAAAATTCAAGCTCCAGGTGGCCTTTCGGGAAGAGGTCCTGCGGCCTTTCGCCGACATCCTCTTCGACACCACGGACGGCACGCCCGAAGAACAGGCCCAGCGTCTGGCGGACGCCATCGGCGAAGAGCTCGCGGTGCGTCAGACGGCGGCCAGCACCTACGGCGACATTATCCGTATGACCGGTTTTGGCGAGAGCCACGGCCGGGCCATTGGTACCGTGCTCGAGGGGATACGTCCTGGGATCGAATTCAATGAGGAAATCCTCCAGGAGCAACTCGATCGCCGCCGTCCCGGCCAGAGCAAAGTGGTGACCCAGCGCAAAGAAGATGACGCCGTCGAGATTCTCTCGGGCGTCTTCGAAGGCAAGGCCACGGGTGCACCCATCGCCATGGTCATCTACAACAAGGACCAGCGTTCCAAGAACTACGACAACGTAAAAGACGTGTTCCGGCCGGGCCACGGTGACTTTACCTTCTATAAGAAGTATGGTTTCCGGGACTACCGGGGTGGGGGACGTCAGTCGGGCCGCGAGACGGCGTGTCGTGTGGCGGCCGGTGCCGTACCCCTGAAAATGCTGGCCGAAAAGGGCGTGAAGATCATTGCCCACGCCACCCAGGTGGCCGGTATTGACGCCAAGACCTGCGACCTGAGCACCATTGAAAAGAACCCCGTGCGCTGTGCCGATCCCGAGGCTGCCAAGGCCATGGAACAGGCCATCCTTGATGCCCGCAGCGAAAAGGACTCGGTGGGTGGCGTCATTCAACTCGAGATTACGGGCCTGCCCGTCGGATTGGGTGACCCCATCTTTGGCAAGCTTGATGCCCGCCTCTGCACCGCCATCATGACCATTGGTGCCATCAAAGGCGTCGAAGTAGGCGGTGGTTTTGACCTCTGTAAGTTGAAGGGCAGCGAGGCCAATGACGGCATGAAAGACGGCGAGTTTGTTACCAACTATTCCGGCGGCATCCTCGGCGGAATCACCACCGGTGAGCCGGTGGTCATGCGCGTCGCGGTCAAGCCCACGGCTTCCATCGCACAGAAGCAGATGACTTACGATGAACACGACAAGAACGTGGAAATCGAGGTCCTGGGTCGCCACGATCCCTGCATCGTGCCCCGGGCCGTCCCGGTGGTGGAGGCCATGGCCGCCCTGGTCATCCTGGATGCCTGGGAAGTGCAAAGCCGCCTCAACCCTGAATGGGCCGCGGAAAACCCGCTGTAGGCCCAACGGTGGCCTTCTGACCGCCATACTGCTATCCCGAATCCCCCCTAATGCCCCTTCACGGGGCATTTTTTTTGCCCACACGGGCCGTTTTTTCCCCGATTTTCCCGGTAACCCACCGGGATCCACCGGTTTTTGTTGATTTATCCCACCTGTACCCACCAGAATACCCCCACCATGATCCCACACGCATTGTATCCTTAATTTTATTAACTACTATATGTTGTAGGTTTGTGTTCGACGCTCCATTTCCGAGCTATATTTTGGGGTGTTTTGGGTGGTTTTCTGTTGACTTGTTGGCTCATGAGTGGTAAATTGTGGGTATCAAGAGTAAAATCGTGGGACACTCTCAATGTACTATGGCGAATCACAAACCAGCTTGGACGAAAAGGGCCGGATCACCGTACCCCGTCAGTTTCGTATCTTGATGGAGTCGATGGACCATGATACGTGGTACATGACCCGCGGTTTTGATGGTGCCATCTTCTTGTTTCCCTCCGAAGAATGGAAAAAGCTCAAGGATCTGGGTAGTGGTCACAGCCCCCTTGACCCACGCATGTTGGATTTCCGTCGGATGTTTGTCGGGAGCGCCACGAAGGTGAAACAGGATAAGGCCGGTCGCTTTGCGGTGCCGGCATTGTTGCGGGAGTACGCGGGTCTGGAGAAGGACGGCGTATTACTCGGCGTGGATGACCATCTGGAGTTGTGGAGTAAGGAAGGCTGGTGCGCTTTCCAGCGGCAACAGATGGCCCAGTATAAAGAAATGGCCTCAGCGCTATTTGCGTCGGCATCGTCTGGCGCGAGCACAACGGAAGGAGTGGAGCGGGATGTTGAAAATTGATTCCTATGAACAGAATGGTTGCATGGTGATGCAGTTGGACGGCGACATCGATGAAGACGGCATGAATGTGCTGCGTCTGAGTCTGATGGAGTGTATCCAGGCCCAGAAGTGCAACGTGGTGGTGAATCTGGCGTCGGTGAAGTTTGTGAGCTACATGGGCGTTGGTGTGCTCGTGGAGCGTCTGCGTCAACTTCGCGCCTGCAATGGCGACCTGAAGCTGACCGGTGTCAACCTCTATACGGAGCGTCTGTTCCGCATGGTAGGCATCACCAATGTATTTGATACCTACGCGACCGAAGCCCTCGCGTTAAAGGCCTTTGCCGAAGCGGCCTGAGCCCCTTGCGGGAAGTGCGTTGATTCAGGGATGGGTTCTCCCACACGGACGTGGGTCTATTCCGCAATAAGGAAGTCACTCCGTGTCCCACACGTCTGTTATGGCCGAAGAAGCCTTACACTGGCTGGCCATTCGGCCGGACGGGATTTACGTGGATGGCACGGCCGGAGCGGGTGGGCATTCGGCCCTGATTGCGGCACAGCTCACGACCGGTCGCCTGATTGCCCTGGACCGCGATCCTTCTGCGGTGGCCCTGGCCTCGGAGCGGCTGGCGGAATTTCCCCAGGCGCAGGTGGTGCGGGCGGAATATTCCGACCTGGTGGAAACCCTGGCGGGCCTCGGGGTATCCAAGGTAGACGGTGTATTGATTGATGCCGGGTGTTCGAGTATGCAAATCGACACGGCCTCCCGCGGCTTTTCCTTTCAGGTCGATGGTCCGTTGGACATGCGCATGGACCCGGATAACGGTGAGTCGGCGTCGGCCATGCTGCGCCGCCTGAGCGAAACAGAAATTGAAACGTTGCTCCGCGAATATGGTGACGTGGGCCCCGCCGGTCGCATTGCGAGCCGTCTAAAGGCCCGGGCCATGGCGGGCACGTTGGAAACCACCGATGCGTTGTGCGAAGCCATCGCCGAAGCGCTGCCCTTTGTTTCCGGGACTCCGGATGAAGTGCGCACGGTCTTCCAGGCGATACGCATTGCGGTGAATGATGAGTTGAATGGATTACGGCGGGGCATCGAAGGTGCCCTGGACTGTCTCCGCGAAGGGGGGCGCCTGGTGGTTATCTCCTTTCATTCTGGAGAGGACCGGGTGGTGAAGCAACTCATGCGAGAAGCCTCCCGAAAGAAACGTCACCTTCATCCCGACGGCCGCGTCAAGTCCGTAGAGCCTGCACGACTCAAGGTGTTGACCCCGGGACCGGTGGCCGCCAGTGATGCCGAGTGTGCGCGGAATTCCCGATCCCGCAGCGCCAAACTTCGGGCGGCAGTACGATTTACGAAAGCATAGGAAAGGAGCGTGGAATATGGGTGGTCTGATGGCACGACGCCAACGCCGCATGTTACGGGGCTGGATCAAGTGGATTCCGGTGGTGGTCATTCCCTTTTCAGTACTCTTTACCCACGCCTGGCTGAACATCGAAATTCTTCGTGCAGACTACGTGCTGCGTGAACTCGATAAGGAATCCCGTCGGCTGCAGGAAGAACTCCGTCACGCGGGTATTGCCCAGTCCGATCAGGAAGTGCTGGAAATCCTTGCGGCCCAGGCCCTGGAAATGGATTTCGTGGATCCCAAGCCGGGGCAGCAGGAACTCATCCTCTACGATCCGGCCGCCTTCCTGTCTCACCCGGATGAGCAGGTTTTTGAGATGGCCCACCGGGAGGAGGCTCCCCCGGAGCCTGCCGTGATTTCACCCACGTTGTCGACACCGGTAGCCGAGCCCGCGGCGCCCCTGACGGAGGCCCCGCTTAACGCAGTAGTGGCCGCCCCGGAAGAAGTCATCGAAACGACCACGCCCGAGTCGCTGGAATCCACGGCCCCCGTTGCTCCTGTCGAGGAGTCCCCGGTTTGGCTGACGGTCGACGAATCAGCCGATACGGAGTTCGCCCTTCCGGAGCCGGCTCCGGAAAAACCCACGGTCGTGCTCGAATTGCCGGAAGATGCCTATATGGAAGAGCTTCCGGGTGTTGAGGCCGATATGGGCACCCTGGAAGTGCTATAGACGACCCTGGACGACGGTCCACAGACCACTTACGCAGCGGGTTTTAACCCTGACCTGACGGCTGCCGCGCAATAGGAGAAACGAAGAGATGATGCAGCGCAGACCAGGTGAGCGAGCCGACGCTCCCGCTCCCTACGGCAATCCCCTTTCGGATTTACAACGGCGACGCCTTCGCCTTATCCTGGCGGCCTTTGTCTTTGGCTTCTCTATCGTCGCGGTACGGCTTCATATGGTGCACCTTGTCCCCAATGATGCCCTGGACGTAGAAGAGGCCAAGCACATCGGCGAAACGATCCTCACGGCACCACGGGGCGACATCTACGATCGGAATGCCAACGTCAAGCTGGCGACCAATCGCAAGGTGCCTTCGCTCTGGGTGGACGCAACGACCGTCACCGATCCGGAACACTTTGCCGCATCTGTTGCGGGGGCGTTGGGCCTGGATGAAGGGGAACTGCTGCGTCGTATCAACGAACGGACCGATTCGGGAAAGGCCTACAAGTTTAAGTGGGTCAAGCGTTGGATTTCTGAAGAGGCCCACATGAAGGCGCTGGAGCATCTCCTCGAAGAATGGGAGGGGGTCCTCCATGTCCGGGAAGAATCCATTCGCCACTATCCGCAGCGGGGCGCGGCGGCCCACTTGCTGGGTTTTGTCAACCGCAACGGAGATGCCTCCGAAGGCCTGGAGCTCACGTTCGATGAGCATCTGCGGAGTGAGGCGGGCGTCTATCGGACCCGGAAAGACTCGGCCCAACGGCTGCTTGATTCCCGCGTGCTGGAGTACACGCCGGCCAAGACGGGGGAATCGGTACAGCTCACCATCGATGTCAATATGCAGCACGAGCTTGAGCAGGCCCTGGATGCCCGGATGGAGGAGTGCAAATCACCCGAGGGTATGGGGGTGCTCATGGATCCCTATACGGGGGCGATCTATGCCATGGCATCCCGGCCGGCCTACGATCCGAATTTCTACGACTCCTACGAAGCGGATGCCCGGCGGAACAAGGCCATAACGGACTACTTCGAACCGGGATCGGCTTTTAAGATTGTAACCGCGGCGGCGGCGATAGAGGAGCGGCTGATCACGCCGGAAACCCTCATCGACTGTGAAAACGGGGGCTTCAATCCGTACGGCCACTATGTGCGCGACTTCCACCCCCATGGCGTGATTCCCTTTTCCACCTGTTTCGAAGAATCGAGTAACGTGGCCATCATCAAAGTGGCCCGCATGCTGGGGCCGGAACGGCTCGACAAGTGGATGCGCGAATTTGGTTTTGGCGTGCCGACGAGCCGTGATTTCCCCCGGGGCGCGGAAAGCCCGGGCGTGCTCCGTGCCCGCAAGAATTGGAATGGCCTTTCGATGGGCTCCTTGCCCATGGGCCAGGAAGTGGGGGTGACCCTGCTCCAGTTGGCCCGTTCCTTCGCGGTAGTGGCCAATGGTGGCATGTTGGTCGAGCCCTACTATGTGGAGCGTGCCCTCGCGGCCGATGGTTCGGTGACCTACCAGCACGAGGCTCCGGAAGCCCATCGGGTCATTTCAGAGTCGACGTCGGCCATCATGCGGGACTTGTGCCACAAGGTGGTTCAGAACGGTACCGCCAAAGATCGGGCCAATATTAAAGAGTATACCGTGGGCGGGAAAACCGGCACGGCCCAGATGCTCAGCAAGTCGGGCCGCGGCTACAGCAAGGACCGTTACACGACCGTCTTTGCCGGCTTTGCACCGGTAACGAATCCACGCATCGTCTGCGTTATTGTCATCAAGGAACCGATGATCCGACAGCACTGGGGCGGCTATGTCTGCGGCCCGGTCTTTCGGGATGTCGTGCGCGATGCCCTCATCCGGCTGAACGTTCCGCCGGACCAGGAATTCGAAGACGATGAGGCGGTGGAGGTGCAGGTGGCGCGGGCGAGTTCACCGGGAGAAATCAAAGGTGAAGATGGGGATACCATGACCAGCCGTCTGAGCGATGCCCAGATCATGGAGCTGGAACTTGCCATGGAAGACCAGTTGGAAAGCCTGGATGGCCTGGAACTAACCCGCCCCATCGGGGATGTAGAAGTAGGTGCACCGACCTTGCCGGACCTGACGGGCATGAGCAAGGGCGAGGCCCATCGGAAGTTGCGTGAACTGGGTATTCCCTGGGATCCCCAGGGGGTCGGTTGGGTGGTTTCCCAGCGGCCTGCGGCGGGTACGCCCGTTGCTGCGGTGCAAATGTGCGCCCTGGAGTTTTCGCGTACGAAGTCGGAGCCGGAAGATGAACCATCTTGAAATCAGTGACCTGCTGGGGTTACCCGACTCGGCCTTGCCCGAGTTGGAAGCCACGGGCATATCCGAAGACTCCCGCCTCGTAAAGCCGGGGGATATTTTTGTGGCGGTTACGGGAGAACACGTGGATGGCCACGATTTCGCCTCCGACGCCGTGAGTGCCGGAGCGGTGGCTGTATTGGGCGACCGGGCCGGGATCCACCGTCTGGAGGGATGCCCCTACCTTTTTTCACCGCACCCCCGGGAAGCGGAGGCCTTGCTCGCCCACCGTCTGGCCGGGAATCCCACCGAGACCCTGACGGTCATCGGCATTACCGGCACCAACGGCAAGTCGAGTACCGCATCGCTCACCCAGGCTATCTTGCGTGAGGCGGGTTTTCCGACGAGCAACTATGGCACCATGGGCTATGAAATCGGGGGCACCCTGTTGCCCGCGCCCCATACGACCCCCTTTGGTGATGAGCTGGCCCGATTGCTGGCCCAGTCGTTGCAGGCGGGCGACACCCATGTGGTGATGGAAGTCAGCTCCCACGCGTTGGACCAGGAGCGGGTAGCGGGGATTCGCTTCACGGCGGCAGCCTTTACCAACCTGACCCAGGATCATCTGGACTACCATGAAACCATGGACGCCTATCGGGACGCTAAGCTCAAGCTATTCAAGCGTATTCAGGGCGAAGGGACCTTCACCGTCGTTAATAAGGCGGACCCCTCGGGCGCAGCCTTTGAGGCCGCCTCCCCCGTTGCCACGGTGACCTACGGGACGGATGGCGTCATTCGGGTACGGGACATCCGGCTGGGTATGAAAGATACCCGTTTTACGCTGGTAGCGCCCGGTGGTGAAATCGATGTGGTCATCCAACTGCTTGGACATCATAATATTCAGAACGCGCTCTGTGCTGCGGGCATTGCCCACGGTCTCGGCATCGACCTTCCCACCATCGCGGCTGGCCTGGGACGGGTCGAACGGGTGCCGGGACGCTTCGAGGGAATCGATGCGGGCCAGGATTTTTTTGTGGTGGTCGATTATGCCCACACGGAAGACGGTTTGAAGAATGTGCTGGAAGCCGCCCGGCACCTGTGCAAAGGACGTATCATCACGGTCTTCGGCTGTGGTGGCGATCGCGACCGCGGGAAGCGCCCCAAAATGGGGAAGGTGGCCGGGGCCATGAGTACTTTCTGTGTGCTCACGTCGGACAATCCGCGTAGCGAAGACCCCAAGCGCATTCTGCTGGACGTAGAGGTGGGCCTTCAGAAGGCGGGCTGTACCAAGGACGATGACTACGTGACCATAGAGAACCGCGCCGAGGCTATCCGGCATGCCATCCAGATGGCGGAGAAGGGGGACCTGGTCTTGATTGCCGGTAAAGGACACGAGGACTACCAGATTCTGGCCCACGAAACCATCCATTTTGATGACCGCGAAGTGGCCCTGGAAGTGCTCGGAGGCCGGAGCTGATGGGGTGGTCTTATTCCGCTGACCAACTTGCTTCCTGGATTGGTTGCCCCGCACCCGCCGAGGCCCTCGAGAACATTACCGGCGTTTCGACCGATACCCGCACCCTGGCGGTGGGCGACGTGTATGTGGCCCTCAAGGGGCCAAATTTTGATGCGGAGAACTTTGTGGCCGCCGCCTTCGAGAAGGGCGCGTCGGCCGCGATTTGTCAGCAGGAGCACCCGGAGGGGCCGTGTCTGGTGGTGCCTGATCCCCTGGCCGCCCTCCAACGATTCGCCTCGCGCCATCGGATGAGCCACGATATCCCCGTGCTGGCCATTACCGGTTCCTGTGGGAAGACGACCGCGAAAGACCTGACGACGGCCCTGCTCGAAACACGTTACACCGTGATTAAGACCCAGGGAAACCTCAACAACGAAATCGGGTGTCCTTTGTCGTTGCTTCGCATTGACCGGGATACGACCTTTGCTGTCATTGAGATGGGGGCGAATCACGGGGGCGAGATCGCCAATCTATGCCGCCTCGCACGCCCCACGGAAACGGCGGTCACGATGGTGGCCCCGGCGCACCTGGAGGGATTCGGCAGCATCGCCGATGTGGCGAAGGCGAAGGCCGAAATCGTGGACAACCTGGACGCGGACGGTCGTTTCTACCAGAATATGGACAACCCCTGGTGCCGGGACATGGCCAAGCATTTTGCGGGGGAGATCATCCGCTTTGGAAGCGAGGGGGACGTGGTGCTCCGTTCCTGTGACTTCGATGCCGAAGGGGAGTTGCTCCTCGATATCGATCCCATCGGGAAGCTGCGTCTGCCCTTGCCCGTGAAAGCCCATGCGACCAACGTGCTTCTGGCCGTGGCCGTGGCGTTGCAGCATGGTATCCAGGACTTCGAGGCACCGCTACGCGCGGCCTGTGCGGCGGCGAGTCGCTTTAAGGTCTATCCCCTGGGGGGACTGGAAATCCTGGACGATACCTACAATGCGAATCCGTCGAGTATGAAGGCGGCCCTGGAGGCCCTGATGGATCGCCCCGGTAAGGGGCGCCGTATTGCGGTGCTGGGGGATATGCTGGAACTGGGGGAGGGTGCGTCGACCCTTCATCAGGAGTTGGGCGAGACCGTTGCTCGCCTGGGCGTAGACCATCTCTATACCTACGGTGCCCACGCCTGTGATATTATACGCGGCGCCCGCGAAGCCGGTCTCTCCGAGGCCGAGTCCTTTGACTCCCACCACGCGTTGGCTACCGCCCTCTTCCACGTCGCTGTTCCCGGTGACACCATTCTTTTGAAGGGATCCCGCGGCGTACGCATGGAGCAGGTGGCGGGTGCCTTACAACAGCTTATCGCACCAGATGGTGGGGAGTAACCCGGTCGGACCCATGATTTTTTATTTAACGCAAGCCTTTCTACCCTATTTTGATGCCCTCGATGTGTTTCGCTACCACACGGTTCGTGCGGGGGGCGCTGCCGTAACGGGCTTTCTGTTCTGCCTCCTCTTTGGCCCCAAGCTTATCGAGATGCTCCGTGCCCTGAAGGTTGGCCAGTTTATCAAAAAGGATCATGTGGCCGATCTGCATGCCCTGCATAAGGGGAAGGCGGGTACGCCCACCATGGGCGGTGCGATCATACTGCTCTCCACCGTGTTGTCGCTCTTGCTGTGGAGCACCCTCACCAACCGCCTGCTCTGGGTGGCCCTGGGCATGCTCCTGCTCCTGGGCATGGTGGGTTTTCTTGACGACTACATCAAGTTGCGGCGGAAGCACAACGACGGACTGAGCGCGCGGGCAAAGTTTGCGGGCCAGATTCTCAGTGGCGGGCTGCTCGGGCTCTACCTCCTCTTTTTCCCCATTACGGTCAGTGAGTCCTGGGTGGGGCCCCGGGATGTAAAGGACTGGGACGCCCTGGCGCACACGCTGATGGCCGCGAAAGATGCCCCGGAACCCTCGGTGGTCGGTCATATCTGGAACGAATTGAGTGAAGAAGATCAGGCCGTGTTGCGGTTGGCCACGGAAGTTCAGTTCTTGCCCCGGGAATACAAGTTCGATGTGCTCACGGGGATGAATCGGGTGCTGAGCACCCAGCGCCTGGAAGATTGTTTTGTTGTGGGCTCAACGGCACCGGCAGCGTTGGCCAAGCTCGCGGCCCGGGGTTTCGACGGGCTGAACCTGAAAGAGCAGGTGCGATACAACCGCCTGATACTGGAAGCGGCCATGCCGGGTATCCTGGCAAAAAGTGTCACCGATCTCCATACCAAAGTGGGTATCCCCGGCTTGAAAGACGTCTTCATACCCCTCGGGCCGTTCTATGTGCTTTTCGTGATTTTAATTATTGTGGGCGTATCCAATGCCGTCAATCTCACCGATGGATTGGACGGCCTCGCAGCGGGCGTGTCTATCGTATCGATTCTAACCTTTGCGGCGATTGCCTACGTGGTGAGCCGGGCCGATTGGTCCTACTACCTGTACCTGACCTACATCCCTGAAGCCAGTGAACTGTTCGTTTTCGGTGCGGCGCTCCTGGGAACGGGACTCGGCTTTCTCTGGTTCAACGCCCACCCGGCAGAAGTTTTCATGGGGGACACGGGTTCCCTGGCGCTGGGCGGGGCCATTGGTACCATGGCCATTTTGACCAAGCAGGAACTACTGCTCCCTATCGTGGCCGGTCTCTTTGTGATGGAGGCCGGTAGTGTGTTGATCCAGGTTGGCTCCTACAAGCTCACGGGGAAGCGGGTCTTCCGTATGGCCCCACTGCACCACCATTTCGAGTTGCTCGGTTGGTCCGAAACCAAAGTCACGCTTCGATTCTGGATCATTGCCTTTATCTTCGCCCTGCTGAGCCTCACCACCCTGAAACTCCGATGAACCCGATTCCTGAAAACTGGAAGGACGTACCCGTTACCCTCGTAGGGATGGGACGTTCCGCGGTGGGTGCTGCCGCCCTGTTACAGCACCACGGTGCACGGCCCTTTGTGACGGATGTGGCCGACGGTACTTCATTGGTGCCCTGGTGCGACGCCCTCGACGCGCGGGGGATCCCCTATGAGATTGGGGGGCACAGCGCCCGCGCCTGGGAAGGGCCCGCCGTGGTGATCGTGAGCCCCGGTGTGCCCTCTGCGATTGCCCCCTTGCAGGCTGTGCGTGAGCGAGGCATTCCGGTAATCGGCGAGCTGGAGTTGGCCTCCCGTTTTACGCAGACCCCCGTCTTGGCCGTCACCGGAACCAATGGAAAAACGACCGTGACGGAGTTGCTCCACCACGTGCTCAAGACCCTTGGTTTTCGTTCGCGCCTCGCCGGAAACAATCACACGTCTTTTTCGGCCGCCGTCTTGGATGAGGACTGTCCGGACTATTACGTACTGGAAGTCAGCAGCTATCAACTCGAAACGGTGGACCGCTTTGCTCCGTGGATGGGGGCGGTTTTAAATCTCACGCCCGATCACCTCGGGCGCCACGGTGACATGGAAGGGTATGGAGCGGCCAAAGCCCGTATTTTCGGCACGCCACCCCATGTGGCACACGTTGCTATCCTGAACGCGGACGATGGGCAGGTGGCCTCCCTTCCTTTGCCTTCCGGTGTTGAACAGCTTTTTTTCAGCGTGGAGTCCCCACCGCCCCGGGGCCTCTACTCCGACGGAACGTCCCTTTGGATTGATGGGGAGCAGACCGGGCTACTGCAATGTCCCTTGCCGGGGCGCCACAACCGGGCCAATGTCTTGGCCGCCCTGACCATGCTGCATGCTGGTGGCTTTAATATGGCAGCTTGTCTGGACGCCCTGTCGAGTTTTTCCGGTGTGGCCCATCGCCTGGAACACGTGGGGATACTGGCCGATCGTCATTGGTACAACGATTCTAAATCCACCAATATTGATAGTTTGCGCGTGGCCCTTGAAAGCTTCGACACGCCCGTTGTCTTGTTGGCGGGAGGACAAGGCAAAGGCAGCAGCTATGACAGCATTCGTGCCACGGTAAGGGAACATGTTTGCCATATGGTGGCCTTCGGTGCGGAAGCTCCGGTCCTGGCAGCGGCCTTTCAGGGGGATACGGATGTGCGCGTGGTGCAGGACATGGTGGAGGCGGTACGTCTCGCCCATCACCTGAGCGCGCCTGGGACGACCATTCTGCTTTCGCCGGGCTGTGCGAGCTTTGATCAATACGACAATTTTGAGGCCCGCGGCGCGCATTTTACCGCGGTCGTTCGACAGCTGGATGAGGAGGAGTCGCACCCATGAACCGAGAAGTAACCGCGGTCATCACGCTTGTGCTCGCCCTCGTGGCGGGCGGTACCCTCATGGTCTACAGTGCGGTGGGCTATGAAAATGGGGCCACGGAACCCCGGACCCATCTCTATGCGTTGACCATCGGGATTATTGCCCTGCTTGTCGCCATGCGTTTCGACTACCACCGTCTTCGTGATCCCTTTGTATTTCGGAGTATCGTGCTCTTATCCCTGTTTCTTCTGGTCTACGTGTTGATCGGCGGAGTGACGGCCAACGGTGCCCAGCGCTGGATCGCTATCGGCGGCCTTCGCTTTCAGCCTTCAGAGTTCGCCAAGTTTGCGCTCATCTTATTGTTGGCCGTGAAACTAACAGACAACCGGGATCAAATTCGAAAGTTCTTTTCCGGTTTTTTGCCTCCGGTGTGTATTGCCGGACTCTTCGCCGGGCTGGTTCTGGCTGAGAAAGATTTGGGGGTGCCCATCGTGATGATGGCCGTCGCCTATCTCATGATGATGGTGGCGGGGGTGTCGTGGCGCTACATGTTCATGAGCGTCTTGCCCCTGGGTGCCATCGTTGTGGTTGCGATCGTCAAGAGTCCCCACCGGGTGGAGCGGCTCGTGGCCTTTCGTGATCCCTGGGCGGATCCCCTGGATTCGGGGTTCAATCTCATACAGTCCTACTCGGCCTTCGCCCAGGGTGGGCTGTGGGGGAAGGGAGCCGGGGGAAGCGAGCAGAAGCTTGGATACCTCTATGCCAGCCACACGGATTTCGTCTACGCCCTCGTGGGTGAAGAGTTTGGATTGGCCGGAACCCTGACGGTGCTACTGCTCTTCGTGGGGCTGCTGGTGGCCGGCTATCGGATCGCGACCAACGCCTCGGACATGTTCGGCGCCTTGCTGGCCACGGGAATCGTGGCACTCTTTTCTGTGCAGGCATTGATTATTATGATGGTGACGATTGGTCTTTTGCCCACCAAGGGGCTACCCCTTCCGTTCATCAGCTATGGGGGCACCGCCCTTATCGTTTTTCTGGGATTGACGGGCGTGCTGGCCAATGTGGGTATTCAGGCGACGCCGCCGGACTCAGGGTCGAAACGGGTATGACAAGCGGTCCCACCCGATGATACTATAATCCTTTCTGCGGGGGCGGTTTTTCCCGCATCGACGTGTTGGGGAGTGTTATTGGGGGCAATAACGTTTATTAGAGGGATGAATCATGCGGATTATGGTTTCCGGTGGTGGTACGGGAGGTCATACCTCGCCGTTAATCGCTGTCTATGAGGAACTGCGCCGGCGTGATCCCCAATTGCGCGCCCAGTGGGTGGGCTGTTCGGGCCGTATTGAAGAGACCCTGAGCAAACGGCTGGCGATTCCGTTTCGGGCGATCCCGGTGGCGGGCTGGCCCCGCAAACGGGGCCTGAAACAGCTCTGGGTGGCCTTCCGGCTCGTGTTAAGTATGGTACGTTCGCTCCTCCTTATCCGCTCTTTTCGTCCCCAGGTGGTCTTTGGTGTTGGAGGCTATGTCTCCCTGCCCCTCTTGTGGGTGGCGCAGTGGATGGGGGTCCCCACCGTTATCCATGAGCAGAACCGCCGTCTGGGCATGGCCAACCGCTTGCTGGCACCCCGCGCTGCCCGGGTCTATCTGAGCTTCGATGATACCCAGGGGGAATATCCTGAGGAACGGGCCGAGGTCGTGGGCAATCCGATCCGCCCCGAATTTGTCTTTCCGCCCGAGCGGTCGGAGGCGTGCGCCAAACTGGGCCTCCGGGAAGGTGCCCCTATCGTCTTGGTTTGTGGTGGCAGCCAGGGCGCACGACGAATCAACGATGCCGTGCTGGCCAGTCTCGACGCACTGACCGCCGCTGGCATTCAGCTGATTTGGGCCACGGGAAAAGCCGATGGGGAGCGGGCCCGTGAGGCGGCGTCCCGCGCTGGGGGAACCATTCAGGTCCACGAATTTGTGGACGATATGGTCACCGCATGTGCGGCGGCGGATTTGGTGGTGGGCCGTGCCGGTGCCTCGACAACTGCGGAATTGGCGGCGTTGGGAAAACCCTGTATACTGATACCGTACCCACACGCGACGGACAACCACCAGATGCAAAACGCCCGGGCATTCGAAGATGCCGGGGCAGGACGGATCGTGGAGGATTTCGAATGCACCGCCGAGCGATTGAGCGCGTTGGTGTTGGAGATGGTGGAAGACACGGCGGCGCTGGCGGAGATGGGACGACGTGCCCGCAGTCTGGCCAAAAATATGGCAGGAGAACAAATTGCGGAAGGGATTATGCATCTGGTTTTTGGTGTGGAGCAGGGCGATACGGTGCCTGTAGTCGCCCGCAATGAAACCGAGCAGGACGGACAGGAGTAGCGGTGAGTAGCGATTTTTTTACCATAGCGATGGATTCACTCAAGACCGATTTGGTGACCGGATTCGACCTCTATCTGCTGCCCAAATCAGGCAGCGAGCCCGTGTTGTACCGAGAAAAATCGTTGCCTTTTGACGAACGCGTTCGGGAACGGTTGCGCGAAAATAATATCGCGGAATTTCTGGTGAAGAATACGGACCGGAAGGCCTGGGTATCCTACTCCGTCGCTGTGCTTCCCGAGTATCTGGCAGATTCCTCGAAGCCCGTCGAAGAGCGGGCCGGCATTCTCTATGAATCGGCCCAGGGCCTTGTACAGGAGCTGCTCACCAATCCTAAATCGGAAGATCTGGTGGCCCAGAGCCGCGAAGCGGCATCGGGCATGGTAGAGTTCTTGTCCAAAGAGAGTACGTCGTTTTACGAGCTGATGCAGCTTACATCGTACGATTATTACACCTACACGCACAGCGTGAACGTGTTCGTGTATAGCGTCTCGCTCGCCCAAAAGCTGGGGAAGAGTGGTCCCAAGTTGGATGAATTTGCCCACGGTGCCCTGATGCATGATATTGGCAAACGGCTCATCGACAACGACATCACCAATGCCCCCGGTGGCCTCAGTGAAGAGCAGTGGCAGCAGATGCAGAAGCATCCGGTCCATGGTTATGAAATCCTGCTGCAGCAGGGGGAAACCAGCCAGATCGCGCTGGATGTCACCCGTCACCACCATGAGAAATTAAACGGCCGCGGCTACCCGGATGGGTTGAAGGGGGATGAGATTTCGGAGTGGGCCCGCATCGCGACCATCGCCGACATTTTTGATGCCCTGACAACCCAACGCTCTTACAAAGACGCCATGGATACCTTTCCGGCCCTCCAGTTTATGAAAGAAAAGATGAGTGACGAGTTGGATCCTCACTTTTTTCAGACCTTCGTGGCGCTGATGGCGGGGCGCTAGATCAGGGGCAAGCAACCCAGCGTGGATGTGGGGCGACCGGAGTATTCCAGGAAGGTGGCGCCATCAACGACCCGAGGAAAAAACATGCGAATCGCGACAATACTACTCTTAGCATTGGCGGGGCTTTCGGCCTCCTTGACGACCGCCGCCGCACCGGTTGAAAACGTGTTGCTGGTGTCGTGGGATGGACTCCGATGGCAAGAACTCTTTGGCGGTGCCGATGCGCGCCTTTTGACACCCGAAGCCAAGGCCAATGAAAATGCGGCGGAGGTGAAGGAAGCATTCTGGGCCGATAGCCCCGAGGCACGACGCGAAACCCTGTTGCCCTGGTTCTGGGGGACCCTCGCGAAGGAGGGCCAGGTCTACGGACACGCCGAGAGTGGGAGTCCGTCGGTGGTGACCAATGGCCTGAATTTCTCTTATCCTGGCTATGCGGAAATGCTGACCGGCATCGTCGATCCGAAGATTGATTCCAACGCCAAGAAGAATAACGCGAACGTCACGGTGTTGGAGTGGCTGAATCAGCAGCCGGGATTCGAAAAAAGCGTTGCCGCCTTCGCCTCCTGGGATGTGTTCCCCTATATTATCAACGCCGAGCGGAGTGGTATCCCGGTGAATGCGGGATGGATGCCCCTCACTGTCTCGAATGACCCGGAGCATCTCCGCTTTCTCAATCAGATATCCGACGAGACCCCCCACTATTGGGGTGGGATTCGATTTGACTTCACCACCTTTCATGGCGCGGTGGAGTATGTGAAAGCGAAGCAGCCCCGGGTCCTCTATGTGGCCTTTGGTGAAACCGATGACTGGGCCCACGACAAACGCTATGACATGTATCTCGCCGCTGCCCGACGCACCGATGACTATGTGCGGCGGCTGTGGGAATTGCTCCAGTCCATGCCCCAATACGCAGGAAAGACGGCGCTGGTCATGACGACCGACCACGGTCGGGGTGACACGATTGACGACTGGACCGGCCACGGGGCAAAGGTGGTGGGCTCGGAGCGCATCTGGATGGCCCTCTATGGCGCGGGCATTCCTGCGAAGGGGTTGGTGAAGAATATCCCGACCACCCAGGCACAGGTGGCGGCTACGGTAGCTCACCTGCTGGGAAAAGACTTCCAGCAAGCCAACCCGGAGGCGGCGGCACCCTTGAAGCCATAACGGATCCCCCAGGGTTTCATAGAAAGTAGGCTCCCCATGTCTTTTATCAAACGTCGTGGCCGATTGGGCCTGCTCTTGTTGTCCACTCTGGCCGCAATGCATAGCGGTAATGGGGAGGCCGAAGACTGGCCCTACTATGGTCAGGACCCCGGGGGCGCTCGCTTTTCTGCACTCGACCAGATTAATCGGGGGAATGTGGCCCAACTGGAGCGGGCGTGGACCTATCGCACCGGGGATATCGCCGAGGGGACGGCCCATTACACGGAGTGCACACCCCTCATGGTGGACGGGGTGCTCTATGTCATCACGCCCTTCTCCCGACTCATTGCCCTCGATGCCACCAGCGGGGAGGAGCAGTTCCGCTTTTCGCCCGATCCTCCGCTCAACCTTTCCGAGACCCAGGGGGGCGGGCTCGCCAGCCGTGGCGTGACCTATTGGACCTCGGGTACGAAGCGGCGCATCTTTCTGCCGGTGCGCGACGGACGAATCTATTCCATTGATCTGGACACCCGTCTGCCAGACCCGGAATTTGGCGACGGGGGTTGTCTCAATCTGCGGGACGGTCTGGCCGATGGCGGGGGCTACCTGTTCCTGAGCTCACCCCCTTCCGTGTGCCAGGATGTCTTGCTCCAGCCCTATGGCATATCGGACTCGTCGTCAAAACGGCTGCACTACGTGCCCCTGCGCGCCTTTGATGCCCACACGGGGAAAGGGGTTTGGACCTTTGATACGGTGCCCCAACCCGGCCAATTGGGCTACGACACCTGGGAGGCAGGCAGCAGTGCGGACCGGTCCGGGTGTAATCCCTGGGCCCCCATCAGTGCCGACCTAGAGCGGGGCATTTTCTATGCCCCCCTCGGCGCGCCCAACAGCGACAAGTACGGCGGCGACCGCAAGGGCGACAACCTCTTCGCCAATACGCTGGTGGCCTTGGAGGCGAAGACGGGTAAGCGCCTGTGGCACTTCCAGACGGTGCATCACGACATCTGGGATTATGATCTGCCCGCCATGCCCATACTCTTCGACCTGAAGCAGGATGGGAAAACCATTCCCGCCGTGGCCGTCGTGGGGAAAACGGGCTTCGTCTATACCTTTGATCGCGTCACTGGCACGCCCATCTTTCCCATAGAAGAGCGCCCCGTTCCGGCGAGCACCGTGCCGGGTGAAGTGGCGTCGCCGACCCAGCCTTTTCCCACGAAACCACCCGCCTTCGCCCGGCAGGGCATGACACGGGACGATCTACACAGTGTGGACCCCGCGGCGCTGGAAGCCCTTCAAAAACAGTACGACGGGTTTCGCTCCGAGGGGCTGTTTACCCCCCCTTCTCCCGAGGGTAGCATCGTGTTTCCCGGACAACTGGGTGGTGGCAATTGGTCGGGTGCCGCGGTCTCACCGGGCGGAATGTTGTACGTTGCGGCGAATGAATTGCCCTATGTCACCCAGGTGACAAAAGACGGCAAAGGTAATTACGGCGTTTCCGCTCGGGCGCGCCATTTTCGGGATTCGAAAGGATACCCGGCCATCAAGCCCCCCTGGGGTACAGTTACGAAACTGGACCTCGCCGGGGGAACCCTCGTCTGGCAAAAGCCACTGGGTGACTTCGAGGAGGTGGCGTGGGAGGGCCCGACGGGTCAAATGAACTTTGGTGGTGGCACCGTCACCGCAGGCGGCCTCTTTTTCGTGGCCGCGGCATTGGACGCAAAACTTCGCGCCTTTGATGTGGACACGGGGGAGGTGCTCGCGGCCTATGACACCGAGGTGGCGGGGCAAGGCGCACCCGTGACCTATCTCGGACGGGACGGAAAACAGTATGTGGCCCTCTTTGCGGGGGGCGGTGGGAAGGCCAAGGGCACCAAGGGGGATTATGTATTGGCCTTTCGCCTGAAATAACGTCGACTGTCGGAGAGGTCATGCCACCCAAACGACCCAACATCCTCCTCCTTATGACGGACCAGCAGCGCTACGACTCGCTGGGCTGCTATGGCGCGGACTTCGCCCACACGCCCCACTTGGATCGCCTGGCGGCGGAGGGCGTGGCCTTCGAAAATTGCTACGTCAACAACCCCATCTGTACGCCTTCGCGGGCGAGTCTTATGACGGGGAAACACATCGTCGACCATGGCGTGTGCCAACTCAATGATCACCTTTCCCATGAGCAGGTACTCTTTCCCGAGCGCCTTCGGGAACAGGGATACCAGACCGCGCTGTTTGGCAAACTCCACGTGTCGGCGGCGGCGACGGAAAGCCAGACCCGTCACCCCCACGACGGCTTCGATATTTACGAGTTGTGCAATGAGGGGTGCATGCATATGGATGCACCTCATCAGGCCTATGCGCGGTGGCTGGAGAATAAAGACCCGGCGTTCTACAAGCGATTGAAGGCCGACGGGCGGGGCGTGACCCATGTGCCCCAACATCTCCATATGACCCACTGGGCCGCCGAGCGGACCCTCGGATTTCTGGAGCACGAGCGTGACCCGGACAAGCCCTTCTTTTGCATGATGAGTGTCTTTGAACCCCACAATCCCTACGAACACTACCCGCAGGAAATGGGCGCCTTGGTGAACCGGGAAGCCATCCCACCACCGACCCCGCGTGGGCAGGGGCCTGAGCCGGCAGACATTGCCCGGGAGCGACACGAGAACTATTTCGCGGATGTGGATACCCTGTCACCGGCGGACATGGCCACGATGCGCCATGGCTACCACGCGTCGGTGGCCTATGGCGATCGGGAGTTTGGTCGGGTGCTGGACAAGCTCGATGCCCTTGGGTTGACGGAGGAAACCCTGGTCATCTTTACGAGCGACCACGGCGACATGCTGGGGGATCACGGATTGGTGGTGAAGGGGGCCTTTTTCTACGACCCCAATGTGCGGGTGCCCTTGCTTATGCGCTGGCCCCAGGGCTTCGATGGCGGACGACGGGTTGGGGGACTGGTGCAACTCCATGATCTTGCCGCCACGGTCTTGGCGGCGGCGGGTGTGCCCGAAGCGGAAAACGCTTCGCAAATGCCCGACGCGCGTGACGTGCTGCCCCTCGCGCGGGGGGAAGCCCGCGTGGTACACGACGCGGGCTACTGCTGCTATCGAAATTCCGGCATGAGCAATGGTCACCGGTATTGGGAACCACCCATCAACGCCACCATGATTCGAAGCGGACGCTACAAGCTGAATGTTTGGCACGACACGGGGGAGGGCGAACTGTATGATTTGGAGCGGGACCCCATGGAACAGGAGAATCTGTGGGACGTTGCGGGTATGAAACAGGTTAGGATGGAGCTTTCCACGGCTATCGCCGACTGGACAGTGCAAGAATCTAGTGGTCCAAGCTAAACCACCGGCTCTGCCGTTCCTGAGCTAGTTGCTGGCAATCATATACTGGCGGTGTGTGCCATGTTCCTTTTTAGTCCCTAGGGGACTAAATGCGTTGGCTTCGTCCATGGGTTTGACAAATCGGCCCCCTTTTAGGGGCCTCCCTCATATTCCCGGCTCTGCCGGTGGTTGCTGATTGACACGGGTCGGGGCTGTGCTACAATATTGTTGAAGATTTCAACAAAGGAGGCGATAGCCATGGGCACGATGAACTTCAGTGTGCCAGACAAGGTCAAGGAAGAGTTCAACGAATACTTCGCGGGCGAAAACAAGAGCGCCATACTGACCAAGCTGATAGAAGAAGCCATCAATGAAAAGAAAAAGCAGGCACGCCGCGCCAAGGCGATGGATGCTATTTTGGAGTTCAGGAAAACCGCCAAGCCCATTACCGACGAAGAAATTTACCAGATTCGGCAGGAAATTCGTGAATGAAGTGTGTACTTGACGCGAGTGTTATCGTCAAATGGTTTCTTGATGATGATCCCGAGGAAGAACACACAAAAGAAGCGAAGGCCCTTTTCGATAGGGTTCAGCGGGGCGAGGATGAGGTGGTGCAGCCCGTCCACTGGCGCATCGAAGTGCTATCCGTTATCGTTCGGAGGGAGCCGGGCCGGGTGGAGAGTGCAATCAACCTACTGGATCTCCTGGCCTTTTCCGTATTGGATAATTGGGAAATACATACCCGGGCAGCCCAACTTTCGCAGAAGCACAGCCATCACTTATTCGATACGCTCTACCACGCAGTGGCGCTGGAGACGGGTGCCGAATTGGTGACGGCCGATAAAAAATATGCCCGGAAGGCCATGGCCGAAGGGGCGGTAAGATTATTGATGTGAGCCCTCGGGGGCCAACGTAGCGGGAGCGCATCGTGGATGATATGTTGAAGAAAATACTGTTTGCGGCCATTGTGGGCGTGATCCTTTTGGGAATTCTCGGGACACAGGTGGAGCAACGTCCGCCTGCCAGGGAACGGGTCGACTTGCCGACCGCGCTGCCTGTCCTGCCCCCGGAAGTGGCCGTTGGCTTTGACCAGCAGGTACTCCAGGCCTGGCAGGGTCGCCGGAGCAGTGTGCAGGTCAATGGTTCCGCCGTAGTGAGCCGCATCCTCCCCGATGACAACGAGGGCAGCCGCCACCAGAAGTTCATCCTGCGGCTTTCGAACGGGAACACCCTCCTCATCGCCCACAATATCGATCTGGCCCCGCGCATTGGTAGCCTGCGCGAGGGCGATATGGTGGAATTCTACGGCGTCTATGAATGGAACGAAAAGGGCGGGGTCGTCCACTGGACCCACCACGATCCGCGCGGCCGTCACGTGGGCGGCTGGCTGAAACACAATGGGCAGACCTATCAATAGGCGTTGTAGTCGTGGTATCCGGCTCAAGCAAGACGCTGTCCGGGGCTTAATTCAGCGTGACCACCTCGATTCGTATGCTACAATGAGCAAGAGCTTCATACAATATTGAGGTAAATGGTATGAGAGCAACGCTGAATATAGATGATTCTCTCCTTGAGCAGGTGATGGAACTCACGGAATCCACCAATCGGTCGGAAGCGGTTCGAATCGCCTTGGCGGCCTATATTAAGGAGCAGGAAAAGCAGAAGATTCTCGCCATGCGTGGCACCGTGGATATGGTGGACAATTGGCGTGAACTGCGTGCGCTGGATACACCGCCGTCGTGAGTGGAGTACTGCTTGATACCAGTGCCTGGATTGATTTCTTACGTCCAGGTGGGGGAGCGCTGGCCGAGCCGGTGGCTGCCCTTATCGAAAGCGATCGGGCCCTGCTATGTGGCGTCGTGGTTACGGAGTTGCTACACGGGGCGAAAGGCGAACGAGAAGAGGCGCAGATAGGATATTTGATCGCGCGACTTCCCCGGTTGGCCACTACGGAGGAAGACTGGGAAGAAGCCGGTCGATTGTTGAATACATTGCGCCGACGGGGTATCACCGTTCCCCTGACGGATGGATTGATTGCGGTGATTGCCCAACGGTATGACGTGGAAATCTTGACCGCCGACCAACACTTTCAGCATCTGCCGGTCGTCTTACATTAGGCGCGCGGCATCTCGGGCCAGGTTCTGGCGATACACTTTGGAGAGATTCTCGAATGCGCTTAACGATCCTATATGGCTGCCTGATAGTACTCAGCTTCACCCTTACCCCGTCGGTTTTCGCCGAGGCCCCGCCCCTGGAGGTGCTCCGCTCTGGCCCGGTGAATGACACGGTTGTGGACGCCGTCACCCCCGGTGGATTGGTCCAGACGACGTCCGGCGACCTGCTCACCACCTTTACCGACAAGGGGGACTCGGCGGCGGGCTCGAAGTGCTACGTCGTCCGCTCCACGGATGAAGGCAAGACCTGGTCCGCGCCCTATCTCATCGTGGAGCCGAAGAACCCGAAAGAAGGCCTCTTCACCGAACTGGTTCAATTGCCCGATGGGGCCATCCTCATGCTGCTTCTCCGTATCGCCCACGTGGACACCAGCCGGGAGAGCGTCTTCAACTACCGGGAATCCACCATCGAGCTGAAGCGGAGCGACGACAACGGCCAGACCTTCAACTCCGTCGGCTTCCTGCCCACGGCACCCCGGGCACTGACCTCTACCACGGGGGACCTCTACACCCTCCCCAACGGTGACCTCATCATCCCCGCCTACTGCTATTCTGGCAAGGCCGACGACGAGCCGGGCTATGCCTATGGCGCTGGCTTCTTTCGGAGCAGGGACGGCGGAAAAGAATGGGGAAGGCTGGAAGTGGTCTTTCAGGATCCCCCCGCCGAAGACGAGACCCGCCAGGGTTTCAACGAGGAAGCCTTCGCCGTGCGGAAAGACGGCACCATCATCGCCTATGCCCGGGTGGATGTGCACCGAGGAGCCGACTTCAAGCTGAACAATATGTGGCGGTGTCAGTCCACCGACAATGGAGCCACCTGGAGCACGCCGGAAGAGACGGACATGGTGGGCATTTACCCGACCATCCTGACCCTGCCCTCCGGGGAATTCGTCATGGCCTGCGGCATCCGCGATTCCCCCGTCATGCGCCGCACCACCTCGGTGTTTACCAGCACCGACGGCCTGGAATGGTCCTATCGCGGCCATCCCTACTATTCACGGACCAAGGGCATCCCCGCCAACTCGGCCACCGGCGGCTCGCAGGATATGATTTCGCTGGGTGACGGCAAGGTCTACATCGTCTTCTACGCCCACGACCCCGTCTTGCCAGGGCGGGACAAGACCTACGTGGATGGGTGTCTGTTGGGGCTGTAGGCTGGAAGTCGTGGCGTCCACCGTATTTCGTGGGCGGTTTGCGTTCATTGATTCCACACCCTCCTTCCGATAGACTCCAAACGAAGGCCATCGCTGAATCACCTACGGGAGCGCAACGCCATGAAACGTCTGCTTGCCAAGCTGATATCGTTCTTTTCGGCCGGAGGCCACGTGGTAGCGGCAAAGCCCCCGGATCAGGCACCCGTTCCCGACATGGCGTTGCCGGAGATCGATGGGGTCCTGACCATCGAGCAGTTCTGGGAGATTATCGGAATAGTCCACGGGGCGTCGGGCGACGATTTTGACGTAAAAGAGGCCGCACTGCGGAAGGCCCTGGAGTCCCTCTCTGCGGAGCATGTGGTCGCCTTCGCGACGTATTTCGATACGTGTGAGGCGCAGGCCTATCGCTGGGACCTCTGGGCAGCGGCCTACATTGTCCGCGGTGGTTGCTCTGACGATTCCTTTCAGGATTTTCGGGCTTCGCTCATTTGTCAGGGACGTGACCGATTCGAAAGGGTGTTGAAGAATCCTGAGTGTCTGGCAGACGCCGAATTTGATGGCGTTGCGGAAAAACTCGATTACGAGGGCTTTCAATACGTGCCGTCGGCGGTCTATGAAGAGAAGACGGGGGAGAACTTGCCGCCCAGCCCCGTTTCACAGCCCGCCGATCCGACGGGGGAGGAATGGGAAGAGGATGAACTGGCCGAGAAGTTTCCAAAACTCTGGGCGAAGTTTGGCGGGTCCTGACCTGTGCGTTTATCTCCATTCAACGAATTGCCGCCATCAAAGAAAGTGACCATGCGAATCTATCCCCCTGTCCACCTCAGAACAATCCTGTTATCGGTCGCCGTGTTCATCTGCCTGGCACCTACGCCCGCGGAAGGAGCCGAGAACAAACCAGATCCCGTCTCCGAGACGCCCCATTGGAGCATCCTACCAGAGCACGGCCAGGCCAAGCCCCGCGTGACCTATGTTCCGGGGCTCAAAATAATTCGGGGCACCACCCAGGTAATTGCGCCCGAACACCGAAGCTTTTGTCCAGCGGGGAGTGTGTTCACCTTTAACAACGGCGACATCCAAGTTCACGACCAACGTTCGACCGACAGCGGCAAGACGTGGGAGCCCGCGGGGCACATCCTGGAGAATTCGACGTACCAGTACCCGACGCCCGACAACGAAGTCATCATGTTTCAGTCGTCCTTCTCCAGTGAAGATGCCACGGGCGAAGGGCGCCCGGAAGTATCGTTGGTGAAGACCGAGGAGGACGGGATCTTTGAGGCAAAATTCTTTCGCTCCAAAGACAATGGCAAGACCCGCGAGAGCGACCCGGCCCGTGTTTATCTCCCAGAAGGCATTCGGGATTGGCGTGGCGTCCTCTGTCGTAAAATCGTTGGCCTGCCAGACGGTTCTCTGCTCGTGAGCATGTATACCCGAAACGAGAAAGGCCCCGTGCACGAAAAGAAATTTCGCAGCCTGGTGCTGCGTTCCACCGACCGGGGCAAGACGTGGCACTATTTGTCCACCATCGCCGTTGACCATTCCGAAGAGGCACGGGGCGAGGGTTTCGACGAAACGTCCCTGCTCGTCCTACCCGACGGACGGGTCCAGGCCTACATGCGCTCGGGAGCGAGTTATCAGGGTTCCATGGGCAGCCACAACTACGGCGATGAGACGGTGGACATGCCCTTTGGCTACGCGAAGCAAACCCCCGTCTATCTGGCTACATCCCTCGACGGTGGCGTGACCTGGGGGACGCCCGATCCCATTACCCCCTTCGGTACCTGGCCCGATGCCCAGCGCATGAAAAGTGGCGTCATCGCGGTGACCTACGGCCGCCCCGGAAACTGGCTCATGTTCAGTCAGGACGACGGGATGAGCTGGGGTCCCATCATGCCCTTCTTCCAGGACCTCTATCCGCCCGATTGCGGAAACTATATTTCAACCTCAGAAATTGCACCCGGGGTACTGCTCGTGGTCTATGCACGCACCAATCCCAACGACCACTGGCAGAGCAGTATCGTGGGCACGTATTTTCACGTGGTGCCGGATGGGGAATGAAGGGTGTTCTCAGGTTCCTGTGCATGGGGGCAGCGATGGACCGACCCCATTTCATCCGGGTTCGCGATGTCATAAAGCGACCCTTCTCGTTCGCAGCCAACCGCTTTTTAATCAAGAATGGCTCGTGACTACGGTCCTCCGTAGTCATGCATACCATGCCGCTATTGCGGCGACACGCCTTGGGCGAGGCCCGTATGTCGCGGATACGTTCGAGGAGCTCGTCGAAATAGTCCGCCCCGAGGTTCCGCCCTTCCTTGAGGCGCTCATCGTCCATGGCGAAACCCTTGACCAGATAGTCCCGTAATCGTTCCGTCGCCCAGCGGCGGAACTGAGTGCCCCGGTGGGACCGGGCCCGATAGCCCACCGCGATGATGACCTCAAGATTATAGTGCTTCAAGGAGCGGCGAACCTTTCGCTCACCCTCCTGTTGAACTTGTAAGTAATGCTTACAAGTTGCCTGCTCCTCGGCCTCCGCCTCTTCGTAAATCGTTTTGATGTGGAGGGTTATGTTCTGAGGCGTCGCCTGGAACAGCTCCGCCATTTGCGCCTGGGTCAACCAGACCGTCTCGTCCTCCAGCCGCACGTCAATACGCGTACGGCCCCCTTCGGGCTGGTAGATCAGGATTTGGGATTCTGGTTCGGGCATGGCTATCTTTCTCACATGCTTGTTCGGCCATCAAGGTAATTGACCGCGCTAAGGTGTCTAAAATAGCATAGCCTGTTTCCTGCATTCTCGTTGACTGAATGGGCGCGACACTGGCACGAGATTCCATCCTATCAAATCGTCAGCTTCTTGATGTGATGGTAAGCGTTGGTTTTTGTCGACCAATTCAAATACCTATCAAATACGGAAGCGGTTGACGCGATGCGTCTTAGATATTGACATGGGCTTTGTAGCGAGTTCCCATCAAACAAAATTGCCCTTTAACCAACACCAATGGAGACGTTCCGATCCGGAAACTGTCATGAGCGAAATATTTCAAAGCATTAAAAAAGGCCTCGAGGAAGTTGTCGCCTATTCCGAAGGGCGTTGCTCCGAGGCGGTGGTTCACGAGGTGACGCCCCTGGATGTGAAAGCCATTCGGGCGCGGGTGCGCATGAGCCAATCCGAGTTCGCCTCGGCCTTTGGCATCAGTGTGAGTACCTTGCGTCATTGGGAGCGCGGCGACCGGAAGCCGCAAGGGCCTGCGCTGGTGTTGTTGAATATCGTGGCGCGGGAGCCGGAGATGGTATTGCGGGTGTTGGCGGGGTAAGGGAGCGCGTAGCCTGTCTCGCGTGTTGGAGGCATGAGGTGGAGCAGTATGAGATTGGAAATGTATTAACCACAGAGAACGCAGAGATCACAAAGAAGCCTATCTCTGTGCTCTTTGCGTTCTCTGTGGTTAAAGAAAATGCCCAGTTAAAAACGCGGGCGATCCACCGTGGTGAATCGCCCGCGTTGTTGTTCTTAAACTTGCTGGAACCCTACAGGTCCAGATACTTATCCGTTACCGCGCCTTCAGAAGCCGAGGCCACGAGCTTGGCATACTTCGCGAGCACGCCGTTTTTATAGCGGGCTTCGGGGGCTTTCCAGGCGGCGCGGCGTTTGGCGATTTCCCCCTCGTCGATGCCGAGGTTGATGGTGTGGGCGACGGCGTCGATGGTGATGGGGTCGCCGTCTTCGACGAGGGCGATGAGTCCCCCTTCCTGGGCTTCGGGGGTGATGTGACCCACCACGAATCCGTGGCTACCGCCGGAGAAGCGGCCGTCGGTGATGAGGGCGACGTCGCTGCCGAGTCCTTTACCCATGACCGCTGCCGTGGGGGCGAGCATCTCGCGCATGCCGGGTCCGCCTTTGGGGCCTTCATAGCGGATAACGATGACGTGGCCCTTCTGGATGGTGCCGTCGAGGATGCACTTGAGGGCGGCCTCTTCGGAGTCGTAGCAGCGGGCTTCGCCGGTGAAGCTCGTGCCTTCGTTACCGGAAATCTTGGCGACCGCGCCGGTCTCGGCCAGGTTGCCATAGAGGACGACGAGGTGGCCTTCCGGCTTCTTGGGATTGTCGAAGGAGCGGACCACGTCCTGGCCTTCGGGGTAGGTGCCTACGCCGGCGAGGTTTTCGGCGAGGGTCTTGCCCGTAACCGTGAGGCAGTCGCCGTGGAGGAGGCCCTTGTCGAGGAGCATCTTCATGAGGGGGGGCAGGCCGCCGATTTTCACGAGCTCGTTCATGACGTACTTGCCGCTGGGCTTGAGGTCCGCCAGGACGGGGACGTTCTGGCCGATGCGGGTGAAGTCGTCGATGTGGAGGTCCACTTCCGCCGTGTGGGCCATGGCGAGGAGGTGAAGCACGGCATTCGTGGAACCGCCAAGCGCCGTAACCACGGTAATGGCGTTTTCAAAGGCCTTCTTCGTGAGGATGTCGCGGGGGCGGATGTTGTTCTTGATGCAGTGCATGACCGCCGCACCGGCTTCCTGGCAATCTTGGGCCTTGTCTTTGGAGATGGCGGCCTGGGCGGAGCTGTTGGGCAGGCTGAGGCCCAGGGCTTCGATGGCGGAGGCCATGGTGTTGGCCGTGTACATGCCGCCACAGGAACCGGCACCGGGGATAGCGCAGGATTCAATGGCCTTGAGTCCCGCGTCGTCGAGACGGCCATTGGCGTGTTCGCCCACGGCTTCAAAGACGGAGACGATATCGACGGGCTTGCCATTGTGATCGCCCGGCATGATGGTGCCGCCATAAACGAAGACGGAGGGGCGATTGAGGCGGGCCATGGCCATGACGCAGCCGGGCATGTTTTTGTCGCAACCGCCGATGGCGACAAAACCGTCGAGGTTTTCACAGGCGATAACCGTCTCGATGGAATCGGCAATGACTTCGCGGGAGACGAGGGAGTATTTCATGCCCTCCGTACCCATGGAGATACCGTCCGAGATGGTGATGGTGTTGAAGATGATGCCCTTGCCGCCGGCTTTGTTCACACCCAGCTCGGCTTCCCGTGCCAGCACGTCGATGTGCATGTTGCAAGGGGTGACCATGCTCCACGTGGAAGCCACGCCGATCATGTTCTTCTTGAAATCCTCATCGCCAAAGCCCACGGCCCGCAGCATGGAGCGGCTCGGAGCCCGTTCGGGGGATTCAGAAATCTGTTTCGAAAATTGACGATCCGCGTCGGGCGTGTTGCCGCCTGTGGGGGCCATGGGTACTCTCCTTTATCATTCGTGTCCTGAAAATAGAATAATCGGCGTGTCTGGGAAGACACGGACTATGCGCATGCGAGGGAAACGGGATTATAGCAGTTGACAATTGATAGTTGATAATTGACGGAAAAGAAATGAATAGTGAATTGAGAATAGTGAATTTGGAATTTTGATTGGGTGGATCGTGTAGGGAGTTGAGGTGGTCTCCATGGGGCCTGCTCCGGGGGGAGTAGCCATTGGAGTAAAGCCTACTCCTGTCGAAGCAATTTGGAGGGGGCACAACGCCTTTGCTAAGCTCGCCTTTGTTGCGCAAATGGTCTCGACCAGAAAGGTGTGTCATCAATGAAACGAATCGACATCTATTTCGTGCTTGCAAGCCTGTGCGTGTCCGCTGTCGCATGTTCAGTACGGCAAGAAATTAAGCGCAATGTGCCACAGGGATGGAATACGGTTTCCGTTCACAACCTCTTCACGTTTGATGCGCCGCCCAGTATCAACGAGATTCCTGTTCAAGGTATCGATTCGTTGGTCGGGAAATACGAAATTGACGGCATCGAGCTGTGGTACGACTATGGACAGTATTCTTCCACGTTGGAGGAGTATTCTGATCACCCGGGCTACATGCGACAGAAGGTCACAGTTGATGGTCGGAAAGCCGACTTGGTGCAGACGAATGACGGACACATGAGAATCGCGTTTTCGGGAGTGTCCGGCGGTTCGACACTGACCCTGTCGGCGTCATATTCCATGCCGAGTTCGGGTGACACAGTGCGGAAGATACTTGAGAGTGTCCAGTTTGCAAAGTAGTCTCGGCTGGTACCATCGCGGCTACGACCGAATACAACTACACCCAGGAGAACCGGCAACGTGTCCGAGGCAACGAGGCAAACAATCCACGCCTATTGGCGAGGATGGCAGACGAAAGATTTCACCGCCATGCGGGCGGCCCTGGCCGATGAGGTGGTGGCCGATGCAGCGCTTTTTCGTGTCGAAGGGGCGGACCGCTTTGTGGCGATGTGTGCCGACGGTCCCGCCTGGCGGGAGGTGGTGATGGTGGATGAGCTGTACACGGAAGGCCACGCCGCCATCCTCTATGAAGGCATCAACACGGCCAACGAACAGCGCATGCGGGTGGCGGAACTCATCCGGTTGGAAGACGGTAAGATTACCGAGATTCAATCGTGTCTGAGCCCGTTGACCATGTTGGCGGGGGCCGTGAAGAAATAAGAAGACATTTTGACCACGGATGTAACGGATATCACGGATGAAGAAAGATAGAATACAAATAGGATGGACCCAATTAGAATCTCGTTGCTTCGGAATGTTCGAGGGGCTACTGTCGGAAGGCTTCCGTCCCTAGGCATCCGTGTTATCCGGTTTATCCGTGGTCAATTATTTGGTTGCAGCCTTCGGCTGCTTCGTGTTCTATGCGTTCTTTTTGGTTAGAAAACGTTTCCACGTTTTCACCCTTGCGAGGCCTGAAAAGGTAGTCTGTGTTCTGCGCCTGAAGCCAATAATGATTCTGGTGCTTGAGCGTCAAGGCACCCGAACCCGACCGGCGGTCGGTTGGGATCGGGTGGCACCATCGCGCTGACGATGTTGGCGTGCGCGTCCACAAAAAGTACATCGACCACGGGCCGATTTCAATGGGATCGCGTGGTAACACCCGGGCCATATCCTTTTGGTGGCCTAAGCAGGTATTATCATCAGGGGTCAGGGACTACGTTTTGTGTGGGGCGTGCCTGCGGCGCGCTACGAAGGAAAAACACGACAAGGAATCTTGGGTATGAGCATTGGGAGAATTGGCTGTGTGGTGGCCCTCGCAATGGGCGTGTTAGTGGGCTCTTTCGTCGCGGCAGCCGAGGTTACCGAATCCACTCAGTTTGGGGCGCAACGGCTGGACTTCATGGTGGGCGAGACACCGGGTTTTGTTATCGTGCCGCCGACGTTGAAGGGCGAGGGAAATCACCCCTGGCTCTGGTACGCGCCTACTTTCATTGGACACCTGCCCGACCCGAGTCATAGCTTCTGCTTTAAGCCCTTGCTCGAAGCGGGTTTTTTCATCGTGGGCGTGGAAGTGGGGGAGTCCTACGGCAGCCCCAAGGGTACAGCCCAATACCAGGCCTTCTATGAACACATCGTGGCGACCTACGGCTTGTCGCCGAAGGCGGCCCTCCTGCCCCAGAGCCGGGGCGGACTCATGCTCTACATCTGGGCCGCGGAACATCCCGATTCGGTGGCGTGTGTGGCAGGGATTTATACGGTGTGTAATCTCGATAGTTACCCTGGCCTGGAGAAAGCCGCACCCGCCTATGAACTGACCACCGAGCAGCTCGCGGCAGATTTGGCGAAGTACAATCCCATCGACCGCGTAGCGCCCCTGGTGGCGGCCAAGGTGCCCATCTTCCACATTCATGGCGATTCGGATGCCGTGGTGCCCATCGAAGAAAATGCAGGTGAGTTGGTCAAGCGCTACAAGGCCGCAGGGGGCGAAGCGACGATGAAGGTCGTTCCCGGCAAGGGACATGAGGTCTGCGACGAGTTTTTTAAGGACGGGGACTTTCTGGCGTTCATATTGTCCCATGGACGGGGTTAATGCCTTTTCATCGCGCATCGTGCTCTATGGAGCGCCGGCGGCCCGCCGGCCTTACGTCGAAGACGTAAGCAATTCAGATCGTGCCCGTCCCTACGTCGGCACGTGCTCAATCAAGACCAAGGTGTCGTCCACCTTCACCATCTTCGATGGCTCGGGGTGGCGGGTGAAGGTGCCGTCGGGGTGGCGGATGGCGACGACGAGGTGGGGGTGGTCCCGTTCGTGCTCCACGAAGCCCACGTTGTTGTTCACATATTTGGAGTAGGGGGAGACGTGGATTTCGATGAGCTGTACGCCCAGTTGGGTGAGGTCATCGTTCAGCCCGCTCTTGGTCTCCAGGTTGTCGAGCAGGTGGGCCGTGGTGGGTTGGGCGATCATGCTGGCGATGCGCAACCCCCCAATGGCCGCGGGCAAGACCACCTGGTCGGCCCCGGCCTGGCGCAACTTCTTTTCCGTGGAGGGCGCCTCACCCCGGGCCATGATCTGGAGTTTGGGGTTCATGTTTCGGGCGCTCAGGGTGATGAAGACATTCACCGCATCATTGGGCAAAACCGTCGCCAGGGTCGCCGCATGTTCCACCCGGGCTTCCGAAAGATAGCGTTCATCGGTGGCGTCCCCCTCGATGACCATGTAATCCCGGAGGCGCGCCGCCTCAACCCGGTCTTCGTCCTGTTCCAAAATGACAAAGGGATGTTCGCCGAGATGAAGCTCCCGGGCGATGATTTGTCCGATCCGGCCGAAGCCACAGATGATGGCGTGCCCCGTGAGCTGCCCGATTTCTTTGGCCCGTTTCCGGTCCCCCAGTTTTCTATCGATTTCCCCTTCCATCACCATCTGAATAAACCCTCCTGAGACATAAAGTACGGAGCTGCATCCTACGACAATCACGAACATGGTAAAGATTCGGGCGAGGGGGGTGTTCACGGGCCCGATCTCGCCATAGCCTACGCTGAACAAGGTGATGACCACCATATAGGCCGCATCAACCAGGGTGTCGCCCTGAAACATATAGACTACCGTGGCCAAGCAGAAGGTGACCGCGAGGATGGTCAGCCCAACGGTGATGCGTTTCATGGGGGTCTGGAGGGTGTCTGGCACAGTCGTTGCTCTGTCGTCGTAGATGTTGACCCACTGATCGGACGGGTGTCTGAGGCGCGGCCGGGTGGGATGGGTCTTACGGAGCAAGAAACACGCCATGCAATGCAATGTACAAAGGAAGACGGTGGACGTGCCCTGGCAACCCGCGCCGAAGGCGACCCTGAGAATGGTGTTATTGATCGGCCCCCCGGGTGCCGGCAAATCGACGGTGGCCACAGCGCTGGCCCGACAGTGCCCCTATCAGAATGTAATATTGGATGGGGACGAATTGGCCCGTACCTTTCCGGGGGGGGCCAATCGCAAGCGGCTGGATCTCGTGGAGCGCAATATCGTCCATTGCGCGGAAGGCTACCGTCAATGGGGCGCCCAGTATTGTTTTTGCAGCTGGATCGTGGCCCATCAGCATCGCCTGAACCTTTTGGAAAAGCGACTGAGAACGGGGAACACCCACCTGCGGGTTATCGCCTTGGACGCCCCACTATCGGTTCTGGTAGAGCGAATGATGAAACGAACACCGTCCCGATTCGCACCTACGGAAGACAACCTGGACTACTTGAGCGGATTGCGAAAACGGATTCGGAATCTGGCCCATTGTGAGGTCCTGGATACGACAGGCCGACACTTTACCGATGTGGCCAACGAAGCGGCCGGGCTTATCAAGGAGCCGGGTTTCTGGGAGTAGGTGCGCTCAAGAGCCTACCGAAGCGTAGTCTTTTCCCTACCGGAAGGTGGGGTTTGGTGAGGTGTCACGCCAGCTGCCGAACGAAACCCAAGCCTGCGTGGCGGACCCGCCGGGACATGCTGCCGCGCTGTGGTGCGACATCCTGTCATTCGTCGGCGGGTCAGGCCACGTGGCGCACGTCTGGCACCGGTCATGCCCTAGCGGCAGAACGTCCCTGTGGTGCCTGGTGCGAAGGCTGTTCCCTGGCTACTCCGCCACCAGCTTTGTAGCAGTCGCTTCGGCGGGCTTCAGGTGGGAATCCATCCAGCCGTAGATAAGTTCCCGGGATTCGTGGTGCACGCTGTGTTTGCGGCCGTGGATGAAGAAGGCGTAGTTTTCCGGAACGCCGATGAGTTCGTAGAGGTCGGCGGTGGCGAGCATCATGAGGACCCGTTGACGCTGGGTGGCGGGGTTTCCGTCGTTGAGGGCGTCGACCTGGAGCATGGCGCGGGGTGCGGCCAGGGCCACCATGTGGTGAAAATCGATGGGGGGCAATTCGTTATTCAACAGGCCGGGCCGAAGGTGCTTGAAGTAGACATACCATTGGTTCCGCGCCCACGCCGTCACCTTGGGGTTGTGTCGGAAAGACGGCGCCGCACAATTGGAGGCCGCCGCCTTGATACGCTCATCGTAGGCCGCGAGGAAAATCGTGCCGTGTCCGCCAAGGGAATGGCCCATTGCGCCGATGTTTTCCGTGTCGACTTCCTCCAACGTTTCCAATACGTCAATGGCGATGCTGTGCTCGTAAGTGAATTTGCCGACCGCCGTCCACTCGGGGTGCTTCTCGTAAAAGGCCGTCGTGTCGTAAGGCCCCTTCGCGGGGATGCGGTGTCCCGATACGAAGTGCTCCGGCGCGATGGCCACATACCCCCGGCGGCAGAGGTGGTCCAGATAGGCCTTGTCGGAGTCGTCTTCCAGGCCTGCAGCCCGACGTGCCCCCTGTTTATAGGTGCCCGGGAGGGCGACCACGGCAGGGAGTTTGCCGTCCCGCTTCAGGGGGATGCCGATATAGGCATGGGCCCGTTCGTCGGCTTCCACGGCATAGCTCACCAGCTTGCGGGTGTAGATACCTTCGACCTCCACCGTCTCGTGCACCTGTAGATCCAGGGGTGGGCGCTCGGGCTTGTGTTGATCGCGGAGGAGTTCGAGAAAGGCGGCCTTAATCTCGGGGCGTCGCGCCTCCCAGTCTTCCTTGGAGGTCAGGCCGTCGGTGAGATCGGTCCAGGAGCTTTCGACCGGCGGAGCTTCCATGAGGGGGTTGGGTGCGGGGTCCTGGGCCTGTGCGGCGGGGAAGAGGGCGCAGGTGGCAAGGGCAGTTAATAAGACGAGAGTAGATTTCACGAAGCTAAATCCTTGGGGCTGTGGACAGGGTGGACGATGTGGACTTGGTGGACAGGGTACACAACGGTTGTCCATAGGGTCCACCCTGGACGCTTGGACACCATGTTTGGGTGCTGCGCTGCTTGGATCTGTTTCAGCCGGATGAGTCTATAACAAGGCGAGAAATGCTTCTTCGGTTAGACCTGCCTGCCGAATGATTGCTTTCAGTGTGCCTCGGGGCAGATCTCTTGCATGCATGGGGACCGTCGTCACAAAGGGGCGGTCGGGATGGGACAGGAAGACATGGCTCCCACGTTGGCGACGCTCTTCGAAGCCAGCGCGTTTCAATGCGGCGATGACTTCGCGGGGGGTGAGGGTGGGGAAGCGGGTCATACTGCCGCAGGCGGAGTCACCTGAACAAGCGTGTCCATCGGTGTAGATAGGGACTCCTCGGGGATTGCTTTTCCATCGTCGACCAGTACTTCGAGATAACCCTCTATGGCCTCCTGGGCCATAGCCAGTGCATGGTCATAGTTTTCACCCCAGGTAACGCAGCCCGGCAAGGCAGGAACGGTTACCGTAAAGCCACCTTCGGGTTCGGGTTCCAAGTGAATTCTATAGGTGTGTGTTTTCACGGTCATTACCCTCAAGTTCGTCAAAGGCAGTATAGCAGAGGCCCCCGAATCCGTAAAGAGAGAGGGTAATCGCCGTGGAATCGACCCTATCCGCCCGCCCCCACGATCTCCATACTTAACTTTTGCATACCTTTGCAGCGATAGCCCCGCCTTCCGCATCTTGCGCGCTTTGGCCTCTGCGCCGTATAATACCCCTTCTTGTGACACCCTCGGTGTTACCTGTCCCCCCGTGCACATCGGCCCAGGCTGGCCGGTCGAAGCGCTACTGTCCAGAGGGAATTGGGCTGAATGGTACGCGCGCTGCACGCAACGTCTTTAGTGAACTGGAAGGTACTTATCATGGCTTTCGATATCGATATGATCGAGAAGGTATACGCCCGCGCCGCGGAACGTATTGAGGCGGCACGCAAGATCGTAGGGCGCCCCCTTACGCTGGCGGAAAAGACCCTATACGCCCACCTCTGGGATGGCACGCCGACGAAAGCCTTCACGCGCGGTGCCGATTATGTCGACTTTGCCCCCGACCGGGTGGCCATGCAGGATGCGACGGCCCAGATGGCCCTGCTCCAGTTCATGCAGGCCGGCAAGGCCAAGGTGGCCGTACCTTCCACGGCCCACTGCGATCACCTGATTCAGGCCAAGTCCGGCGCGGTAGCCGATTTGGCCGAGTCCATCACCAACAACAAAGAGGTCTTCGATTTTCTGGCCTCCGTTTCCAATAAATACGGCATCGGCTTCTGGAAGCCCGGCGCGGGCATCATCCACCAGGTGGTCCTTGAAAACTACGCCTTCCCCGGCGGCATGATGATTGGCACCGACTCCCACACCGTGAACGCGGGTGGACTCGGCATGGTCGCCATCGGTGTGGGTGGCGCGGACGCCGTAGACGTCATGGCCGGTATGCCCTGGGAATTGAAATTCCCCAAACTCATCGGTGTGAAGCTCACCGGCAAGATGAGTGGCTGGACCACCCCGAAAGACGTCATCCTGAAGGTGGCCGGTATCCTGACCGTTAAGGGCGGCACGGGCGCCATCGTCGAATACTTCGGCGAAGGTTCCGAGAGCATGTCCTGCACGGGTAAAGGCACCATCTGCAACATGGGTGCAGAAATTGGCGCGACCACGTCGACCTTCGCTTTCGACGACTCCATGGTGCGCTACCTCGAAGCCACCGACCGTGCGGATGTGGCCGCCCTCGCCAAGGCCCAGGCCGAACACCTTCGTCCCGACCCGGAAGTCTATGAGAATCCCGAGAAGTACTACGACCAGCTCATCGAAATCGATCTGAGCGAATTGGAGCCCCACCTCAACGGACCTTTCACGCCCGACCGCGCTACGCCGGTTTCCAAGATGAAAGAAGTCTGCGCAGAAAACGGTTGGCCGAAGGAAGTGGAAGTGGGCCTCATCGGTTCCTGCACCAACTCCAGCTATGAAGACATGACCTCCGCCGCCTCCGTGGCGCGCCAGGCCAAGGAAAAGAATCTCAAGGCCAAAGCCGAATTCACCATCACCCCCGGCTCCGAGCTGGTGCGGGCGACGGTGGAGCGCGATGGCGTCCTTGCCGACTTTGAGACCATTGGTGGCCAGGTGCTGGCCAATGCCTGTGGTCCCTGCATCGGTCAGTGGGCCCGCTATCGCCATGGTGAAGAGCAAAAGGCCAACACCATCGTCCACTCCTTCAACCGGAACTTCGCCAAGCGCGCCGATGGCAACCCCAAGACCCACGCCTTCGTGACCTCGCCTGCTCTGGTGACGGCCCTGGCGTTGGCTGGTGACCTGACCTTCAACCCCATCACCGACACCTTGACCAACGAAGCGGGTGAGCAGGTGAAGCTCGATCCGCCGACGGCCGTCGAGCTGCCCCCCAAGGGATTCGGCTGCGACGACCCCGGCTACCAGGCGCCGGCCGAAGATGGCAGCGGTGTGCAGGTCGTGGTGGACCCGGATTCCAAACGCCTTCAGTTGCTGGAGCCCTTCGCGCCCAACAGTGGCGACATCACGGGCATGAAGCTCCTGATTAAGGCCAAGGGCAAATGCACGACGGACCACATCTCCATGGCGGGACCGTGGTTGCGTTTCCGGGGCCACTTGGACAACATCTCCGACAACTGCCTCATCGGTGCCATCAACGCCTTCAACGACGAAGCCAACTCGGTCAAGAGCCAGCTCACGGGTGAATACGGCGAAGTGCCGGCCGTGCAGCGTGCGTACAAGACGCAGGGCATCCAGACGATTGTGGTGGGTGACGAAAACTACGGTGAAGGCTCCAGCCGCGAACACGCTGCGATGGAACCCCGTTTCCTCGGTGTCCGTGCCGTGCTGGTGAAAAGCTTCGCCCGTATCCACGAGACCAACCTGAAGAAGCAGGGCATGCTCGCGCTGACCTTCGCCGACGCTGCGGACTACGACAAGATCCAGGAAGATGATACCATCGATATTCTGGGCCTCGATAGCTTCGCACCCAACACCCCGCTGACCATCCGCCTGACCCACGGGGACGGTTCCACGGAAGAATTCTCCGTGAACCACACCTTCAATGAAGGCCAGATTGAGTGGTGGAAAGCCGGTAGCGCGCTGAATCTCATCAAGATGCAGAGCGCCAATTAAGAATAGTGAATTGAGAATTTAGCTTTGAGCCCCGGTGCCTCTTGAGGTGCCGGGGCTTTTTCTTGTTTTTCAATGGGTCGTATGGGGCTTATGGGTCTGATGGTAGTCGCCGGTTTTGAGAAGCGGCGCTCCATAGGTCCCATTCGTCCCATACGTCCCATGGAGCAAGCCATTTCGCTTCACTCCAGCGTGAAACGCACCAGGCCAGGCCGTTTGCGCGGTAGCGCGTCACGCGTGGTAGAATCGCTAAGGCTACACCATTCACGTGGCCATCGTCTTTCGAGACTTCGACAACGCGGGGCATTCTTCAACAAAGTGGGAAAAAGAAACATGCGTCTATTGACTCTATTGGTGTGTCTGTTCTTGATCGTAACGGGAGCCCTTGCCGCTGACCCGCCACCGCCGAACTCCCAGCCCGGCTACCAGGCCATCTGGTTTGAGCTTGGGCAGAAGAGCGAGTTCGGCGACAAGTATTCGGGCGGTTTGGGGACCTATACGGCGAAGCACCGTCCTATCGCCATTCATTCCGCTGAGGCGCAGAAGACCTTTTTTGTCTATGGCGGCGCGAAGGACCAGAAGCGGTACCTGTTGAACATGATTGGCTATTACGACCATGCCACCAACGCACTGGGTGTGCCGGTCGTGGTGCACGACAAGCAGGGGGTGAACGATCCCCACGACAATTCTTCCCTCGCCATCGACGACGAAGGGCGCCTGTGGGTCTTCGTCAGTGGGCGTGGGCGTTCGCGGCCCGGCTTCATCTATCGCAGCGAAAAGCCCTACGACATCCACTCCCTGAAGCAGGTGTTTGAGGGCGAATTTGCCTATCCCCAGCCCCTTTGGCTTTCGGGCTCGGGATTCCTCCATTGTTTCACCAAGTACACGCGGGGTCGTGAGTTGTATTGGAATACGAGCGCCGACGGTGTGACCTGGGCCGAAGACCAGAAACTGGCCGGCATGGGTGGGCACTACCAGAACGTGGAACAGCAAGACGGCACGGTCTTCATGAGTTTCAACTACCACCCCAAGGGGAACGTCGATAAGCGGACGAACTTGTACTTTCTGAAGACGGTTGATGGGGGCGCTACCTGGAACACCGTCAGCGGAGAGACTATCACGCCCCCGCTCACAGACCCCCATTGCGCCGCCCTCGTTCGCGATTACGAGAGCGAAGGCCGTCTCGTCTATCTTAAGGACGTGCAGTTTGACGCGGCGGGCAATCCCATTGTCCTTGTCGTGACCAGTGCCCTTCACCAACCCGGACCGGGCGGTGAGCCGCGCATCTGGGAAATCGTGCACTGGGACGGGGCGCAGTGGAACTTCCACGAAGTCACACGATCCACCCACAACTACGACATGGGACAACTCTGGGTGGAAGGCGACACGTGGCGCATCCTCGGCCCGACGGAAACCGGACCCCAACGGTGGGGCACGGGGGGCGAGGTCGCGCTCTGGGAAAGTGCGGACAGGGGTAAGTCATGGGTGAAGAAGAAACAGCTCACTGAGAATTCCGAATATAACCACAGCTACGTGCGCCGTCCCTTCAACGCCCATCCTGATTTCTATGCCTTGTGGGCCGATGGAAACCCCGACGCCTTCTCGCCCTCGAAACTCTACTACACGGACCGTGACGCGAAGTCTGTCCACGAGATGCCCTATTGGATGCCCCTGGATAAATAGGCAGCCAAATTCTCTCAATCCATCCAGGCCCCCAATCGTGCCGCGCGATCTCGCCTGGACGCGCCAGCGTCCCCGCGAGTTCGTGCGTGGGGCCACCCAAGTCCTCTCAATCTATCACGGTCCCCGCAACCGTGCGGCACGGTCGGTATTTCGTGCGTGGGGATAGTCGAAGTGTCGTGGGTGGGCGGCGAATGGCCGATGCTACTTTCGCACGAACTCCGGAACGCTCGCCGGACTCGCCTTCCAGAGATCGCGCGGCACGGCCTGGGCATCGTGGGTGGGCGGCGAATGGAAGCGCCGAATTGCGTCTCAGCCCAGGGCGACCCAAACCAACCCCACAAACATCAGTCCCACGCCCACGACCTTGGGGCGGTGGGCCGGTTCGCCGAGCAGGACGATACCGACCAGGGCGCCGAGGGGGATGCTGAGTTGCCGGAAGGCCACCACGTAGGCCACATCGTCGACGTAGGCCAGGGAAATCAGGATGAGCAGGTATCCGAGAATCATCCCGCCGCTGGTGAGAAACATGGCTTTCCAATGACGCAAGAGAATAACCTTCGCCTCCCGCCGGCGGATCTTGTGGGTCAGGATCCACGGCAGGAGCCACAGAAAGGTAAAGGTGCTCTCCAGGAAGGCATAGACGATGGTGAGCGGAACGGGGTTGTCCCCCGAATCGGGCACCGCCCGAAAGAGGTGCAGCGCGTGGTCGTCGATGATCGAGTAGCCCGTGGTGCCGATGGCGGCGATGAGGGCAAAGAGGCAGGAGCGGTTTCGGTAATGTCGCCAATGCCAATCGGAAAAGGTGGGCAGGGGCAGGAGCAGCACGCCGACCACAATAAGCAAGCCGCCCGCGTAGAGTCCGGTGTGGAGGGGGGAGCCACTCCACACGACGCGGATGAGGGCCACCAGCAGGACGGGAATCGCCCGGGCGAGGGGGTAGGCCACAGAGAGATGTCCGCTTTGGTAGGCCCCCACGAGACCCGTCATGTAGAGGGCCTGGAAGCAACTGGTCAGCAGGAGACAGCCCCAGACCTGCGGGGGGATGACCGTGAAGAGGGACACGTTCCACACGACGATGGGGGAGAGGAGGATGTTGCCAAACACCAAGGCGACGGCGAAGAAGGGGAGGTTGGGGTGGTGTTTCTTCCCGACAAAATTCCAGGCCACGTGGGCGCACGCGGCAGTCACAATAAGGAGGATGGCGGTGAGGGTCATGTATTGAAGCCTGGTAGGTTGATGGGGGTGTTGGGGTTTAAGGGGCGAATGGGTCGTATGGGACTTACGGGTCGTATGACTATACAATAAGCGAGGCTGTGCCCACGGCGCTTGGTTGCCGGGACCGATCACGCGGGTCTAACCCGGATATTGCAGGAATATAAGGTAGTAAGCCCCATACGCCCCATAAGACCCATTGTTAAGTGGCATCACCCGCCATCGCCACCCGCTGATAAACCGCCATGGTCTCTTCCGCGCAGCGCTGCCAAGTGAATTGGGCGGCCCGCGCAGGCCCGGCAACGTGGAGCGACTCCCGTAGCGCGTTGTCTTGAGAAAGGCGCGTCATAGCGTCGGCGATGGCCCCTTTGTCGCTGGGATCGACCAGCAACGTCGCGTCCCCCGCGACTTCCGGGAGGCTCGTGGTGTTGGAGGTGATTACCGGTGTCCCACAGGCCATGGCCTCCAACACGGGCAGGCCGAAACCCTCATAGAGGCTCGGCCACACGAAGGCCCGCGCGGCGCTCAGCAGGGCGGGCAGGTCGGAGGCGTCGATAAAGCCGGGGCGGTGGATGCGCTCCCGGTGTTGGGTATGGGCAATTGCGTCGTCGAGTTCGTTGGTCTTCCAGCCGACGCGCCCGGCGATGACGAGATCTTCGGGGATGTCGGCCGCAACGCGGTCCCAGGCACGGACGACCCGGGCGAGGTTTTTTCGGGGTTCCAACGTGCCGACATAGAGGAAGAAGCGTTCCGGTAGGCCATACCGTTTCCGGGCGGCGTGCACGTGGTGCTCCGACGGGCGGCGGAAGGTCTCGCCCACCCCAAGGGGGATGGCGGTGATGCGGGCCTGGTCGATATCCATGAGCGTGTGGACGTCTCGGGCGGTAGCCTGTGAATCCGCGATGATATGGGCGGCCCGTTGTGCGCTGCGTGTTCCGGCCCACCGATAGTATTGGGCCCGCTCCCAGCGAAACCATTCGGGGTGGCGCAGAAAAATACAATCGTGGACCGTGAGTACCACGTTCGTCCCGCCGTCCAGGGGGCCAATGCTGGCAGGAAAATGGACCACGTCATAGGCCGGGGCCACGCGCCCAATCTGTCGCTCCCGCATGATCCGGTGCCAGAGGCCCACAGGCTGGGGGAGTAGTTCAACGCGGTCGGCCCAGGGGCCTGGGGACAGGCCTTCGGGCCACCAGACGGTTAGTTGGGGGCCGTCCTCCAGGGCGACCAGCGCGCGAAGGAGTTCCTCCACGTAGCGGCCCGTACCGCTCTGGTTGCCCGCCTGCATGGCGTTGAAAAGCACGCGCATCATGAAGTTTGAAGGGGGAAGTTCGAAGGGTGAATAGTGAAGGGTGAATAGTGAAATGAGAAGGGCGAAGGGTAAAAGGTGGCACCATGGGCCAAACGTTGCACGGCCCTGCACCTGCCAGGCCACGCGTGCCTCCTGTCCTTGATGGTTGCACCCGTGGTGTTTCGTGAAATTCTTTTTCTAGCGCACGGCATCGTAGCCACCGGGGACGCCCTGTTTCGACAAGACCATCTGATACACGTGGTTATAGCGGGCGCGGAAGGAGCCCGCGCAGTAGTGGTGGTAGTAGCGCCACATGCGGTAGAAACGTTCGCCGTATTGGTCTTCCAGTTCGGGCCAGGCTTTTTCGAAATTGGCCCACCAGGCCATGAGGGTCTTGTCGTAGTCTGCCCCGATGTTGTGCAGGTCCTCCAGGACCAACTTGCCCTCAATGGCGGTGCCCAACTGGCCGGGGGTGGGGGTCATGCCACCGGGAAAAATATAGGTCGTGATCCAGGGGTCGGCACGCCGTACGGGATACCGTCCCACAATCGTGTGAATCAGGGCCATGCCGTCGGGTGTGAGCCAATCGCGCACCAGGGCCATGTAGGTGTCGTAGTTCTTTCGGCCCACGTGCTCCATCATGCCGATGGAAACAACCCGATCCCACTGGCCCGTGAGTTCGCGGTAGTCCTTCAGATGGAGGTGGACCGGCAGACCGGCGCAGTGCTCCTGGGCCAATACCAATTGCTCCTGGGAGATGGTAATGCCTTCCACTTCTACGCCGTAATTCTCGGCTGCAAAGCGGGCGAAGGAGCCCCAACCACAGCCTACGTCCAGGACCTTCATACCTGGCTGGAGACCCAGCTTGCGACAAACCAGGTCCAATTTGTTCTCCTGGGCGGTGTCGAGGTCCTGCGCATCCTTCCAATAGGCGCAGGAATAGACCATGCGCTTATCGAGCATTTTACGGTAGAGGTCGTTGCCCAAATCATAGTGGCGCTCGGCCACTTCGCGGGAGCGGTGCACGCTCTGAAGATTCAAAAAACGGGCGCGGAGGTAGGGCACCATCATGCGCCACCAGTCTACCCGGTCGGTAAAATTGGCCCGGAGAATACGGTCGAAGAAGCCCACCAGGTCCTCGCAGTCCCAGTCGCCATCCATATAGGCCTCGCCGAGTCCGAGGCGCCCTTCGCTCATAAAGCGTTGGTATACCTGCGGTTGGTGGATCTGGATGTCCCAGGGGCGGTCCCCGTTTTCCCGGACGTCAATGACCTCGAGCAAGGCGCGCACGGTGTCTCGGGGGGAGGCCAGGGGTTTCATCGTTTTCTGCATCGCCCCTACGTCAATCACCGGGCATCCTTTCGTCATTCACTGGGTGGCTTCATTCCATGGGAGGTGCACACGGGGGCACCGATGGACCCCCGTTATATACTTCGCTGACCAGCACTTGCAACGGTTGGCAACTTGACACGTCTTAATGGGTGTGTTAGACTTTGGGCACCTGTTAGCACTCACAATGGCTGAGTGCTAAAAGCGCGGATGCCTACTCATGACGGATGCTCGTGAACTAAACGAACGTGAACAACAGATCCTGCAGGCGGTCGTAAATAGCTATATTACCACGGCCGATCCGGTAGGGTCGCGCTCTGTGGTCAAGCGCTTTGAGCTTGGTCTGAGCCCCGCTACCGTGCGGAATGTGATGGCCGATCTCGAGGAGATGGGCTATCTACAGCAGATTCACACCAGTTCGGGGCGTATTCCAACCGACGCGGGTTACCGCTACTATGTGAACTACCTCATGCACGTGCAGGAGCTAACGCTTCGTGAGCGCAATCGCATTGAGCATGAGTTCACCGAAAAATTGAATGATGCCGATGAGGTATTGCAACACACGAGCCAGTTGCTGGCCCTGATATCCAATCAGGCGGGACTGGCCGAGTCTCCGGGTGATGATCACGCCTATGTAAACCGGATTGAGGTCATGTCGGTCTCTACCCACCGGGTCGTGATGTTGATCGTCGATAACTACGGTCGCGTGCGCACCCAGACGGTGAACCTGGACGAAGCCGTCCACCCGGAACAGTTGCAGGCCCTGAGTCGTTTCCTGAATGACCATCTATACCGTGTACGGCTGGATGGTCTGGCCGGTGCCATCGAGAATCAGTTGAAGAACTTTCTGGATGAGCGTCGTAAGACGGCGGAACTGGCGCTACGACTTCTGGGGCTGGCGCCGCAGCAGACGCGGAAGCAGCTTTTCCTGGAAGGGGCCGGACATCTTTTTGCCCAGCCGGAATTCCAGGGGGTGGATCGGGCCAAAGAGGTATTTGACCTCTTTGAGGAGCGGACGGTGTTGACGGAGGTGTTGCGCAATGCCCTGGCCGACGAACGTCGGGTCAATGCGTCGATTCATATAGGCCGGATCGGGGACAACTTCGGTCTGGAAGACATCAGCGTGGTGGCTTCGCCTTACTATTGTAAGGATGAACCCATCGGCATGATTGGCGTGCTGGGGCCGCGCCGGATGCCCTATTCGCGCTTGACCTCCATCGTGGATTTCACGGCGGGAATGGTCAGCCGGATGTTGACCCGTCTCGCACGCTGATACACATCACCGAGACGTGAAGTGCCGAATTAACCAACGATTGTAGAAGTACGTTTTCATGACAAAAAACAAGCATAAAGAAAAAGAATCCATGGCAAACGAAGAGGTAGAAAACATCGAGGAAGTCGACTTCCCGGCAGAAGATACGCCGGAAGTGGACGATGATCAACTCGCCGACGTGGGTGACGTGGACGTGCTGGAGGAGGTAGAGGAGGAGCTGGATCCCGTGGAAGCCGAACTGGCTGCCCTGCGGGATGAGCGCGATGATCTGAAAGAGCAGGCCTTGCGGGCCCGTGCGGAATTCGAGAACTATCGCAAGCGCATGGCCCGGGAAAGCGAACGGATTCGCAAGACGGCCGCCGAAGGCCTGATGCGTGATCTGCTTCCCATCGTGGATAATCTGGAGCGTGCCCTCAGTCACGTGGAAGACAAGAGTGACGGGCTGGCGCAGGGCGTCGAAATGATTGTGAAACAGTTTGCCGACGTGCTGAGCGCAAAAGGTCTCGAAGTGATTCCCGCAAAAGGGGAGCCCTTCGATCCCAACATCCACGAGGCCTTGACCCACCAGCCCTCCGATGAATTTCCAGCGGATACGGTGATGGAAGAATTTCAGCGCGGTTACCGACTCGGTGACTATGTGCTACGCCCCACCCAGGTGGTGGTGAGCAGTGGTCCGGCTGAAGTGGCTGAGGCCACCCCAGAGAATGACGCAACGGAAGCCAGCGCTTCCGAAAACGAATAACCTAACATCCCAAAGCGTACCGTACTGTATCGTTCCCCGAGTGGAGCGTCGCGCGTACCATGAGCCAGGCAGCCCCCGTCGGGTTGTATTATCAGGAGGAATATCCACAATGGGCAAAGTAATTGGAATTGACTTAGGCACCACCAACTCCTGCGTTGCCGTCATGGAGGGCGGTGAGCCTGTCGTCATAGCCAATGCCGAAGGCAACCGTACGACCCCATCCGTCGTCGCGTTTAACAAAGATGGTGAGCGCCTGGTGGGTGCGGTGGCCAAACGTCAGGCCGTAACCAACCCGACCAACACCATCTTCTCGATTAAACGCTTCATGGGGCGTACCCACAACGAAGTTTCCACGGAAGAAAAGATTGTCCCCTACAAAGTAGGCGAGACCGCTTCCGGTGACTGTCAGGTCGAGATCATGGGGAACACCTACCGTCCCCCGGAAATCTCCGCGATGATTCTCCAGAAGATGAAAGAGACCGCCGAGTCCTACCTGGGTTCTGAAGTGACCCAGGCGGTGATCACGGTGCCGGCCTATTTCAACGACGCCCAGCGTCAGGCCACCAAAGACGCCGGTAAGATCGCCGGCCTCGAAGTGCTCCGCATCATCAACGAGCCCACGGCCGCCGCATTGGCCTATGGCCTCGATAAGAAGCGCGATGAGAAAGTAGCCGTCTATGATCTGGGGGGTGGTACCTTCGACGTATCCATCCTGGCCATCGGTGACGACAGCTTTGAAGTGCTCAGCACCAGCGGCGATACACACCTCGGTGGCGACGATTTCGACCAGGTCATTATCGACTGGTTGGCGGAAGAGTTCCAGAAGGAACAGGGCATCGACCTGCGCAAAGATCCCATGGCCCTGCAGCGCCTGAAAGAAGGTGCGGAAAAGGCCAAGTGCGAGCTTTCCTCCGCCATGTCGACCGACGTGAACCTGCCTTTCGTGACGGCCGATGCTTCCGGTCCGAAACACCTGAACTACACGTTGAGCCGCTCCAAGTTTGAGCAGTTGGCGGATCACCTGCTGCAGCGCAGTAAGAATCCCTGCCACCGTGCCTTGGAAGATGCGGGCCTCAGCGCTTCCGAAGTCAACGAAGTGATTCTCGTGGGCGGCATGACCCGCATGCCGGCCGTGGCTTCCGTCGTGGAAGAAATCTTCGGTAAGACGCCCCACCGTGGCGTGAATCCCGACGAAGTGGTGGCCATCGGTGCTGCCGTGCAGGCGGGTGTACTTTCCGGCGACGTGAAAGACGTACTGCTCCTCGACGTAACGCCCCTCTCCCTCGGTATCGAAACCCTGGGCGGTGTGTGCACCAAGCTCATTGAGCGGAACACGACCATCCCCGTGACGAAGCAGCAGATCTTCTCCACGGCCGCCGACAACCAGACGGCCGTGACGATTCACGTGCTGCAGGGTGAGCGGGAAATGGCGAGCGACAACCGGACCCTGGCCCACTTTGATCTCATGGGCATTCCGGCCGCACCCCGTGGCGTACCCCAAATCGAAGTCTCCTTCGACCTGGACGCCAACGGTATTTTCCACGCGTCGGCCAAGGATCTTGCCACGGGTAAAGAGCAGAAGCTGAAGATTGAAACGTCCAGCGGTCTGTCCGATGAAGAAATCGAGAAGATGGTCAACGAGGCGGAGACCCACGCCGACGAAGACAAAGAGCGCAAGAAGAAGATCGAAGTGCGCAACAGTGCCGACAGCATGGTCTATCAGACCGAAAAGCTGCTGAGTGAAAACGGCGACAAGATCGACGAAGGCGAGAAGAAGAATATCGAAGCCGCCATCGCCGACGTGAAGAAGGCCCTGGAAGGGGACGACACGGCTGCTATCGAGCAATCGGTCGAGAACCTGACCCAGGCTTCGCACAAACTGGCGGAAGCCATGTATCAGGCGGGTGGTGCCGATCCGGCGGCCGCTGCTGCCGCCGCTGCAGCGGGTGGCGCTGCCCCCGCCGATGGCGGTGAGTCGGATGACAGCGGTGACGCGGTCGACGCCGATTTCACGGTCGTGGATGAAGACGAAGAAGAAGGCAAGTAAACCTGTCTTCGCTGACTGTTAGATGCTAGTATTGCTCCCCATGACTCCGCTATATCGGAGTCATGGGGATGCCGTCTCATATTGCCGAATGGAGCCAGAACCTCATGGCACAGAAGCCAGATCTGTATGAAATGCTGGGCGTTCCTCGTGATGCGTCACAGGAACAAATCCGCAAGGCCTATCTGAAGTTGGCCCACAAGTACCACCCGGACAAGACGGGCGGTGACAAAGAGGCCGAGGAAAAGCTCAAACAGATTAACGCGGCCTATGATATTCTGAAGACCCCGGAAAAGCGTGCCCAGTATGACCGTTTTGGCAGCACCGACGCCCAGGGTGGTTTCGGTGGGGGGGGCTTTGGCGGCGGCGGTTTCGGTGGCGGCGGTCAGGGCTTTGAAGCGCCGTTCGAAGATTTCTTCGATATGCTCTTTGGTCAGGGCGGGAAACGGGGTGGTGGCGGTGCCAAAGCCGGCAACGACCTCGAGCTGCGTCTGGGTATCACCCTCGAAGAAGCGGCCTTCGGTGCAAAGAAAAAAATTCGCTACAACCGCCGCGAAAACTGCGGTGACTGCAGCGGCACGGGCGCCGCGCCGGGCTCGAAAGCCGAGACATGCAGTCAGTGCCAGGGCGTGGGCCAGGTTCGCGTTGCCCATGGTTTTTTCAGCGTCACCCGGACCTGTCCCCAGTGTCAGGGTGAGGGCAAGATTATCTCCAAGCCGTGTCGCACCTGTGGCGGTAAGGGGCAGACCAAGAATGCCCGCGAGCTTTCGGTAGACGTGCCGCCCGGCGTCGACTCCGGTTCCCGACTCCGTGTTACGGGGGAAGGGGAAGCCGGTATGGCCGGTGGTCGTCGTGGCGATCTGTACATTTTTATCGACATTGCGGAGCACCCCTTCTTCGAACGGGACGGCACGACCATTGTTTGTGAAGTGCCCATCACCTTCAGCCAGGCCGCCCTGGGCGCCGTGATTCGCGTGCCCACCCTCGAAGGGGAAGCCGAGCTCAAGATTCCGGCGGGCTCTCAAACGGGGACCCAGCTTCGATTGCGGAGCATGGGGATGCCCGATCTCCGCGGATACCGCCAGGGCGATCAAATCGTTCGTGTTATTGTGGAGACACCGGTCAAGCTCAGCCGGAAGCAGAAAGACCTGCTGAAGGAATTTGACGATCAGGCCGATGCCAAGACCTACCCCAATCGGACGAAGTTTGAAGCGGATGCCGAAAAGGGCCATAGTTAAGGCCTGTTGTGGCAGGGCACACCGTTGCGCACGCCGCGGATGGGTGTCGAAAGTGTGCATGGTTTTGTTCTGTAGTGTATACAAGTGTATAGGTCAACCGTTGACCAATCCCGTGTGCCATTGATAGAATCGCGGTCATGTCGACTACCCGTTGGGTGCTCGATTCGCGGAACAGATTTATTTTCGGTGTTATCCACCGTAAAGAAGGAGATAATAAAATGGCATTTGTAGTCACCGAACCCTGCATCAAGTGCAAGTACACCGATTGCGTCGACGTATGCCCCGTTGCCTGTTTTCATGAAGGCGAGAACATGTTGGCCATCGACCCCGAAGAATGCATCGACTGCGGTGTATGTGTGGATGAATGCCCGGTGACCGCCATCTTCTCCGAAGACGAAGTGCCTGAAAAGTGGCAGGGCTACATTGAGCTGAACGCGAAGTACGCCGCCGAATGGCCCGTTATCGAAGAAGGCAAAGAAGCCCTCGATACCGCCGATGAATACAAGGATGTCGAAGACAAGAAAGCCGAATTCAGCCCCGAAGCCGGTGGCTGAGCGTTTACACCATAATCCCAGACGGGGAAGCGCGATACGGTCGTGCTTCCCCGTTTTTTTTCGGCCTGCCCGGTTAGAAAACTCGCAGTTTCTCGCACGATTCGATACAATGCCCGTATACAATATGTGGTGTAGTGCGTTTCGTGGAGACCAGTGATAGCGTGGTAAAGCGCCAGGAAATACCCCTCTGGGGAGCAACCATCTGTGCCCATGCCGTCGAAGGGGCCGATTTCCACGCCGATTGGTGGCGGTGGGAGCAGGGGGCGGGGCATATCCAGGATGGGGCCACCTCCGAAAGGGCCGCAGCACACCTCAAGCGCCATCGAGAAGACCTCGATATGGCGGCCAAGGTGGGGCTCAATACCCTCCAGTATGGCCTGTCCTGGGCCCGGGTTATGCCGGAGCCGGGTCAACTGGACGAGGACGCCCTCGACCACTATGCCCAGGTCTTCCGTGATATGGTCTCCCGGGATGTGCGGCCCATTGCTGTGTTGCAAGAGCACAGCCTTCCGGCGTGGTTCAGTCAAAGTGGCGCCTGGGAGCACCCGGATGCCGTGGCCCACTACGAGGCTTACGTGAATGCCGTCTACCGCGCCATTGGCGCCCATTGCGATGATTGGATTCCCCACATGGAGCCCCTGTTGTGGGTAGCCATGGCCTACGGCGAGCGATGCTGGCCACCACCGCAGGGTCACGGACGGCCTTCACGGGGAATGGCCGGTTTGGTGCAGGCCCACCTCGCGGCCTTTCGTACGTTGAAATCGGCCAGCCCCAAGAACGAGGTGGGGGTATCGCTGTACGTACCCCACGTCTATCCCCTCGACCCCTACAGTCCGTGGGACGCCCGGGCTGCGGAGCACCGCCGCCGGTGGTTCACCCACCGCTATGTGAAGATGCTGCGCGCTGCGGCCGACGGCGCGTCCCCCTTTGATTTTGTGGCCCTTTCGTGCCCGGGAAAACTGGGTATCCACGCCGCTCCCTGGCGGATTCGAAACGGGTTCGCCCAATACGAGCGGGTTCCTGGTGAACCCTGTGCTCCGGACCAGACCGAGCCGGACTGGGCATCGACCGAGGAATTAATCCGAAAGGTGGGTTCCTGGGGGGTGCCGTTGCTCCTCACAGGTGCGGGTATCGCCACAGACGACGACCGGGTGCGCTGTCACCATCTGCTGGATCAGGTGGATGGCGTGATGCGATTACGTGCCGAGGGGGTGCCCATCCGGGGCTACTGCTATCGCAGTTTCCTGGATGGCTTTGTTTGGCACCATGGATATCGCCAGCGATATGGCCTGGTGCACCTGGACCACGACACGCTGACCCGCACCCCCAATCCCAGTGCTTTTCTCTATCAGGACATCATTCGTGCGCAGCAGATTCGCCCGGGGGCGGTGACCCGTTTCGCCCCCGAGTGGCAATCCCCCTTATTGGAGTATCACTAATGGCAGCTATTCTGGCCATAGAAGGTGGCGGCACGCGCAGTGTGGCGGGTTTCTATCTGGATGACCAACTGATGGGAGAAGCCGTCGCCGGTCCTTCCAATCCCCTGGCCTATGGGGCTTCCGCCACGGCGGGGGTCATTGTGGAATTGGCCGCACAGCTTATTCCCGCCGACCAGAAAGACGTTACGGTGCTCGCCGGGATCGCGGGCGTGGTTTCGGCGGAGGTCGCGCGAACGGTCGCGGCACAGTTGGCGGTATCTCCCCTCTTGAAATCAGTGGTAATCAGCACCGACCTTCATCCGCTTCTCTACGCCCATGTGCCCGATGGCCCCGGAATCCTGGCGATTTCCGGGACCGGTGCGTCGGTCCTGGTGCATGACGGAAAAGGCGCCTTCCGACGTTTGGGCGGGAGAGGCACCGTCATGGGGGATGAAGGGAGTGCCTATCAGATTGCCGCAGGGGCCCTTCGGGCGGTGGCCCGTGCCGAAGATGGCGTGGGGCCCCAGACCGCCTTACAGGCCGTCCTGCCGGCTCACCTGGGGCTTTCGGATGCCGAAGCCCTGGTGCCCTGGTCGCTTACGGCTACCAAGCAAGAACTGGCGGCGCTGGCCACCTGTGTTGCAGAGATGGCGAAGGACGGGGACCCGGTCGCCCGGGAATGTATCCGCAGTCAGGCGGAGCACCTTGCGACCCTCGTCACCGCAGCGCGTCGGAGCCTCGCGGGGGACGTCGCCGTGCCCCTCTTTACCCAGGGAGGTGTGGTGGAGCACTGCGACCTCTTCCGTCAGTACTTCTTCGATGGTCTTGGTGACGATGGACGGATTACCCCCACGGCCTTGTCCCTTCGGGGTCACGCCGCGGTTTACCGTATGGCACAGGGAACAGAAGCATGCGACTGGTGTTTTCGAAGCAGCACCGTCGGCGATTCGCTGTCGCCCACCGAAGGGCAGAGCGACACGGTGCCACCGCTGGACACGCTCGACAGCAAAGCCCTGGTAGATACCATGATTTCCCATGAGGCCCGGGTGGGTCGGGCGCTGGCCCAGCAAGCAACGGCGTTGGCGCGGGTAACCGATTGTGCGGGTGCCGCCTTGCGTGCGGGCGGGTGCATCATTTATCTCGGCGCCGGGACGAGCGGCCGTCTGGGGGTGCTGGATGCCTCCGAATGCCCGCCGACCTTTGGTACGGCGCCGGAGAAGGTGATGGGTATTATCGCCGGGGGAGAGCAGGCCATCCGGGTAGGCGTGGAAGGGGCCGAAGACGACCAGGAGCAGGGGCGGGCCGATATCTCCGCGCTCGCGCCCACCTCCGCCGATATAGTCATCGGGATCGCCGCGTCGGGCACCACGCCCTACGTGCACGCGGCCCTCGCGTACGCGCGCGAAGCAGGAGCCACCACTGTCTTGCTTTGCTGTAATCCCCTTGTGACCGATGTGGACTGCGATCATGTAATTGCGCTGCCCACCGGCCCCGAGGCACTTCCGGGCTCAACCCGGCTCAATGCCGGCACGGCGACGAAAGTAGCCCTGAATATTATCTCCACCGGGGCCATGGCCCAGTCCGGCTATATCTACCAGGGCCACATGGTAAAAATGCGCCCCAGCAACATCAAGCTCCGTGCCCGTGCCGAGCGCATGGTCCAGGGCCTGGCAGGCTGCTCGGAAGCGGTGGCCCACCGCCTCCTGGTGGCCACGGAATATGACATTCCTACCGCGCTTCTCATGGCCCGCCACGACGTCGATGTCGCCGCCGCGCAGGCCCACTACCTCAAACACGATTGCCAACTGCATTCCGCAATGGAGGAAGTTCCCTCGTCATGAATTGTATTTCCTGGTCCGTGAAGCGGTCGTGCCGCCTTGTTTTGCCCCTCTATCTTGCCTTCGCCCTGAACGGGTGTGTCCACACGCCCCCCACGACCGGTACGGCGGTTCCGCCGTCTACCGAATCCCGCCCGGCGCCTTCAACGACGTCAGAGTCGCCCGTGGCCACGACGACCACACCGCCATCACCCTCCGCGCCGGGTGCCTCCTTTGAGGTGCGCATGCGCTATGTGGATACGGCCAAAGAACAACATATCACCGCCACGGAATCGTTGGTGGTGACCACGACCGACAAGGGACTTCAACGCTTGCCCGAAGGCCGGTGGCAAATACGTCATCGCGCTACCCGCAGTGCCACCATCGTGCACCCGGTTTATGCCAAGGCCTTCGCACACAATGAGACGAAACTCCTTGCGGAAGAGCGACAGCGTTTTCGGGATCAGGGATTCAGTACCTTTGTGACGACCATGGGGCGTTCGGTTACCGCGTCCAATGGCGCCGTTTACGATGGCCGCAAGTACTGGCTTGGCATCGATCGGTGTGCGACGGAACAGGAAGCTGCCCGCCTGAAGGAAAAACTGCGGGGCCAGAAGATCTGGGCGTGGACCCGGCCGGAAATTCAGCGGCCCACGGAGGGCACCTTGTCGTTTCATGATGCCACGGGCCGCGCCGTGCTGGTGTCGGCGGCGCCGGTGCGGGTGCGCTCGGCAGGTCCGGTCGCCCTGGAAGATGCCCGGGCCGGCAAGGCGCCGTTGGAAATCAGCGGGCCCTTCGATTTGGAACTGGACCGGGACGGGCATCTGGCCGTCCTGGGTGAATTGCCTATCGAAGAGTATCTCAAGGGCATCTTGCCCGCCGAGATGTATCCCAGCTGGCCGCTGGAGGCCCTCAAGGCCCAGGCTGTCGCCGCCCGCAGCGAGATCATCGCGCACGCCGGTGGCAAACACTATTTTGACGGCTTTGATTTCTGCATTGAGCAACACTGCCGCGCCTACTCCGGTGATGAAGGGCGGCACGAGCGAACGGACCTGGCGGTCAAGGAAACGACGGCCCTCGTCTTGACGGATGGGGAAAACGCCATCGTGCCCACCGTGTTTTCTGCCAACTGTGGGGGATGGACCGAGAACAATGAAAACGTCTGGGACGGTGCTCCCGCTCCTGCGCTCCGCGGTCGAAGTGACCGGCAAGGCCGCTATGCGGCGCAAGGTAACCACGGCGTCGAGAAATGGATCGGCAGTAAGCCCACGGCCTTCTGCGCCCACGACGACCAATACTATCGTTGGAGCCGCTCGCTGCCCCTGGCTAACCTGTCCAAGCGCCTCAACGGCCAGTATGGCATCGGGAACCTGACCCGGGTCGAAGCGCTGGAGCGCGGGGTAAGTGGTCGTCTGAAGGCCGTACAGCTGGTGGGGTCGCGGAAAACGGTGACGGTGCGCAAGGAACTCAATATCCGACGGGCCTTCGAGAATCTCCCAAGTGCCCTGTGCACCTTTCACGTGGACCGTAAGTCCGGCGTGCTCCATGTGCGTGGGGCGGGGCGGGGCCACGGTGTGGGGCTTTGCCAGCAGGGGGCCTGCGGGATGGCCCAGGCCTCTCAGAAATACGATACCATTCTGCTTCATTACTTCCAGGGCGTGAAAATTTCACATATTTGAGGGAATCTTCGCGTTAGACGGTGCCCCATTCCGTTCCGGGTGTCAGAATGTTGACACCCGGACAAGCGCAACTTGTTCAAGCACTTAGACTTCCAGCGTCAGCATTCTGGCATCCGATTCCCCGTTATCTGCCACCTTCTGGCACCTCCTTATTCTTGATTTCATCGCTTTTATGCGTTTGACTTTTCCCCATTTACCCTTAAGATTGACTACGGATGTCAACTAAATATTCCGTGTGTCTCTCCGGATCCTTCGGAAAGAAAATTCCTGGCATTCCGCTAATCGTATTGTTTAATTCCCAATGTGAAGGGAGGGATTGCCATGGCGTTAATGGACGAATATCGTGTGGGAGAGGATGGCCCCTGGTCGGCCATTGAGGCCGCCCACCTGTGGCGGCGTGCCGGTTTCGGCGGGACGCCCGAAGAGGTCGCGGCTGCCGTGGGGGATGGGTCCCAGGAAGCGTTCCTTGGTATGGTGGATTCGCTGGTGGGGTATTTGCCCCAGGATCCCAACCTCGATGCTCCGTCAGACCCCGGTCCCTGGGGGGGACCCATTGACGGGCTGCCCGATGACCCGGAAGACGATGACGAGAATACGACCAATGAGGGTCAGACCAAGCGGCCCCGGAGTGATCGCCGACTGGAGTCCCATCTCTTCTATCGCATGTTCTACACCAGCCAGCCCTTCCAGGAGCAATTCAATCAGTTCCTTCATGATCATTTTGTATCCGAGTTTCCGAAGGTTGAGCAGGTAATTTCCCAGTATCAGCGGAGCATCGACCGCCGTCAGGCAACCTGTGAACAGTTGCTGGTGCAGAATAAGCTGCTTCGGGAAATCGGGATCGACCGATTCAGTGATACCCTTCGCGAGGTTTCGCGCAATGCGGCCATGCTCATTTACCTCGACAACTGGTTGAACGGTTCGGGCGATGGCCGGGCGCAGGAAAACTATGCCCGCGAAATCATGGAACTCTTCTCCATGGGGGTAGACAACTACAGCGAAGAGGATGTCCGCGAGATTGCGAAAAGCCTGACCGGGGAAACCCTGGATGGTTTTCGCGATGACGGTTCAAACGACGCCTTTGATCACCGCTTCCGTGATGGTAACCACGTGGAAGGGGACAAAACGGTTTTTGGCCAGATCGTGACCGAAGATTTGGAAGGGGGCGAGCTTATCCAGATTATCGACCTCATCCTGAGCAAGCGGAGTGTGCAGCCCGATGTGAGCGAATTGGCCGCGCCCTACAACGACCTGCCCGCGGCGGCGGTATACATGTCGTGGAAACTGCTCCGGTGGTTCTTGAATCAAAACATCAGCCTCGATCCGCCCGACCAGGCGGTCCTCGAGTTGGCGGATTACATGCGGGGTACCGACGAAGGGGCGTATCCGCTCCGTCGTTATCCCTATGACCTCCGTGCCTGCATGCGGAAGCTCTTAACGTCCCAATGCTTCTACAATATGGATAACTTTTTTACCATTACCAAAACGCCCGCGGACTTTTGTGTGTCGGCGCTGCGGCTCAGTCAGGCGGCGGTGGGGGTATCCCCGGAGGACTTCGATTATAACCGGGGAATCTACGGGGACGCGCCTATCAATCGTATGCGGGGCATGGGGATGCAACTCTTCAATCCGCCGGACGTATCGGGGTGGCGTCAGGGGCGCCCGTGGATCAACGCCGAATACCTTTTGACCCGCTACTACTTCCTGGAGCGCATCACCCGGAGTCAGGATGGCTGGGGTTTGAGCGATCAGGATATCGATGATCTCCAGATTCTCAATGGAGGCACCCTGGACCCGTCGGACTACGAGGGCATCATGAACTACCTGATCACGGTTATCGTGCAGGACGATATCGAAGTCTGGGCACCGGGTTCGACCAGTCAGCTCATGGCCTATATGAACGAAGCTGCGGCAGAAGAGAACAACGTCAACCGGCGATTCCGGCGGCAGGTGCGCGGCCTGATTTTCCTGCTCATGTCCCTACCGATGTGGCAGATGAAATGACCGGCCTGAGAGTGCACCCCCACGACGCCAACCTGACCGCACGGAGGATACAGCCATGAAACTTACACGACGTGATTTTATAAAAGCCGGCCTGGGTAGCTTCGCCTATCTCAGCGCCTCCGCCGCCGTTCCCGCCTGGGTCGCCAAATCGGCCCATGGCCTGTCGCAAGGTCAATTCGACGATCGTATTCTGGTCATCGTGCAGATGGCCGGTGGTAACGACGGGCTCAATACGGTCATTCCCTTTCAGGATGATCGCTATTACAACGCCCGCCCGGTGTTGGGCCAGCGTACCGGCATCCACACCTTGGACGATCTGAATGCACTCCATCCCAGTATGAACAATCTCAAGAACTGGTATGACGATGGCTACCTGGCCCTGCTGCAGAATGTGGGCTATCCCAACCCCAACCTTTCTCATTTCCTCTCGACAGATTACCTGGAGTTTGGCGCCTCTCCCAATAGCGCGCTTCAGCCCGGTGACAAGGGCTGGGTGATGCGGTTTTTCGACAATGCCTGTGCCGGGGTTGCCCCCGAAGACATTCCGGCCCTGTCTATCATGGCGCTGAACACGAGCCAGCTGCCCGATGCCCTCAGTGGCAGTGAAAGCTATTTGCCGCCCCGGGTGAGTAATCTGGATGATTTCAGTGTGCGGACCGGTACGGACTTGCGGGCGAAGTACCTTTCGACCTTGAACAAGCTTTCCGTGCCCAACAATGACCTGGACTATATCCAGCGGGTAGAGAACGTGGCGGAAGCGACGGTGGCGGAATTTGAAGAGGCCAGTGAAACTGTTGACCTGCGGGACTATCCCTCCGGCCGTCTGGGCGGTGGGCTGCGGAATATCTCCAAGTTGATTCGTTCCGGGCGCGAGACCAAGGTCTACTATTGCAGCCAGGGCGGCTATGATAATCACGCCAACCAGCGGGGAGATCATGCCAGTTTGCTGGATAACCTGGACAACTCCCTGGACGCGTTCCTGAGTGACATGCGGGATTCCGGCAATCTGCACAAGGTCCTGGTCTTGACCTTCAGTGAGTTTGGGCGGCGGGTGAATGAAAATGGAAGTGCCGGTACCGACCATGGTGGTGCCAGTTGTCTGATGGCCCTCGGTGGCGGGGTGAACGGTGGCATTTACGGGGGGCAGCCGGACTTGCGTGAGGACAGCCTCATCCGTGGGAATCTCTCTCACGCGGTAGATTTCCGGGCTATCTACTCCAATGTCATTGCCGATTGGTTTGGCGAAGATGCCTCGGCCGTTTTCGGGGCCGATTTCAATGACCCTATTTTCCAGATTCCCGCCGGGATGGCTATGGCGCCCTTCGTTAATCTGAATCCCAGTGCCGTGGTCGGAGGCGGTGGTGAAGGTGAAGGTGAAGGCGAGGGTGAAGGAGAAGGAGAAGGGGAGGGCGAAGGAGAAGGTGGCGGTAGTGGGGGCGGTAGTAGCGGTGGTGGTACCAGTATGCCAGCCGGCTGTGCCATGCCCTGAGAAAAATGTAGTGCCACTCAACGTGAAATCCCCTGTCACCCGATCGTGTATCTCACGGTCGGGTGTTTGGATATAGCGTGGCTTTCCGCTACACAGAGCGGCCTCGCGGTACGCGCGGTGTCCCTTGATATAGTTCACCGTGTCATCCCGATAAGGGCTATCCATGGCCCACCCGCGAGGTATGCGAAACCCCCTTAGGTGAGCCGATGACCCGACCGGTGGTCGCGGAGATGCGGCGCCCTATGGCACGTGAATACCCCGGAAAAAGTTCCCGGAGATTGACATGGTGCTTCCCTGTATGCTATTAATAACCATTATCAATAAGGAAGTCTTGTGAATTCGCCTGTACAACGTATGACACGACAGCGGATGGTCATTCTGGAGCACCTGCGACAGATGCATACCCATCCCACGGCGGATGAGCTCTATGATGCGGTACGTCAGGAGCTCCCCAGTGTAAGTTTGGGGACGATTTACCGCAATCTGGATGTTCTCACCCGTTCGGGGCAGGTGCATAAATTGGAGATGTGTGGGACCCAGGCCCGCTTTGATGCGGAAATGAATCCCCACCATCACGTGCGCTGTCGCCATTGTGGCCGGGTCGATGATGTACCCATGACCGCCGAATCCACCGTGACGCTCCCGGCGGAAAGTACGTCGGGCTTTCAGATTGATGATTATCGCGTTGAGTTCGAGGGCTATTGCCCTGAATGCGCTGCGCAGCACTGTGAAACTACTTCGGTCCCTTGATTGAAGTCACCCAATAGAAAGAAACGTCCCATGATTAGTCAGGCCATGCAAGATGCCTTCAATAAGCAAATCAACGAAGAACTGTATAGCGCCTACCTGTATGCGTCCATGGCCAATTATTTCGAGGCCAGTAGCCTGAAGGGCTTTGCCCACTGGATGCGTCTTCAGTCCGAGGAAGAACTGGGACACACCCGTCGCATCGTGACTTTCATGAACGACCGGGGCGGACGGGTCATCCTGGACGCGGTCGCCGCGCCCCAGGTGGATTGGGAAGCCCCCCTGGCGGCCTTCGAAGCAGCCTACACCCATGAATGCCATATCAGCGCCTGCATTAATGCCCTTTCTACCAAAGCCATGGAAGAGAAGGATCACGCGAGCCACGCCTTCCTGGAGTGGTTTGTCACGGAGCAGGTCGAAGAAGAAGCGAATGCCGATGAGATCGTCCAGCAATTGAAGTTGATGGATGGCGCTCCCGGTGGTCTGTTTTTGATGGACCGGGAACTGGCCCAGCGCAGCGCGGGTGGGGAAGCCGCCGCGCAATAGGATAGAAAATCGATACGGTTTTCGTCGGGGGAAACCACACCAAGGCATGCGCACGTCCTGCACCCACGGGATGATATGTCTTGGCTCACCACACCAAAAGGCCCGAGCTGCATCTGTCAGCACGGGCTTCACAATACCTGCATTTGAAGTAACCTAACCCGTAAGGAATTTGAATCAATGAGCGTACAAGTAACTCAGCCCGCGCCGGACTTCACCGCCACCACGGTTATGCCCGACAACAGCTTCAATGAAAACTTCAAGCTTTCCGACCTCCAGGGAAAGTACGTGGTACTCTTTTTCTACCCGCTGGACTTCACCTTCGTGTGCCCGTCGGAAATCATTGCTTTCGACAAGAAGCTGAGCGAGTTCCAGAGCCGTAATTGCGAAGTGGTCGGTGTTTCGGTGGACTCCCACTTCTCCCACTGGGCGTGGAAGAATACCCCCGTCGAAAAGGGCGGCATTGGTAACATCCAGTACCCCCTCGTTGCGGACCTCACGAAGAATATTTCCCGTGACTACGGCGTGTTGGTGGACGATGCGATTGCCCTTCGTGGCCTCTTCCTTATCGACAAAGAAGGCGTTGTGCAGCATGCCCTCGTCAACAACCTGCCCCTCGGCCGGAACGTAGACGAAGCCATCCGTGTGCTGGACGCCCTTCAGTTCACCGAACAGCACGGCGAAGTGTGCCCGGCAAACTGGAACAAAGGCGACGAAGCCATGAAGCCCTCTGCCGAAGGCGTGGCCGAATACCTTTCGAAGCAGGCCTCCTGATAGGCTGAGCAGAATTACAAACGCGCCGCACTCCGTAAGACGGGGTGCGGCGCGTTTTCTTTTGGTTACTTTGCCGTTGCACCAGGGCGACGGTCGGGGCAAGGTCACGGCATGGCGTTGCAGGACTGATCCAACTCGATGATGACGCCGCGCAGTTCCAGGGTTGGGACGGCGCTGCACAGCGATGTGGAATCCAGGGGGTTTCCGGTAAGTCGGAGCACGTCGTTGTTTTCCAGGCCCGGATTGCGCACGAGGGGCGCGATGGAGGTAATCTGATTCATCTGGAGGGTGATCAGGTCGAGCTGATCCAGATCGGCCAATACGGCAATATCGACGACGCCATTGGCGGAGAGTTGCAGTTCCCGGAGATTGACGAGGCCGGCCAGGGGCTGAATGTCTTCAATCAGGCACTCGAAGAGAACCAGTGTCTCCAGGGTAGTCAGGTCGCGGAGGGCCTGAAGGTTGTGGATCTCGTTGGCGGCCAGGTCGAGAAAACGCAATTGCGCCAGGGGGCGGAGCACATTGAGTCCGTCTCCATTGCCTGCCCCGTCAATAACATCATTCTGTGCAATGGCCGTGAAGGCGAGGGAAAGTTCACGCAGGGCGGTGAGATGCTGAATGGTGCGGATGTCCGTTAGATTGGCATTGCGCTCCACATTGAGCAACTGCAAGGCGCTCAAGCCTTCCAGGGGGCGGAGGTCCGTAATACGGTTGATGCCGAGGTCCAGCTCCCGAAGGGTGTTCAGGCGCCGCAGGGGTTCCAGGGAAGCCACCTGGTTATCCCGGAGATTCAATTTCCGCAAGCGGCTCAGCGCACTGAGGGGACTGATATCGGTGATGCTGTTTTCTGCGAGAAACAGTTCTTCCAGATTCGTCGCGCGCTCCAGTCCAGCCAGGTTGGTAACGCCCGCTTCGGAGCCCTCAAAAATCCGCAGGGTCTCCAGATCGCCTACCCGGATGCTGCCGGTGGGTTTCTGCAAGGCACGGCGCAGTGCGGCATCCAGACGCGCATCGGGAAAACGAACTACTTCCCGGACAGTAATCAGATTCTCCACGATGACGTCATCGGTTCCCCAGGGTGTTTCCACCTGAAGACTCACCGAATAGGTGCCCCGTTTGGTGTAGGTGTGTACGGGATGCATGGCCGTGCTGGTGTTCCCATCGCCAAAATTCCACCGCCAGGCGAGAATGGGTTGGCCCCCATCGTTACTGACATCGCGGAAGCTCACTTCGAGGGGGAGATCGCCCGCCATCGTCGAGGCTTCAATCTTGGCGATAGGCAGATAAAACTGGCAGCCCGAAGACAGGGTCAACAGGCTGAGCAGTACTAAACCGGATAGACGCATGGGTCAGCATTCCTCAATAGCGAAAAGATTATGGCGTGGAGTCCGGTCTCGCAACGGCAGCCGCCGCTCCCATAGTGGACATCCCTTCGTAGTATAGAAAATCCGGGCAGGGATGTCATCTTTGTCTGGCCACAACGGGGGCGGCGGGCCGGGGCAGTTGACAGAATGGGGGTGGCAAGGCACAATGGACGGAGGACCCTACCGATCGGTAGGGTCAGGCTGGTGTGCTACGGAGGAGCCCGTACTATGGATTTTTCGGTATCAGAAGAATTGGGCATGCTGCGGGAGGCGGCACGGAGTTTTGCCGAGTCCGAGGTCGCACCCTATGCGCAAGACTGGGAGCGGGCCGGCCGCTACCCCGATGCCATGATCGGAAAATTGGGTGAGCAGGGGTTCATGGGTATCTTAATCCCCGAGGCCTATGGCGGGGCAGGCTGTAACTACCAGGCCTTTGCCACGGTCCTGGAGGAGTTGGCACGGCACGACGGGGGGCTCGCCCTGGCCGTGGAAGCCCATAACGGCCTCGCCTGTCAACACATCCTGATAGCGGGTACCGAAGCACAGAAGCAACAATACCTTCCTCCACTGGCGGCCGGGGAGCAAATAGGGAGCTGGTGTCTCACCGAGCCTGATTCGGGCTCTGACGCCATTGCCATGGGCTGTACGGCTACTCGGGATGGCGACGATTGGATATTGAATGGCACGAAGCAATTCATTACCAACGGTGATCGGGCAGGCACCTACGTGGTTATGACCGTTTCCGACCCGGAGGCCTCCCCCCGTGGAATCACGGTGTTTGTGGTGGAGCGGGGTACCCCTGGCCTGAGTCTTGGCAAGCCCGAAGAAAAACTGGGTATGCGCTCTTCGGACACGGTGGCCGTAAACCTCGACCACGTTCGGGTGCCCGACTCCCAACGGCTCGGCGCGGTCCATAAAGGCTTTGACGATGTGAAGAAGGTGCTGGAGCATGGCCGGGTCATGATTTCGGCCCTGTCCCTGGGCTTCGCACGGGGCGCACTGGAAGAGGCGGGGCGCTACGCCCGGGAACGGAAAGCCTTCGGCAAGGAACTCCATCGATTTCAGTCGATACAGAACAAGCTCGCTGACATGGCGACCGACGTCGAAGCGGGGCGACTTCTGCTCTATCATGCCGCGTACTTGTTGGACCAGGGACGATGCAGCGTGCAGAAGGCGGCGATGACCAAGCTGTTCACGTCTGAAATGGCGACGCGGGCCTGTATGGATGCCATCCAGATACTCGGGGGCTATGGGTACCTCCGAGATTACAATGTAGAGCGGTACATGCGCGATGCGAAGTTGTGTGAAATCGGCGAGGGTACCAGTGAGGTGATGCGTATTCTCATTGCCAAGGATGTGGGTCTATGAGTTTTGCAGACGTTGCGATGAGGAGCGAGTCATGAGTGAAGCGGAACCCACCCTGCGGGAAATGACCGCAGCTATCCTGGTGCAGGAGGCCCGAATTCGAGAAGGGGGCGGGCGCCGGGGTAAACAACGACAACATAGCCTGGGGCGTCTCCTCGCCCGGGAGCGCATCGACCAACTCCTGGACGAGCCCGACCAGTTTCTGGAATTGGGACTCTGGGCGGCCTTTGAGATGTATCCCGACGTGGGCGATATCGCCGCGGCCGGGGTCGTGGCCGGGATTGGTCTCATTCACGACCGCCCGTGCATGGTGATTGCCAATGACGCCACGGTTAAGGCCGGGGCCTTTTTCCCCCAGACCTGTAAAAAGTTACTGCGGGCCCAGCGTATTGCCGCAGAAAACGATCTGCCCATCATCTACCTGGTAGATTCCTCCGGTGTCTATCTTCCCATGCAGGACGAGATATTTCCAGACGAAGACGACTTCGGACGCATCTTCCGAAACAATGCGGTGCTGTCCGCCGAGGGCCTGCCGCAATTTGCGGCCATCATGGGCAACTGTATTGCCGGTGGGGCCTATTTGCCCGTACTGTGTGACAAAATTCTGATGACGGAGGGCAGTGGCTTGTACCTGGCCGGACCGGCGCTGGTGAAAGCCGCCATCGGCCAGGAGGCCGACCCGGAGGAATTGGGGGGCGCGACCATGCATGCGGAGATAAGCGGCACGGTGGATTTTAAGGAGCCGGATGATGAGTCCTGCCTGGCACGAATCCGCAATCTGGTGGATTTGCTTCCGGAGGAGCGGTGGGGCTGGCGCGATAAGGGCGATGGGCATGTGCCCGCTGCAGATTCCGACGTGGTCTATGACCTGATCGATCCCATGGGCCGGAAGGAGTACGACGCGCGGGATCTCATCGCGACCCTGGTAGACCAGGCATCGGAGAATGAATATAAGGCCGATTACGGGCAATCCCTGATAACGACCTACGCGAAAATTGGCGGCTTCCCGGTGGGGATTGTGGCCAATCAACGGAAGCGGTGTGTAACCGCTGCGGGGGAGGTGCAAATCGGCGGGGTCATCTATGCCGACAGTGCCGACAAGGCGGCGCGCTTCGTCATGGACTGTAGCCATACCGGGATTCCCATTCTGTTCCTTCAGGATGTGGTCGGCTTTATGGTGGGGCGGGATTCGGAACAGGCCGGCGTCATTCGCAGTGGGGCGAAACTGGTCAATGCCCTCAGCAACGCCGTGGTACCGAAGATCACGGTGGTGGTGGGGGGGAGTTTTGGAGCAGGTAACTATGCCCTTTGCGGAAAGGCCTACGATCCCCGTTTTATCTTTGCCTGGCCCAATGCCCAGTATGCCGTGATGGGGGCGTCTCAGGCCTCCAACGTGATCTTTAATATCAACAAACGCAGTGCCGAGGCCCGGGCCGCGGCGTCGGGTGAAGCCCTCGATCACGAAGGCCTGGAAGGCTTGCGCAAGGAAATCCACGCGGGCTACACGCGGAAGACGGATATTCGCTACGGTGCGGCCCGTGGCTGGGTAGATGCCATCATTGCACCCCATGAGACACGCGAAACCCTCATCACCTGCCTGGGGCTCGTTTCCCGCGAACGCCCGACAAGCCGCTTCAAGACCGGTGTCATTCAATCCTGATCCCGGTACCCGCCATGGATGGCGTACCCCTCCCCCCCTTACGGGTTCCTCACACGACGATCATGCCGCCTGTACATTGGACCGGTATGGTGTAGCTAAATGGGTCGATTACAGTACCTGTGCCCATCGCTAATCGAATAATCCCATAAAATATCGGGTCCATATGTAATGGATTTCTTACTTGCTTGAAACCATAAACTACATCTTGCCAAAAACAACTCGTTGATGCATACTGGATTTTCCCTGGTTGTGAGCTGGCAGGGTAAGTGTGTTGTCCCATGGACCTGAAGACACACTTAAGTGTATTCGTGGAACAAACTATATTAGGATTGGAAAGAACTGTGCGTAAAAAAGGCTTCACCCTCATCGAACTCCTGGTGGTAATCGCGATTATCGGAATCCTGGCCGCTATCTTGCTCCCTGCCCTGGCCCGTGCCCGGGAAGCAGCGCGCCGGGCCAGTTGTGCCAACAACCTCAAGCAGTGGGGCATCATCCTGAAGATGTATGCCAACGAATCCCGGGGAGAATACTTTCCCAACATGCAGGCTTCCTCCGCCGCAGAAACACCCAGTGGCCAACCCAACCGGGCCATGATGCCGGACGTCCAAGAGACCTACCCAGAATACATCAGCGATGTGGCGCTCTACATTTGTCCTTCCGATGCGGATCCTTCTCCCATGTACAACGACGATGGCTCCTCCATCTTCAGCAACATGGCCCCCGGCGTAAATAACTACGCGTATGAAAAGACAGACAACAGCTACACCTATCAGGCGTGGGTCCTGGACCAGTGCGGGGATGACGATCCCTCCGCGCCTGCCGTGCAGATTCGCTACCTCCAACCAGCTGGCGGCTCTTCTGAAAGTGCCTACACGGGTCCGAACGCGGCCTCGGCTTTTCAACCCGTCCAGTACCAGGAAGTCTACCTCCGTGTCTTTGACTACTGGTACGGCGGCTCTTTTGCTCCCAGCGGCTACAACAATGCGGGGCCCAAGGTGGACACGAGTTGGAAAAACAAGGACATTGGCGTGGCGGCGGGAGCCGGTAACGGCGGTGGCGACACGGTAATGCGCATGCGGGAAGGCATCGAGCGCTTTATGATCACCGATATCAACAATGCCGGTGCTTCAGCCCAGGCGCAGAGTGACATCTTTGTGATGTATGACCTGCTCAATATCGACGCTTCTGGCTTTAACCACGTACCCGGTGGTGCCAACGTGCTCTACATGGATGGACACGTTGAATTCCTGAAGTATGGTTCCGAAGTGCCCCTCAATACCAACATGGCGTGGGCTGCTACGGGTACCAACGGCGTTAACTAAGACCCTGTTTTCCCCTTCGGGCTGCGTCGACCACGCGTTGACGCAGCCCGTTTCCTATATACAACGGAGGAACGACTCAATGATCCGACCCAGGATACTTCAAAACGTACTCTTATGCCTTGCCGGGCTGGCGTACTTTCCCGTTGCCCCTGTGGCGGCAGAAGAGCCATGGCGTTTCGTCGCCTTCGGTGACAGTCGTGGTGGTAGTGAAGGCAGCGGCGTAAATACGCCCATCCTCTCCAAGCTCGTGACGGCCGTGTTGGCAGAGAAGCCGGCCTTTGTGGTATTTCCGGGTGACCTCATTTATGGCCACGCAGACCGACAGGGCCTGGGGGATGAAGGGGCGCTCAAGGCCATGGAGGCCGAGCTCGAGGTCTGGCGCGCTACGATGGACCCACTGTACAAGGCGGGCATTATGGTCTACCCGGTACGGGGTAACCATGAGACCACCCAGCGCAATCCGGACCACTCAGGTCATCCCGACCACCGTCCCATCTGGCCCCGTACCAAGGAAACATGGGACGCGGTGCTTTCGGGTCCCTACGCCCTTCCCCAGAACGGGCCAGAGGGCGAAAAGAATGTGACCTTCTCGATTACGCACCGCAATGCCTTCATCCTGGGCGTGGACCTCTACACCTACACCACGCCGGGCGCAAAACCCAACGCCGATGGGAGCATTCCTAAAGGGGTGCTCCATCAGGCGAATCAGCCCTGGGTGGAGGCCCAGCTTGCGACGAATGACAAGCCCCACGTGTTTTCTTTTGCCCATGAGCCAGCCTTTAAGGTGGACCATCGGGATTGCATGCACGGCGATGACTCTTGGGGCAACGACCTTTCGAAAGAGCGGGACCTGTTCTGGAACAGCCTTCGGGGTGCCGGTTCCCGCGTATTCTTCGCGGGGCACGACCATGGCTTTGCCCACGCGCGCATCGACGACGGCGATGGAGACGAAAGCAATGATATCCACCAACTGGTGGTGGGCACAGCGGGGGCGGGCAAGAACGTGTCGGCCAAGTATGATGGCTACAATGGTGCCTTTAATCCGATAGGGATTTCCGAGGGCCACGTCTATGGCTTCGTGGTGGTGGATATTGATGGTCCCAAGGTGAAACTCACTTTCCATAAGATGGTGGATGAAGAAACGCCTGCCTATGAAAAGGAAGTAATTCTGGAGTACAGCGTGAAGTAGGAGATTTGCTCGAAAGGTTTCCTATGGGCGGGTCTGGGTAAACTCCCGGCCCGCTTTGCTATTATGAGGTTCGGTGAGTTTGCGTTGGTGTAGCACGGTGGGTGCCATCGAGGCGACTGGGAAGATTGAATTCGAGGACAATGGTCATGGCGCGAATCATACGTATCGGCAATGCCCAGGGCTTCTGGGGGGATAGTGTGGATGCCCCTGCCCGCCTGGTCCGGCAGCAGCCCGATCTGGATTACCTCACCCTGGACTATCTGGCGGAGGTCTCGTTGAGCATTCTCGCCTTGCAACGTTCCCGGGACAAAAGCCTGGGATACGCGCGGGACTTTCTCGGGGTCGTGTCCCAGCTGATTCCGCTGTGGCAGGCGGGAAGGGCCACCAAAATCGTGTGCAACGCCGGCGGGCTCAATCTCATGGGGTGCGCCACGGCCTGTATGGCGCTGCTCCAGGAAGCCGGGCTGCAGTTGCGCGTCGGTGTGGTGACGGGGGATGATGTATTGTCGCAAATTCAAGCAGACGCAGGTTGCCCCACCTTCGCAAACTGGGAGACGGGCGAATCGGTTTCGGACGTGGCCGATGGGCTGATGACGGCCCATGCCTATATTGGTGCGGAACCCGTGGCGGAGGCCCTGGCCCAAGGGGCGGACGTGGTCATTACGGGACGGGTCGCTGACCCGAGCCTGACGGCGGGCATTGCGCAACACGAGTTCGGTTGGTCGTCGACAGACTATGACCGATTGGCGGCGGCGACTGTCGGCGGTCATCTTCTGGAATGCGGCACCCAGGTCTGTGGGGGGATCTCCACAGACTGGCTCGCGATGCCCGATCCCGCGAATATGGGCTTTCCCGTCATTGAGCTGTCAGAAGAGGGCGCGCTGGTGGTGACGAAGCCCGCCGGTACGGGCGGCGCCGTGACGGCGTGGACGGTGAAGGAGCAGTTGCTCTATGAGATTGGGGATCCCCGAAACTATTTGAGTCCCGATTGTCGCGTCGATTTTACGACCCTGAGTGTCGAGGATCTGGGTGATGACCGGGTGGCGGTTTCCGGGGCGACAGGCAGTGCGCCGACGGATACTTATAAGGTGAGCGCCACCCACCGGGATGGCTACTGGGCCCACGGCACCTTGACGATCTTCGGTCGCGATGCGGTCGCCAAGGCGCAGCGGTGCGGTGAGATTATATTCGAGCGGCTCCGTCAGGCCGGCTATGTATATCCCCGAAAAAATATTGAATGCCTCGGGAGCAACGCCATCGCGCCGGGGGTATTGGCCCCGCAAGAGTGCCGTGAGATCGTGCTTCGCGTGGGTGTGGCTCACGAGGATAAAGATGCGGTAGAGCGCTTTGCCAGGGAAATCGCGCCCCTGGTCACCAGTGGTCCCCAAGGCACGACGGGGTATGCCGGGGGACGTCCACGGGTCACGCCGGTATTCGGCTACTGGCCCTGTCTGATTGCGCGGGACCGCGTAACGGTGAAGGTAAACGTCTTATGAAGCTCTATGAAATCGCCCACGCACGGAGTGGGGACAAAGGTCGGGGTGCCAACATTGGGGTGCTTGCCCATTCCGATGGAGACTATCACTACCTGTTGGAGCACCTGACGGCGGCACGCGTACAGGACTATTTCGCGGCCATGATCCCTGGCGACGTGGTGCGCTATGAGCTGCCCAATCTGAACGCGCTGAACTTCGTCTTGCCGACCATACTCGATGGTGGTGGGAGCCGGAGCTTGCGCGTGGATGCCCAGGGAAAAGCCCTGGGACAGGTGCTGCTGGAGATGGAGTTGTAGGGCGCCCGTCTCCGATTCTGAACCTTGCGTGCGTGAAAACCCCTTATTTTACAGGGGTTTCGTGGTATAATCCCTCTTGTTGCGAAGCGGTGTGCAGTCTGGGGTAACAAGAGGAGTATGTGTATGTTTCGAATCGTTGCGAGTTTTTCCACAGTGGTCGTTCTGGTGGCGCTGATTGGTCTGTCGGGCTGTCCGCAAACCACGCCCACACCGGCGGGAGAAGGAAAAGCGATTACCCTCATAACCGCAAGTGGAAATGAAAAAATGGGTGGTGGTCCTGTTGAGCTGAGTGAAATATTAAGTCTCGAATTGACGGTTACGGAAATCAATCTCGACTATGCGGGAAATTCCGCAGCTGAAGGAGAAGGGGAAGGAGAAGGGGAGTCAGAAGATGACACCTTCGACGGGGATACCGTCACCGTTTTCTCGGGTAATCTCGAGATTGATCTTCTGAATCTCACCGATATTTCCGAAATATTATCGGAATCGGATGTGCCCGCTGGACGGTATACGAAGGTGCGTATCAGTATTGCCAACCCGCGACTCATTCTGGCGAGCGATCCCGACACGGTCATTACCGACGTCCACCTGACGGCCAACAACCGACTCTTTGTATCCCAGTCTTTTGAGGTGCCAGAAGGGCAAACGAGTCTTATTGTTCTCGACTTGGGCAGTATCGCGCTCCGTGCCCAGGGCAATGGCGGGTTTACGCTGACGCCCCAATTGCGGGTGGATATTTCCATCACCAATGCCGAGGCCACGGTGATGGGCACGATTTCGGCATTGAACACCGATACGAATATGCTGACGCTCGCGTTGGAAGAGGGGAGTATAGATATCGTCTATAGCGATACCACGCCCATCGCGTTGCCCGGTGATCCCGTAGATGCACCGTCGGGTATGGAGAGCGACCTCGTGATAGGCCAGACGATTTCTGTCTTTGGCACGTTGATGGTGGACGGTTCCATGTCCGGTGAATCCATACTCATCATGGACATGGTCGGCGGCGAAGGCGAAGGCGAAGGCGAAGGAGAAGGAGAAGGAGAAGGAGAAGGAGAAGGAGAAGGAGAAGGAGAAGGAGAAGGAGAAGGTGAAGGTGAAGGTGAAGGTGAAGGTGAAGGTGAAGGTGAAGGTGAAGGTGAAGGTGAAGGTGAAGGTGAAGGTGAAGGCGAAGGCGAAGGTGAAGGTGAAGGTGAAGGTGAAGGCGAAGGCGAAGGTGAAGGTGAAGGTGAACTAAGCAGTACCCGTTAGTTACTGGGCCAAGTAATTTAGAAACAGGCAGAACGCCGGGAACCGCGGTTCCCGGCGTTCTTTTGCGTTCGGTGGATTGAGTCGGCGCGAAGGGGCAGCGCGATTCCGCGAGCCGCCACGGTCAGGCGCTCAGGGTCGGGAGACCGTTTCCTGAGTGAGCACATCTTCATTGACCACTTCGCCGGCCACGTTGTAGTGGCGGAGAATCAGCACTGGCGCGTCGTCCCGTCGTTCGGCGGTGCAGGTCATGAAGCCCCCGATGATGTTCAAATATTGATGCATGGGTTCACGGAGGTCCATGCGGAATCCTCCGGCATGGAGGTCGGACGTAGGCCCGCTACTGTACTCGCGCAGGCCCGTCTTGGGGTCGATGCTGACATACTGCCAATGCCGGTCTCCGCAAAGCACCACCATGTTCTTCTGCGAGGCCATAAAGTCTCGCAGTTCGTTGCCTTCATGGGCAAAGGCTTCATTGGAGTGATTGTCGTTCTTGCCCGTTTTACGGTCGGGACCGACCACCGGCGTGGGGCTGATGAGCACACGGAAGGCGGCATCGGAGGCGCGGACGGTCTCTTTGAACCACGCCATTTGTTCGCGGCCCCAGATGGTCTTATCCGGTCCGTCCGGATCCGTGTTGGGGCTGCGATAGTCCCGTCCTTCCACGAGCCATATCTGGAGGTCTTTCCCCCAACGAATGGTGCGATAGGGCTTTTTGCGGTCGGGCCCGGGGACTTGCTCGAAGAAGATGTTGACGCCATCCGCGTAAGTCAGTTCGCCCATCTTCTTGTTGTCCATCGTGGGCCAGCAATCGTTCTGCCAGGTCTCGTGATCGTCCCGCAGGAAATAGCTGCTGACCTTGTTGTGGAAGGCGCGCTGGAAGGGGAGGGCATACATGCGGTTCCATTTGTGTCGGGCCTGGGCCACGTCCACCGACCAAGGGCCGGCTTTATCGAAGTAGACCACATCGCCCGTGTGTACAAAAAAATGGGGATCGAGGGCTTCCATGACGGGATATATTTTGTGGCCATTCACGTCATCATCGCGCCGCCAGAACTCCTGTCCCGTTACCACCGCAAAGGAAACGGCGGTCGCTATGTCGGGACGGGGGGCGGTGCGAAAGGTGCCCCGGACCTGGTGACTCGGTACCCCGGCACCGGGAACCCGTGCATCCACGATGCATTCATAGCGCGTGTTGGGCTTTAAGCCAGCCAGGTGAAACTGGTGGGTAAAGTCCGATGCACTGGAAACGGTGGCCCATTCGCTGGTCACCGACATGTTGCGCGTTTCTTCGGGCCAATAGTTGAGCCGTACTTCTCCCGGGGCCCCGGGGAGGGCGTAGGCCATGTCATCAATGGTCTTTCCGGCGGGAATCTGGGGCGCGTCGAAGCGAATGCCATCGCCCACTTTCTTCGGGGATTTCTTTGACCAGGGGATGCCGTCGGCACTGATGTCGGGTTTCGCCGTAAGGCGGGCCCAGATGATGATGGAATTCTGCGTGGGCTCACCCGACTTGATGCCGTTGCCCAGCCAGGGGCCGTCGGCCTGGGCGGGGACGAGCCCCCCAAGGACAGCGAGAGAGAAAAGTAGGGTGATTAGATTTCTTGGCATGACCGTGATACTCCCGGTGGTTTTGAAGGTTCGGGGGTCAGTGTAGCATGGCCACTGCGTCGCGGCGCAACGGGGCCATGGGATGGTGTGCGGAGCGTGTGCCCTTCACGGGATGGTGCAACGACGCCGGTGTTTCAGGTGCACAAATTGCACCTGACCCGTTTAAACGCGGGTGGAGAAGAGCGGGCGGCTCGTGCGGCATCAAACAGCGTGAGCGACAAGAGTGTCTCCCACCTTCTTCCCATAACCGCCGAGAAAGGTTCATGGGTAATTAGTGGGTACCAACAAAAACTTCCTCCGCAAAGACGAACTACACCCAACAATCGTGCCGTGCGATCCGGTATTCCCGGTTCGTGCGCGGGTTGGGAGCTACCATTAGATCGCGCGGCACGTCCAGGACTTACGGTGTTATCTGCAAAAAAAATGTGTGGCGACATGTTTTACAAAAAAACATGGCACCAAGCGCTTAGCTCCGGCACATGTATGTTCGACTAATTCCCCCCAATTATTGCTCATAAACCCAAAAAAGCCCCCCGACAGGTGGGCCGGGGGGCGGGAGTGTTCCAGGGGGGGCTGTGGCCTACATGCCAATACCACCGTCCACGCTCAGGGTCGCGCCGGTGATGTAGCCCGCTTCGGGGGAGGCGAGGAAGACTACCGCACTGGCGATATCAGCGGGGGTGCCGACCCGTTTCATGGGGATGTGGTCCACGATAGCGGCGGTCGCTTTTTCACCGAGTTCGGCGGTCATGTCGGTGGCGATGTATCCGGGGGCCACCACGTTGACCGTGATGTTCCGTGCAGCCACTTCCTGGGCATAGGATTTGGTGAAGCCAATCATGCCGGCCTTGGCAGCGGCATAGTTGGTCTGACCGGCCTGGCCCCGGATGCCTACCACGGAGCTGATGTTGATGATGCGGCCATAGCGCGCTTTCAACATGGACTTCGCGGCGGCGCGGCAGGTGTAGAAGGCGCTGCTGAGATTGGTCTGGATGACGTCGGCCCATTGGTCATCCTTCATCCGCATGAGGAGGCCGTCCTTCGTGATGCCCGCGTTGTTGACGAGGACCTGGATGGTGCCCAGGTCTTCGGTGACCTTGGCGATGAGGGCGTCGACCGATTCGGCGGAGGAGATGTCACAGGCATAGCCGTGGACATTCTCGCCAATTTCGGAGGCGACTTTCTCGGCGGATTCCTGGCTGCGGCCACAGAGGGCGACTTTGGCGCCGAGGGCGGCGAATTGCTCTACGCAGGCCCGTCCGATACCCCGGGTGCCCCCGGTGACCAAAACGATTGCGTCCTTAAGGTTGCTCATTGCTGAGACTCCTTTCATTCTGTCTGCTGTCCGGATCACCGGGCGTTGAAGGCGAAGCCAAACGCGGTGGACTCAGGACAGTAATTTCATATGGTGGACCATCCACCGTCAATACCAGAAAAAACTGGGAAACTTCTCTTTGCGTAAGAAAAGATTCCCAGGGGTGCATAAAACTTGTGATAGCGGTCAATGCCGCTGTGCCAATCAGGTGCTTGTCAGGGCTTCCACATCCGCGAGGTTGCCGACGGTCGTGACCGAGGGGGCGTTGTCCATGCGCTTGGCGAGGCCCTTTAATACATTGCCGGGCCCGACTTCGAGGGCATCGCCATTCCCGACTGTGGCGATGACTTCCGTCCAGCGCACGGGGGAGTAGAGTTGTTCGGAAAGCAGGGTGCGGATGGCTTCCGGGTCTTCCACGAGGGTGGCGGTAACCGACGAGACGAAGGGAACAGTCGGGGCCTGGATTGTCATGGTGGCCAACACAGCTTTGAGCTGTTCGGCGGCAGGCTTCATGAATTCCGAGTGAAAGGGACCAGATACCTTGAGGGGCATCACCCGCTTGGCACCGGCATCTTTCAAGGTGCTAACGGCGGTTTCGATACCGGCCTTGGACCCACTGATAATCGTTTGTCCGTCGCCGTTGTAGTTGGCCACCTGAACCCCTTCGGGAAGGTTTTCACGGATGGCCGCCGGGTCGAGACCCATAACGGCGGCCATGCCCCCTTCGGGGATGTTCTCGCTCATGAGGCGGGCGCGCTCGAGGGTAAAGGCAAAGGCGTCGGCAAAGGCGAGGGCACCGGAGACCACCAATGCGGGGATCTCACCAAGGGAGTGGCCCGCACACCCGGTGGGCGTGATGCCAGCGGCGATCAGGTGTTTGGCGGTGGCGACTTCTACGGCCAGCAAACCGGGCTGAGCGGCCTGGGTGTGATTGAGGTCTTCCTGCGGTCCTTCGAAGAGGAGCGTGAGCAGGTCGCCGTCGTAGAGGGCGTTGGCCTCATCGAGGGTGGCCTTGGCGGCGTCAGACTGGGCATAGAAATCTTGCCCCATACCGACCTTTTGACTGCCCTGGCCGGGAAACAAAAAGAAACTCATGAATTATTCTCTCCCGCAAGAACTTCGCGCATCTTTTTCTCGACATTGCGCAGTTCCTCGATATTCTCAGAAATGTGCTGGTTCAGTCGATTGTCAAAGGCGACCCGGGCCCCGTTGATGGCGTTGGACACGCCCGTGGGATTGGAAGAGCCGTGAATGATAATCACGATGCCGTTGACACCCAGCAGGGGGGCACCGGCGGACTCGTTGGGGTCGACCTTGGCCTTGATGGCGAGGAGCGACTTCCGCGCGAGCACGGCGGCGATCTTGTTCATGGACGAGGCTTCAAACTCGGCCTTGAGCAGATTGCCGGTAAGGCGCGCTACGGCCTCGCTGGTCTTCAGCATGAGGTTGCCATTGAAACCATCACAGACCACCACGTCGGCATCGCCGTTAAACATGGCTTTCGGCTCCACGTTGCCAATAAAGTGCACGTGGGGTGCCGCCGTCAGGTTGCGATGGACTTCCTTCGCAAGACTGCCGCCTTTGGCCACTTCTTCGCCGATATTCAAGAGCCCGACGCGGGGTTTGTCCACGCCGAGGGCATAGTGGGAATAGGCAATGCCCATCTCCGCGAATTCGCAGAGGTGGCGTGCCGTACAGTCTACGTTGGCCCCGATATCAAGCAAAAGCACCCGCCCCTCAGTGGTGGGGAAGGTGCCGCAAATGGCCGAGCGGGAAACGCCACGTATGGGCCCGAGAATAGTCCGGGCCGCCACGTGGACGGCACCCGTGTTACCGGCGCTGACAATGGCATCGGCCTCCCCATTTTTCACCAGTCGCATGGCGACCAGGAGGGAGGCGTCTTTTTTATGACGAACGGCATCACCGGGCGAATCACCCATGGTGATGGCCTGGGACGCATGGACGATCTTAATATCGCCCCGCTTGGGATGGGCCGCCAGTTTTTCCTGGAGAACGGCCTCATCACCCACGAGGATGATTTGCGTATCGCGTTCCAGACTGGCCTGCACCGCACCTTCGACTTCAACATCGGGTGCGTTGTCGGACCCCATAGCATCGACAGCGATTCGCATCAGGAGATCTCCGCGTGGCTGCCTTTAGTCTTCGTCAACGTTTACAATGAGCCGGTCTTTGTAGTGACCACACTTGGGGCAGACCCGGTGCGTGGGGATGCGCTCGCCGCAGCTGGGGCATTCCACCAGGTTGACGGGCGTCAGGGCGTGGTGGGAGCGACGCATGTTCTTTTTGGCTTTACCCGTTCTTCTTTTAGGTACAGGCACGGTATTACTCCTTGTGATTACGATTCTGGCAGGTCGGGGAACATGTCTTTCAGTCCCGCAAACCCGCTATTCGTTGTTGGCGTTTCTTCACTATCTTCATCGCAGGAACACGGTGACGTGTTGCGATTTCCACCACATACGGGGCAGAGACCTTCACACGACTCACTGCAGATAAATTTTGTTGGTGCCGCCAGGGCGACCTCGTCCCAGACCGGTCGGGTCAGGTCGATTTCGGTGCCCTGATAGGTAAATACTCCCAGCGCCTCTTCGTCCTCATCACTCTCCGCCGCCGCTTCGTCAATCATCTGCTGAAGAAAGTCCTTTTCCGGTCCTTCTTCAAAGGTCCACGTGACCTCCACCTCAAAGGGCAGGGCGGCACGCTCCAGACACCGATCACAAATATCTGTGAAGGTGCCGGTGATGACGCCTCGGAACAGGTATTGCTCAATGAGGGGGGTCATCGTGCCGCGAACCCGAACCTGGCCCACGGGGAGATCATCTATCTCCTTGGGCTTCAGGGAGTTGGCAGATACTTCGACGTCCACGGACAGGCCATGATCCGTGATGGTAACTAATGGAATTTCTAACGTGCTCACGAATCTTTCACCTTCCACGAGGCGCAGCAAGCCAGAAGTCTATCAAACGAAGACAAGTCCAGTCAAACACTTAAGGGGTATAAAGTTAGCACGCGACGGTGTCCAGACAGGGGGTCAGGGCGTCGTGTGAAACGGTACGGAGCAAGCTGCGTCGGGCATTATATAACACGTGGGGTGGGCAATTCCTCGTTCCGTGAGTGCGGCACGGATTTGGGCGAGGCCTTCGGCGAGATCTGGCACTTTGATACCGCCCAGCGCGGATACCTCGGCGGTAGACAAGGTGGTCAGGAACCGTGCGCCACGGGCCTTTTCCAGGGTAGACAAGGCCGTCTGACCATTTATCTCGGCCCGTTGGCGTAGTGCGGCAATGATGGCTTCCGTGCTGCCCAGGGCCAACCACTCGGAAAACTTATTGCCCCCGTAGCCTTCCGGGGCGGGCGCAGCCAAGAGGAGGAGGCCGCCGGGCTTGAGGACCTGGTAGGCGTTATAGAGCGATTTGTGACTCTGCACAAAGTTTTTGGCTGTTCCCGCCGATGCCACTACGAAATCCGCCTTCTCGGTATAGGAAACGTGAAAAAGCTTCGATGCCGCGTCGCAGGCCAGACGATGGGCCTTTTCCAAATCGCCCGCAAAGAGGTGTGCGATGGCACCGTCCCGGTTGAGCACCGTGTTCAGCAGGAAAACCGGCGGGCCGAGCCGGGCACCCTCCAACATATCTTCTGCCACCGGGTTGCCGTCCAGCCGACCGATGGCCACATCGGGATTCAATTGGGGGGTCGTGGGGTCCAGATTGAGGGCGTGGTTGGCCGCGATGGTCTTCATGCCTGCGATGCCGGGAAGGAGGGATTTTCGCCCACCCCCGAATCCGCCAAAATAATGGAGGACCACCGTGCCGGTAACCACCACGTGGTCGGCGTCCATGGCGCGGCGATTCAGGTATACCGGAGTGTCTCGGGAGGTGGTGCCGCAGAAACGGAGCTGTTCGTCATCGTGTGGGTTGTGGGTATAGGCCTGCGCCCTGAACCGGGAATACATGGAAGGGCCGAGGATTTCTTCCTGCTCTGCCGGGGTGGGGGGGCGATGGGAGCCGGTGGCGAAAAGAAAGGAGATGGCGCGATCCTCGATACCCCACGCGTTCAATTCCTCCACCAGGGTCGGCAGGAGGTGATGGATGCCCGTCTTCCGAAAGCTGTCCGACACGATGACGAGCACGGAATCTCCGGGCCTCAGCGTGGACGGCAGGGGAGGGGCATGGAGGGGATTCCTCAGCGCCGTACGCAGCGCGCCTTCCAGGTCGCCCAGGGGCGGCACATCGGCGGTACGGAGGGTGCCGAGTACGGTAGCCCAATCCAGGGAGGCCCGTAGGGTTTCGTTTCCATAGGGGAGAGTGAAGTTCATGAAGGCGGTGTTCCTTTGAAAGCAGGTGTCACGGTCATGATCCCACGGTATCCCATCGGTCGTCAATCTCTTTCCATTCCTTCCCACGGGTTGCTAAGCCCGTGTCAGAGTGACGGATTTTGTCACAAAATGAAGAAAAACGGCAGGGCCCTCCAAGGGGCTGGCGCGACGTGGTCGCCCGGGTTCTTAACTAAGTGCTTAGTTAACAATGATTTGAGGAATCTCTCCAGAGACGAGTGCCAAATTGGCACGCTCTTTGCCTATAGGAAGTCACACATTGAGATGACGCGGAGATGGAGGCCGGGGTGGCCTGCATTGAAGGTTAAGTAAACAGTACAAGGAGGATTCGCCATGAAAAAAGCTAACCAGGGTTTCACGTTGATCGAACTGATGATTGTTGTTGCTATCATTGCCATCATTGCGGCCATCGCTATTCCCAACCTGCTTCGCTCGCGGATGCAGTCCAATGAATCCAGTGCCATTGGTAACCTGCGCACCATCGTGGGGGCCGAAGTGGCCTACCATGCGGCCAACTATGCCTACACCGTTGATTTCGCCGACCTGACCGGCGCGACCCCGTCTTATCTCGATGGTAACTGGGGCGGCACCAAGAGCGGCTATAACTATGTGCTCGGCGGTGACGCCAATGCCTTCACGGCCAATGCCAACGCGGCGGCCTACGGCACCACCGGTGGCAAAGGATTCTTCACCGACTCCAGCGGTGTGATTCGATATGCGGACGGTGCCGATGCGGATGCGACGAGTAATCCCATCGGTGAATAACCCACCGCAATAGACCAGCTCCTTTAGTCACCGTGCGCCAGGCCCTCGGGTCTGGCGCGCGTCTTTTTATTGGAGCGAGTGTCTGTGCTACTGTTTGGAAGTTTTTATTTTCCGTCGGGGAGTGTAAACAGGACTTTTGTACGTAGTAGGAGACATTGAGGTATGAAAAGCATCGTCGCATTGGGTGTGGTGGTTATAGCGCTATGGGCGGGTGTGGCTGGGGCCGAAGTGGCCCGCGATACGCCATTTGTCCAGGAGTATCACGAGCCCTATCCTCTTGCGGGGGGACGTGAAGCCAATGATGTGCGGGCCATAGCCGTGGACGTTTCAGGCACGGTCTACACCGCCACCCGTGTCGGTGCCTATCGGCTGGAAGGGGCCACCTGGCATCGAATTCCCGGTGTGGTCGAAGGAGAATGCTTTGACGTCCTGACCACAGACGACGCGATCTGGGTCGCCGCCTGGAATGGCGTTTACCGTGTTCGCGACGGCGCGGGCGAGCGGGTGGGTGAACTCACGGTGCCCGTGAGCGTGTTGGCGTCGGGTCCGGAAGGGGTGGTGGCCATGGGGCCTGATGGTGCCTGGACCTTCAACGGTGAAACCTGGAAGGCGATGGAGGCCGACTGGTCGCGGAATTTCAAAGACCTGCTGGCCCTCCCCAATGGCGATTTGTGGATGGCCACCTGGACGGGGCTTTATCACCAGAGCGATGCCACGGGATTACGTCGCTATTTTGAGCCGGAAGAAATCACTTCGGGGGCCGTGAATGGCCTTGCGGTCGCGCCCAATGGACAGCTTTGGGTGGGGTGCTGGGGTGGCATCACGGTCTTGGAAAACGGCGCCTGTGTCCGTCAGATTACGACGGCCGACGGCCTGCCCTACTGGGATGTGCGCTGTATGGCCTTCGCACCCGATGGCACCCTCTGGGCCGGAACGCGTGAAGGCATCGGCCGTTACCGCGACGATGATGCCTGGGTCACCCAGAATAATGGGAGCAAATGGTCGTTGCGCCACAGCAAACGCTGGCTGCTGGATGACGAAGTGCGGGATATCGCTTTCGATGCCGACGGTACCGCGTGGATTGCGACGGCGAAGGGCGTGAGTGCCATCAAGCGAAAGACCATGACACTGGCGGAGAAGGCGGCCCACTATCAGACGATCCTGGAGCAACGCCACGTGCGGCCGCCGGGCTTTGTGGAGAAGTGCCTGTTCGCGCGCCCCAACGATTTTTCTGAGTGGTCCCCCCGCGATGATGATAACGATGGGGAGTATACGGCCCTCTACCTCATGATGGAGGCCTTCCGCTATCAGGTCACCAAGAATCCCGAAGCCAAGGCGAACGCTACCCGGGCCTTTGAAGCCATCAGCTTTCTCCACGAGGTGGCGGGCAACACGGGCTTCTTCGCCCGTACCGTGGTGCCCACCAGTTGGACGGAAAAACACGATCCGAATACGACGTTCACGGAAGAAGAAGTGGCGGCGCGGCGGGTGCGCGATCCCCGTTTTCGCTACGTAGAGCGGCGATGGCGTCCTACCGACGATGGAAAATGGCTGTGGAAGGGCGACACCAGTTCCGATGAAGTGAATGGCCACTACATGGGCTTCTATTGGTTCCACGAGCTCGTGGCCGATGAGGCCCAAAAGGCCCAAATCGCCGAACTCATCACGACCCTGACGGACTATATCATGGAGAATGGCTACACCTTCGTGGACCCTGAAACGGGGAAATATACCCGCTGGGGGGTATGGAGCGAAGAAATCTTTCAGGAGAATCACGACTGGTGGGTCGAGAGCATCATCAACCGTTTCGAGGTGCTCGCCTACCTGCGCATTGCCTACCACGTTTCGGGCGATGAGAAATATATGCGTGCCCACCGTCGCTTTATTGAAAAGCACGGCTACGGCGAATACCTCCGCCGCCCGAAGGCCCACCGCATCTCGGAGCAAAGCCGCATCGACGATGGCATGGTCTATGAACTCGGTCCCATCCTCTATCGACTCGAGACCGAACCCGCGCTGCGCGCCCTCTTGCTCGAAGGACTGACGTGGGTCTATAAATTCGTGGAAGAGGATCAGAGTCCTTACTTTAACTTTTCCATGGCCCTTTGTGGGGGGGCCGAAACCCGGCTCGAAGAGAGCATGGCCTTCCTGCGTGACCAACCCCTGGACCTGCGCCAATGGGTGGTGGACAACAGCGTGCGGGAAGATATCACGCTGGTGCGTCGACCCATGCAGGACGCCCTCCAGACCAGCCGCATGGTGCCGCCCAGTGAGCGGGGTGTCATGCGCTGGGATAAGAACCCGTGGGAATACATCTCGGGCGACTTTGCCCACCCCGATGGCCTGCTCGAAAGCAGTGGTGTCTTCTGGCTCATGCCCTATTGGCTCGGGCGCTATATGGGGGTGATTGAAGGGCCATGACGCATTTCGGGACCGGGTATGCGATCCGTAGGGTCGCGGCCGGGGACCTGCCACGATAGGCTTTCAGGGCGGCACTTCCATGCGGGCGTGCCGCCCGTATTTTTTGCAAAGGGCCCAACTCCCTTTCGTTCAAACGGATAGCCGGCACGGTGTTCCGTACGTTTTGTTCAAATTATTACAATAATTTAATTTGGGCATGTCAGGAATCGTGTTACAGTTGAGGAGGTAATTGGTTGGGTGAGGTGGTGTCCACATGTGCTTCCCACGCGCGGTGCGTCATCCTGATTTGGAGCGGATTTTCCCCATGGCATGGTTTAAGAAACTGTTCGCGATACTGATTGTTGTTGTAACGGGCGTCGGGGGAGCGTTTTCACCCGTCCACGCGCAGAGCAGCCTTCCCCCCAAGATATCGGGCGAAATCCTGGCTCACCAGGCGGAAAAGGCGACGGCGGGGCCCCAGGCAAACGGAGATCCTGCTCCGGTAGCCCCGCTGGGCAATCTGGAGAGCGAAGAGTGTGCGCTCTATGTAGAGGCGCGCTTAACGGAGGCCGACCGGGCCGAACTCGCGTCCAAGGGCATCGTGGTCCATGATACCTATGTGCCTCCGGTACCGGGCCAGCATCCCTATGGGTTTTATCTGGCGACCGTTCCCTACAGCAGTCTTCCTGCGGCGTCCGCCGATGCGCGTATCATGCGGCTTGAATCAGTCGAGTTTCAGTCGGAGCCCCATAATGATGAGGCGGCGGTCTTCACCAACGTCGATGATGTCCATGCCGGGACGGGTGTAGCTGCACGAACGGGGGCAGGTATCAAGATTGCCGTGGCCGACTCGGGTGTGGATCTGACCCACGCCGATTTTCCCACGCCCATCGAACAATTCGACGTGACCGACGGAATCGGCATGGGGAACTGGGGCACCAATGTGGCGAATACGGTATCGGACCACGGGACCCATGTAGCGGCATCGGCCATCGGGCGAGGCACCCTTTCGGGCGGATTGTATCTGGGCTCGGCACCAGCGGCCGATTTCTATTTCTATAAAATTGGTAACGACTCCACCTCGAGTGCTTCGGAGGCCGATGAGATTGAGGCCATCAATCGCGCCTTGGAAGTAGGCTGCGATATATTTTCCATGAGCTACGGCGGGGTCAGTGTTTTTCAGGATGGTTCGAGTGCGGCCTGCCAGGCGATCGATGCGGCCGTGGCGGCCGGGATGGCCTGCTTTGTCTCGGCCGGGAATTCTCAGGAGGACGCCGAGCATGATTCCGTGTCGGCACCGCTGAACAGTACGACCGCAAGTTTTGGATTTACTATCGACAATACGGGCAGCGGAAGTACCTACACCACGGGCGAGTCTATCCGGGTCATCTGGCTGGATAACAGCACCTTCGATAGCAACATCTCCCTCAACTGCACCAATCTCGGGAGTGGCGAGTCACTTTCCCAGGCCTTCAATTCCATCAGCGCACGAGGCACCGAAGCGAAGCGCTATGTGTTGACGCCCAATATTGGCGCCGGTGCCTCCAAGACCTATACCTTCACGCTGACCAACAGCGCTACCAGCGGGGATGTGCCCACGGTCCATCTCTACCAGGTTTCCGGTAAAGGTACCTTCGACAGCCCGGACCCATCGGGTACGGTGGGGGCACCGGCCCTGGCCGACAGTGCGATTGCCGTGGGGGCCTGGACCCAACGGAAATCCTGGACGAACTATCAGGGTAGTGGATTCCAGTTCTCCAACTTTACGGTGAATACGCTCGCCCCTTTCAGCAGCCTGGGACCGCGCATTGACGGCACGATGAAGCCCGATATCGTGGCACCCGGTGCGGCCATGATATCGGCCCGCGACTCCGTCGGCAGCCTGGCCGCGACGGACGCCCTCATCATCGACAACGACGGCTTGAATCTGGACGGGTCGGGCCCGGCGAACTACTACGTAAAAACGGGCACCAGCATGGCCTGTCCCTTTGCGGCCGGCCTCGCTGCCCTGGTTCTGGAAGCCCACCCGACGCTGACCCCTGCCGAGTTGCTGACGGCCCTTACGAGCACGGCCTCACAGAGCGGAACACCCGATGACGACGTGGGCTTCGGTCTGCTGGACGCGTTGGCCGCCGTCCAGGTGGACGTACAATCACCGACCATTTCAACGATTGCCCGCATGACGCCGGCCCAGTCGGACACGAATGCGACGCAGGTGACCTTCGCCGTTACCTTCAATGAAGCGGTTAGCGGGGTGGCGAGCAATAATTTCACCGTGGTCGGGACTTCCGACCAATCGACCGCCACCATCAGCAGTGTGGGGGGATCGGGTCAAAACTGGACCGTCACGGTGAATACGGTGGCCGGTTTCGGGTCGTTGCGGCTTGACCTGGACCAGAATCTTGCGAACATCACCGATAGTGGATCCAATCCGCTGTTGGCGGGCCGAACGGGCGACGAAAGCTACGCGATTGACCGGGTGGCACCGACCATTCAGAGTATCAATCGCTCGAACCCAATGGCTGCCCTGACCAACGCGAGTCAGGTCGTCTTTTCGGTGACCTTTGACGAAGCGGTGACAGGGGTTGGGACAACCAATTTTTCGGTTTCCGGGACTGGTGACCAGAGTGGCGCATCAATTGACAGTGTGGGGGGATCGGGTCAGAACTGGACCGTTACGGTGGACAGCGTCGCCGGCACGGGAACCTTGGGTCTGGATTTGGATTTGAATCTGGGGAGTGTAAGCGATGCTGTGGGCAATGCCCTCGCGGTGGGGCGCAGCGGGGACGAGAGCTATACGGTGGACCGGGTAGCGCCCACGGTAGACAGCATCAACCGGATGACCCCGGCGCAGGCGCTCACCAATGCCAGCCAAGTATCCTTCGCGGTTACGTTCAGCGAGTCGGTGGCCGGTGTATCGGTCGCTAATTTTGTGCGCACGGCCACGGGCGCTCAAACCGGGGGAAGCGTTGCGAGCGTGGGTGGTTCGGGAGCCTCTTGGACGGTCACCCTCAATACCGCCGCCGGCACGGGCGACATCACGGCCGACCTCACCCAATCACTGGGTAGTATTACGGACGGCGCAGGGAATGCCCTTGCTGCGGGCCGTTCCGGTGACGAGAGTTATACGGTAGACCGGGTGGCGCCCACCGTGGGTAGTATCGTTCGGATGACCCCGGCTGGTGCCAACACCAACGCTTCCCAAGTTACCTTCGGCGTGACGTTTGACGAAGTGGTTACTGGATTGAGCAGTGGCAACTTCAGCGTTTCCGGAACGGGTGATCAGAGTGGTGCCTCCATTGCCAGCGTCGGCGGATCCGCGCAGAACTGGACCGTGTCCGTCAACACGGTCTCGGGCTCGGGCACGCTCACAGTGGACTTGGACCAAAGTCTCGGGAGTGTCGTCGATGGGGCATCCAATGGCCTCGCTTCGCCGCGGAACGGCGACGAAAGCTATACGATTGACCGGGTGGCACCGACGGTTAGCAGTATTGCCCGAATGACCCCGGCGACGGCCACGACCAATGCGGATCAGGTGACTTTTGCGGTGACCTTTGACGAGGCGGTGACGGGATTCGCATCGGCGAACGTGAGCATAGTCGGGTCCGATGACCAAACGGGTGCCTCGGTCCAGGGTGTCGCGGGAAGCGGTCAGAATTGGACCGTCACACTGAACACCCTTCCCGGCGTGGGAAGCCTCGGGATGGATGTCGTTCCCGGGATGGCGAATGTAGCGGACGCCGTGGGGAACGCCCTCGTCAGTGGTCGCAATGGCGACGAGAGCTACACCATAGACCGCGTGAAACCCGACCTGGATTCGGTGGCTACGCTCACCCCGGGGCCGACCAATGATGACACCATCGTCTATACCTTCACCTTCTCCGAGGCCGTTATTAATTTTGATGCCCTCGATGATCTGGAGGTATTCACGGTGGGCTCGGTAGCTGTCACCGGTGCCACCATCACGGGAGGGCCATCGACGTACACGGTGACACTGACCGGCCTGACGGGGAATGGAACGCTGCAGACGGCCCTGAAGCTCCCGGGTTCCATCACCGACGTGGTGGGTAACGGAATCGGAATGGAGATAGGCAGCGAAGTTATCACGGTAGACCATATGGACCCCGTTGTCGCGGTGAATAGCCTGTTTACAGCGGATGCGACTCCGGCCCTTTCGGGCACGGTGAATGATCCGGACGCGACATTGGTCGTCGACGTGGATGGGCAAAGTAATTTGATGGCGACCAATCACGGCGACGGCTCCTGGACCTTGGCGGACAATACGCTGACGGCATTGTCAGACGGAGTCTATGACGTGGTGGTTACGGCTACCGACACGGCGGGCAATAGCGCTTCCGACAGCACCACGGATGAACTGCGCGTGGATACCACGGCTCCTGCCGTGACGGTGGACCCGTTGGGTACTCCCGATCCAAGCCCAGCATTGAGCGGGACGGTGGACGACCCGACGGCGTCGATTGTCGTTGGTGTGTCGGCGCAAACCGGCCTGGCGGCGACCAACCATGGCGATGGCACGTGGTCGCTGGCTATGGACACGCTGACACCGCTGCCCACCGGGGTCTATGATGTGATGGTGACGGCGACCGACACGGTGGGGAACAGCGCGTCGGACGGCACAAGTGACGAGCTGGAGATCGATACCGTGCTTCCCGTGGTCACGGTAGCCACCCTGCTCACCCCCCTGTCGAGCCCCGCCCTGAGTGGAACGGTCGACGACCCGACAGCGTCGATAGCCGTTGATGTGTCGGGACAAACGGGACTGGCGGCGACCAACCATGGTGATGGCACGTGGTCGCTGGCTATGGACACGCTGACGCCGCTTGCCGATGGGATTTACGACGTGATGGTCACGGCGACCGATACGGTGGGCAATGCGGCGACCGACGGGACCACCAATGAACTGGAAATTGATACGGTTGCTCCCGTGGTTACGATCGAATCGCTGTTGAGTCGGCTTGATAGTCCTGGCCTTAGTGGCGAGGTAGACGACCCCGCGGCGACGGTTACCGTGGTGGTGATCGGTGAGGCCGGGGTGGTCGCGACCAATAACGGTGATGGCACGTGGACTTTGGCGGAGACTTTGCTCGCGTCCCTGAGTGATGGCGTCTACGATGTGATGGTTACGGCGACGGACAGCGTGGGCAATGCCGGTGTGGACAGCACGACCGATGAGCTTGAGATTGATGTGACGTTTCCTATGCCGAGTATCGGTACGCCCAGTGTGACCACCACTGCCGAAGGCCCCGTAGATTTCCTTATCAGCTATGACGAATTGGTGACGCTGTTCCTGGAGGCGGACGATGTGGTGCTGAATCTTACCGGCACGGCGGCGGTGGGCCTGGTTGAGATTGTGGCGAACACCAGCCAGAGCGCCTTTGTGCGGCTTTCCGGGCTTTCGGGCAACGGTACCGTCAGCTTCATGCTGTTTGGGGACACCGCTTTCGACGCGGCCGGTAATCCGGCATTCCCAGCGAATGCGGGACCGGAGGTGGCCGTAGTGAATCTCGCCGGTGAAGGTGAGGGTGAGGGCGAGGGCGAGGGCGAAGGCGAAGGCGAAGGCGAAGGCGAGGGTGAAGGTGAAGGCGAAGGCGAAGGCGAAGGCGAAGGAGAAGGTGAAGGTGAAGGTGAAGGTGAAGGTGAAGGTGAGGGCGAAGGCGAAGGCGAAGGCGAAGGCGAAGGAGAAGGAGAAGGCGAAGGCGAAGGCGAAGGCGAAGGCGAAGGCGAAGGAGAAGGAGAAGGAGAAGGAGAAGGCGAAGGAGAAGGCGAAGGCGAAGGCGAAGGCGAAGGAGAAGG
>JAXMOL010000007.1:0-193287 GCA_034669905.1 Candidatus Hydrogenedentota bacterium
GCTCCGGTCCGGTAAGGTCTACGCCGGCGTCCTTCAAGAGGTCGAGGGGGAATTTGGAGCCACCGCTCTTGAGAAAGTTAAGGTAGCGCTCCCGCTCTTTTTTGCCGCCGTTGACCACCATTTCCGAAAGGGCGATGGCCGCCGAAATTCCTGTCGCATACTGGTAGCAGTAAAAGGCTCTGTAGAAGTGGCGGATGCGCAGTCCTTCCAATTCCAGCGCATGGTCGACCACGAAACTCGGGCCGCAATAGAGTTCGAGCAAGCCGCGGTATTCCGCGCGCAAGACGTCGAGTGTGAGCGGCTGGCCCGCCTCGACGATACCGTGGATAATACGTTCGAACTCGGCGAACATGGTCTGGCCGATTATTTTTCCGTGGAGGCCGTTAATTTCCTGTTCAACAAGTCGTGCCTTTTCTTGCCGGGTCTCGGCCCTGCGGATAAGGTGTCTTCCCAATAACTGCTCGTTGAAAATTGCGGCAACTTCGGCCACGAAGGTGGTGTATTCGCTGTACTGGTAGGGCTGGTGTTTCGTGCTCAAGTGGCTGTGCATGCTGTGCCCCGCCTCGTGGGCGAGGTGAAACATGCAGTAGAGGGCGTCGTCCCGGTAGTTCATTAAGATATACGGAGGTGCTCCGTAAGTCCCGTAGGAGAAGCCCCCGCTGCATTTTCCCTGGTTCTCGTAGCGGTCCACCCAGCGACCGTCCAACAGGCCGTGGCGCAAGTACTCCACATAGCCGGCACCCAGCGGGGTCAGTGCTTCGCAAACGGTATCCACCGCTTCGCCATAGGAAATCTTTAGAGAAGGCGCCTTCACGACGGGTACGTAGTTATCATATTCATGGAGTTTTTTCGTACGCAGAACCCGCCTGCGTACGTCCATGAAGTGGTGTACGGCGTCCAGGTTGGCGTGCACCGTTTCCACCAGGTTGTCGTATATGGAAAGGGGAACGTTGTCGGGAAAGAGGGCGGATTCAACCGCCGAGGGGTAGTTGCGCGCCCTGGCGTGGTACACCACCTGCAACACGTTGGCGCGCAGTGTCGCCGCGAGCGTATGGGCATGGGCCTCATATTCTTTGTAGTAGGCGGTAAATACCTGCTTTCGCACCGCCCGGCCGGAAGATTTCAGCAGGCTGTAGTAGGAATTGTGGGTTAAGGCCACCTGGGCGCCGGAATCATCCGTCACAAATCCAAAGGACATGTCGGCATCATTCAACTGCTCGAAAATCGCGGGCGCGGAACGGGCCATTTCGCCGAACATGGCCAGCAAGCGTTCCTCTTTTTCCGGAAGGGTATGGGGCCGACAGCGGAGCCGTTTCTCCATCGAGAATCGATACTCCGCCAGCAGCGGGTGCGCCATGAGTTTGGCCAGTTTACGCGGGGGTATGGCCAGCAGTTCCGGCGTGATGAAGCTCGCTACTTCGGTGGCGTGGGTCGCAAGGTGCGCGTGGCGGGCGAGCATGCCCTGGTAGGCGACTTGGGTAACATCCTGACTGTTCTTCAGAAACGCGTAGACCGCCAGGCGTTCCAACCGCATCTCAAACTCGCCTTCAAATTCCAGGCAGGCTCGCAAACCCTGTGGCGAACGCCCGAGCGCGCCCCGAAACCCTTCGAAGGTGGGAATCCTGCTCTCCAGCTTCTTGTAGCTTCTTTCCCAGGCGGCGTCAGACGTAAATAGCTTCGTCAAGTCCCAGGTGTCTTCGACCTTCATCGCTTCCCGTAAGGGAACAGTCTTCCGTTGTCCCATGTGCACCTGCCCTCACTCTCTCCACCCGGGGGTTCCGGTGTGGAGAGGTAGTATAGGGCTTATGCAATGGGATGTCGAATCCAAGGACGGTTGAAATGGGCCTTCGCTGCGCGAACTGCCCCTGAGCTTATACGTACCCCTGGGAGCAACGTCTTCCTGGATGGGTTGCGCCATCACCTGCAGTCTCTTCGCCGCAATGAAAGAAACCGCAGATGAGGCGTCCCACCAGTCTCCGCTAAATCAAGGTCTCCAGTTCGTCTACCAGCACGGCAAAGCGATTCATCGCCGCTTCCACGGGCTCCGGTCCGGTAAGGTCTACGCCGGCGTCCTTCAAGAGGTCGAGGGGGAATTTGGAGCCACCGCTCTTGAGAAAGTTAAGGTAGCGCTCCCGCTCTTTTTTGCCGCCGTTGACCACCATTTCCGACAGTGCGATGGCGGCGGAAAGGCCGGTGGCGTATTTGTAAACGTAGAAGGCATTGTAGAAGTGGGGGATGCGCAGGCCTTCGAGCTCCAGGGCTTCATCGATGACAAAGCTGGGACCGAAGTAACGCTCCAGGAGGCAGCGGTATTGAGCGCGGAGCACGTCGAGGGTGAGGGGTTGGCCTTCCTCGGCGATGGCGTGGATGATCTGCTCAAACTCGGCGAACATGGTCTGGCGGATGATGGTGCCGCGGATTTCTTCAATCTCTTTGTTGATGAGGCGGGCCTTTTCGATTTTCGTGGTCGCCTGCTCAAAGAGGTGCTTGCCCAGAAGTTGTTCGTTAAACGTGGACGCCACCTCGGCCACGAAGATGGTGTAGTGGCTGTAGTGGTAGGGCTGATTCTTTGCGCTGTAGTGGGTGTGCATGCTGTGGCCCGCTTCGTGGGCCAGGGTAAACATGCTGTCGAGCACATCTTCCTTGTAGTTCATCATGATGTAGGGCGGCGTGCCGTAGGCACCATAGGAGAAGGCCCCGCTCCGCTTGCCCTGGTTTTCATAACGGTCCACCCACCGTCCTTCGAGGAGTCCCTTGCGCATGAAGTTCACATACCCATCGCCTAGCGGTGCGAGGGAATCGCAGATGTGCCCCACGGCCTCGTCATAGGGGATATTGACCTTGGGCGTTTTTACGATGGGCACATAGGTGTCATAGGCCCGGAGCTCTTTGACGCGCAACGCCTTCTTCCGCAATTCCATGTAGCGATAAAGGGGGTCCAGGTTGTTGTTGACCGTTTCGATGAGACTGTCATAGACCGCAAGGGGTACATTGTCGGAAAAGAGCGCGCCTTCAATCGCCGAAGGATAATTGCGCACCTTGGACTGGTAGACATCCTGCAAGACACTGGCGCTGAGGGTGGCGGCCAGGGTGTTGCCGTGGTCGTCGTACTCTTTGTAAAACTTGGTGAAGGCATCCTTGCGCACCGCGCGACGGGGCGATTCCAGGAGGCTGCGGAAAGAGCTCTGAGTCAACTCCACGTTGGTGCCGGTTTCGTCTTTCACCACGCCAAAGCTCATGTCGGCGTCGTTCAGTTGGCCAAAGATGTTGGAGGCCGACCCGGCCACCTCGCCCTGCATGGCGAGCAGCCGCTCTTCCGATTCGGAAAGGATGTGGGGCCGGTAGCGGGCGAGCTTCTGGAGTTGGAAACGGTGCTCCTGCAGCAGCGGGTGTTTGATGAATTCGTTCATCTTCTTCTTGGGGATGGCCTGCATTTCCGGCGCGATAAAGCTCGCCGTCTCGCCCGCAATGGTCGCGAGATAGGTAAAGCGTGCGATCATGCCCTGGTAGGTGCTGTTGGAGACATCCTCCGTACTCTTCAGATAGGCATAGACGCCCAACCGTTCGGCCAGCTTTTCAAACTCGGCCTCAAATTCGAGGCACGCCAGGATGTTCTTGGCGGAACGGCCCAATTTTCCCCGGAAGGTTTCGAAGGTGGGAATCATCTTCTCCAGCTTCGCGTAGCCCTTGTCCCAGGCCGCGTCCGTCTTGAAGACTTTCGTCAGATCCCACGTATCTTCCAGTTTTACCTTATCCCGCTGGGGAATCATCTTTTGCTTACCCATGAAACATCCTTTGTTTTTTTGGCTGCCAATCGTGATGCCTAGTATAGGGGGCGTCTGGCGACAAAATAAACCCCGCATGATATCTGCAGAATACCCCTCGCACGAAACCAAACATGGTATATGATCGGACGCAATCCCTTGGACCCTCGTAACACCCTCCTCGTGGCACGGTCTTACGGTGTTCCAAGGCTATGTTCCTTTCACAGGCGGGTGCCGCTATTATTGAAATGACTGCTCTCCGATGGAGACGACACGCGTTTACCCAACACAATAGTGTTTCAAGAATTCTCAAGGAGCCACTATGGATGACATGTCCCTGCTCATCGACTTTCATCGGGACGCCCCACGACAAGGGCCCGGCAGCGATGAAGAAACACTTCGTGCACTTGCTTTGGCGAGGCTGGAGGTCACACGCCCTCTGCAGATCGCCGATATCGGGTGTGGAACGGGTGCGGCCAGTCGCGTACTCGCGAAACATCTTCCTGGAAGGATCACAGCGGTGGACTTGCTTCCCGAGTTCCTGGATGCGCTTTGGGCCCGGGCATCTGCAGCGGGGGTGTCCGATCGAATTCAGACGATGCAGGCATCCATGGAGCGTCTGCCCTTCGGCGAGGAAAGCCTTGATCTGATCTGGTCCGAAGGTGCCATATACAACATGGGCTTCGAGGCAGGAATTGCCGCCTGGCGGCGATTTCTCAAGCCAGGCGGTGTGCTCGTGGTCTCGGAGATCACGTGGATTTCTGCGTCCCGCCCTGAGGCACTCCGCGCCTATTGGGAAGCCGCCTACCCGGAGATAGGCGAGGCATCGGAAAAGGTGGGCGCGTTGGAGCGACACGGTTACCATCCACAGGGTTACTTCATACTCCCCGAATCCTGCTGGTTGACCAACTACTACGCCCCGATGGAAGCGCGCTTCGACGATTTTCTGGCCCGCCACGGGTATAACGAGGCCGCCCGGGCCCTGGTGGAGGAAGAACGGGCAGAGATCGCGTTGTATAACGCCAACAAGGCGTTCTATGGCTATGGGGTCTACATTGCCCGGAAACCGGTATCGTCGTAGGGAGGATGCTATAATCCTGCTTCGCGCCCACGGCCATGGGAGACTTTATCTGTCCCCCTCCGCCGCGTTACAATTCCCGCTTCCACCTAATCCCTCAAAAGCATCAGGACACTCTATTCGTATGGAACAGACCGACTACCGGGCACTTATGGCCCGCTTCGACCAACTTCGTATTCTGGCCGTCGGCGATATTTATCTCGACGAAAACGTATCCGGCCGGGTGACGGAAGTCAGCCTGGAAGCCCCCATCCCCGTCTACGAAGTGCACCAGCGACGCTACAATCCCGGTGCCGCGGGCAATGCCGCCTGTAATGCCGCATCCCTGGGCGGACAGGTGACCATGGTGGGCGTGATTGGAGACGACGTCAACGCGGGGATCGTCAAGCGGGAATTTGAGGCGCGCAAGGTCAACACGGAGCACATCGTCGTCGACCCGGCCCGCGCCACCAGCACCTACGGAAAGCTCCGGGCAGGCGGACACAACATCCCCACCCAGGAAGTATTGCGCACCGATACGCCCAAGCCCACCCTCCTCGAGGGGGACATCGAGGCCCAGGTGATTGCAAAGATTGAGGCCCTGGCCCCCGAGATGGATGCCATCCTCATTGGCGACCAGGTGGTGTCGACCATTACGGAAAAGATTTTGAAGTGCATCGTGGCCTGCGCCGAGAAATACAATCTCGTTACCGTGGCCGACTCGCGAGACCGTGCGGACTTCTTCCACGGTGTGGATATCGTCGTGCCCAATGATGCCGAAGCCGGTAAAGCCGCGGGCGTAGACCCGGAGACGGAAGAGGGCCTCCTCGCCGCCGGTAAGCACCTTCTTCAGTCGGCAAAGAACGCCTTCGTGACCCGTGGGCCCCACGGCATCGAAGTCTTTGCGGCCGATGGTTCCGTCGAGAATGTGGCCATTCGCCCCGTGAAGGCCGTGGACGTGACCGGTGCGGGGGATACCGTCGCCGCCATGGTGACCCTGGCCCGCGCGGCGGGTGCCAGTCTCCACGATGCCGCCTTCCTCGGTAATATGGCCGCCGGCATTGCGGTCGTGCAGGAAGGTGTCGTCACCGTGAGCCGTGCCGAAGTGGAAGACGCCCTCTACGGCGACCACGGCCCCGCCAAACTCAAGACCGTCGCCCAACTGGAACCGGTTATGGCGAAGCTCAAGAAAGACGGCAAGAAAGTCGTCTGGACCAATGGCTGTTTCGACATCCTCCACGTGGGACACATCACCTACCTCATCGCGGCCCGGCAACAGGGCGACGTGCTGGTGGTGGGGCTGAATACCGATAAATCCGTCCGGGAGAACAAGGGGCCCGACCGCCCCGTGGTTAACGAACGGGACCGGGCGACGGTATTGTCGGCCCTGGAATGCGTGGACTACGTCGTCCTCTTCGACGACAAAACGCCCATGCCCCTGCTCGATGCCCTCGAGCCCGACGTATACGCCAAAGGCGGCGACTACACCATCGACACCATCGTGCAAGAAGAGCGCCACCTGGTAGAAGGCTACGGCGGCCGCATCGCCATCATCCCCGGCGTCGAAGGCCACAGCACGACGAATATCATCGACAAGATTACGGAAGAGAAGCGGTAGGGGAGACTTATCCCACATCGGGAATGTAGTCCCATTTCACCGTGCCGCGCGATCCTGCCCTTCATGGGGCGTAAGCCCCGTTAAGGACAGGTTCGTGCGAAGTGATGAGCCGCCCCTCACGGTATCCAGTTCGCCACCCAGGTTGTTGTTTCACACCCCACGCACGACAAGGAACTACTTCCGTGCCGCGCGATCCTGCCCTTCATGGGGCGTAAGCCCCGTTAAGGACAGGTTCGTGCGAAGTGATGAGCCGCCCCTCACGGTATCCAGTTCGCCACCCAAGTTGTTGTTTCACACCCCACGCACGACTGGGAACCAAGCGGTGGTCGTATCAAAGAGTTGATTCACTCCAACGACACCCGATCTATACGAAGTGGCCCACTGCCTTCTGCCTCCCACTCCTGCGCACTGGTTCAATTCCAATCTTCTGCCTTTTCACACAACCCTGCCCGGACAGGGTTCTCGTGAACGTACTTTCCGATTTCGTAGGCAGCTTCACGGGTGTCGATATTCACATCATAGCCATTGCCCTGCTGCCAGAACCGATAGGGAGTGTCCTTTTGTCCCGTTTCCAATAGCCGAAGGCCAGCCGGATTCTGAGTTCGTAAATAATGGAGTGCACGGCGGGACACGGAGAGTTTAATCGCCGTCTCAATCTTCCCCATGTCGTATTCTTCTTCAAGAGGGAACAGCAGCAGGTGGACGTGGTTGGGCATGATGACGTAGGCCCAGAGATGAAAATTGAAACGTACCCGGGCTTTCTCCAATGCCGCGATTACATAGCGTCGTGTACGGTCGCGGGAAAGAAAGGGGCGTTTCTGGAAACAGGAAATGGTGAGATAGTGCGCTTCACCAGGCGTGTTTTGGAAGCGGACCGTCCTTTTGTGAATTTCCTGATCGTCCAATGCAGCGGCCTCATCTGCTTCAAATTGATACCCTGTGTAGACTAAACGGATTGTATATATCGGTCAAGTGTGTTAGTCCGGAAGGGATTTAGCACCGTGCCGCGCGATCCTGCCCTTCATGGGGCGTAGGCCCCGTTAAGGGCAGGTTCGTGCGATGTGACGAGCGGCCCCTCACGGTATCCAATTCGCCACCCAAGTCGTTGTTTCACACCCCACGCACGAACCCTCGTTCCTCGGGATCGCGCGGCACGACTAGGGTGCACAGGCCGACTGCACCAACACCTGGATTCGGCTAAGGTTACTTCTCTTCCCACCCACGATAAGGAACTACTTCCGTGCCGCGCGATCCTGCCCTTCATGGGGCGTAGGCCCCGTCAAGGGCAGGTTCGTGCGAAGTGACGAGCCGCCCCTCAGGGTATCCAGTTCGCCACCCAAGTTGTTGTTTCACACCCCACGCACGAACCCTCGTTCCTCGTGATCGCGCGGCACGACTGGGGTGCACTGGCCGACTGCACCAACACCTGGATTCGGCTAAGGTTACTTCGCTTCCCACCCACGACAAGGAACTACTTCCGTGCCGCGCGATCCTGCCCTTCATGGGGCGCAAGCCCCGTCAAGGGCAGGTTCGTGCGAAGTGACGAGCCGCCCCTCAGGGTATCCAGTTCGCCACCCAAGTTATTTGTTTCACACCCCACGCACGAATCCTCGTTCCTCGTTATCGCGCGGCACGACTGGGGTGGTCCAGTATGGTGAGGCTGGACTTTGGCAGGGAAATCCTCCCAAGCCAAATACTTGACATATCAACTAATCCATGGTACAGTTGATTTAGAAGCCGCCGAGGGGTTGCGCCCTGCAGTCCGCCCGGTGGCCTTTTTAATGAGCAATTAGTTGATATATCAACTAACGGCCCCAACCAAAGGAGATTGCACGATGCTGAAACTTCGTAAAGCCAACGAGCGCGGCCATGCCAACCATGGATGGCTTGATACCCACCATAGCTTCTCCTTCGGGCGCTACATCGACCGGGCGCACATGGGGTTCCGCAGCCTGCGGGTGATTAATGATGATGTCATCGCGGGCGGCGCGGGCTTCCCACCCCATGGGCACGAGAACATGGAGATCATTTCTTATGTGACCCAAGGTGCCCTGGAGCACAAGGACAGCATGGGCAATGGCTCCGTCATTCGTCCGGGCGATGTGCAGATTATGTCGGCCGGCACGGGGGTGGAGCATTCGGAATTCAATCACCTGAAAGCTGAGCCGACCCATCTTTTTCAGATTTGGATTCACCCCCGGGAAGGCGGACTGACGCCCAATTACGCAGAGAAACATTTTGAAGACGAGACCTTGGAAAATCAGTTGCGACTCATCGTCTCTCCCGATGGGCGGGACGGCTCTCTGGTGATTCAGCAGGACGCCGAAATCTACGCAGCAAAACTAAAGCCGGGTGCGTCGGTGGCGCACACCCTGGGCGATGGCCGACATGCCTGGGTTCAGGTATTGTCTGGCCGTATCACGCTCAACGGCGAGACACTCGAACAGGGCGACGGGGTCGCGGTCAGCGACGAGGTTGCACTGACATTGGCCGCGACAGACGACGCCGAAGTGTTGCTCTTCGATTTGGCGTGAGTTATTGCGGTCTGCTGTAGCGGCATGATGTGCCGCTACAAACATGAGTGTTGAGATGGTCGGCGTGTGGGGGAGTCAACGCCCTTCGATGGCGCGGCTCCCCGCACGTCGGCAACGCAAGTGACGCATGACGATGCAGCCGCTAGGCCAACGCCACCACGTCCGCGATTAGCGCATCCACATCTTCTTCCGTCGTGTTCCAGTTGCAGACAAAGCGGGCGCCATCGCTACCGATAAAGGTGTAGAAATGCCACCCTTTTTCGTGGAGGCCATCGGAAAGTGCCACCGGCAGCCGCGCAAAGACCGCATTGGATTCGCGGGGGTATTGGAGTTCAACCCTTGCAACCCTGGAAAGTCCCTGGGCTAAGCGCTCGGCCATGGCGTTGGCGTGGGCCGCATGACGCAGGTAGGCACCACTACGCAGGACCCCAAGAAAGGGGGCGGAGAGGAAGCGCATCTTCGAGGCGAGCTGTCCCGCCTGCTTACAGCGATAGCCGAATTCTTCCGCGAGTTCTTTGCGGAAAAAGACCACCGCTTCGCCCACCGCCAGGCCCGCCTTGGTGCCGCCCATGCACAACACGTCCACACCCGCTTCCCAGGTGATGCACCGGGGAGCGATGTCGAGCGAAGCAATCGCGTTGGAAAGCCGGGAGCCGTCCATGTGAATGCGGAGTCCATATTTCCGCGCCAGGGCCCAGATGCTCTTGAGCTCATCGGGGGTGTAGACCGTGCCGACTTCCGTGCTCTGGGTGACGCTGATGATCCGGGGCTTGGGATAGTGGATATCCTGGCGCCGGGTAATCTGATGTTCCAGGGCCGTCAGGTCGACTTTGCCGTTTTCCCCACCTACCGTGAGAATCTTTGTGCCATTGGAGAAGAACTCCGGTGCCCCGCACTCGTCCGTCTCAATGTGGGCCCGCTCATGGCAGAGCACACTGTGGTAACTGTCACACAGACTCGCCAGGGCCAACGAGTTGGCCGCCGTGCCGTTAAACACGAAGAAGACTTCGCAGTCCACCTCAAAAAATTCCCGGATGGCATCGGTCGCCGCCCCCGTGTGTTCGTCTTCGCCATAGGCCGGGGTGTAGCCCGTGTTGAACTGTTCCAGGGCGGCCCAGGCTTCGGGACAAATGCCACTGCTGTTGTCACTGGCAAAGGCATGATAGCGGGAGGTGGTCATAGGGGGCTTCCTTTGGGTGGGGCATGGGAGCATACACCCTGAGCAGGATTATGCGCACCCGCCCACGGGCGCGTCTGTCACACGGATGAGTCGAGCGTTTCCACCGTAATGTTGGTGTTGGTGTAGATGCAGATTTCCGCCGCTACCGTCAGGGATTCCCGAACCACTTCTTCCGCAGTCATGTCGGTGTGCTTCACCAGGCTGCGGGCGGCCGCCAGGGCGAAGGAGCCGCCGGAACCAATGGCGAGGATGCCGTCTTCCGGTTCGATAATTTCGCCCGTACCGGCAATGAGGAGGGATTGTTCCCGGTCGCAGACGGCCAGGAGGGCGTTCAGTTGACGAAGATATTTATCCGTCCGCCACTCTTTCCCCAGCTCCACCGCCGCACGGGTCAGGTTCTTGTTGTATTCCTGCAGTTTGCCTTCGAAACGCTCGAAAAGGGCGAAGGCATCCGACACCGCGCCGGCGAATCCCGCCAGTACGGCCCCATCGGCCAGGCGACGGACCTTCATGGCATTGCCCTTCATGACCGTGTCGCCCAGCGTAACCTGGCCATCACCGCCAATGGCCACGACGCCGTTCTTACGGACAGAGATTACGGTGGTAGCGTGAAATTCTTGCATGTATAGACTCCATAGACCGTGTAAGGGTCTGGGTTATTGGGGATGTTTCGCGAAGAGGACGCGCCCTGATAGTGTACAAAAAATCGGGCGCCATGCGTTAGAGGCTGTCCCGTCGTTAGCGAGGAATGCCCGTCGCGCACCACCCTAACGACGGGACAGCCACGCCCTGTCGCGACTTGCTGTTGGAAAGGCGACCGTACCAGTCCATAGCGCTTGCCTCAAACCCGCCATCCCAATGGGCGAGACGGTCCCTGAGTAGGGACTGCCGCGCCCCATGTTTTTCTGAATGTGCGGGAGCTGATGGCCAGACAAGTGACTTGTTTTACGCTGGAAAAGGTCGACGGCGGTGGCTGTCCCGTCGTTTGCGAGGAATGCCCGCCGCGCGCTTTGCTCACAACGGGACAGCCACGCCCTATTGCGACATGCGGCTGGGAAGGCGACTCCACCAATCCATAGCGCTTGCCTCAAACCCGCCACCCCGATGGGCGAGACGGTCCCTACTCAGGGACTGCCGCGCCCCATGTTTTTCTGGACGTGCGGGGAGCTTATGGCCGGGGAAGTGACCTGCTTTGCGCTGGAAAAGGTCGACGGCGGTGGCTGTCCCGTCGTTTGCGAGGAATGCCCGCCGCGCGCTTCGCTCACAACGGGACAGCCCCGCCCTGTCGCGACATGCCGTTGGGGAGACGAACGCACCCGTCCATAGCGCCTTCTCCAAACACACCACCCCGAGGGGCGAGATGGTCTCTGAGCTTTTCGGAAACTCCCCGTGTCAAAACCTTACCCAATGGACTTCATTACTCAACAGATCGTCTGTTCCCTCTCCGGGCACGCCGGCGGTGTAGATGACTCCGGGCGTATCGGGGACGGTGTTGTGACCGGTGTTGCGCTCCACATTGGGCAGCCAGTGGGGGACGGTGGGGTCTATTTTGCTAAGCAGCTTTCCGGTGAAATTTTGACCGCCGTCGGTGGACGTAAAGCCGATGACCTCGCAGCCGGGCGTGCCCCAACCGGAGTGTTCGGGTTTTTTTCCTGGGGGAATCAAGGTAAGTGCGACAAAGACAGTGCCGTTCTTTGAGACGGTAATCCCGCCGGGAGTGAACAGGTTCCAGTCTGTATAGGGCTCCGGCAGGGCGGGGCGGAGTGAACGCTTTTCCCAGCCGCCGTCTCCATCGGGCATCGCGATCCACGCATCATTGGGCACCACATCCTGGCTGGAGTAAAGCATCACGGGACGTCCATCCGGCAAAATGCTCAGGCCCGCCGCACGGAGTCCCGCGCCGGCACCTTCCCGGACCTGCTCGATGACCTCAATGGTCGCGGCCGTGGCGGGCAGCGCGATGGGCGTGCCGTCATGCCGGGTCCAGGTCGCGCCCTGATCGGCACTCCGCATGTAACCGACGGTATGGCTCCGGGGAGGGGTGCCATCATGAATGCGGGTGACGAGGTGCAGGTATTTTTTGTCGGGACTCCACGCGAGGGCGTCCATAAAATGGGCGTAGCCCGTTTCTTCTGCCGACAGTATCGGTCGCGGGTCGCTCCACGTGTCGCCTGCTTTTTTGGTATAGAGATTGACCCGCCACGGCTCCGAGCGGTTCTGGCGGCAGGTGAGATAAAGGGTGTCTTCGTTGTCGATGACCAAGGTGGGGTAGGTGACCCGCTCGCCGACCTCTTCGGCCTCACCCCAGGCGCTGGCGTCGTTGGGGCGAAGGGATTTTTTGATGCGCATGGGGTGGTGGTGGGGGTAGTAGGCCATGTGCAGATAGCCCTGGCTATCGATTGCCAGCGCCGCTCCGCCGTGGTTGTCGAAGGCCTCGTCCACCGTATAGGGAGGAGACCACGTGTTCGTTCGATGGTCCAGGGTTCGAACGCGTACCCGGAAGCCTTCGGGAGGCGAATCCAGGTATGCGACGTGGGTTTTCCCGTCCGAGGTCACGATCTTGTTGGCTTCTGCGTAACCCGTGGCACGCCCACAGCCTTCCGTAGATAGGACGAAAGGGTTTGCGCCGGGTGATGTCTCGGATTGCCCTGCGGAATTCAAGGCCAGGAGCATGGTGCTCCCCGTCATTAGAAAGGTGCGTCGCTTCACGTGTTGGTGTCTCCTGTCTACTGCCGTTGTGGGTGTCAGGTCACGGTATCAAATGATTCGCGCGATTGCCAGCCGATACGCCATGCCGTCAGGCGAGACGGTTTCCCACTCAGGGACTGCCGCGCCCCATGTTTTTCTGGACGTGCGGGGAGCTTTCGTCCAGACAGGTGACCTGCATTGCGCTGGAAAAGGTCGACGGCGGTGGCTGTCCCGCCGTTTGCGAGAAATTCCCGCCGCGCGCTTCGCCCACAACGGGACAGCCACGCCCTGTCGCGACAAGCCCATGGGGTTGTGACACTACAAGTCCATGGCGTTTTCCCTAAACACACCATCCCGATGGGCGAGACGGTCCCTGAATTGCCACGCCCTGTGGCCTGCACGGGTAGGGGTAGATACGGTACAATCAGGGGGAATGAATTGGCAGTACCCCCTTGAAAGTGAGTGTATTATGCAAGAAGTTATTTTCGGCATCGCCCTGTTGGTGGGGCTGGTAGCCCTGCAGATGGGGATGCGTTATTGGACCCTCCATCGCACCCGCGTGGCGTGGAGTGAGGCCCAGGAGCATATGACCCGGGGCGACTTTGAAGAGGCCGAAGTGGCCCTCGCCAAGTGCGTCAAACTCATGCCCCTGTGGATTCAGCCCCGGGTGCTTTATGGCTCCGTCCTGTCCCGCCTCAACAAACTGGAGTCGGCCGAAGAGCAGCTTAAGCTCGCGGCACAACTCCAGCCGAAAGATTCGGGAGGCTACATCGAGTTGGCGATCTTCTATATCACCGTCGCCGACAAGATGGAAGACGGCATCGCCGCACTGAATCAGGCCCTCAAAAACGATCCCCAGGCCCGTTACCGCATCGACACGGAGCCCCGCCTTCGCGATTTCCGCGAGCGGGACGCCTACGCGCAGCTGGGGGCGGAGTAGGGGGTGGACGATGCCCGCCCTCCCGTTTGATGTCGTTTGGTTGGAGTGCGGGTTTTCCTGCCCGCAATAAGACGAAAGATTGACCGAATGGGCACGTTGCGCGGGGGATCGGGCCCAGAGTCTCCCACTTCGGCCGACGAAGCCTTGGTTTCCCAGAATTCGCAACGCCTCCATTCCAGGCGTTATACTACGTCTTCCATCGCAGCGCGTCAGAGTCTAACTATTTTGGTTTCAACGGCTTAACGTCTTCTGTGGTGATGTCCATACGACCTGCCAGGCCCCTTCAGGCCCTTCGCAGGGGTAGAACCCGTTGTGTATTTGACATAAAAGGCCGTAATTTCGTATAGTTACGTGCTTGTCTGATTTTCCATCACTGGGACGGGGTGCATCTTCTATGTTCACCAATCTGCCGTTCCCGGGATTACTTTTGTTACAGCAGTACTGTTAAAAGGAGAGTAGCGTGAAACGCACCTTTCAACCTTCCAACATCAAACGGAAGCGTACCCATGGTTTTCGTGCCCGTATGGCCACCAAGAATGGCCGTCGCGTAATCAACAATCGTCGTCGTAGGGGTCGTAAGAGCCTTACCGTATAATTGAATGTGATGATCCTGTAGTGCAGGACCCGGTAGCACCAACCAGCGACCCCACTTCGGACGCTTCCGCCGTGCCCGATGCGACTCCTTCCACGGACCGAACGCGTCGAGGTCGACTTACTTTCAGACCAGCGGACCGAATCCGAAAAAAATCTGAGTATGCGGCTGTATTTTCAAAGAACCGCAAAGTGGTTGATCGCTATTTTGTGTGCTACCTGGCCACACGGGAAGAACAAGGGAATAAAATGGGCTTGGCGGTGTCGCGCAAGGTCGGTAATGCGGTTACCCGTAATCGGGTAAAGCGCTACCTGCGTGAATTCTACCGCACACACCGCGCCGCGATGAAAACCCCCTGCGAATTGGTGGTGGTGGCGCGGCCGGCAGCCGCCTCGATGAGTTACGCCGACTGTGTTCGTGCGATGACACGCCTTCTGCAGCAGGGAGGTGTGCTGGATGGCTAGGCTGATGATAGCCTGCATCCGACTCTACCAACGGTGGTTATCACCGTGGCTCGGCACCAACTGCCGCTTTTATCCCTCTTGTTCCCAGTATGCGATTGAGGCCCTTCAGCACCACGGTGTACTTCGTGGTTCAGCCTACGCCCTGTGGCGCATCGCACGTTGCAGCCCGCTGACGCCCGGGGGATTTGACCCCGTGCCCGGCACGGCGCCCGACGATACCGGATCATCCGACACAACATCGGCCTGAGTGCGTCTGTGAAATGACGCGCTGTTATGGCTTGGAGCGTACACGTTGCTCGGTGATCATAAACGCGACAAAGAAATGCAGCGGAACCATACTATCGCAATCCTGCTGATGACGGTTCTGGTAATGGGTTGGTTCTATTTCTTTGCGCCAACCCCGCCTCCCCCCTCCCCGGAAACACCCCTTGCCCCTGTCGTGGGCGAAGAGACCCCGCAAGACCCGGCGGAAGGCCTGTCTGCCATTGAGCGCCAGATGGAAGCGCTTCGGGAAACCGAGGCCCCGGCCCCGGTTGACCCGGCCGAGGCCAAGACCGGCATCGCAGCCCTGGCATTCGACCCGGCTGTGGCACCCGCCAACGAATATACCCTGAGCAATGCGCACCTCGACCTGGTGTTCACTGATGTGGGTGCCCGTCTGAAGCAGGGTACGGTTCTGGTCGAAAACGGCGACGCCCAGCCCCTCATTCCCCAACACGAGGATATGCGCGAAGACGAAATCGCCTTTCCCCTCGGCCTGGAATTCCAGAAGACCTACCTTGCGGACGCCCTGGACCAGAGTCGGTGGACCCTCGTGTCCCAAAGCGACGATGCCCTTCAGTTTGCCATTGAGCTGCCGGAACCCTTTCACGCGAAGCTCACCAAGACGTTCGCCATTTCGCAGGACCACCCCAACGTCTTGCGGGTTGGTGTGTCCTTTACCAACACCCACAGCGAATCCCGGGTTCTGGGTCTGGATCAGCAGGAAGCCGCCTTTGCGCTCTCCTGGTCGCCCAACGTACACTCCGGGGACGAAGACAATCGCATGGCCCATCAGGAACTGGTCTGGCGAGACAACGAAATTAATACCCACTTTGCGACCTCCAAGCTCGAGCTACAGCCCGACGGTGGCTATGCCAAGGTGATGCCCGCCCTGGATTGGGTTGCCATTAAGAGCGCCTATTTCGTGGTGGCCATGAAGGCCGAATACGAAGGTTCCAGCGCCTGGGCGAAGGGCGTTCCCGACAATTTCGAAGTAGCCCTGGAAGTGCCGCGGGAAGAAGTGGCCCCGGGTGCGACCCTTACCCGTGACTTCAAGGTCTACCTCGGCCCCGCGCAGGGTGCCAGCCTCGCCGCTGCCTGGCCCGGCCTGAAGTCCGTCCTCCAGTTTTTCACCATGTTCAGCTTCATGGATACCTTTGCCAAGGGCATGCTCTACGTGCTGAACTGGTTCTACGCCAGCATCATTGCCAACTACGGCTTTGCCATTATCTTCCTCACCATTCTCGTGCGTTCTGCCATGTTCCCCTTGACCCTCAAGGGTATGAAGAGCATGAAGAAAATGCAGAAGCTGGCACCCCAGATGGAGAAGATCAAGGAAGAGGTCGGCGACGATCAGCAGGAAATGCAGAAGCGGATGATGGAGCTCTACAAGGAGCGTGGCGTCAATCCGCTGGGTGGCTGTATGCCCATGCTCCTGCAGATGCCCGTATTCATCGCCCTCTATCGGGTCTATGCCACCGCCTTTGAATTTCGCGGTGCGCCCTTCCTCGGTTGGATTACCGACCTGTCCGAGCCCGACGCGCTGTTCATGCTTCCCTTTACGATTCCCTTGCCCTTCACGGCCAACGGCATCGATTCCTTCAATCTGCTCCCCATCCTCATGGGGCTTGCCATGGTGGCCAGTACCAAAATCATGCCCACCTCCGGGCCGGTGCAGAATCCGCAGCAGAAAATGATGATGACACTCATGCCGGTTTTCTTCAGTGTCATTTGTTACAACATGGCCTCGGGCCTCAACCTTTACATTTTGACCAGCACCGTGCTGGGCATCGTGCAGAATTATTTCATCCATGTAAGTGACGACGAAGTCAGTCCCAAGCCAGGAAAGTCTACGAAGGCGAAGTCGGGCGCGAAATCCAAGCCCAGGCACTTCTATGCGGCAGCCCAGGCGCGCAAACGCGAGATGGCGAAAGAAAAACGCCGCGATAAGAAAAAAGGGCGCGCCGGGAAAGGACAGGACTGATGCTTCGGACAGTCAGCCAATGGGCGGTGGGTGGGTGCCGTCAAAGCAACGCGGGCGATGGCCCGCCGGGAGAACACGCATTATGAAGCAAGTGGAGGCAAGCGCCAAGACACGAGAGGAAGCAATTCAAAACGCACTCAAAGATCTTGGCGTGGAAATGTATGAAGTCGATAAGATTGAAGTGCTGGATGAAGGCAGCAAAGGGCTGTTTGGCTTTGGTGCCCGTCCGGTCAAAGTACGGCTCGTTGTAGAGAATATGCCCGATGAGCCCCAGCGGGAAGAGCGCCCTCGGCGGAACAATAACCGCGGACGGGGCGGCGAACGCAATCAATCCCGGGAAAGTCGTGGAGAGCGTTCCGAACGAAGCGGCAACCGCAATGAAGGCCGTGGCGAGCGGAAAGAGCGCAGTGGCAACGCCGAAGCGCGTGGCGAGCGCAATGGCGAACGGGAAGAACGGGGCCGCGGTCGTGGCGACAAGTCCCGGAACGAGCGGGGCAATCGTAATCGGAATGCCCGCACCGAAGAATCCAACGAGGCCACGAAGGGTAACGAAGGGGGAAATAGCACCCCCAACGAATCCCGCGGCCGGAATCGCAATGATAAAGAAGTAAGTCCCAGCCGTGGCGCCCGCAATCGCGGTCGGAAACGGGAAGATCGCCCCGAGGGCGAAGAACGGCAAGAACGCCCGCAGCGCCGGGAACGTCCCGCCGCGGAAGAATCCACGGCCCCGGTCAGTGGTGAAGAACCCACCGTCGACGGGATCGCCGCCGATGCGATTGAACCCATTACGGATGCCCAGGGCAATGAAGCCGCAGCCCTGCTCGAGGAAATTATTTCCAATATGGGTATCGAGGCGAAGGCCGCGTTCACCCGTTCCGAAGATGGTAGCGCACGGCTGAACGTCACTTCCGAAGACAGCGCCATCTTGATTGGTCGTAAGGGCCGCAATCTGAGCGCCATGCAGTATCTTATCAACCGGATGATTTCCCGGGGGGATACCAATGAGAGCTCAGAACGGCTGGTGGTTGACGTAGAAGGTTATGTCGACCGGCGCCGCGAAACCCTGCAAGACATGGCGCGTTCCATGGCCGAGCGGGCCAAAGAATCTAACCGCAATATGCGGCTCAAGCCCCTCAGTCCCCAGGAGCGCCGCATCGTGCACCTTACCCTGCAGGATGACGAGGATATCCGGACCTTCAGTCTGGGTGAGTCCCTCTACCGCAGCGTCGTAATTAGCCCCAAGGGTGCGGCCCAGCCCGATCGTAACCGCAGCAGTCGCGGTGGACGTGGTGGCCGGGGTCGTCGTCGTGGCGGCCGCGATCGCAATCAAGAGCAGCGTTCCGGACGTAACCGTCCCGCCGAACAGGATGTGGACGCGGGCACCTTCGGTGACTGATTCCAACGATACGATTGTGGCAATCTCCACGCCGCCCGGTGAGGGTGGCGTGGGGATTGTTCGTTTAAGTGGCGATGATGCCCTGGCCATTGTATCGACCCTGTTCCGGTCGTCTCGTGGGGCTTCGCTCCACGATGCCGCCCATCGGGTACGCCATGGCCACATCGTGACCCCGCAGGGGGAAGTGCTCGACGAAGTACTCTGCCTCGTCATGCCCGGTCCCAACAGCTATACCCGGGAAGATGTGGTTGAGATACACGGGCACGGGGGCGCCGGACCGCTCAATGCCATTCTGGAAGCCACCCTCGCCGCGGGCGCGCGCCTGGCCGGCCCTGGGGAATTTACCCTGCGCGCCTTCCTGAGCGGCCGCATCGACCTGGTGCAGGCCGAAGCCGTGATCGACCAGATTCAAGCCCGGACCCGGGCCAATCTGCAGGCGGCCAACGCCGCAGCCAGTGGCACCCTCTCGCGAGAGCTCCATGCCATGGGGGAGACCCTGCGCCTGCTGCTGGCCCGCGTCGAGGCGTCCGTCGATTTTCCCGAAGATGATTTGCCCGATCTCATTGATGCCGAATTGATGCAGGATGCCCGGGACACCCAGGCCACCATGGCCACCATGCTCGCCAAGAGTGATGCCGGGCGACTGCTCCGCGAAGGGGCCACCCTGGCCATCGCCGGCCGCCCCAATGTGGGTAAATCCAGCCTCTTCAATGCCCTCGTGCGGGATGCCCGGGCCATTGTCTCGTCCCAGGCGGGCACCACGCGGGATCGAATCGAAGAATACATCACCCTGTCCGGTGTGCCCGTCAAGCTGGTGGATACGGCAGGCGTGCGGCATACCGAAGATGAAGTCGAGCAGATTGGCGTGCGCATCGCACGGGAAACCCTGCAAAACGCCCAACTTGCCCTCCTCGTCATCGATGCCTCCATCCCGCCCACACCGGAAGACGAGGCCCTATTTAGCGAATTACAGGCCTTGGGCGTGCCCGTGGTCGTGGCGGCCAATAAGGCCGACTTAGACGCCGCATCGGAGCGACCCGCGTGGATTGAAAATGGGGATGGCCTGGTTTCGGTTTCGGCCCTCACCGGGGTCGGGCTGGACGCGCTGGAGTCCACGCTCGGCGGCCTCCTGCTGGGGGGGGTGAATGTGGCGGCCGACGAGGCGCTGATAAATCGGCTCCACCAGAAAGACAGTCTGCGGCGGGCCTCGGCTTGTCTGGCGCGCTTTCTGGAAGACATGACGGTGTCCCCGGAATTCCTCGCCGTAGAGCTTCAGGAGGCCTTACAGGCCCTGGGAGAGATAACGGGAGAGACTACGCCCGACGATATCCTCGAAAAGATTTTCGGGGCCTTTTGCATCGGCAAATAGGTGGTGGAAGGGAGGGGCAGGCCAATAAAAAAGAGGCCTGACACGACAATCGCACCAGACCTCCGCGGAAGGAGAAACGCCACATGTGGCGCTGACCAATCCAATTCTACCATAGCGCAACCATTTCGGCAAGCTCTGATTCACGAAACCGGTCCCCATCGCGATCGCCAGGAACCCCCGCCTTGCCCACAATAACCACCGCCAACCACCACATAACACCAAGAACAAGCTCAAAAAACAACAAGAAACAACATACCACTACAGCCGGATAATAGACGCCGATTGGGCCTCACCCGCCGCCACCACATCGTCCCGGCACGTGAAGAGAATGACCTGGTTACGTCCCACCAGCCCGGATACGAGCGCCATGGTGGTCGCCAGCCGCGAATCGTCATAATTCGCGAAGGGGTCATCCAGCAGCATGGGAATGCCCTCTCCGCTCTCGTTCAGGCTCTGCACGAAGGCCAGGCGTAGGGCCAGGTAGATTTGGTCTACCGTACCCTGGCTCAACGATTTCTCGGGGGCATCCTGGAGATGCTGGGTCTCGGGAATGCGAACCCGAATACTGAGGTCCCGCCCGAGACTGATTTCATCGTAGGCCCCATCGGTGATTTTGGCCAGTAACGCGCTGGCTTCTTCCGCGAGTCGGGGGGCCACATAGGCGTGGGTGTCACGGGCCACATCTTCCATGAGGGCCATGGCATAGCTGGTGGCTTCTCCCTCGGCTTCCAGCGCACGAATCTTGCGATGCAATACGGCCTGCTCTTCTTCCAGTTCACAGAGCGGGCGGATGCTGGTGCTCTGCTCCGTCAGCCGCACGTGGAGGGCGTGCTCTTGATTGGTTTCCTCTTCGAGGCGCTCATTCAAGTCATTGATTGCTTCACGCAGGGCGTCCCGTGTTCCCTCTGGACGTTCCGCCAGGGGACCTGCGCTTTCGACCCGCGCCTGAAGTGCTGCGAGGGAATCCGGTCCGAGCAACTCCCGCAAATCGGATTCGAGGCTGCGTCGTCGCACGGTGCCGTCCTGATAAATCTTGGCTTCCGCCAGCAGGGCTTCCCATCCTTCCATCGAATCCACGTTGAAAGGACGCAGTAAGCCCTTCCACTCCGTCGCGCGCTCGTCCCGTTCGCTCTGCTCCCGCTCCAACTGACGTTGCAGATCCCGCAGGCTTTCTTCCAGCAGCTCGTGACGGCCCTGGACCTCACGCTTCCGGGTCATGGCGCTGCGGTAGTCCGCAATCATTTCAATGGTGTTCTTGCCGGTCGCGTCGCCCGGCAATCCCTGGTCCGCGATAAATGTCCGTGTCTCTTCTTCCAGTTCGGCCAGTGCCAAGTCGGACTTCTGCGCCAGGGTTTTCAGCCGGGCCAATTCCGTTTCGTGCCGTTCGAGCACCGAGCGGTTGGTGTTGGCCCGTCGTTTGGTTTCCCGGTATTCCTGGTAGCGCGCAATCGCACGGCCTGCCGCATCCTGGACATCGCCTTCGCCCGCGATCTCTTCACCGGCCTTGGTAAAGGTTTCACGGAATCGTTCCAGCAACAGGGGGATGCGTTCTTCGGCTTCGCGGGCTTTTTCTTCCTGCGAGGCCAGTCGCTCGCGCCGGAGTTTCAGCTCCATCTCCACGTTTCGGTACTGGTCATGGACCGCTTCGAGTTCGCGGATGGAGTCCAGCCGCGAATCGCGAAGCATATCGTCGATAACCTTGAGGCTGGGATTGCCCGCTGATTTGGACACGGAGCTGAGGGCTTCCCGGGCGTCCTCGATGCGGTCGTTGAGGCGTCGCATGTGGCTGCGGTGGGTAGCCCACATGGCCACAAAAATGAGGCCTACCAGCCCGGCCACCCCCATGGGAACGACCATGCCCCCCAGGTCGCTGAAGAAATGGGCGCCGCCCGTCACAAGGGCGACCGTCACGCATGCGCCCCCGATGGGGAGGAAGGCCCGGGCCTCTCCCTGGAGTTCTGCGTAGGTCCCTTGCAAGGAATGGAGCGTACTTGCGTGTTGCTCTTTCTGGCTGTCATGGAGTCGCAACTGCAGCGCGTATTCCCGTGCAAGCTCGGAGAAGTCATCGTGGCCTTCAAAAAGTTTGCGGGATTCCCGATTCTTCTTCTCAAGGGCGGTGACCTCTTCCCGAAGTGAGGCGCGGAGGGTACACTCTTCATCGCGGGCACGAAGGGCCACAGAAAAAGAGCTGGCCAATTGGCTCAGCCATTCGACCGGGTCCGCAGCGAGACGGCTGAAATCGGGCATGTCCTCAATCTGTTGACGGACCTCATCCATGCGATCCCGCGCCGTCTGCACCAGGGCTTCCGTCTCCGCGATGCGTTCGCCGAGTTGGGCCCGATTCGCCAGGGTCTCATTGAGTTCTTTTTCGATACGCACCGGGAATTCCGACGCGGCTTGGGCCGAAGCCCCTCCCTCCGTGCCGGTTTCCTGGCGCAGGCGCTCGTCCAGGCTTTCTTTTTGGGCCAGGGTATTTTCCAGCTGTCGCTCCGCCGCACGGAGCGCATCATGGGCTGCCCGGATTTCACGGTCCCGTTCGACGGAAACGTCACGGGCATGGCTCAGCGCCAGGCATTGGCGGGTCACCTCGTCGATCTGTTCCTGCATCGCCAGGGCTTCATCCAGCCGCTCCCGATCTTCGTGCTGTTCCAGTGTTTTCAGCGCCGCCTCCCGCGCTGCCCGTTCTTCTCGAAGGGTACGGCAGCGTTCCACCAGGGCCCGGCGTTCCAGTGCCATATTGACGAGCGCCTCCCGGCGTTCCACAACCTCGCGGTATTCCGTTTCCAGTGCCCGCAGGCTGCGGTGGGCCTGGGCCAGGGGTTTGCTCGTGGCACCGGACATGCCGATGGCGGCTACCCGTTCGCTCAACAGCCGCATCGCACAGTCGACGGTGCCGCTGCCGCCACCCGTATCGGTGAGCGCCAGAAGTTTGTCGCGGATCTCATCCAGGGCATCCCGGTCGCCGAGTTCGTCCAGGGTAACGTGGGAAATGGTCGCCGTATTCAGGAATACGTCCTTGCTTAATCCCAGGTGTTGCCGTCCGAAGTCCAATTCACGGTTGCGAAAACGTTTGAAATTCCCCGTTATCTCTTCGCCGGTAGCGTGGTCAAAGATCTGCACGTTTTCGTGATGCCGATCAAAGTTACGCACCACCTCAAAGGTACGGCCATCATCCAGTTCATAGACGAGGGAACCGCCGTAGTGTCCATTGCCTTCCCAGGGCTTTCGAAGCTCATTGCTCTCTTCGAAGACCCGCTGGGTATCATTGACTTTCTGGCCGTAAATCATGTCGGCGATGAAACTGCGGATCGTCGACTTGCCCCGCTCGTTGGGGCCCATAACGATCTGCAATCCCGGTGCAAAGTGGATTTCCCGGTCCGTAAAACGGCCATAGCCCCGCATAGTAATGGATCGAATGCGCAACGTCAGTCTCCCTGAGAGGAACGAATGGGTAGGTGCTGGCCCCGATAGCCACACAAGGCCAGATCGCGGCTGCGACACAAGGCGGCCCGCCGGTTCTCATCAGGCGCATCGTCGATTTCCTGGTTGATGCGGGCCACAAAGGCCCCCAGGCTGGTTTTTTGTTCCGCAAGGGCGGTGTAGTTCTCCGCCACGAAACAGCGGTCTACCAGATCAAGGTACAGCAGGTCTTCCGCAAGGGCTTCCCGAATGCTGGTCATTTCATTGTAAATCGCCGGCAGCAAGGCACCTTCCAGGACGACTCGGGCACACTGGCGATCTTTGTGGGCCGTGAGATGAGGGCGGATGGCGTCCAGTAAGGCCTGGCCACTATCCAGGTCGGTGCAGTCCAGGGTCATTTCAAAAAAACGGCCTTCACTGGTCACAATGGGACATACGTCCACCGTGGGGGCGCCCATCTCGGGCGCCGTATCCGCGATTGTGATTTCCAGGTAGTGGTGGGGGCCTGTGTCGCCAAAGCGCGCGCCTTCCGGTGCGCCGGCATACCAGGTGACCGGACCCGAGCCGGTATCTATCTCCGTGGCACGGGCCAGATGCCCCAGGGCGACATAGGCCACGCGGGGATCGTCCAGCACCGCGGGGTCGACAACCGCACCGGTGGTGTATTCTCCCTTTACCAGGGAGGCCGCCAATGCGGGCCCCATAAAGATACAGGTATGATCCCCGTCGGCAATGTGGAGGGCCTCGAAGGGGTTCTTCGGCAGACTGCGATCCGCGTGGCCGAATCCGTATACGGAAATGGTGCCCAGTGCAACCCGCTCCCACTCGGGACCGGTGAAGAAATGAACATTTTCCGGCCATAGCTCGGTGGCATAGGGCGACGTGGGGGTATAGGGGTCGTGTCGTCCGGGGCTAATCAGGATCGGAATGGGCGAAACCGTCTCAAAAACGTTTCGAAGGAAGGCGATGGTATCTCGTTCAACCGATTCACCATTTAAGAGATTGCCCGTAATCAGGACGGCGTCGGCCGACCACGTTTGGGCGCGCTCCAGGATGTTTTCCAGGCAGGCGCGCAGGTGGGCGCGGTTTTCACGACCGGTAGCCGCGGGAAGGCCTTGCTCCGCATAACAACGGTCCAGACTAATATCGGCGGTGTGTATGATTTTCATGAGGGGCCTATTCTACCTGATTCTATGGTGTGGATGCCTTAGTCGGCCGTCGGGTCAGTGTGTCAAATCCGATCCCCGAATTCCAGTTGCTTTCCAGTTTCCCCCGGAAGGCAGGGCAAGAGGCCGCTCTACGGCAGTGCGGACCGGGTGGCCTAAAAATCTACGCCACGGCCCAGGGTGGCGTGCTTCCCATCCTCAGCGACAGGAGGACGGGGAGGCCGGTTGAGCAGGGCATCCTGATAGCCCACAGCCCGGTCGTAGTACAACACCCGTTTGTAGAGACTGCTGGTGAGCATACTGGCCTCTTCCTCCTCCCGATTGCAAGCCCGGACGTAGTGGGGGATCGTCAGGGAGTGCCAGAGTTGTTGGAGGCGGGTGCGACGTAATCGGAAGCGTTCGGGAATATGGGCGGCCCGGGTGCGCTGTTGAAGGTGAAGAAGGCCAAAACCCAGGTGGTATTGACGAAAGCGCTCCGCCGCAAAGGTGGTGGGTTGCCAGATATAGGCCCGGGCATCCGACAGTTGCATGGGCTGAAGACCGGCTCGCTCCATGCGAAAGGCCAATTCCCAGATGTTTACCGCATACAGTGATTGTTCCGTCGAGAACCCCGTGAGCGACTCAAAGCTTTCCCGGGGCACACTGAAATTGGAGCGCTGCCAGTCCAGAAAATGGGGCGTATCGGAATAGCTTTCCCAATGGGAGGGCTCATCCAGGAACTGTCGGGTGAAGGTGTCCCGTGGCAGTTGGGGGTGGCGCCGTACCGTGCCCATGACGCATGCGGGGCGCTCGGCCTCCTGGTGGGCCAAATGATGCTGCTGGATAAGCCGGGGACTCACCAATTCGTCGTCGCAGAGAAACAACAGGTATTGTCCCAGGGCTTTTTCCGCACCCAGGTTGCGTGCCGCGGCCAGACCGGTGTGGGGTTGCCGATGGGCACGGATACAAACCGGAGAGCCATGGGCATAGCGTTCCACGACGGAAACGGCGTCGTCCGTGCCCCCATCGTCCACGACCAGGATCTCGAAGCGCCCTGCGGGAAAGGACTGTTGCTCCATGTGGGCAAGGCAGGTGGGCAACCAGGCGGCGCGGTTGCGCGTAGGAATGATTACCGATATGTCCACTTGTTGCACGGAACGACACCATTGTTGCCCCACGAGAACCACTCCCCGACACTACCCCGTCACCATACGCCCTTAATCACCTTATGCGCAACTTACGGATATTTCGTAATGTGCTTCGGTGGGCACCGATTCGCGGGCAGTCGGTCCATTAATGGAAAGCAATTCAACGGGAATGGTACTATTTTTTACTGTTCGCGCCGCGTGCCACCACGGTACCGATAGATTCTCGCGGATCCTATTCCAGATGGCCCATTCCAACAGGGAAGGTTTTGGTGGAAATTCGAGCACAGCGTTTTGCCCTTCTTCCGCTCCTTCTTCTGGGAACGGTCTTTTCCGTGTTGTCCCCCCTGTTTTGGACCCACGTTGAATCCCGGGGCGGCGATAGCAGTGGCGGAGGGCACGAAAACGTCGAGCTCTTCGGGCGGGTGGTGCCCACCCTGCACTATGGCTACGAGCGCGTCGGAAATGGAGAGTGGCCCCTTTGGGCCAGTGACCTCTATTGTGGTGTGCCCTTTTTTGCCAATCCGACCCACGGAATTCTCCAGCCCCTGAACCTGATATTCCTCTTCGTCCCGGTTTCAATTGGACTGGCACTGCACGCCTTTCTGGGGCTGTTGCTCATGGGGATGGGGATGGCGCTCTACCTGCGCGCGCTGGGTACGGGATACCTGGCGGCTTTGATGGGGGGGATGGCCTTCGCCTTTGGCGGTGCCAGCGCGATCAGCATGTCCCGCCCGGAGATCGTGGGGGTATTGGCGTGGGTGCCCCTGCTCTACTGGGTCGTATACGAACATACCCAGGCACCGCGTCTCTTCCAGGTGGTACTGGGTGCCCTCTTGTTGGCGCTCATGGTATTTGCCGGCACGCCGCTCCTGGCCCTGTGTCTGGGGCTGAGCGCCTTGGGCTACGGCATGGCCCGCTCGCTCTGGTTGCGGAAGGAGGGGGACCTTTCACTCCGACGGCGCCTGGCCTATCTGTTGGCCATGGCGGGCCTGGCCACCGGCTTTTCCGCGGTACAGTGGGTGCCCTATGTGGCGTGGCTCATGACGCTCGCGGACCCGGCTGCGGCGATGTGGCCCGGAAACTGGGCAGGTGTGGCGCCGGCCGTGCTCTCGGAGTTGCCCGCGGCCCTGCTCTTGCCGGGAAATGGCATGTTTCCCGACATGCTCTATATGGGCGTCATCTCCCTCACGGTTATCCCCGCGGCACTCCTCCGCCCAAAGGGGCGTTTCGAAGTCGTGTTCTTTGCCCTGGCGTCTGTCTTTTGGATCGGGGGCATGATCGGGCGTGGAGACGGCGTCTCGACCTCCGAAGCCTGGAAACTACTGGTCTTTCCCGGTGTGTTTTCATTGGCCGTGCTGGTCGGACTCGGAGCCGATCGCGTCTTGCAGACCGGCCGCGATCCCCGCTCCCCGCTGATCTGGGGTTCCTCGGTATTGATGCTACTGGCTTCGGTGGCCACCCTCGTTCTGGGGCCTCCGGAAGCCCGGGGCTGGGTGCTGGGTGCCGTCGCGGTAATGCTGCCCTTCTTTCTGCTCCGCGTAAAATATGTGGGCCTCGTCTGTGGGGCGCTCCTGGCCCTGCTGCTCTTTGCCGAACTGCGGGATGCCAGCAACAACGTCTATCAACATCCTTACACCGATAAGGGTGCGTGGCTGCAGGACAGCTTGCCCGCCCTCCGTGAGGCCGAAGCCCTGGCGCTGGGGGAACGAATCCTGACTCTGCCGCCGGCACGGGCCATGACCTTGCCTCCTAATGTAGGCCTTCTCATGGGGATTCCCAATGCCTATGGCGCCTATTGGCCCCTGAACACGGCGCAGGCGGCCTGGTGGGAGTCTCTGGATGGCTACCTCAATCCGGCCCGCCGCAATGACGTCGTAGCACGGCCGGAGAATACCTTGCCCCATTCCGCCTTGTTGAACTACATGGGCGTGCGGCTCTTTCTGGGCGAGCGGCCCCTGCCGTGGATGGATGGCCCGCCCGAGCAGAGCGGCGTCTCTCTCCAGTTTCTGCGCACCCTGGGGCGCCTGAGTATCTGGCGCAACAATGCTGCCTACCCCCGCGTCCGCGTCGTACCGCAGTGGCGGCCCGTCTCCGACGCCCATGCCGCCCGTGATCTGCTGCTCGACCCGGCCTTTCCCGGGGCGACGGCCTGTGCCGTGGAGGCCGCAGGGGCAGGGTGGCGCCATCTCAACGAAACGTTTCCGCCTTCACCGGAGTCCGATGCGGCCGATCCCGATTGGGAGGCTACCTGTGTGTTGCGCAGTGACGAGCCGGAGTCGGTGATCGTGGACGTGGAATGCCCCGGCGATGGTGTGTTGGTGCTGGCCGACACGTACACACCGGGTTGGCGCGTCTATGTAGACGGTGAACGGGCCGATCTCCTCAAGGTAAATGGTATGTTTCGGGGTGTCCAGCTCGAAGCCGGTACCCACGAAGTGCAATTCGCCTATGCCCCCATCAGTGTGTCGTTGGGCCAGCTCTTGACGGGGGCGTCGGTACTGGCAACCCTCTTTGCGTGCGTGCGTTTTCTGGTGCTGGCCGTACGGAACATGTGGCGTACCCCCAAGCCAGGGGATTCAACCGAAGGAGTGACGGCGGAATGAGTACAAAACTTCGACTGGGTTTTATCGGCGTGGGCGGCATTGCCGGTGGACACTACGAACGTCTCCAGAAGACTGGACAGGCCGATATCGTGGGATTGGTCGATCCGGATCCTGCGGCGCTGAAGCGCTTCTTCCGGCGCTGCCCCACCGCCCGGGACATTCCGCGATACGAGAATCACGCCACCCTGTTGCGGGAGGCAGACCTGGACGGGGTCCTCGTGCTCACGCCCCACGCCTGTCACTATGAACAAATCGGGGACGCACTCAAGCAGGGGGTGCACGTACTGTCAGAAAAGCCCCTCGTTTGCAAGAGTGCCGATGCCCAACGTTTGATAAAACTCGCCGCAAAAACCGGGAAGGTATTATCCCTTTCCTATCAGCGCCACTACGATCCCGTGTTTCGCTATATGCGCAGCGAGATTCAACGAGGCGCCCTGGGAGATATCCAGTTTGTCCAGGCGATGCAGGCCCAGGAGTGGCTCCGCCTGACCCGCGACACCTGGCGCCAGAGCCTGGCGCTTTCGGGCGGGGGGCAATTGAATGACTCGGGAAGTCACCTGATCGACATTGTGTTGTGGGTGACCGGCCTGGAGGTGTCGGAGGTCTTTGCCCGGGGCGAATCCTTTGGTTGCGAGGTGGACGTGAATTCCGCCATTACCCTCCGCTTTAGGAATGGTGCGCTGGGTAACCTGTCCATCATTGGCAACGCGCCCACCTGGCATGAAGACCACAGCATCATTGGCGCCAAGGGTGCCTTCTATTTACGCCAGGATGGCACCCTGCTTCAGCAAGGGCCCACGGGAAAGCCCCGCAAGGTGCGCCTTCCCCGCTACACGGAAAACCCCGACAGCAACTTTCTCCAGTGCATTCGGGGGAAAGCCGTCACGGAAACCCCGCCCGAATGTGGCCTCGCCACCCTTCGGGCCACCGAGGCCATGTGGCGTTCCATGGAGCGCGGTAAACCGGTTACCCTGCGCGCGAGCAACGGGGCCTGAATCGTGACGTACGGGAGCGCAGTACCGTGATGGCACGGCCCAATGTCATTCTCATCACCGTCGACGGGATGGGGTGGCACGACCTGGGTGCTGCGGGAAATCCGATCATTCGCACGCCCAATCTCGATGCCCTCGCATCTCACGGGGTGCGGTTTACCCAGGCCACTACCAGCGCGGTGCATACAACCGGGCCCGACGACCTGAGTGCCGCATTCAACGTATTGGCCCAGACCCTCCGCGGCCAGGAATACACCGTCGGTGCCGTGGGCAAGGCCCTGCTGGATCCCGCGGGGTGTGATCTTCACGCCCTCTCCGGCGTGGCCGGCCAGCGGGACCTCTACGGGGCAGAATCGGATTCGGCGGAAGTGCCCCCCGACCTTCAGGAGGCGTCCCAACATGTCACCGCCTGGACCGGAAATCAGGCGGTTCGTTTTTGCCAGGGAGCGGATGAACCCTTCCTGCTCAACGTTGGTTTTTCGACCGAGGTCCCGCCGCCAGAGCCCTGGCGGAGTATGTACCGTCCCGAGCAAATGGACCTGTCGGGGGGGGGGGCGTCTCCGGGGGAATTTGCTCTCCAGCGAAAGCGTCTCGCCCATCACTATGGTGCCATTGCTTTACTCGACCGTCAGATCGGGCGCATGATGGCGACCCTGACGGCCCGGGGGCGGACCAACAACGTGTTTGTTGTGGCGGGCACCCGAGGTTTTGAGGCGGGGGAGCCGGGGCGCGACGCGCCGCCACTTTCGGAAGCGAGCATCCGTGTGCCCCTGTTGGTAGGTGGCTTTTTGCGTCAACGGCGGGGCGAGCAAGATCCCGCCCTGGTCTATACCAGTGATGTGGCCGCCACGGTGCTGGAGGCCCTCGCCGTGCCGCCCCAGGGGCGGATGGAGAGTCATAGTTTTCTTCCCCAGCTGCGCCACGCGGGGCGCTCCCACCGAAAGGCCGTCGTCATTCACGGCGATGGGGGGCTTATCGCAGTCCGCACCGCACGCTATAAATGGGTCACCGGTGGCGGGGGAGAAGGTGAGTGGCTCTTCGACTTGCAGAGTGACCCGCTTGAGCGCGAGAATCTAGTACATACGCGGCAGGCCATACCCATTCGAAAAATGTTGACCGGCCTGGTGTAGGTTTTTTTTAGTACCCTTGAAACTGCCATTCGGGTAGTCTTCAAACGGCCCTGTCGGGCCAAACAGGATAGGAATATGTGGTTCATAGCAGTCCTCAGTGGTTTTCTGGCGAGTCCCGAACTGGTCGGTGCCGACCGCTACCTCGCCGGGTGTGATGCCTTTCGGGCGGAGAAATATGATGTGGCCCAGACCGAGTTTGAGGCCGTGCGGCAGCAGGACCCCGATCTCGCGGGTTGGGCCACCGTGCGGTTGGGCATGTGCTATGCCGCCCGGAACGATGCCACCACCGCCGCGGCCCTGTACCAGGAAGTGCTGGATGGGGAGCCCGGTGCCTGGAAGGCTATGGCACGCGGGAAAATGGCGGCCCTGGGGGCGGCACGGGACGACTACGCGATCGTCGTGGATCACCTCTCGGGCTTTGAGAATGTCGCCCCCGCCCCCTGGTGGATGGACACCTATCTCTGGCAGTTCAGTGAAGCGGTGTTGAATCACCCGGGCGATCGCCGGGCCGGCTATACCTTTTTCCGGGATACGGTGGAAAACACCTGGTACATCAAGCCCCGACTGGATGCGGCCCGCTATCTCGTCAAGTCACCCGCGCCCCTTGACCAATCGGTGGCCCTCTTGGGTATGCTGCGTTCCAGTGCTTACACCGACGTGCGAAAGTTTCTGCCTACCCTGACGGTGGAGCTTTCCGATGAGTCAAACAATAATTTCCTCCTCGCCCAACTCTGCGACCAACTCCTCGATAGCAGCGTGGAGAATGACGGCCAGGCCCTGGCGGTGTTGCGGCGCCACGCGAGTAATCCCGCGGCCCGCTTTGCCATGGCCTATGCCGCCCGCATTCAGGCCTCCCGGAAGTCCTACACGCGGGCCGAGTCCCTCTGTGATGCCCTCGTCGATATGGCCCCCGATTCCCGGGAGGCGGGCGAGACCCTCTGGTGGCTGGGGAATACCCTGGAGCGGGCCGAAAAAATCGCCGACGCCAAGCGCATCTACACCCAATTGCCGGAACGTTGTAAGGCACACTTTCGGGCGGACGATGCCCTGAACCGGCTGGGAGAACTCTATCTCGAAGAGGGTGCTTCCAAGAAGGGGCTCGAATATTTTGTGCAATTGGGCCGGGAATACCCCGAGAGCCGCTTTCGGGCGAAGGCCTACTACACCTGTGCCACCCACGTGAGCACCCAGGGTGACAAAGATATGCAGCGCCTCTTTTTTACGGCGGCAGCCCGGGATAACCTGGGGTACTTCTATGCCCACCGCTCCCTCTACCGTCTGCAAGAGCTGGAGGGGCAAGAGGCTCCCGTCAATCTCCAGATTGATGGCCATTCACCGATCTTGCTGCCCATGCCGGGATTGATGGCGCCGATGCCCGAAATGCCGAAAGCCCTGGCCGAGGCCGTTGAATACCGACGGCTCCATTTCTTCGGGCATAACGGCCTGGAAGAAAGTGAATGGGAAGTGCTGCCCCTGTTGCTGGCCCTCTCTACAGTGGAGGATAAAGCGCCCCACTACCAGGCCATGGCGGAGTCGGGACTGGCCCACACCGCCCTGCAGTTTGCGTCCCACAATGGCTGGGGGGTGGACGCGGCCGGTAAGAAGAGCCTGGATCGGCTTCGTCTGGAGTATCCCCGGGCGTACTGGTCGGAAGTGACCGAGCTGGCCCGGGAGGTGGGCGTGGACCCCTACCTCATTCTCGCGGTCGCCCGCCAGGAAAGCACTTTTCGGCCCAACCTGACCTCCCACGCGGGGGCCAGCGGGGTCATGCAGCTCATGCCGCCCACGGCCAAATGGCTCGCCCAGGTGGATCCCAATATCGAAAACCGACACGTCGCCAACCTGGAGTCCCCGGTCAATTCCCTCCGTCTGGGGGCCTATTACATCCTGCGAATGTTTGAGCGCTCCAACGGCAATCTGGTGGACACCCTTGCCTCGTATAATGGTGGCCCGGGCAACCGGGACAAATGGCGTAAACGCTTTCCCAACCACGACTTCGACGCCTTCGTGGAGGCCATCCCCTTTGAAGAGACCAAGAACTACGTGAAGAAGGTATTGGGGAATTATGCCGCCTATCGTTCCCTCTACGAGCCCGTGGGCTGACCGGGAGTAGTTGAGTCCCCAAAGCGCTTCGATAGGTCGTGACGTGGTGTACAGAAAGTGTTCAACGTTGAATGATTATGAGTGCCTAGTGACAACAATAAGTTGTCGAATGTGGTGCCGATTGCACTGCTACCGATGGCGTAGCATTGTAACCTATTGTGAACAAGATGCTTAAGAAGTTGTGTTGAATTGGCGTAGTTCTTGCGCACTATCCCCCAGTGCGAGGAGTTTTCCCTCGTAAAGTTTTTACTGCGGTTCGCAATGGGTGAATCGCAATTATGACGGGAGTGTGTTGATAATGAGAACCGCCTTTTTAAAGTTGGGTGTTGCACTGGCCATGGGCTTGGCCGTGCTGCCAGCCTCTGCGCTGACCATCGAGACGAATGCCAATTATGAAGTAGAACACAATTTCTTCGGCACGGAAACCGATTCCGATGGCCCGAACACCGCCAGTTCCGGTAGTGTCGAATCTTATGTCACCTACGGTAGTTTCATCGTTGAAGCTGGTCCCGCTGAGGAAGGCGTCTCCTCAGAGGAAGAATTTGGTAGCTTTGGTGACGCCAATGCCTTCGCCGCGGATTCGGGCCGACTGGCTACGGGTGCGTATCTCCTTGCCGAAGATGACGTGTCCTCCATGGACTTTCACGCCACGACGTCCTGGTCGAATACCTTCACCAACACAACCGGTGGCAACGCTAATTTCGACTTCGACTTCAACTTTTCCGGCGGACGCCTCGACATCGACGGCAACGGTGGTATGGCCATGTTCAGCCTGGATATCCTGTTGAACGGCAGTTCCATCTGGAACCGCACGGCCAGCCTCTCGGGTAACGCTTCTCTCGGGACTGATGTCTTCGATTCCGGTGGTCTCGATCATATCCTGGGCGGGACGGGGAATTACGTGACCGCTTCCTTCAGCGCTTTCTCTGACAGCCTGGACCTGGGGGATTTTGCCAACGGCGATTCCTTTGAGTTGACCTATGTCATCGAATCCTGGGCGAAGACCGATGAAAACTTCAGCTACGTGAGTGCCAACGTCGGCGACCCCTTCAGCGGCGGTTTCTCCGGCGCGGTAAGCACGTCTTCCTCCGCGCCCGTTCCCGAGCCGACCACCATGGCTTTGCTCGGCATGGGTATCGTCGGTTTGGGCGCCCGTCGTCTGCGCAAGAAAAACTGATTCGACGATACGTCGATATCAGTTGGAAGTTTGCCCAAGGGCTCCGCACGAAGCGGGGCCCTTTTTGTGCGTTGCAGGGCAAAGGGCTGTCTGCCACACCGAAATTTTGCGTTCCGGCAGCCAGTTTCAACAAAGAAGTCTTTTGGCATGCTATTTCGCGGGGGAGCTTTCGTTCGTTGAACGATACGGAGCGCATTTGCTCCAGTGCGGTGTGAAAGACGGGTCGCTGTTTAAGATTCTCGGGTATTGGAGGGAAAGAACAGGCGCTGAGGCCCAGGGGAGTGAGCTGATTATTTGGGGGGCAGAGTGCGGGAAATAATAGTCATACGTGACCTGTTAGTAACGATTACATCTAGAAAAGTAAGGTGATTGATACATTGAAATAGACAGGATTTTCTATAGCGTAGTCCTAAGCTATTACCATTATTGATCGACCAATAGTTCATGTTACTATGGTGCAGTTCTTGCATGTTTTTTTCGACGGGGCTTCGATTTTCATTCGGAAATCGGTGGGCACCATTGGGCATCAATCAACAAGATAGAAGGAAAAAAATAATCATGAAGCGATCAGTGTGGACGTTTTTGGGGGCCATGGTTTGGGCTGTAACTATTCAGCCAGTCAGCGCGGTGAGTATCACGGCAGACGTGCGCTATGACGTGGTTCATAATACGAACGGGGCCGAGAGTGATCGGGTAGGCCCGACGACGTCAAGCAGTGGGTACCTTGACAATGAAATTTCCTATCTAGCGGCTTCGCCGGGTTCATCGGGAGTTTTCAGTAGGATCGTCGCGGGCTCCATCGCCGATGAAAGTGGTTGGTTGGCGGGCGGCGGCCTCATGGAATTCAATGATGACGTGACGACGATGTCCTTTCAGTCCGTTTCGAGCTGGTCGGATACCATTACCAACACGACGGGTGGAGCCGCCACATTCGACTTCGATTTTCTCGTTACCGACGGATATCTATACGTTCAGGACGCGGGTATGGCGAAGTTTCAGCTGGAGGTTTTGGTAGATGGGGCCAGCATCTGGAGCAGCACGGCAAGTCTGGAACTCGACGGGCTGGGCAATCCCGCACTTATAGAGACCGATGGCCACGCCAGCATCATCACAGACTATGGTAGCATCGTAAGCGTTGAGTTTGAAGAGTTTTCGGGAAATATCCTGTTGGGTTCTTTGGCGCACGGTGAATCCCTGGACCTGACGTATCGTCTTTCGGTCATGGGAAGCCTCACGCAGGAGTATTCATTCGTCAACGCCCGGGTTGGCGCTCCCAACTCGGCGGGATTCTCGGGAACCGTTAATTCAACGCCTGTCTCTGCACCCGTTCCCGAGCCCACCACCATGGCATTGCTCGGCATGGGTATTGCCGGTCTGGGTGCCCGTCGTCTGCGCAAGAAAAACTGATTCGACGATACGGCGACAAGAACTTCATCGATAGAATCTCTCCAGGGCTTCGCAGTTTGCGGAGCCCTTTTTCGCATCCAACAGGCCCATTTGATTATCCTGCACCCGTAAGGCCGTTTGTGCCTCACGTCCGTAAGGGTGGCACCCCTGGGTAACGGAGGGACGTGTCCGCCTCAGGGTTCGAAACTCGCGTCGCGCTCCCGTTAGTCCTATAATGAATCCTTCCCAAGGCTTTATGTTTCGCAGGAGGAGTTCTGCCCTGCTGATCAACAAGGAGAGAGCAATGTCGAGTAGCAAGTTGAGTCGTCGCGCCTTCCTGGCGGCAACCACCACCACGGCGGTCACCCTGGCGGCCGCCGCGCCCAACGATGCCAAGGTGGTACCGGGCAAAGTGTCCCCCAATGAGAAACTGAATATCGCCGCCATTGGCGCGGGGGGGAAGGGCTCGTCCGATATTGGCAACTGCGCAGATCTTGGAGAAAATGTGGTTGCCCTTTGCGACGTGGACTGGGACCGGGCCAAGCATACCTTCAACAGTATGCCCAAGGCCGCCAAGTTCAAGGATTACCGGAACATGTTGGAAGCCATGCCGGAGATCGATGCGCTGACCATTTCCACGCCGGACCACACCCACGCGCCGGCCGCTTATATGGCCATGAAGATGGGTAAACACGTCTACGTGCAAAAGCCGCTGACCCACACGGTCGCCGAGGCGCGGTTGCTGAAAAACACGGCCGCCGAAATGGGGGTCACGACCCAGATGGGTAACCAGGGACACTGTGGCGATGGCGCCCGTCAGTTGTGTGAAATGATTTGGACGGGTGCCATTGGCAACGTGAAGGAAGCCCACGTCTGGACCAGCCGCCCGGTGTGGGATAACCAGGGCATGGACCATCCCCTTCCACCGGAAGTGACGCCCGAAAATCTCGATTGGGATCGTTGGATTGGCTGCGCGCCCTGGCGTCCCTACAACAAGAAGCTGGCGCCCCACGATTGGCGCGCTTGGCAGGATTTCGGGGGCGGCTCTCTGGGCGACATGGCCTGTCACATCATGGACCCCGTCTACATGGCCCTGAAGCTGGTGGAGGCCAAGAATTACTCCGTGGAAGTGGTGATGCGCAAGGGCGTCACGACCGAGACTTTCCCGGTGGCCAGCACCATTAAGTATTCCTTCCCCGAACGGGGCGACATGCCCCCCGTGGATGTCTATTGGTACGACGGCCACTGGCCCGATCCCAACACGGGCGAAAAGGTCCACAATCTGCCCGAGTGGCCCAAGAACGTCCCGGCGGACCAGCCCTTTGGGGATCCCAAGGGCTACGGCGGTTCCAATGGCTCCTTCATGATCGGCGACGGGGGCATTGTCACGACTGGAGAATATGGTGGCGACACGCGACTCATGCCCGCTTCCTCCATGGCCGACTACACCATGCCCGAGCCCTTCCTCGACCGCATCCCCGATGAGAATCCGTATAAGAACTGGATTGACGGCATCAAGGGGGGCTACAAGCCCGCGTCCAACTTTGACTACTCCGGGCCCTTCACCGAGATGGTGAACTTCGGTAACCTGGTGGTTAAGTCGGGCAAGAAGCTCAAGTGGGACAACGTCAAAGGCGAGGTCACGAACGTGAAAAACGCCAGGGAAATCGTGAGTAAAGAATACCGCACGGGCTGGGAATTGCCCTGCTAGCGATGGTCGTGTGAAATCAATAATCCCCGGCGCAGTCTAAGGATCGCGCCGGGGATTTTCTATAGGCGGTGGGCTTGTGGGACTCGTGGGACTCGTGGGACCCAGTATTCCCACCGGTCCCAATTGTCCCACTGGTCCTACCGCGTGCAAGCTCCCGGTCACGGAGGTTTAACCTTCCAGGCGTTCGAAGTCGTTGCCATTCAGCTTAACCAGCTCCCGCGTTACTTCGTCGCCCTTTACGTGGCGGACGAGATAGTGATGAAAGCGGCCGGAGGGCTCGATGCGGGGACTCAGCTTGGCACCACCCCCGGCGGTCAGGGTGTAGCGCACGCTGTCGATGACTTCGGTGGCGTAGCCGTGGATGTGGGCCATAAACACCTCGGTCACGCCATGCTGGACGAAGAGCTGGTGGGATTCGTGCTCGTTGTTTTTGTAGCCCCGGCGGGGACGGTCGTTGACGAAGGTGGCTTCAAAGAACAAGGGGGGGATGTGATAGAACACATATTTGTGGGGGGCCTGGCTTTCGCTCAGCGCCTTTTCCAGATAGGCCATACCGTCATCGGTTACGCCTTTCTGGGTGCTGTTGTTGATGCCCACGAAAAGGCAATTGCCCATTTCAAAACAGAATTCATCACCACCGTGGAGGGCCTTGAAGGCCGCGTAGTCCCGCCAGGCACCACGCTCGTGGTTGCCGGGTACGGAGAGCACAGGAACCGGGTCCACCAGGTCAATGAGGGGCGTGAGGCTTTCGTAGTATTCGGCAGCCGTCCCGCCCCGGACGATGTCACCCGTGTGAAAGAGGACGACCGGATTGTCTTCCTTTGCGGCGCCGAAAATCCGGGTGGCCACCTTCATGCGTTTCCGGGTATCGCCCAGCACGACGAAGGAAAAGGAATCCCCTTCGGGCATCCGCGTGTTGGCCCGGGCGATCATGGTTTCATAGCCATACTTCGGGCACAAGTCCCGTAAGGCATCGACGCCCCGACGGGAGGCAATCAGTTTGCGGGTCTGCACGACGCCCAGCCCCGCAAGGAAGAGGACGAAGACAAGGACGCCCGCCAGGGCCCCCTGGGTGTAGAAGACGAGGCCGAGGGCAATGAGACCGAGCAGGAGAACAAGTTGTTTCTTTTTCACGGGAATTCCTTTATCAATGAGGTTGCCCGTACCAGGGCACGGGGCAACGGGAATGGGGAAGGATGTTGGACGGTCCCGGGGCGGACACACGGGGGAAACGACCATAACACCACGTAATTATAGTGCGTGCCGGGGGAGTGAATCGAATCATGCCCCCGGGGTCCCCAGCCTGCTCCACCTACTCTACGTTGATGCGAACAATGGAGGGGGCCAGGTTCGCGGCAATCTCTTCGAGGGACATGGGAGTGTTGGGCGCGCCCGCCGCTTCGGAGAGTTGTACGACGCCACCCGCTTCCACGAGGGGTAGTATCACCGTGGCCTTCACGGCGAAGTTGATGCCCTGCGAGACCGTCTGGGAAACGTCCAGGGTCTTCTGGTCATTGAGTTTCTGAGATACGATTCCGACCCAGCGGCCATATTGGTCCAACACCGGGCCACCCGAGCTCCCCGGGTTGACGGGGGCGGTGATCTGCATGTAGCGTTGCTCGCCATCCAGCCGCTGGAGGGCGGCGATGTTCCCACTACCCACGATGGGGTCGGCACTGTCTCGTATTCCGCCGAGGGGATAGCCGAGACAGTGAATGGTGGCCCCCACGTTGGGGTCATCGGCTGCCACAGGAATCGGCGTGCCCGTAAGCCCGTCGACCCGGAGGAGTGCCCAGTCGTTGGCGGTATCCATTGTCACCACCGTTGCGGCATACGCTGTGCCCGCGGTCGAGGTGGCCCGCACGGTGTTGCCGCCCCGCACCACGTGGGCGCAGGTCAGTACGTACCCGTCCGCGACGAGGAATCCTGTGCCGACGCCCGGCCGTCTCCCACCCAGGGCGGGGGACTGGCCTTCCGGGGGCTTGTTCCAATCGGGGATAGCCTCTGCCAGCCGTTGTTCCGGTGGGAGCGCTTCGTCCAGCCGTTGAATTTCCTCGGCCCTGGCCTCATATTCCGGGTAGACCTTATTGACATGATCCACCAGGCGATAATATTCCTCCTCCCAACCGGCAAGTTCGCGCAGGGTTTCTTCCCGATTGAGGCTGTAGGTGATGAGGGCTTCTTCCACCTGCATGTCGGGACCGAGATCCTGGGACCATTGGTCATAGGCCGTGGTCAGCCGGTTGACCCGGTTGTCAGAAATCCCGATGAGCTCATAGCCCCGGTTGATCCGATAATAGAGGGATTCGACGAGCTTTATTTCTTCCCGGACCGCTTGCCACTGGGCATAGGCTTCCTGGCGTTGGGCCTGGCGTTGCGTCTCGCTCAGCTGCTGCCACTCCAGTCCCTTGATACGCCACCGTTCTTGCTCGAGGGCTTTTTCCCGGTCGCGGCGTTCTGTTTCCTGGGCCCGGTAGTGGGCCGCGATGCGCAGTTGCTTTTCCTTTTCACGCTGGGCATCAGCCTGTGCGATAGCGGCCTTGTTCTCGTGCCAGAGTGCCAGGAGGGCCTTTCTCTTTTCCGGATCGGCCGCGAGCGTGACGGTGGCCTTGGCCTTGAGCACGGATTCGACCCGACCCGTTTCCGGAACCCGGAGGAAATACTGGGACTCACTCTCGATGGCATAGACATCGTGATACACCACGCCGTCCGCGACGACCTGATCACCACGGCCCTGGAGGGCAGGGGGAATGGGCTTGAGCGCGGGGACGATGGTCCGTTCCAATTCGGCTTCGATGGCTTCCAGGGGCGGCTCTGTCGGTTCAAAGGGCCGGAGCAATGCTTCGGCGATCGCAGCCTGCGTGGGCGGTGTTGCGACGCCGGCCTGGCCGGTCGTTCCGGAGGGGCCTTCGAGGGGAGGTGCGACGTCTGATTGGGCATGCTGAGGAAGCATCGCTTTCTGCCACCAGACCACGCCGCCGCTGGCAACGGTGGCGAGGAAGACAAGGAGGAGGGCCGCCGTGTGCAGGCTGTTACGGGGGGCCGCAGGGGGCGTTGCAGGGGGGGCCGCCTTCGCACGGGCGGCGGGGGGCGCCGTTTGGGTGAAGGAGATGTCGTGGGCCGCCTCGGGATCGGTGGCTTTCCACAGGCGACGGACGAGTTCCATATACTCGTTCTTAAAGCGCTGGCGGGAATCGCCCTTGAGTTGCTTATAGCGATCGTGCAGCGCCTTCGCTTCCGGAAAGACTTCATCGGACAGGCGGTAATAGCGATTCCAGAGCCGATTTTGCTCAGCGGGATCGCGGGTCACCTGAATACAGGTTATGAGTGCCTTGGCCTCTGCAAGGGCCTGAGAATTCGGCTGCATAAATACGGTATTTCCCTGAAAAAAGTCATTGCCCTCATCTACATAGTGCATCGCTTTTATGGGCTATGTCAACGGGTGGTGGCCCCTACACGGGCACGGCTACCTCGTTCAGTATATCGTCGATTATGCCCTGCTTGGTCGAGCCGTCGTACTTGGACTTGGACGTGAGGACCAGGCGGTGGGGTAAGACGTGGCGGGCCATGCGCTGGATGTCATCGGGGAGGACGACATCCCGTCCTGCGACCAGTGCGGCGGCCTTGGCCGCCTGGAAGAGCATCAGGGAGCCGCGAGGGCTAACGCCGAGCGTAAGGCGTACATCGTCCCGCGTGCGCTTGACCAGCGCGATAAGATAGTGGGCCAGGTCACGGCTCATATCGATCGCGCGCACCTGCTGCTGAATGGCCAGCACCTCTTCCCCCGTCATGGCTTCTTTCAGCGATTCCAGGGGGTGTCGGTCGGCCTGGGCGTAGAGCATTTCCATCTCGGCGTCATCGCCGGGGTAACCCAGGCTGAGCTGCACGAGAAAGCGGTCGAGCTGGGCTTCGGGTAGGGGATACGTGCCATGGTATTCAACGGGGTTTTCGGTGGCGATGACGATAAACGGGGCGGCCAGAATATGGCTTTGCCCTTCTATGGTGACCTGCTGCTCGCTCATCGCCTCCAGGAGTGCCGACTGGGTCCGGGGGGAAGCCCGGTTTATCTCATCGGCGAGGAGCACATTGCAAAAGACCGGGCCAGGGCGAAAGTTAAAGTTGCCATCGACCGGGTTGTAGATGGACGAACCGAGAATGTCGGCGGGGAGGAGGTCGGGGGTGAACTGAATGCGGTTGTACTCCGCACCCATGGAGCTTGCCAGCGCCTTGGCCATCGTGGTTTTGCCCACGCCGGGCACATCCTCCATCAGGATAGAGCCCCCGGCGATCACCGCCGTGATCAGCAGCTCGATGACATCCTCCTTCCCCTGAATTACCTGCGCCAGATTCTGGCGCAGGGCTTCGATGCGTTGTTGTGCGACGTCGGGCGAAATCAGATTGCTGTTGGATGCTTCCATGGACTTCTCCGCTGCTCCTGATCATGGGACCGGCATAGTGCCGATCACGTCGCCCCATTGTAGCAAATCCATCGGGAAAGGGGGATTGAGGCCCAAGGGTCCCCCCACCCTCCCCGAAGGGCCATCCCTCGAAGTGGACGATACGAAAAAAAACGCCGCAATCGAATACGATTGCGGCGGGGAGAACAGAGCAATTCAGCCCTTCCGGATGAGTACCCGGTCACCAATCTGGAGCACGTGGTTCTTGGGCCACTTGTTCCACTTGAAGAGGTCGCTGATTTTGACGCCATAGCGTCGCGCGATGGTCGTGGGGTTCTGACCCCGTGCCACCGTGTGGGTCAGCTCTTTGGAAGCTTCTGCCTCGCTGGAGGCCGCACTGCCGCTGGCACCCGTCACCTTATAGGTTTTTCCAGCACGGAGGACCGAGCGGCTGGTGAGCCCGTTGAGCGAAAGAAACTCGCGGGTGGTCATGCCATACTTCTGGGCAATGACGCTGGCACTCTCTCCCTTGCGCACCTTATGCTCACCCGTGCTTGTCGTGTTGGAGGCCACCCGGGTTACGGGCGAGGCCGCCGGGGGGACGTCGGGCGGCAGGATGGCATCGGTCGTCGGCTCGTCCGAAGCAGACTGTGCGGCGGCGGCGGCCACGATGAGCTTGTCGCCCACCTTGATCGTGGAGCGGGCACCGAGATTGTTCCAGGAGAGGAAATCGCGTACCGGGATGCCATAGTCACGGGCGATCTTCGCGGGGTATTCTCCCGCACGGACCGTGTGATAGGTGGCACCGCTCTTTGCTGCGGGTGCCGCTGCGGCCGCAGGTGCCGCCGTCGTGATGGTCCGCTCACCCACATGGAGGGTTTCTCCCACCTTCAGGCGAGAGCGCCGGCCCTTGTTGTTCCACTTCTGCAAATCGGACACCGAGACCCGGTGGGCCTGGGCGATGTCGTACAGTGTGTCGCCCGGCTTGACCTTATACGTAACTTTTTCGGTTCGGGACGTGCCCTCGGAACGGGAGGCGGTCTGGGTCGAAGCCGTCTCGCCGCCGCCCTGACCTGTGCCCCGATAGCCGGGAATCTTCAGGGTCTGTCCGGCACGCAGTTTCCGCGCCGAGCTGATGCCATTGTGCCGCATGATTTCACTTGCGGAAACGCCATACTTGGTCGCAATCTGGGAGACGGTCTCGCCTCGTCGTACCTTGTGGGAGCCCGCCGCATTCTTCATCTTGGGAGTGCTGCGCAAGACGCTGGCGAAGCGGGCCTTGTCCTGGGAGGGCACCAGGATATTAAAGGTGCCCGAGGGGGGCGTGGTTTCATTCAGCAGGGCCGGATTGATTCGGGCCAGGGTGCCTTCGGGGTAGCCCAGGGCGCGATCGAGGTCGCTGAGGGCATAGAGTCCGGACACGGGCACATGAGACACATCTTCAGGCGGCTGGGGGTTGATCTTGAATCCGTAGCGCTCCGGGGAGCGGGCAACAATGAGGGTGGCGATAAACTTGGGGAAGTAGCGCTTGGTTTCGAGGCGAATGCGGTAGGACGCGGGCGGGGTCTCGAAAAGGCTGAAGAGATCGCTGTCGCCTCCATTGGATGCGATGGCCCGGGCAAGGCCACCTTCGCCCATGTTGTACGCCGTAATCGCCAACGGCCAGCTGCCGTTGAATTCCCGATTCAACACGGTCAGGTATTCGATGGCGGCACGGGTCGAGTGGATCCAGTCATAGCGTTCATCCACGTGGGAGTCCACACGGAGATTGAAGCGGCGGGCCGTGGGGCGCATGAATTGCCACATGCCACCTGCGCCGGCGCGCGATACGATTTTGGGTTGGAAGCCACTTTCCACCAGCGCGAGATAGGCCATTTCTTCCGGGAGTCCTGCCTCGCGGAGTTGTTGCGTGATGTAGGGGAGATACTTCTGGCTCCGATCCAGAAAGGTCTGGAAATTCTTCGGGTAGCTGTTCTGGATACGGTCGATTTCGGCCAGCACCTGTTCCGGAAGGGGGAAGGGGATGCTGAAATCCTGCAGGTTGCCCGAGGCATATTCGCTGCTGTCCAGCGGGCTGTAATGACGGGGCTGATACAGGGCCGCCTGTTGGGTCGACTTGTTGAGAATGGCGCCGAACTCCGTTCGCAGGGAATAGAACACCTTCGGGTCCAGATCGGCTTCCGTCAGCAGCTCCAGCATCAGCACATACTGACGCAAGGCCGCTTCTTCGTCGCCATCTTCCTGGGCCTTGTTGGCGGCCTGAAAAGCCACATCGGCATCTCGCAGCAGGTCGGTTACCGAACGGGGTGCCACGGCTTCGAGCGTCTGGCTGCCCACCGCAATCGGCGGTACCGGGTCAAACTGCTCTACTCCTCGTGCCGACTCACCGGTCGTCGCGCAGCCGCTCACCCAAAGGGTGGCAAGGCATAGCGCAAGAATCGCGTAGTTCTTCATGAATGCGTTAACGCTCCTAAGTTTTCTGTTGTCCCATGGGTGCCCCAAGGTGGGCACATCGCGTTCTGCCACCATCGATCGAACCTGTAAAATGGTTAACGTAACATTTAATCGATGGCGGGGTATTGTATAGGAACTAATGTATCGCGTGCGACATCAAGTCGATCGTCACGCCCTTATCTGCTTGTGCACGACATCTCGCTATGGTGTCGTGTAAGGCAATCGGACCACGGGGTTCCCAAGATGAACAAACCGGACCAGGGGCCTGTTGTGGTTTTTGCTAGTGTAGTCTACATCTTGGGGGGTGTCAAGTAACTTACACCCTATATTGTAGTGTTTTTCGCAGTTTCACCGGCAAAAAAAGACGCTTAATGGCAGATTCGGCGAAATGCCAGCATGCCGCCCGCCAGAAAGACGGCGTTGGAGAGCCAGGCGGCTATGAGGGGGGGCAGTAACCCGATATTCCCCAGTCCCAGTGCTATGACGTAAAGGGTAACATAGGCGAGCCCCAAGGCGATACTTAGTCCGAAGCTCAGGAAGATCCCCCCCCGCCGTACGCGCAGGGCAAAGGGGATGGCCAGCCACACGATGACGAAGCAGAGGGCGGGCCGTGAAAATTTGGTATGAAAGTCGACCCAGGCCCGGGTGGTAGGCACCCCCATGGCCTCGGCAAACTGGAGATCGGCATAGAGCGCCCCGGCGGTCTTGCTGTCCGAGGATTCTTCCAGGGCAAAGAGCAATTCCGGCGATTCACTAAAGGGCGCGGGAGTCTGGGTGATCCGGGCCACTTCCTTGATGCTGGGTTCTCGCTGGATGGTAGCCCAGCGACCATCCTCCAGAATCCACAGGGCGCGTTCCGGATCCCAATAGATACGGTCGGCTCGGATTTCCTGCATGCCGCCTTCGTGAAAGGCGTGTATAAAGACATCGGTCCCGGTGAGGGCCTGCCGATTGAACTGGAGTATGTGGCACGACCAGCCCGCATCGCCCAATTGGGTCCAGCTCGGCCCGTGGCCTTCATGGGGCATCGCCCGGCTGAAGTATTCTTCGTCGATCTGCTGGGCGGTGGCGGCCACACGGACCCCCACGGAGTTCTCAAAGGTGAATATCCCCAGGCTAAGCAGGAGGCCGAGCACAATCGGGGCGCGGGCGATCCGTCCCATGCTTACTCCCCCCGCCAGGAGGGCCGTGATTTCCGTGTCTTGCGCCGCACGGCCCATGACAAACAAGGTGGCGACGAGAAGGCCCAGGGCCACGGTCTGAAATTTCAGCACAAAGGTGGGCACATGGCACAGGTAGTACTGGCCCACAATGGACCATGGCACATCATATTTGTCGATGACGCGCTGGCGGGTAATTAAGAGGTCCACGAGGACGTAGAGAAAGACAAAAACGAGTACGGTCTTGAGGAGCGTCGCCAGGATGCGCGCACCGAAGTAGCGGTCCATCCGGGTCATACGCGATCCACCCGCCAGGTGAAGAGGAGTCCGGTGGCCACCAGCGCCAGATTGGGGATCTGGGTCACCAGGATGGCCATGCCCAACGAATCGGGGACCAGGAAGCGGAGCGCGGAGCGTAGTACGAAATAGGCGGCGATAATCGCGACCCCGCTTGCAAAGGTGTAGGAGCGACCCGAGCGGCGTGCCCGGGCGCCAACGGGTGCCGCCACGATACTGACGGCCAGGCACATGAGGGGGAAGGCCAGGCGCTCCCCGATTTCACGGCGGATTTTGACCAATTCGATTTGGGTCTTATGATTTCCTGTCTCATCGGCCTCGCGGCGCGTTACCTTTTCTGCAGCCCAAAGACGGGAGAGGCTCCAGCCCGAGCGTTCCGATTCGGACTCCAGGGGAGCGAGCTGGGGCAGGGTCTTGGTGGCCTTTTGGGTGTAGTTGGTGTAGGTGGTCTGGCCTGAGCCGACGATCTGAACGTCGGTCATGCGGATCCGGGGCACGCCGTTTTCGCTGAACTGCTCGGCGGTCTTGGCGTAGTAGGCCGTGACGTCGTCCCCTTCGGTCGTCAACACGATGATATTGTGCAAGACCTTGTCGCTGTCTCGCCGTTCGATATAGACCCGCCAGTCGCCAAATTCATGCATGACCCCGGTGGGGAAGACGTCGAAGGTGATACGGTGGGGCATATCGCTGGTAAGAAGTTGGTTAAGTCGTTGATAGGCCACGGGTTGTATGCGGTCAATGACGAGGAAGCACAGGAGGCTCAGGGCGGCACCGGCGAGCATGACGGGAAGGATCATCCGTCGCAGGGGGATGCCTGCGGCCTTGGCGGCGATTAACTCACTGGTCTGGGCCATGCGCCCGAAGGTGAGCATGATACCCAGCAGAAAGGTAATCGGGAAGATAAATCCCGCCAGACTGGGCAGGGTATAGAGGGAAATGAGCGAAATATCGACCATGGTAATCTGGGCGATGGGAAGGGCTTCCATCAGCTTCCCCAATTCCTGCCCAATGGTGCCGAGCAGGATGACAAAACTGATCACGACCGAGGCCAGGAGGGCCGGGATCCAGATCTGTTTCAGGGTGTATCGCGTCAGAATGGTCAAAATCGTGGGGGTCTTTCCGAAGGTGAAGGGGGATTATAGCAAGTGCCGCCCCCTGCGCCCAATTCAGATGCCCGGAGGCGCGGGCCCGGGGCCGCCCCCCTAAAGGTACCGGGGGGGATGCCGATAAGGATCGTGCGACGGATTTTAACATGACTCCAGCACATGGAGGAGGCCTTCATCATGGGTACATCGGCCCTTTCTTCTCTGGCGAGCTATTACTCGCCTGCCCCATCTTCCCAGCCGGAATTTCCAGGGGGCGGCGCAAACCGCGCGCTTCGCACACACGCACCTTCCCCCCAACAGGCGCCGTCGGCCCGTGCCTTGCCCAATCAGGCACTGACCACTACCGATGCCTATGAAGGCGCGGTTTACCGCACCCTGGAGACCCGGCAATCATCTTCCCTCCAGTTTTCCACCTATAGTGCCCAGCTCGGAAGCGGGGAAAAGGGGGAGGGGGCCGCCGAACTGGCGTCGTCCCAGCTCACCTTCGATTTTTTTCAGGAGTCCCGTTATGAGGAGGTTTCCTTCTTTCAGCGGCGGACGGATGCTGTGGGCGCGGGGCGTGGAGCGGGGAGCCGCGAATCCTTTTTTGCGGCCCGCGAAGAAATCACCACCCGCTTCCAGCTTTCCCTGAATATTTCCGGGGCGGCCCTCAGTGGTTTTGCCTCCACGGCGGAAGGGGCGGCGGATTCGGATGCGCTGTTGGACCGCTTGACGGAGATTACAGAGAAACTGCTGGGCCAGGCCGAAGAACTGTTCAACGAGTTTTTCTCCCAGCTTGACGGCGGCAGTGGAGCATTTAATGCGGTCTCGCTGGAAGATGCCTTTAACGAGTTTCTCAGCGGACTATATGATTCGTTGGATAGCGAAATTGTTCCTTTTCTACCGCCGCCGGGTGGTGTGCCAGCAGAAGGTGGCACGGGTGGGCTGGGTGCGAAGAGCACTCAGTTGGAATTCTCCTTTAGTTTCTCGGCTTCCATCACGCGGACCGAAACCGTGGTACAGCAGGGCGATCCCATTGTGCTGGATTTGGACGGGGACGGCGTGGAGCTCAGCACCTATCAGGAAGGGGCTCGCTTTGATTTGATCGGCAGTGGTCGCGCCCAGCAGGTGGCCTTCGTTCAAGGAGGAGATGCCTTTCTCGCGCTGGACCGAAACGGCGACGGATTGATCAACAGCGGTAAGGAACTCTTTGGGGAGCAGCATGGCGCGCGGAATGGCTTCGAAGAATTGCGTCGCTTCGATAAGAATGGCGACGGCGTGATCGACCGCAATGACGCGATCTATGATTCGCTCAAGCTCTTCGTGGACAATGGCAACGGTATCACCGAAGCGGGCGAACTAATCGGTCTGGCGGAAGGTGGTGTTTCCGAGATTGACCTTGGGTACCGCGACGTGGACGAGCGGGCGGCCGGTGGCAATCGCATCGCCCAGATCGCATCCTTCTTGCGCAGTGATGGCAGCCGGGGTGTGGCTGCCGATGCCTTGTTGAACTACATCGCGTAGGACGCCGGTATAGGAAAACGGGACCGACGTCAAGCGTCGGCCCCGTGTGCCTTTTCTGTCGATGTGCTCTACTGAAAACGCAGGGCGTAGAGGTCGGCGTCGAAGAGTACGAAGCGCAGCTTCACCGTTTTGCCCACCAGGGTGTTGAGTTCGGCCTTGCTGTTCCACGTAACCGGGCGGGATATATCGTCTCCGAAGATCTCATCGCATTCGTCCAAGGTATAGCCCGGAATGGGAACGCCCTTTTCATCCTGGATCTCGCAGCGGATACTGCCGGCCGCCGAAGTGGCGTAGTTGATGCTCAGGGCGGTGTCCGAGGGGCCTTCGTTACCGGTCAGGTGAAGGGGGGTAGCCCCGCCGAAGCGATTGGCTACCCGACCACCATCGACCTGCTCGAAGTCGAAGAGCAGGTCATCCGTCGTACCTTCGAGGGCGTCCATCCCATCTGCGGCCAGTGTGGCCACCTCTTCCGCCGAAAGGGCGCGGCGCAATACCAGGATGTTGTCCATCGTGCCCAGGAAGGGCTCGTTGGCACGGTTGGTGGGGGCATAGTCTTCACCCACCAAGACGTCTCCATGGGCGAATTCGAGGGCGCCCCGACCGGCGGTCCCGCCCTGGCCGACCAACTTGCCGTCGAGATAGAGGTGGACCACGCCATCATTCCACGTGGCGAGCAGGAGGTGGGGGTCGGTGTTGCCTGCCGCCTTGCTCCAATCGCTGAGCAAGCGCTTGTCGGCTTCGACGAGTTCTCCCTCCGCGCCAAAGCGCATGCCAATCTTCGAAATGCTGGGGTCGAAGTCAAACCACATTTCGCCCTGGGTGCTCTTCACGCTGCCGCCGTTATAGGCCGAGAAGAGACGTCGGTGTCCTTTGGGGACATCCCGCACGACTGCGGCAAAGGTGGCCTGCTTACCGAGAGATTGGGTGCCAGGAAGGGAGAGGGTGGTTGCCCGATCGAAATGCAGGGCCTGTTTCCCGTCAATGGCCGCTTCCGTCAGGGTGACCGTTTTGGGGCGCTCCAGGGTGATGGTGGCCGTGGGGTCATCGGAGAAAACCAGGGGTTTGGTGACGAACTCACCGGTTTCGCCCCCCGCGTGGATAGAGACGAAACCGTCCTGGCGAATGGTGTGACGACGCAGGTTGCAGGGCCCTACATAGTAGCCCTCGGTGGAGTAGAGGGAAATTTCGTCGGGCGTTCCCGGCAGCGTGCCTTTCGTAAAGAGCATGCCCCAGGCCGTCATGTTGTTGCGGTTGACCCAGCGGCTGTCCTGCGCACCGGGACGAATGAAGGCTTCCCGCCACCGGTCCCAATGGTTGCCATCGCGGCTGGTCATGAAGACACCATCGGAGACACCGGGAATGGGGTGGACCCGGGTGTCGCGGCCGGGCACAAAGCGTTTGGGGAAGGCCATGAAGATATGGGGTGCACGGGGATAGGCCACGGTGGCATTCGTGTACAGGTGCTCATCGGGGGTGTCACCGAAATCGACCCACTGGGGGTCGGTCCAGTTGACGAAGTCTTTGGAGGTGCAGGTCATGATGTGGCGGACGCCGTCTTTGAAGCCCCGGTGAAAATCGACGTAGTGTCCCCGGACGTTGTCGTAGAAGGCAAGGTTTTGGGAGTCGAAGGCCCCTTTCGTAATCACCGGCGTTTCACTCACGAGCTTCCAGTGGATGGCATCGGGTGAGGTAAACGCGACAAGTCCGCCTTTCTCGCCGCTCGCGAGGGCCTTGTATTGGGCCTCGGGCTTGCAGTCGGGATTGGTATCCTTGAAGGGTGCAAAATTGTGGACGCCAATGCCTTCCCAGATGATGTTGTTGGCCGTAGAGCCTTCGAATTCGATGATACCCAGCTCTGGCTTGGTCCAGGTGATCCCATCCTGGCTCTCGGCATAACACACATATTCCGGCGTGTAGGAGCCATCCTCCGGGTTGTAACCCGCGCCGCGGAAATACATGCGAAAGCGGTCATCATCTTCGAAGACGGTCACGTAACAACTCGTATTGCCTTCCCAGGGGGCGTCGAAGGTGATGGCGACGTTCTGCGGCGTGGGTTGGTGCAAACGCTGCTCCAGGCCTTCCATCGAATCAATCAAGTAGTCATCGACCAGGGGCTCCAGGCGGGAGCCGATGTCCAGGGGAGCGGTCAGCGCGACCGGGGCGACCAACAGGAAGGTAAGGAGCGCACAGCGCTTGAGCACCAGAAAATTCATGGGGGTTTCCTTCTAAGCGGGTTGAGAGTTGTTATAACCAATTATGGTAGCCGCCAGCGCGGCAGGTGTCAAGGGGCCCCGTTACAAAGGGGTTACGGTCGTGCGATGAAGGGGCCGCTATACTGACGATAGACCAGCAACCCTACCCGAGAAAGGGGCTTTCCATGATTGACCTGAAACGCGTCGTTACCCTGTGGGCCATCGTGCTCTTCGTGACCCCTCCTGCGCAGGGAGAAAATTCCGGAAAAATTGTTTCCGCCGGGCTCTTCAAGAATGGCCTCGTGATGATCGAGCGGGCCTACAACGTGCCGGGGCCGGGACATCACGAGTTTGTGGGGACCCTTTCGGCGGTGCATGGGACCCTCTCGATTACGGGGCCTGACGGATTACGGGTGCGCACGGGAACCCGCGAGGTCACCGTGGCGGCCGAAGAATTGCCCCCTGGCGGACCTGCTACGCTGATTGGGAATACCGTGGAGCTTCGTTTTCGCGATGGGACACGGGAGCCGGTATTCGGGACCTTGCTGGCAACGCCAGGCGGAGCAGTATCACGCGGAGACGATGGGGCCTTGCCTCATTCTTCGGCGCACGGTTTTTACGTGTTGGCGCTGGAGGGGGGACACCGGCGCTATATTGACCCCTCGACGGTCATAGAAATTGTGACTGGCGGGAAAGCACTGGTGTTGCCAGAAGGGAAACGGACCGAGCATGTGCTTAGCTTTGACGTGCCCGATTCCCACGTGGGGTCAGCGACCATCTCCGTGTCCTATTTGACCCGGGGCATGGCGTGGGCACCCAGCTATAGCCTCGACACCAGTAACCCGAAGCGCCTCCGTATTACCCAGACGGCGGTAGTGCGCAATGAGCTGGAAGACCTGGATGATGCGGAACTGTCCCTCATATCCGGTTATCCCAGCGTGGAGCACGACCACGTGACTTCGCCGCTTTCCACGACGAGCACCTGGCAATCCTTCTTTCAGCAGCTGCAGCAGGGCGAATCGCCTCCGGCCGGATTTACCAATCAGATAACCAGCATTTCAAACGTCTCCACCCTCTTTTCCGCCGTTCCGCAGGGGGCCATGGGCACGGAGAATACTTCAGAAGGCCCCGATATCCACTATCAGCCCATCGGTAAGGTCTCTCTGAAACGCCAGGAAGCCATGACCCTGACGCTGGCCTCAGCGGAAGTCGCCTACGACGGGGTCGTCGAATGGAACGTGCGGCCTTCCGATCGGGAAGGGGAGGTGGCGGATGTCTGGGAGGCCCTACGGTTCAAGAATCCCTTTGCGTTCCCCATGACCACGGGACCGGCCATGGTGGTATCCCAGGGCAAATTCCTCGGTTCTCGGACCAGCAACTGGGTGAGCGTCGGGGGCGAGGCCATGGTGTATGTGACCCGGGCGCTCAGTGTGCAGGTGGGGGTGTCGGAAGAGGAAGTGGGCGAGCGCACGGAGTTTTCCCTGGCCCGTCGGCACTACACCCAGAGTACCCTGGAGGGGACGATTCAAATGCGGAACCTGCGGTCAGAGGCCCTGACGCTGATAGTGCGCAAGGAAGTCTCTGGTGCGCTGCTCGACGTGGAGGGTGCGCCGCAGCAGGTCGTGGGGAGTGCCGGGCCGGGACAATTGAATCCCAGCACCGAGCTCACGTGGAACCTGGAGTTGCTGCCCGGCGAAGCGAAAAGTCTGCGCTACCGCTACACCTTTCTCCGAGACTGAGCAAGGCGTGCGCCGCAGCGACCGGAATCACTGCGGCGCACGGGATTCTCTCCCAGAGAATAGCTATTCGTGGAGTGACACGCCGATATCACCCCCCGCTTCATGGGCGGTGACCACATCGGGAAGCGCATCGCCGTTGAGGTCACCCAGAACCAGGTCGACGGGCTGTTGGCCAGCGCCATAAGCATCCCCATCGGCGAAGGTCCCGTCGCCCCTGCCCACATAGACTTCAAAGGAATTGTTCAGTTCATTGCCGACGATGGCATCAGGTCGGCCGTCGTCATTCACGTCATAGAGCGAAACGGTGGTGGGGCGGGGGAGTACATCCCGCTGAAGCGTGGCCGCCAGCGTACCGTCCCCGTTGCCCAGGGCAATCAACAGGTCCGCCGCAGACGAAGCCACCATAGCCACGTCGGGATTTCCGTCGTTATTCACATCGCCAATGGCCAATCCCATGGGGCCACCAGGGATCCCCAACATGGACGGTTCCGTGAAAGTACCGTCGCCATTTCCAGGTGCAATGTAGATCCCGGCGAAGGCACCTACCACCGCATCCAGCGACTCATCGCCGTTCATGTCGACGAGGATGATATCCATCGCATTGGGGGCGCCGACGAATGCTAACGAATCTGCAAAGGTGCCATCTCCGTTGCCCAACCGCACGGTGAGGTCGGTCGATTGCGAGAACCGTTCTACCGATACCAGATCGAGTTCACCATCACCATCGATATCACCCAGTGCCAGGACGGCGAGCCCCGTGCCCACGGTGATCGGGGTCGTGCTGGAAAAGCCGCCCATACCATCGGAGAGGAGGACGTCCACCGCGCCATCACAACAGCGGGAGACGAGGGCATCGGCCAGGGTATCGCCATTCAAATCCCCTGTCGCCAAATCTACGGGTTCGCTGGCCACCGTCGTTTCCACGCTATCCATGAATTGACCATCGCCACCGCCAAGTAGTACCGACAGGCTGTACATGGGTGAACTGGAGTTGTCACCGTTCAACACGACGGCATCCAGATTGGCGTCACTGTCCATATGGTTGAGTTCCACCCGGAAAGGCCGTGCACCCACTGCATAACGGCCGTCGTCAAAGACGCCATCCGCGGAGGCCAGGAAAATGGACACGTCGTCACTCTGGGTGTTGACGAGGGCGAGGTCGAGACTGCCGTCGTCGTTCAGATCGGCGGGCACGACCCGGTCCGGGAATTGGGCCCCATCCAGGACATCGCCCAGGGTGAAGGTGCCATCTCCCGCGCCGTTCAGAATTTGCACCCCGAATTGCTGACCGATGAACGAAACAAGGAGGTCCAGGTTTCCGTCTTCGTCCAGATCGACGGATTCCAGGAAATTTACCGAAGGCAGGGGGATATCCGAATCCAGGGTGAAGGTGCCATCGCCGTTGCCGGAGTAGATGCCCACGATATCGCCCGACAAACCGCCGCGGTTTGCTGCGATGTCCATCGTGCCATTCTTGTCGAAGTCACCGGTGGCCAACGCATCGGTACCACTACCGGTGCTGAAGACCATTTGCGCTCCGAAGGTACCGTCGCCGGCGCCGAGCAAGACGGAGACCGTGCCGCCAAAGCTGCCACTGTTGGCTGCAGCCAGATCCGGCACGTTGTCGCCATTGAAATCAGCGGCCCGGAGGAAGCGGGGCGTGTCTCCCACGGTATAGTGCACGGCCGTATCGAAGGTGCCGTCGCCATTGCCGAGGAAGATGGACACGTCATCGGTCGCCGTGTTGGGCGTAGCCACATCCAGCTGGTCGTCGCCATTGAAGTCTGCGGCGACCACCGATTGGGGTGAGATGCCCGACGCATATTCAGTGGGGGCGCCAAAACTGCCCTGCCCATTGCCGGGCACAAAGGAAATGCTGTTGCCGAAGAGATTGGCCGTAACGACGTCCATCGCGCCATCTTCATTGAAGTCCCCGGCCACAATGGCATCGGGATTGATGCCAATCCCGAAGTTGGGGTCGGTACCGATCAGGATGTCCGTGCGCAAGGCAAAGCTACCGTCGCCCTGCCCCAGGGCCAGGCTGAGTGTATCGGGCACCTCATTGGCCGTAATCACATCCAGGATGTCATCGCCATTGAAGTCCGCCACCGCCAGATCGCCGGGCGTCGTGTCCACCTGTATCCGTTTCCGTGGGTAGAGCACCGCTATGGCGGGGTTCACGGTGATCATTCCCACATCGGTGGTGCCTTCAATCACGGGAGACGTCGCTTCAGAGCGCCCAGACAGGGATTCTGTTTCGTCTTCAAAGGTGGCTGTCACGGTGATGCTTTCGTAGTTGCTCAGCGTGACCGCGAAGGAGAAGGCACCTGTTTCATCGGTTATCCCTTCGCCACCCTGGTCACTGATGACGGTGGCACCTGCGAGGGCATCTCCCGTGCTCCGGTTGACCGTGCCCAACACCGTGGTCATGGCATCCGAGGGGATGTATTCGAGTGTGCCCGCGTCGGTGAGTCCATCAACAACGACGGCCAGCACATCGGAATTAAAGGCGTCGTCCTCCACCTGAATATTCAACGTCACACCGGCGGTGCCCGTGGGGAGAATGAGGTTGAGGGTAAAGGAGCCGGTTTCGTCGGTGATGGCTTCGCCACCCAGCGCCGTCGTGACGATCGCACCGACGACCGGGTCGCCGTTGAAGTCCAGCACCTGTCCTTCCACGGTCGTGGAGAAGAGGTCGTTGGACACGGTGACGCGGCGCACCGCGGTGGCGCTGAAATTGGTGGCCGTGACGTAGGCGGTACCTGTCGAGACCCCGCTCAGGAGGCCATCGCCACTGACGTTGATGATATCCGGGTTACTCACCCGATAGGTCGTGCCATCGGCCGCACTGCTCAGGTCGACCGGGTCTCCATTGAAGAACGTACCCGTTACCCGAAGTTGGCTCGTACCATTTTCCGGAATCGCCAGGGCGGTAGCGCTCAGGGCCACCGTCTGCGGGAAGGGCGGGACCTCGTCACTGAAGGTCAGGCTGTCGAATTCGAGGGCGAAGGGTTCCCCGTTGCGGATTTGGAAGGGCGTGCTGTACACATAGCGGGTGCCCGTCTCGGTTTCCTTAAAGCCCAGTAGATGGAGAATGTCATCGCCGATAAAGTCAGGCGCCGTACCGGGGCCTCCCGGACCAAACTCATCGGGGATAGTGATATTGCCAAAGTCGACCAGACCAAACTCATCGGCCAGCGAGATCTGGTTACTCACCATGACGGTGAATCCCGCGAGTTCCGTCGATGTCAACGTGTCAAGCGCACTTTCCGAATCGCTGATAATCTCCTGAATGCTGGTATCAAACGATGGCGCGTTGATGATCGCCAGGATGGCTTCATCGGTATCGTCGATGGTTTCAACCATCGCTGGCAGGTCCGCAAAGAGCCGGTCCAGTTCGGCGAGCTGTTCGTCGCTTAGTGGATGTTCCCCCTTATTGCTCACGATGGCACCAAAGGCGAAGATGTCGGACATGCTCTGGAGTGCGGCACAGGTCGCGGCGAGGGCGGCTTTCTTCGGGTCGGCGTTGGCCGCCAGATCAATAAATGGATTGGCAAGATTATTGAGGGAATCAATGGTTTTCAGGACGACTTCGCCGCTGGTGCCGAGAAAGCAATCGTTGGCGCGTCCAAAGGCTAGCGCCCTGGAGAGTGCATCAGAAAGAATCTTTGCCTTGCTGGCCCATTCAAAAGGGTTCAAGGGCAGGAATACATCCAGGCAGTTGTTGGCAATGACTTTGAGTGATTTTACGCAGGCGAAGGATTTTGAAAGGGCATCGGGCAATTGGCTTGATGTGCTGTCGAGATCGCGAAACGCCACATAGGCATCGTAGCAATCTGGCCCCCGAAAGATGATGTCGGAGCCGCAGGCGATAATCTTGGTAATCTTGTTCACGTCTTTGACCAGTGCGATAAGAAATCGAACACTCTCCTTCAAGAGCGCACCGAGATTGGCTTCACAGGATTTTACCTCTCCGGTGACCGAGTACGGGGGGCAGTTGCCGCCCCATCCCGCTACGCTGATGCCTGAGCCCCGGTCGGTAACGATTTCCGAAGCATCGTCGGAAACCGCCCCCGTGCCCACGACTTCAAAGGCACCGGTGTCGTGGTTAAAGCTGAGGAAGAAACTGGCCGTGCCTGCGGCCAGGCCCGCCATGTTGGGATAGACGATTTCCACGGGCGGGTCGAAGGTCGCTCCCGACGGCTGGAGGGTCCATGCGAAGGGCGAGGCCACCCCGTTGGGTAGTGGCATGGGGATGTCATCGGTCTGCACCTGATTCAAGGCGAGGGTCGCGGGATTCGACGGGCTGGGTTCGGATCCGTCCGGGTAGCGCATGGAGCCGGCCCGTACGATCATGCGGAGTCCTTCAATGCCGGCCACGGTAAGTTCCACATCGGCGGTGCCGTCATAGCTCCGCGCGTTGGTGGGGTCGAGCATGGGCAGGAGTACGGGGGAGGGCAAAGAATTGGCCGCGTTGGCCACCACGGTGACGGCGACCTCCAGATCCGGGAAGGAACCCGCATCCACTGTCGCTCCATTTAACTGTGTCGCCTGCAGTCCGCCCACATGGAGATGGCCCTGGCCCGCGGGGATGTCTTCAAAGATAAAACGTCCGTCGGCACCCGATACCACGCTGGGCACGGCCTCGCCATTGACTTCCAGCTCGCACGGTGCCCCACCCACGGGTAAGCTGGCATTGTCCAATACGATGCCCGAGAGGGTCGTTGTCATTCCATCGGTAGCGGCGACCGCAAAGGCTTCGAAGAACACCGGTGCACCCATGTTGTCGTCGAATTCCGCGACCACCATTTGCTCACCGGCATTTTCGCCCATGACCCACGCCACCTCGGCAATCCCATTGGCATCGCTTTCCACCGTGGCCACGATCTGATCGTTGACCTGGCCGCCACCCACCATGGCCATAAAATCTACCATGACCCCGGCGACGCCGTTGTCCCCATCACTCACCCGCACCCGAAGCCGATCAGGGGCCATACCGCCTGTGGCCGCCCGCTGATTGTTGCCCATGACCAGGTTGAGTTGATTCGGCGCGCCATGTTCGGCGGAGGCGCAGAAGGTGACTTCGCTTCCCGAGAGCTCGTCGCGTACGCGAACCCGGTTGTTGCCGCACCCGGCATCGGCTCCCAGCTTCCAATACACTTGCGCCAGGCCCGCCGCGTCCGTGTTCTGGGAAAGTTGCAGCGCGGGGTCGTCGAAGGCGGCAGTCCTGTCCAGGAGGCCGTCACTGCGGACCACCCGAAAGGAGAGGACCCGCCCGACGATAGGGGCACCGTTTTCGTCCTGCAAGGTCACCTGGATGGGAGCCTCCAGGGCGGTGCGGACCATGCCGCTTTGTCCATTGCCCGCCGTAACGTTGAGGCGGTCCCCGGTTGGCGCCACCCGCGTGACCGTAATGGTATCGGTGCGGCTGTTTCCTGCCCCATCCGTCGCCACGACCTCGAGGATGTTGTCACCCAGGACCAGGGGGACCGATGGAATTTCAAAGGTGCCGCTCGTGCCGACGCCCGAAGCGACGTTGCCCGTGAGACCGCTGAGGGAAACGGTCAATCCGTCGAAGCCACTGAGCATGTCGGCCACACGCCCGGCGACGGTGAGAGAGTCTTCGGTAATCTGCATGCCATCTGCGGGAAAATCGATGAACACGTTGGGTGCCTGATTATCCTGTGAAATCTCCTCCGGAACGGGCGGACTGCTGAGGCCGTTCAACGTCGCCGTCAGGAAAAGGCGGGAAATCCGATTGGGTGCGATGGCCACCGCCACGCTGAACGCCCCTTCGGCATCGGCGGTCGTCGTAACGTTGGCCACTCCGCCAGTTATCAACAGGGAAGCCTCCGCCGTCGTCGTTCCGGTCAGCGTCACGGCAGACCCGGTGACGGGCCCGGTGGGTGCCACCACGCTGGGCATGACCGGGGGCACGGCCTCGATGGTGATGTAATCGGTCTGCGTTTCCGTGTCCGTCCCGACGGCCGTGGTGACCTGAAGAGAGACGGCGTAGGTGCCCGGGGTGCCGTAATCGTGCACGGGGTTCTGGGCCGTGCTCTCAAGGCCGTCGCCGAAGTCCCAGGCCCACTGTGTGATTGCGGCGGTACCGGGGGTCGACTGATCGGTGAATTGGATGAGTGTCGGAGCGGGGCCGTTGGTTTCATCGGCCGTAAAGGCGGCGGTCGGTCCGGTGTCCATGGGCATCGGATCGGGGTCAGGATCGGGATCCGGGTCGGGTTCGGTCGGAATGAGACATCCCGCAATGGAGGCCGTGTAGACAAAGAGCACCAAGAGTGAGGCAAGGCGATGAAAGGACATTCCGCTTCTCCCGAATGGGGGTTGCGGCAGACACCGATTCGTACAGACAGCGAGCGACTACCGGATAGGTTGAGTCATTGCTTCTTTTCTGGCGCGCTCGATGAATCTAAGGAACGGTGCTCATCGACCACGTGCATCCACAGTGTACTGGGGAATGGGGATTTTGGCAATTCCAGGCGTGAATTTCAGAGCGCAACGTTTCCGTACCGCGCATAACCGGTGCGAGTGTCTGTGAAAAGCTCGAATTAGCGTCTCAAAGTTTCACCCCCCGAAGACGGAGCGCGTTCCCCACCACCGAGACCGAACTGAAACTCATGGCAGCCGCCGCAATCATCGGACTCAACAAAATTCCAAAAATCGGGTAGAGCACGCCTGCGGCGATGGGTACGCCAAGGGTGTTGTAGGCGAAGGCGAAGAAGAGATTCTGGCGGATGTTACGCATGGTCGCACGGCTCAGGTGCCGCGCACGGGCGATGCCGGCCAGGTTGCCCTTCACCAGCGTGATGGCGGCGCTTTCCATGGCCACGTCGGTGCCCGTGCCCATGGCGATGCCCACATCGGCCTGGGCGAGGGCGGGGGCATCGTTGGTCCCGTCGCCCGCCATGGCGACGTTGTATCCTTCCTCCTGAAGTGCCTTTACCTGCGCGAGTTTGTCTTCGGGCATGACGCCGGCATGCACCTCGTCGATGCCGAGCTCTTTGGCCACCGCCTGGGCCGTGGTTTCGCTGTCCCCAGTGAGCATGACGATGCGCAGGCCTTCCTCCCGGAGGGCCTTCAGCGCGTCCGGCGTGCTTTCTTTGATGGGGTCCGCAATACCAAGCAGGCTGGCGGGCTTGCCATCCACCGCCAGCAGCACCACCGTCTGGGCCTTCGCTCGGAGGGCTTCCGCTTCCTCGGAGAGGTGCCCGTGCTCGATAGCCTGGCTGTCCAGCAGGGCACCATTACCAAGGAACACGGCCTTGCCATCGACCTGACCTTTCACGCCCTGGCCGGTCACGCTGTCAAAATCCTGGGCATCGGGCGGGGTGATATCCTGTTCTTTGCATGCCGCGAGGACGGCGGCGGCGAGGGGGTGCTCACTGCTCTTTTCGAGGGCACCAGCGAATCGGAGCACGTCTTCTTCGCGGAAGTCCCCCTCGGCGGAAACAGATACGACGCGGGGCTTGCCTTCGGTCAGGGTGCCGGTCTTATCCACCACGAGCACGTCCACCCGCTCCATGGCTTCCAGGGCTTCGGCGTTGCGCAGCAATACACCCGCCTGGGCGCCCCGGCCCGTACCCACCATAATAGAGATGGGCGTGGCGAGCCCCAGGGCGCAGGGGCACGCAATAATCAGCACGGCGATGGCGTTTACCAGCGCATAGGCCATAGCGGGGGAGGGGCCCACCAGCAGCCAGATCACAAAGGTCACGATGGAGGTTGCGATGACGGCTGGCACGAAGTAACCCGCGACCGTGTCCGCCACTTTTTGAATGGGGGCGCGGCTCCGTTGGGCCTGCTTGACCATATCCACAATCTGGGAAAGGGTCGTGTCCGCCCCGACGCGGTCGGCCCGCATGATAAAACTGCCCTTGCTGTTTACCGTGCCACCGGTCACGTCGTCGTCGACGGTTTTCTTAACGGCCATGGGTTCGCCCGTAATCATGGATTCATCAATGCTGCTTTCCCCTTCCAGTACAACCCCATCGACGGGTACGCGCTCACCAGGCCGGACACGGAGGCGGTCGCCTTTCTGAAGCTCATCGACGGGCACATCTTCTTCGTCGCCGTTTTCGTTGATGCGCCGGGCTTCGCGGGGCGCGAGTTCGAGGAGGGCGCGAATGGCACCGGCCGTTTGGCGCCGGGCCTTGAGCTCGAGCACCTGGCCCACGAGCACGAGGGTGATGATGACGGCGGCGGATTCAAAGTAGAGGGCCACCTGGCCGTTGTGCCCTTGAAAGCTATCGGGGAAAATCTGCGGGAACAGAGTCGCCACCACGCTATAGACATAGGCCACGCCCGTGCCCAGGGCAATGAGGGTAAACATATTCAGGCTGCGGTGGACGACGGACTGCCAGCCCCGCTGGAAAAACACCGCGCCCCCCCAGAGGACGACCGGCGTCGCCAGGGCCAATTGCACCCATTTGAGCCAGGGCTTCCCGAGGAGGTGTTCCAGCGGCGGAAGCATTTCACCCATGGCGATGACGAAGATGGGCAGGGTCAACGCAAGGCTTACCCAGAAGCGCCGGCGCATGTCGTCCAATTCGCTCGTGTCCTCTTCGCCACCGTCGTCCCCGTCCAGGGGTTCCAGGGCCATACCACACTTGGGGCAGGAGCCCGGGCCTTGTTGCTCCACCTCCGGGTGCATAGGGCACGTGTAGATGCGCGTATCGTTCTTGTCGGCGACCTTCTTTTTTGTGGGATGGAGATACTCCGCAGGGGCCTCGGTGAATTTGTCTTTACACCCCGCGCTGCAGAAGTAATAGGTCTTGCCCGCGTGTTCAGCGGTGTGTTTCGCCGTTTCGGGATTCACGTCCATGCCACAGACGGGGTCTTTTTCCGTAGGGGCCCCTTGGTGGTCATCGCGTTCCGAGTGGGAATGGTTCATGGGTGCCTCGCTTTTGGGTTGGCCGGTGTTGCGCGCGGGAAAACGAATGGGTCCGCACGAAACCCGGCGTGGGAGGACAGTGCATCATCACATCGAAGTGGGGGTAGGCCTCAGCGTTTTCCAGGGCCCGCGTAGCGGATGAAGACATCCATCAGCTCTGCAATCTTCTCATCCCGTTCCGATTCACTGCCCGAATCGAAGGTGTCTTTCACACAGGTGGCCATGTGCTCGCCCAGCACCAATTTGCTTGTCTGGGCCAGGGCGGCCTGAGCGGCGGATAGTTGAAGGAGAATATCGACGCAATACTTGCCATCTTCCACCATGCGCCGTACGCCGGCGATCTGGCCTTCGGCCCGCTTCAGGCGGTTGGCCACCTGTTTCTGTTTCTCTTCATTCAACATGAGAATCTCCGGTTGAACTCTATCTGAATTATATACCCCGGGGGGGTATCTGTCAAGGGGACGGTTTCAGCCCGTTGGTCATCCTTGTAACCGCGTCGGACCCTCGCTAGAATCAGGGATGGACGAAACGATACCAATGGAGTACCGGTGATGAACACTGCGGATGCCGCCACCTTCTATCGCGAAAACGGATTCTACATGCACACCAGGCCTCTTATGGATGGGGCGGCCATTGCCGACACCATACGTGGGATGGAGGCTGTGCGCGACGGTCACTATGAAACCGGGCTGCCCCCGGAAGATTCCCCCTGGAAGCCGGGCAACGATCCCCGCACCCTGTGCAAAATAGAAATGGCCCAACAGAGCAATCGGGCCATCATGGCGGCAGTGGCCAATCCCCGTCTCGGGGCGCTGGCCGCCGAAGTGACCGGTGCATCCATGGTTCAGGCGTGGTGGGTTCAGCTCCTGATGAAACCCCCCGTGTCGCCAGCAGGTAATTTCAACACCAATGTGGGTTGGCACCAGGACGGCCAGTATTGGACCTGTTGGGAGCCCGGCAGTGAAGTCTTCACGGCATGGCTTGCCCTGAGCGACGTCACGGAAGCGGCGGGCGCCATGCGCTTCGTGCCGGGGTCACCTACCTGGGGCTTGCTCCACCAGGGCGATTTCTACGGACAGGAGCTGGAAGGACAAATCAAGGTGCCCGAGGGGAAATCCTGGAAGGAAACGGTGTGCGTGCTGCCCCCGGGGGGCGTGAGCTTCCATCACCACCTGACGCTCCACGCCAGCGGACCCAACACAAGCGCGTCGCCCCGCCTGAGCCTGGCCATTCATCTGCGGACCGAAAAATCAACGCCAACGCCAGGGCCCCGCACGGGATTGCTCGAATTCCTGGACGACCAGGAGCGCTGCCCGGTTATCTGGGAGCGAGGATGAGAATTGTGAAGAGCCCCAGTGGGGTGGCATAGAAATCTTGGAGGTGATGCTTGCTTCGTTCTATGTCGCCCCGCTGGTACTAATACTGGCGTGATTCCACCAATGCCCAGGACTCGCTACGCTCGCCGCTGGGCTACGATATGTCGCCCACTTCGTGGACTATATGAACCCGTTTCCGGGGCCTTTCTCATACCCCGGACTCTGCCATTGTTTGCTGGTTCGGTTAGCGTCCCGCCCGGCGAAGCGGATGGCACACCAGCAGTAGCCCGGCGAGTCCCAGGAGGAAGATGTCCGACAAATGTTCCTGGAAGGTTGATTTCGACATAGGGCAACCCGTCGGTGCCTCACCTTCACCTTCACCTTCACCTTCGCCCTCGCCCTCGCCCTCGCCCTCGCCCTCGCCCTCGCCCTCGCCTTCGCCCTCGCCCTCGCCCTCGCCCTCGCCCTCGCCCTCGCCCTCGCCCTCGCCCTCGCCCTCGCCCTCGCCCTCGCCCTCGCCCTCGCCCTCGCCCTCGCCCTCGCCCTCGCCCTCGCCTTCCCCTTCACCTTCCCCTTCACCTTCACCTTCACCGGACGCCGTGGCGGCCGCAGAAAGCTCCGCCGGGCTGAGGAGCCGGTTCTGATCCGTGTCGATTTGATCGAATTGGGATTCTGTCAGGGTGGGAATGGCCACGGCGGCCTCGGCCATCGAAAGGCCACCATCCTGATTGGCGTCGGCGAGGAGCATAACGCCCAGGAGTGTCTGGGCGATGGTCAACAAATTGCCTTCGGGCTCCGACGAAGAGATGACGATATACTCGGCCTTGGTCTCCACGGAACCGGTTCCCGCCTCGGTGATCACGCTGAGGGAGACGGTATAGGTACCTGCGGTCTCGTAGTTATGCTGGGGGGACTGTGCGCTACTGAAGGTGCCATCGCCGAAATCCCAGAACCAACGAGAGACCGTAGTGCCGGTCACGCGGGAGTTGTTCTGGAAGCGGACGCTTAAGGGTGCGGTGCCCGCTCGGGGTGTTGCGGAGAAGGCGGCTTCCAGTAAGGGGGCTTCGCCCCCGCCTTCACCCTCCCCTTCGCCTTCGCCTTCACCACCGAGGCGTGCGAACACCGCTGATACGCGGCGATTGCGGATTCTATCCCGCTGGTCTCCCATCTTTACCCAGATAAGGTCGCTATCAATTTCGCCGAGGGGACTTCCCAAGTCACCATCAAGTATGTCGGGATAAGTCCACCCATTTCCATCGCCATGCCAGCCCACAAAGCGATAGCCTGGTTGCGCCTTGGGCGTCAACGCCACGATTTCATCGCCCGTGTAATAGGCCTTTGTCGTATCGGCCACCACATAGCCCCCGGCGCAATAGCCGGTCGAATCGGCAACTCCCTGCAGGGAAGCACCGAGGGTGAGGATCGCGAGGGGCTCAAAGGTCGCGACTTTCGTCAGGCTTTCGGTGGAGTAGGGGAATTCTATCGCGCCGATTCGTTGGCCTGTATCCCACGACACAAATTGCCAGCCAGGGTGGGGGCGTGCGTCGTAGTGGCTGAATCTGAGATTGACACCCTGCCCGGCCCCCGTTGAGGTCGCCGGTACGAAAATGGTCGTATCGAAAGGGCTCATTCCATTATTTGAGGGCTGAAGGCCCACAAACACTCGACCGCCGCCTTCATGGGTGCCCGTGAGTCGCACCTGAGGCTGGGTCGGGGCCGCGATGGGGATGAGTTCCTGCATGTCATAGCCCAGTCGCACGGTGGCGACGGAAGACCCGGTCGTCCATGTGCGGTCTGCGCTGGCCCAGCCGCCGCCAAGGGTGTTGCGCACGGTTACCGGTAGACCGTATTCGCCCTGAATGATGGTGGTGTCACCCGTTTCGCTTCGGCTACTGAATAATCCCCGATCTACCACAAAGTCGGTGCCGGTGATGCGGAGTTCCGGTGTAGGTGCCGAGAGGGCTTCCACCGTTTGTCCGTCGTTAACATGGAGGAACGTTACCGTGGGCGTGACCCGGCCATCCACCAGGGTATTGGGAATATTCCATTGGCGAAAGGACTTCCCCGTTTTGGGTCGGGTGATGATACGCACCGGGTGTCCCAGGGGCACCTGGACGGGCGTGTCTAAGGGGAGCAAGCCCTGGCAGGCCACCGTAGCAAATAGTTGCAGGTCGGGCGAGCCCAGCACGGTCAATGCGCCGGTAGGGGGGGACGTGTTGTCGGTGCAGGTACACGGGAGGTCTGGAAGGTGGGGAGTCGCCAAACTGGAATAGCGAAAGGTGGCGTAGAGAGGATAGTACCAAACCCGGAGTTCCGGTGAGTACCAACCGGAGTCGTCGTCTTCGGCCGCCATAATATCTTCTTCCAGCTTGCGCCACTCTTCCCGATTGCTCAGGCCGTCGGCATCACCGTCCCCATCGGCACCGAGGTAGGCCTCCGCACTGGATGAATAGGTCTCTGGGAAACGGAGTTCCCGCCCGGTCAATGTGGGAATGACCTCTTGAATCCATCGACGGTGTCCGTAGTTGCCCAAGGTCATGAAGGCCGCCACCATGTTGACGGTACTCTCCGCCTGGTCGCCCAGCATTCCCTGGGCGTTCCGCAGATTGGCCTCGAAGACCCGCCACACCGCCACGTGGGCCATGCCGCCGGTCGCCGAATTGTCAAGATTCGGGTTTTGGAGTATCGACATGAGCAAGGCAATCTCCGCGACATCTGGAATGCCGTTGCCCGTAAGTTGTATCGCACCACTATGGTCCGTCCACGTGCCGCCCCAGTCGATGGGTGATAAATAGACGGATTCCGAAGGGTCGAGCTGGCCGAGATCGGTGAGAAACTGGGAGTAGTCCCCAATCAAGTCAAGCGTTTGGATGCCGGGGCGTTCCACAAAGATGGGCGCAACGGTGGTGGGATAGTCTGTGCGGAGGTTGAGATGTTGTGCACCGAACGACAATGCGGCAGGTTCATCGCTCCACCGCAGAAAGTGCCAGTCCGCATCCGGGAGGGCCCGTACCGAAAATGTACCGGGGGTGCAGTTGTCCTCCATCGTTCCGGTGCCCTCCTGGCAGGCCACCAGGCATTCGAGATCGGTGCATTCAAAACGGGGCACGGGGTAGCTGCCCGGGGGAGGGCTGGTGGTGCCCCCTTCTGCCTCTTCGATGGTGATGGTCGCAAAGTCCACCGTGCCTGCGGGCGCAAAACGGGCAGTAATGACATCGTTTCCGAACAGCAGCAATTCCGTGTCCGTCAGGTAAGGATTCGCCACATATCCATTTTCAGAGTGCCAGCGCCAGAACGCGTCCTGACCGGTGACGGCGCGCAAAGCGAGTCTTTCGTAGAACACGTCCGGATCAGTGATGTGCAGGGTGATTGGTTCCCCTTCCACCACCGTTGCCGTGGTCGTGCCCAGCGTGTAGTGCAACTCCCCGTCGCCTTCGACTTGCAGCGTAATGTCAAAGGCGAGGGTGAAATAGACCTCCACAAAGCGAATTTGGTCCACGAGAACGGTGGTGTGGGCGCTGGTAGGATCGGCGACCCCGTCGCCTGCCCAGCGCTCAAATCGGTGGTTCCCCGTTTCGAGCGCCGTAATTTCCACCACCGTACCGGGTGCATAGTAGTGTGACCGGAACTCCGGTGGATCCGTCTCCCCACCGAAGCCATCCACATAAAGATAGAGAGATGGCCACACCCGGACGGTACGCGTAATCTCGTCCGCAGCCACGCCAAAACGATCGGTCGCGTTGTAGGTGACGTGGTATTCCCCGTAGGTCCCCGTGTCCACCGCACTGCTATCCATGATAATGGTTTCGACGACTTCGCCCAAATGGTCTACGGCCGTGGCTCCCGGCTCCTCATAGACTTCATTCAGATCAAGATAGAGGATAGATTCCCCCACCAATTCCAACGTAGGCGGCGTCGGAGCGGTTTCACCTGCGTTGGCGCCGGTCGAAAGGAGGGTCGTCACACCAAAAACCAGGAGGACAAGTAGTCCCCGGGGGATGCTGGTAATTTCAGAAAGTGTCTGCCCCGTACCTGAGAATGCGATATTGCCCATGAGAATGGCCCCTGATAGTGTTTTGCCGCCAGATCACAGACGTCTCCTGGCGCGCCGCACGCCAGAATGAATAAGAAACATCTGTGACACCATTCTAGCCATTTGGAGGTGCGGAGTGTCAAGTGCCCGACCGGGGCGCCTACGGACTTTGGAGCGGATTCGCAGATGGCCCTCCAGGCTACCCTGATATCCACTCTGACGCCATCGCGGCCTTTGGCGAAACAGGGGTCAGGTATTCGGACTGCCTAGGCCGGGCTCGCATTCTGTAAATTACCCGTGTGTATACGCCATCACCCATCGTTTGCACCGAATGTTCCCATCTTGGGGGCGCGCAGGTCAGGATTTCAGCCGTAAGTCTCCACGCGCAGTCCCCCTACCGATCGGAGTGGCCCAATCCCCCGTAGAGCCCGAGCAGCGATGTGGCGAAGATCAGTAGGAACAAATCACCCAGCTTCTCCGTGAAGGTGGTCTTCGTGAGGGCACAACTGGCAGGCGTTTCACCCTCACCCTCACCTTCACCTTCACCTTCACCTTCACCTTCACCTTCACCTTCACCTTCACCTTCACCTTCACCTTCACCTTCACCGGACGCTGTGGCGGCGGCGGACAACTCTGCCGGGCTGAGCAAGCCATCGGAATTGCTGTCCATGGCATCGAACTGGCCTTGAGACAGGGTGGCCACAACAGCAACGCTTTCGGCGAAGGACAACAGGCCGTCGTTGTCTGAGTCAGCGCGGTCCAGGTCTTCCAGCAGCGATTCCGCCACAACGCCGAGGTCTTCACCGCCTTGTGGGGCGAATACCACAATGTGGTCGCGTTTACTCTCCGTGCTGCTGGTCGCATCGGCAGTCGTAATCGTCAGCGATACCGTGAACGTTCCCGCCCCTTGATAGGTGTGGCTGGGGTGCTGGGCATTGCTGAATTGGCCATCACCAAACTGCCAGAACCACGCTTCGATGATGGTTTCTTGTACGAGTGACGTATCCGAAAAGGATATGGTCAAGGGGAATTCGCCTTCGCGTAGGTCAGCCACAAAATCTGCGTGTGCCATGATACCTTCGCCTTCGCCCTCGCCCTCGCCTTCGCCCTCGCCCTCGCCCTCACCCTCACCCTCACCCTCACCCTCACCCTCACCCTCACCCTCACCCTCACCCTCACCCTCACCCTCACCCTCACCCTCACCCTCGCCCTCGCCTTCGCCTTCGCCTTCGCCTTCGCCTTCGCCTTCGCCTTCGCCTTCGCCTTCACCCTCACCGCCGCAGTTATCAAGCACGGTCACGACGCGAGTCCTTTGTGATTCATTTCCCTGTGTGTCCACCGCAGTGTAGGTAATCTCGTAGATTCCCGGTGTATCGGTATCTACTTCGCCCGATCCGGGTGCAACGATAAACCCGTCCACCGCGTCGGTGGCGGAAGCTCCCGGGTCATTGAAGACGGAGCCACAGGCTACTGTATTGACTGAGGGGGAATCCTGATGGATCGCGATTGTCGGTGGCGTCGTGTCCACTATGATAACCGGGCGCACGAGACCCTCGGCCTGGTTTCCGGCAACGTCTTCGGCGGTGTAGCGTATCGTGAACGACGTTCCGACGGGTGCATTGGTGTCAACGAGATCTCCTCCCACCGTAGCCGGGAAGGTGCCGTCCAGGGTATCGGAAGCGGTAGCACCGGGCTCGATCCAGAATCCGCGGGCCTCCACCTGATTTTTCGATGCTTCGTTGAGGACAAGCACGGGCGGGGTGTTGTCCATCGTGACCGGCTCGCTGACCACGCTCCCGAGCAGCTGTAGTCCTTCCGTATCCTCAATGTCGGATGGGCTGAGTATTCCGAGCGTGAAATTGCCATCGCCTGATATTTCGTTGACGGAAACCCGATACGCACGTGGGCCACCTGCGATGGCAATCGTGCCATGGGACGTTCCCGTGTGGGTGATTACGAGGTCTTCTGAATTATCGAAATTGACGACATCCTTACTGAAGACAACGTCAAAGCTCAGGGTGTCGGCGTTCGTTGGACCCGTAACCGTGGGAATAACCGACAGGACTTCCGGGTGGTTGATATCAGGCCCAAACCGGAGTACGAAGACATCACGCTCCCCGTTGCTCGTGCGCACCGTGGACCCTTCGTCCAAATCGAAGTTCACAGATTCCTTGAACGCCCCTCCGATATACACATTCCCGTTGCCTTCCACGGCGAGGCCACGGACCATATCACTTTCTGGCCCCCCGAAAGTTTGCACGGACACAAAATTCCCGGTCGGGCTCAGGGTGAGGACGTAGACATCCGATTCGCCGGCACTCGTTCGGGCCGCGACACCGGCATCCGGGTCGAAGTCGACGGTTTCCTTGAATGTGCCCACGAGGGACACGTTGCCTTGTTCATCCAGACGGAGTTTTTCACTGTGTTCACTCTCCGAGCCGCCCAGAGTTCGGGCCCAGACAAGGTTGGCAGCAGCGTCCAACTTCATGACAAAGCTATCGTATCTGCCCATAGAGACGAACTCCAAGACACCAGGCCCCGGATCCAGGTCCGTCGTGCCGCCGAAATCGCCGGATATGTAGACCGCATCATTGTCGTCGATTTCGATCGCAAAGCTAGAATCTTGGCTACTACCGCCCCACGTCGTGCATGCGACATAGTCTCCGTTTGCGCCCAAGCGCAACACAAAGGCATCGCCATCGCCCGCGTCGGTCCGTGTATCTGTCGCTTCACCGGGGTCAAAGTCGATCGCACCAGCGAACACACCGGTGCTGTATACATCGCCTGCGGAACTCACCCCTATACCCGTCGCGTAGATGATGCCGTTGTTCCCGAGGCTCCGGGCCCAGACCAGATTTCCCGAGGAATCCAGTTTCTGAATGAACGTATTTACGTACCCAGGGTTGACCGTGTGTGAATCCACCCCTTCTCCGGGATCCAGATCAACGATGCCGGTAAAGATACCCGTTGTGTAGACATTGCCTGTGCCATCCACCGCGATGTCGACACCATATCCGAAATCGTTGTCGGACATGGTGCTGGCCCACAGTAGCTCTCCCGCAGCGTTCAGCTTGCATACGTAGAGGCTCCCTGAGTTCGATCCGGTACGAAGTGCAGTATTCGGACCGGTGTCAAAATCGACGGTACCCAAAAAACCGCCGGTCAGGTAGATGTTTCCCAAAGAGTCCGTCGTGATTCCACTTTCCTCGGTAGGTTCCGCGGTCAGAAGATTGGGGAGATAGGCATCGAAAGATCCACCGGCCCCGCCAAAGCTTTTCGCCCATACAAGGTTCCCTGCCGGGTCCAGTTTGAGTAGAAACATATCGAGTCGTTGGGACTGGCCGGTTAAGGCGTGAACCCCCTCACCCGGGTCAAAATCCACCGTTCCGCGAAAGGCGCCCTGGACTAAGAGATTGCCCTCCGCATCGACCGTCATCGCGGTGACGTAATCATCGAGGGTGTCGCCCAAGGTTGCGACGAAGCGGAGTGGATCTCCCGTTGCCCAAGCTCCGCTCGAGATGCCGATCAAGACGGTGAAGACCATGGCAGACAGCGGCCAGCGGCCCGGAAATATCCCGAAAACACGACTTGACCCCAGCGAACTCATGCGCATTGAATAGTCCCCTTTGGCACTCACGTAAAGAAAGACATGGGTTGCACGGAGGGGTGGGTAATTTTGCCCCGAATGTCTACGCCCCAACTTGCCGCTTGACGGCCCTCTGCACCACCCAATGGAGCTTCAGTATATGGGCAGTTGGCTATACTGTCAATCTCTTTATCCGTTGTGTGACGCGGGGCAAAAGACGACCGGAATATCCAAGAACCGTTTGTGCGAATCGTAGATGAGACGTCCTATTTCCACAAGCCCTTCAGCGCCGCCACCGTCGCATCCGTCAAGACCTGTCCGCCTTCGGAGCCTACTTCGTTGCTCTGCACAATGGCGCTGTAGCCGCCGCCGGCTTCGGCGTAGGGGGTGGGGACGTAGGTGCCGGGGCCGCAGAGTTGGATGAGGAAGGTCTGGAGCGCCGGGCTCTTGGCTTTCATCTGGATGCCGTATTGGAGGAAGAGCTCGAAGTCGTTGGTGGCGATGGCAATGTCGCCCAGGCGGAGGGTGTGGAGCTTCTGGTCGTAGGGGCGGAGTTCCCCGGCCTGCTGGCGATCATAGCGGTCGACCACACTCTGGTGCCACTTCACGCGCCGGAAATACTTCGCTTCCTTCTCCGACCATTTCACGACCTCCTTCCTGGCGTCTTCCATTTCCTCTTTCGTGACCATTCGCTCGGGGAGTTCGACATGGGTTACTTGATGGACAAAGGGGAGGTCATCGAATTTTTCCTGCTGTGCGACGGCGTAGGTCTCTTCCCACGCATTCACCACGCGGCGGGCAATTTCCCCGATTTCGTCGAGACCACGCAATTTATTCATACGCGCTTCGGCGGCCTTGCGAATCTGCAGATGGGGCGTGTGGTCGCCCGCCGTGCTGATCCAGCCCACGACCACGAGGTCTTCGCCATGTTTCGCTTTCAGGGCCTCACGGATGGGGTGCCAGAAGTCGGCGTTCACCTTGCTGCCGCTACCCGCGCGCTGGGCGGGACAGCCCAGACTCATGGCCGTGGCGATGAGGGTGTCGTTGGCATCCCAGAAATACAGCATCTCGATGCCGGGGTCGTCCGGTCCTTCAAAACCACGGAATCCGGGGATATGTTTCTTGCCATGCATGACCGCCGTGCCATCGCCGTAGATCATCCGACGATTGTGGCCTACCACCGCATGGCCGAGACCCCAACCGGCCTTGGCAGGCTGGCGTTCCTTCCAGGCTTTCTCGGCGGCATCGGCAACCTGTTGGGTAAAGAAGGCGCGGTATTCCGCGGGGGTCATGACGCCTTCGGGGATATGGTAATTCCCATCCACCAGGACCGGGGCCGTGTGGGAGTGGGTCGCGCTGAGGATGAGCTTATCGATATCAAAGTCGGGAATGCGTGGGGCGAGTTCAGCGGCCACCTGCTCCGCAATGCCCCCGCGAATGGCGACGAGGCCACACGCCACGAAGATGGCCTGATCCTTCACCACGTCACCGTCCCGGGATTCGATGGCCAGGATGTTGGCCTGGACCGGCGACTCCACCTCGGTAGAAACGCGGGTGTGCATCTGCCCCGAAAGGGTTACGGGGCCATCGGGGGTGATGGAGGTGGATTCCGCGCCCACATGGAGCGTGGCAGCGTGGGTGAGTGCGGAGCCGCTGAGGGCGAGCGTCAAGACAAGAATAGCGCGATACAACATCGGTAAGTAAACTCCTGGAAAATCTGTCGGGACCAACTGTTTTCACCACGAAGGTCACGGAGAACGGAGGAAGAAGATTTCACGGAACAGACTGCGAAAGTTGACCCCTTCCAGGGCAAGACAATGGCTGTCTATGTACTTCTCTTCGAGTTGTGCTTCCTTCGCGCTCTTCGTGCCCTTCGTGGTGTAGCGTTTGAGGTTTGGATTACTTCTTTTCCGCCCACATTTCCTTCACGGCGCGCACGGTCTCATCCACAATCACCTGTCCACCTTCGGGACCCACGTCATTACTCTGGACAATGGCGCTGTAGCCACCACCGGCTGCGGCAAGGGGGGTGGGGATGTAGGTGCCCGGTCCCGCAAGCTGGATAAGGAAAGAATGGAGTGCCGGGCTTTTGGCTTTAATCTGAATCCCGTATTGGGTGAATAATTCGAAGTCATTGGTGGCGATGGCGATGTCCCCGAGGCGGAGGGTGTGGAGTTCCATGGCGTAGGGCACGATATCCCCGCGCTGCTGGCGGTCATAGCGGGCCAATACTTTTTCATGCCATTTAACACGGCGGGAGAATTTGACGTCCTTCGACCATTTTTCGATTTCCATTTTCGCATCGTTCATTTCTTCTTCCGTCACGATACGTTCGGGCAATTGGATAGTTTCGACCTGATGCACCAGCGGAAGGTCGTCAAACTTTTCTTTCGCTGCCCCTTCATAGGCTTCTTCCCAGGCATGGATAACACGGCGGGCGATTTCTTCCAGGCGGGTCAGGCCCCGGAGTTCGCGCATGCGATCTTCTGCCTGCTTTCGGAAACGGATGTGGGGCGACTGGTCACCGGCGGCACCAATCCAGCCGAGGACAACGAGGTCCTTGCCATATTTCTCTTTCAGCCCTTCACGGACCGGGTGCCAGAAGTCGGCGTTAACTGCCCTCCGGCTTTCCACTTCCTGGGCGGGACAGGCAATGTTCACGGCGGTGGTGATGAGCTGGTCGTCTTCGCCCCAGAAGAAGAGGACTTCCACGGCGTGGTCTTCCGGCCCTTCGATACCGCGAAAGCCATCGACACTGATGTCGCCATACATCTGGTGGTGGCCGTCTTCGAAGTAGGAGCGGCGATTATAGGCCACCACGGCATGAGACATGCCCCAGCCGGCTTTGGCGGGGCGACGGGATTTCCACGCGGCTTCGGCGGCCTCGGCCACCTGGAGCGTCAGGAAATCCACATAGGCCGTGGGCGTCATGACATCGGGGTCGTCGACTTTATATTTGTTTTCCAACAAGACCGGGGCCGTGTGGGTGTGCGTCGCACTGAGGACGAGCTTCTGGATATCAAAGTCGGGGATGCGCGGTGCCAGCTCTTCGCGCACGCGCTCCAGCAGGCCTTCCCGGATGGCCACCAGCCCGCAGGCCACGAAAATGGCTTGCTCCACCACCGTGTCGCCCTCACGGGATTCCAGGGCCATGGCGTTGGCCTGGACTTCCGATTCGACTGAGCGTGCAATGCGGGTCGACATTTGTCCGGTCAGCGCGACCGGCATGTCGGGCGTAATGCTTGTTGTGTGGGCACCCACGTGGAGGGTGGCCGCCGTCGCGGTGGCGCTGAAGAGGACAGTGGCAAGGCAGGTGAACAGAAAACAATGGTAGCTTCGGTACATAATGATGATTTCCCCGTGGTAAATCGACCGTAGTTGAACGTTCCAATGGCCGTTACCATAGCACCGCCCTCGTCTACGGTACCAATCCGGGAAAAGGGACTGAAACCTCCCCGCCCATCGCCGCGTCTCATGGGCCGTGTTTCCGGAGGTTGCCTATCTGCGTCGTTGGAGCGGATAATGGGCGCTGCGGCGGAAAGGGCACTATCGGTGCCCGACAGCACAGGAACGGTAGACCCGTTTGTTCGCAGGGTGAACCGAGACAAAGGCATAGCAGCATGACGAAATCACTATTGACCCGTAAAGAACCGCTCGGCATGGCGCGTCCAATCGGATGGGGGCTGCGGATGGTGCTGGTGGGTCTCTCGGCGCTCTGCATTTCCGCCTGCGAGCATACCGGCCTGATGAAGACCCCCAACATCTACCTGGCCACCGATCTGGATCCCTTCGCGGAATTGCCCCCGGAAAAGCAACAGGTTACGGTGGATCTGCTCTACGCCACCGACCGTGTGCCGGAACTAGACGTGGAAGAGCCTCATGGTCGTGGGGTTCAATATGGGCACCATCGATCCGACAGCCTGGCCTTTGGGCGGGCGACGGTGGCGCTGGGCGAACACGTGACCTGGGAAGATCTCCATGAGGCGAGCCTGAGCCGCCAGCGCAACCGACGCTTCGTCCCCTTCCTGGAGGAGACGGTGGAATTGGGACGTTTTCCGGCATCGCAGAAAACGTGGATTGCGGCAGGGGGGGGCCTGAAGCCTAACGAAGAGAATCAGGCCCTTTCGCAGGCGGCCATCACCGGGATGCAGCGTGAAGTGTCGCGCTTGCTGGAAAGCAGTGACCGCCGGGAAGCCTTTATCTTTATCCACGGTTACAACAATCAGTTCTACCATGCGTCATTGACGATGGCCCAGCTCTGGCACTTTATGGGCCGACCCGGGGTGCCTATGATCTACTCCTGGCCCGCGGGGCGGGGGGGGCTCCGAGGTTATACGTCCGACACCGAGTCTTCTCAGTTCACGGTCTTTCACCTCAAGCAGTTTCTGCGGGCGCTGGTGGAAACACCCGGCCTCGAGAAAATACACATTCTCGCCCATAGTCGCGGTACCGACGTGGCAACCACGGCAATCCGGGAACTCATGTTGTCGTACCGTGCGGCGGGAAAAGACAGCCGGGACACGCTGAAACTGGGGAACCTCGTGCTGGTGGCCCCCGATCTGGATATTGACGTGGTGCAGCAGACCCTGGTGGCCGAAGGCATGATCGGCGTCCCCGAGCGCTTTACCGTCTATATTTCCCCCCGTGACCGGGCCCTCCTTCTCTCCTCGTGGATGATGGACAGCGTGAAACGACTGGGCAACATCGGGGCCGAGAACCTGAGTGCCGAAGAGCGGGCCAGCATCACGGCCGTGCCCTTGTTGACCTACATAAACGCCGACGTGAAGAGTGACATTACCGGCCATGCGTATTTCTGGACCAATCCGGCGGCCAGTTCCGATTTAATCCTGCTCCTGCGGGATGATTTGCCGCCGGGGATTAATTCTGGCCGGCCCCTGCAGCGAAAGTCGGACAACTATTGGGTTCTCCGCGATCACTATCTGCTGCGGACACCTGACCTGAAGGCCGAGTAAGTGGAGCGGGCGCGGCCTGCTTGCCTGGTTACGGGTCGCCGTATTTACGCAAAACTGTTGCGCACAGGTCCGGAATGATTTACACTCAACGAAGGCTTTCGGTGTGGTGAGACGGCGTCTTGGCTACTTCACCGTGGGCTGCTACACCCGATCGGCGATTGGTGAGTTGATAAGAAAAGCTTGGAGATGGATATGACGGAACAGGCAGGGAACGGCGCTGCGGCCATAGATTTCACCCGCATCCAGGAAACGTCGTGCGGAGACACGGAGTTCGAGCAGGAGCTTTTTCAGCTCTTCCTGGACGACAGCGCTGCGCGCATGGCGGTGCTCAAGTCGGCCCTGGATGGCAGCGACATGCAAAAAGTCCACCTGGAAGCGCACACGCTTAAGGGCGCTGGCGTCAACGTTGGCACGCTGCAGTTTCATGAGATCGCCGCTGCGCTAGAGCAACTTGATGCCGATGCAGCCGGTGTCCGGGGGCAGGAGTTGTTTGCGAACCTGGAACGAGAGTACTCCCGCGTGCACAGCGATATCACCACCTACCTCGCCACCCTGTAGCACCCCTTTCTCCGACGGAATCGTCATGCTGATTGCCCGACGTGCTGCGGGCCCTTGCTCCCCGAAATGAGAAAAAGCACCTTCTTGTGTTGGATTCGCCGCCGTATCGCGGTACAATCCCCCTAACAAAGGAGGCTGTTATGCTTGAAGTAGAAATTCTCGGGGTAAGCCAGGCCGAAGAGCACCGTTATCCCCTGGTGCTGTTACGGCACGAGAGTCGTGTCTTGCCCATTCTCGTCGGCATTCCCGAAGCCAGTGCCATACAGCTTGGCCTTCAGGGCGAGAAAACAGCCCGGCCCATGACCCACGATTTGATTTGCAATCTGCTTGCCGGACTCCGGGGAGAATTGATTTCCGTCAATATCTACAAGCTCGAGAATGAGACCTTTCTGGCCCACCTGAACGTGGAGCAGAAGAATAACAATGGGGAGGTCGAGCAGATTCTACGCATCGACACCCGACCCAGCGACGGAATCGCCATTGCCGTTCGTGTCGGCTGCCCCATCCTCGTGGCGGAAGAGGTCATGGACGCGGCGGCTCAGGATGCGTCCATACTCGGTGGAGATGATGAGGAAGAAGAGGAAGATGACGACGTAGACGGCGAGGAGTACTAGGGGAGTCAGGCCATTCGGGCGGACTACTCCGGTCGCAACAAGTCGAGAAACTTGTGGTTGGCCTTGGGAAAGGCGTAGTTCCCGAAATCCTCGGGCACAATCCATTTCAAGTCGGTATGTACCTTCGACTGCGCCTCGCCCGACAGGATTTCGCAGCGGTAGACATTGAGCGTGACCTTGAGGTGGGTGTAGACGTGTTTTACCGAGGCGACCATGCCACCCACTTTTACCGTCACTCCCAATTCCTCGGCACATTCCCGTTCCAGTGCCGCCTGATGGGTTTCCCCCGCTTCCAGTTTGCCGCCGGGAAACTCCCACAGCCCCGCCAGCATGCCGTCCGGCCCCCGCTTCCCGATAAGGTAGCGTCCCTCGCGCTCAATGACGGCCACCACGATTTCCTTGTGGGGTACGGCCTTGCGGGGCTTCTTCACCGGCCGTTTCTCCTGCAGGCCCTTCTTCTGTGCGGCACACTCGGATAAGACGGGGCACGAGGCGCAGTCTGGCTTTCGGGGGGTGCAAATCCGGGCCCCGAGCTCCATCATGCTCTGATTGAAGTCACCCGGTGCCGACTCCGGTACCAGTGCATCTGCAATAGCCCAGAGCTTTTTTTCCGTCGCGCTCTCCCCAATCGGCAGGGCGATATTAAAAATGCGCGTGAGTACCCGTTTTACATTGCCGTCCACCACGGGGACCCGTTCATTGAAGGCAATACTGGCAATGGCGCCTGCGGTGTAGCGGCCGACGCCGGGGAGTAGCTGGAGAATCTCCGCCGACTCGGGCAGGGCGCCGTGGTGTTGTTCCATGACCTGTCGTGCGGCCTTGTGGAGGTTTCGGGCGCGGGTGTAATAGCCCAGGCCTTCCCACAGTTTCAGCACTTCATCTTCCGACGCCGCCGCGAGTGCCGGTAAGGTGGGCAGGGCCGCAAGAAAGCGCTCGTAGTAGGGGAGTCCCTGATCGACCCGGGTCTGTTGCAGGAGGATTTCAGAAAGCCAGATATGATAAGGATCCCGGCTCTTTCGCCAGGGAAGATCCCGTGCTTCTTCCCGGAACCAATGGAGGAGTGACTTGCGGATATTCTGCGCCTGTTGCATAATGCGGTGGCTTTCCAACGTAATGGTATTTCGTGACAGCGAATAATGTGGGCGACCGAAGGGTATTGGGAGATGCCTGTCGGGTGCTGAGGCCCTATAGTACATGGGATCGCGATCCAATTGCCTGCGCGTATGGCCCACCCACAACGAAGATGGTGAATGATGGAAGAAAAAGCAAACCGGACAACCCTGCGACGCATTCAAGACAAGACCCATGAGATCATTTTTGAGGCGGACACGCCCAAGGGGAAACTCTTTGATGTGGTGCTCATCGCCCTGATTGTTCTCAGCGTCGGCACCGTCATGTTGGACAGCGTGGAGTCCTACAGCGAGGCCTATGGTGTACTCTTTTACCGTTTGGAGTGGGGCTTCACCATCATCTTCACCATCGAATATCTCTTGCGCCTTTCCTGCATCGAGCGGCCGTCCCGGTACGCCACCAGTTTCTTTGGTGTGGTGGATTTGCTGGCTATTCTGCCCACCTACATCAGCGTTATCTTTCCCGGCAGCCACTACCTGCTGGTCATCCGGCTCTTACGTGTCCTCCGCGTTTTCCGTGTGCTGAAGATTGTGCAATACGTGGGTGAGGCGGATTTACTGATGAGCGCCATTGAGGCCAGCCGACGAAAAATTACGATCTTTCTCTTCGCGGTGTTCACCATCGCCACGATTGCCGGCTCCCTCATGTATGTTATCGAAGGGGCCGAGTCGGGCTTTACCAGTATACCCCGCAGCATCTATTGGTCCGTCGTGACATTGACCACCGTGGGCTATGGCGATATTTCACCGGTCACCGCGTTGGGTCAGGGGCTGGCTACCATAATCATGCTCATGGGCTACGGGATCATTGCCGTGCCCACGGGGATTGTGACGGCCGAGATAACCCGGGCATCTGAGCGGGTCCACCTCGCGGTGCGCTCGTGCCAGTCTTGCGGCGGCGAGTTTCATGCCCGCGACGCCAAATATTGTAAGCACTGTGGGGAAAAACTCAGGTAGCGTCGGCTTCGGCCGTCGGGGCAACGGCCACGGAGGCCGCATACCACGTGCGGGCCAGCTGCTCTGCCGTAAAGTGGAGGTTTTCCCTGGCGGAGTCCCGCGCGATTTCCCACGTCTGTGGGCCGGGAGAGATGGGGTAGATGGCGGTAATGCCGTGTTCCAATAAGGCTTCCGCTCCCGGTAAGACCCGGCCGCCCAAGGCCAATACCGGAATGTGATGGGGCCGGGCCAGCTGAGCCAGTCCCACGGGAGTCTTTCCGAAACAACTCTGGGCGTCCAGACTGCCTTCGCCTGTAATAACCAGGTCGGCGGCGGCAATGACTTCGGGCAGGTTGCATAGTGTAGCGATCAATTCCAGGCCGCGCTCCAGTTTGGCTCCCGCAAAGGCCATGAGCCCCCCGGCCAGTCCACCTGCCGCGCCGGCTCCTTCGACGCGGAGAATGTCCACGCCCAGATCGCGCTGGATGATCTTTGCAAAATGGCCGAGGGCATGATCGAGGATGAGCACATCCTCTGCCGTGGCGCCTTTTTGCGGGCCATAGATGGCGGTGGCACCACTCGGGCCGCATAGTGGATTATTGACGTCACAGGCCACATAGACGTTTACTTCATCCAGGCGGGCGTGTCGGTTGCTGGCATCGATACGATCCAACTGCACCAGCCGGGCACCACCCCGTTCCAACTCGTTGCCCTGTTTGTTGATTAGTCGGTAGCCCAGGGCCTGCGCCATGCCGGCGCCCCCGTCGTTGGTCGCGCTGCCCCCGACTCCGATGATAATGTCGTTGACGCCTTGATCCAGCGCGTGGGCAATCAGTTCGCCCGTGCCGAAACTCGTTGTCATGCAGGGATCGCGCTGGTCATCGGGGACGAGGTCAAGCCCCGACGCGGCGGCCATTTCAATGATCGCGACCTGTCCCTCCTGGATGCGCCCATACTGAGCCGAAACCGTTTCGCCCCGCGGGCAGGTAACGTCGACCGCCACGGTCTCACCGCCGGTCGCCCGCACGACGGCATCCACCGTGCCCTCGCCCCCATCGGCCATGGGAAAGCACTGGGTGGTCGCACCGGGCATTCCAGCGAGCCATCCCGCTTCGATGGCTTCCGCCACCTCGTCGGCACGAAGACATTCCTTAAACGAATCGGGGGCTATTACTACGCGCATAACGAGATTCCTGGAGAATTAATGTTACAATGCGGGTCCAATCGAACGGATACTTCCAGAGCAAACACCATACCCCGTTTTTTACGTGGGATACAAGGGGACGGAATCAGATCATGAAGTGGACGCGCAGAGAATTTGTCGGTGCCGCAGGCCTCCTGGCCTTCGCAGGCTGTGCACGGGTGAAACAAAGCCGCATTGGTAAATTGACCCCCGACCTCGACTTTCGTAAAGAGGGGCCCCTTCGCTTCGCGGCCCTCAACGATCTTCACCTCCTCGATTCCCGTAGTGTCGGCATCGTGGGACGCGCGGTCAATGCCATCAACAATGACGAAGACATTGCGTTCACGGTGGTGCTTGGCGATCTCACCAGTCACGGGACTTTGCGCGAAATGAATCTTGTGCGCCATGCCCTCAGCCGGTTGGACAAGCCCTACTTCTGCATCCCCGGTCCCCATGATCTCGCGGTCGGCACCGAAGACCCCTATGAATTCTACCGGCGGGTATTTAAGAAGCCCCAGTGGAAAATGAATATGGACGGCTGGGCCTTTCTCGGTGTGGACACCAGTGGAGGGCGGGACGAATCGCTGCCCATGAGCGCGGCCAATTTGGAATGGCTCGACGCCCAGTTGGCCCACCTCGATGTAAAACGGCCCTTGGTCGTCTTTACGCACCATCCCTTGGCACCGGGCTTTGAGGGGCGGCTCGCCAATGGAGACGATGTGCTGGCGCGCCTGGAATCTTACAACGTGAAACTCGTGCTTTCAGGCCACTATCACGGCAGCCAGGTGACGGATCACGCGGGCGTCGTTCATGTGACCACGCCCTGCTGCAGCACCAACGCCGAGAATGCGGACGGGAGCCCCGAGAAAGGCTTTCGACGGGTGACCCTGGACAAAGACCAGATTCAACACGAATTCATAGCCGTTCCGACCTGAGCGCATGCGGGAGCTCCTATGCTGATTGCGACCATTCTAACCGCGGTGTCACTCGTTTTGTTTCTGGGCAATAACCTGCTCGGTCTGGGAGCAGGTGCCTGGTTTAAAATGAGCACCTCCACCGGCTTCCTGGCCATGGCCATTGCGGCAGGCGCATTTCAGACCCCCTATGGACGCATGGTCCTGGTCGCCCTCTTTTTTTCCTGGTGGGGCGACCTCTTCCTCATCAGTCATCAGGAGAAACTTTTCCTGATGGGGCTCATCGCCTTTTTTCTGGGTCATGCGGGGTTCGCCGGTGCCTTTCTCGCCCATGGCGTCGATTGGAAATACACCGCCCTCAGTATGGGGATCGGCATCGTTCCGGTCCTCTTCGTGATTTCCTGGCTGAATCCCCATCTGGGGAGTATGCGCATTCCGGTCTACGCCTACATGGCCATTATTACGCTCATGGTCGCCCTTTCGATCGGAGCCTGGGGGCGGGGAGCCACCCTCCTGGTGGTGGTGGGAGCGGTCCTGTTCTATTGCTCCGATCTCTTTGTGGCCCGCGCGCGTTTTGTGACGCCGGACCCGTGGAATGGCCATCTGGGGCTTCCGCTGTACTACGTCGCCCAAATGCTGTTTGCCATCAGTATTGCCCGCGTGAATGCGGCGCAGGACGTGGCCCAAACGACGCCGTGATATTTCTCGGCCCCTATTGAGGGGGGCGCATTTGGGGTGGGGAAAACTTGTGACCAGACAAGGGTCCTATTTTCTGATAGGGTGAATGTGAGACTATTGCTGCTTTCTCAGAGAAGTGAGGTATACTATGCCCGAAATTAGCCGCTTTTTAGGCATCGTAATCTACATGTAATACAAAGATCACGCTCCCGCCCATTTTCATGCGGAATACGGTGATTACACGATTACCGTGGAGATAGAGTCCGGCGTCGTTCAGGGCAAGTTTCCCCGACGGGCCCTCAATCTGGTCCTGGACTGGTATACCCGACACCAAGATGCATTGCGTGAAAATTGGACGCTTGCGCTCCAACGAAAACCCTTGAACAAGATCGAGCCACTGGAGTAAGACTATGATACCTTGGATTGTCGATGCGTCTTATATCGAAGAATACCGTATTCATGTGACCTTCAACGATGGGGTGACAGGGGTAATCGATTTTTCCGGTGAGTTCGACGGCGAGATTTTTGAGCCACTGAAAGAAGTCGCCTACTTTCAACAATTCCGAATCGAGGGACATACCCTCGCGTGGGAAAACGGCGCGGACTTTGCCCCCGAGTACCTGAGGAATCTGGTGAGCCCGGAAGCGAGCGTATCGCCGTAATAGCGAAAGAAAGTTAAGGGCGATATGCGCGTATTAGGATTCGATCCCGGCACGGCCACCACCGGCTATGGCGTGGTTTATGGAAAAGGCAGCCGACTCCACTATATTGCCCATGGGATTATCAGCACCCCGGCGAAGCAGCACTATGCCCTGCGCCTGAAGACGATCTACGAAGAGGCCGTCGCGCTTATCACCACCCATAAACCCGATGCGGTGGCCATCGAGAAGCTCTACTTCAAGCAAAACGTCACCACGGGTATTACCGTGGCCCAGGCGCGGGGGGTCCTGTCGCTGGCGGCCGTGCAGGCCGATTTGCCCATCGGGGAATTCAGTCCCACCGAGACCAAGCTGGCTATCACCGGTTACGGCAAAGCCGACAAGAAACAGGTTCAGGAAATGATTAAGATGCTGCTGAACCTGGAAAAGATCCCTCGTCCGGATGATGCGGCAGACGCCCTGGGCATCGCCATCTGCCAGATACACGCCGGACCCTCTCAAGTGTTGGAACGCTGAAGCCCGCGCGACGGGCGTCCTGAACCCACAACGGCCCCGAAACACTGGGTCAGCAGCGTTTCAGGGCCGGTAGGGTATACGGGGGTACGTGACCGCCCGAAAAACTAACCGAGTACGGCGTCGCCCGTTTCCCCGGTGCGGATGCGGACGGCCTCTTCAATGGGCAGTACGAAGACCTTCCCATCGCCGATGCGTCCGGTGGAGGCACCCTCGAGGATGGCCTTGACCACCTGTTCCACGATGTCGTCTCCAACCACGATTTCCAATTTCACCTTGGGGAGGAACTCTACGACGTATTCGGCACCGCGATAGAGTTCTTTGTGGCCTTTCTGACGGCCAAAGCCTTTGACCTCGGAAACGGTGAGGCCCTGAATCCCTACGGCGGACAGGGCGTCTTTCACTTCTTCCAGCTTAAAGGGTTTGATGATGGCTTCGATCTTTTTCACAGGTATATTCTCCACGACTGCGTTATGTCATCGCTTCCCACCGTGGCCCATCAGGCCGATTGCGGGGATGACCGCATTGCGTTCCATTGCATACACACGTCTATCGCTGGGGAGGCCCGGGGCCTCCCCAAGCGACAGCCAATTACAGTAAGTACCCTTCTTCGCCGTGTTCGGCCAGGTCGAGACCCTGGCTCTCGGCTTCTTCACTGACACGGAGACCGATGGTCAGATCGATTACCTTGAAGAGTATCAGGGATACCACACCGCTGTATACCAGCGTGACGAGGATGCTCTTGATTTGTGCGAGCACCTGGGTGCCGATGGTCATGCCTTCGGAGAGACCGGATCCGCCCAGGGACTCTGCGGCGAAGACACCGGTAAGTACGGCACCGACGATACCGCCGATACCGTGGACGCCAAAGGCGTCGAGAGAATCGTCATAACCGCCCATCCGCTTGATGCTGGTGGCACCTAGGAAGCAGATGACGCCGGAGGCCACACCAATGGCGATGGCACCCATGGGGCCGGCCGTGCCGGAGGCGGGCGTAATGGCTACGAGGCCAGCAACCGCACCCGTGGCTGCGCCGAGGGCGCTGGGCTTGCCATGTTTGACCCATTCGATGCCCAACCACGTCAGCGTGGCGGCAGCCGTGGAAAGCTGGGTGACCAGCATGGCCATACCGGCCGTACCGTCGGCCGCCAGCTCACTACCGGCGTTAAAGCCAAACCAGCCGACCCAGAGCATACCGGCGCCCGTAATGGTCATGGTCATGTTGTGGGGGGGCATGGCGCGCTGGGGATAACCGCTGCGCTTGCCAACCAGGATACAGGCGACGAGGGCGGCGATACCGGCATTGATGTGCACCACCGTACCGCCTGCGAAATCCAGCACGCCCCAGGTGTGGAAGAGAGCGCCAGGTCCCGACCAGGCCATGTGACAGATAGGCGCGTAAACAAGCACCAACCACAGCGTGGTGAAGATCAGCACGGCAGAGAATTTCATGCGCTCTGCGAAGGCACCGCAGATAAGCGCCGGCGTGATGATGAAGAAGGTCATCTGGAACATGATGAAGATGGTTTCGGGATAGGTGCCCGCCATACCGTCTACCGTCACGTTCTTCAGAAACACGTTGCTGAAGTTACCGACGAGGGAGTGAAGGTTGATAACCCCTTCCGTCTGTCCTTCCGAAACCCCAAAGGCCAGGCTGTAACCACAGACCACCCAGACGATACTGGCCAGGGCGACGATGGTGAAACACTGCATTAACACGGACAACACGTTCTTCGAACGGACCAGGCCGGCATAGAACAGGGACAGGCCAGGTATGGTCATAAACAACACGAGCACGGTGGCCACGAGCATCCACGCGGTGTCGCCCGAGTTCAATTCATCCTGCGCCTGGGCCAGTGCGGGGATACAGAGGGCTGCGCCCAGGAATCCCCATCGCATGCCAAATGCATTGCGAACACGATCTAAATGCTTCACGTATCTCTCCTTTAAATCAACGGGCGTGCAATACCTTGCGTCAGTCGAAAAAGTGAAAGGCGGATACAGAGGGGGAAATCCCAAGAGGGTACTCTCCAATGCGCCTGTCCCATTGCCGATGTGCCCCAGTTACCGTACACGCCGTTCCGGGTCTACGGAGCACATCAATTGCCACCGCTTAGAATGCAACTACCGTGCCAAGGCGGTGCATTCGGGGTGTGCTGTGGGAGTGGGTTTCGCTAAGTGGCTTTATTGTCATGGGGTTAGGTCGCATTCTGGCAGGTATGGGCAAGCGCCGGGCACGGCCAGGAAAGTGACCTCACCGAGTGTTTGGGCTCAAAAAGATACCAAATGGTGTGATTGGCGTGTGTGCCGTTACGAAAAGGTAGGAGGGTGGCGCTCCTGCGAGGGGCTTCCCACCCCGGGGTCGCCTGGCCGGAAGCAGGTTGAACCCGCGGGCATTTCTGGGCCATACTGCGCACCCACGATGCCATCCTTTTGTCGACCGATGGCCGAGACGCAGCCCCGCCCACGGGCCCAGGAGTTCTGTCAGCCCATGCCCGGAAAAGCCGCCGCCGTAAAGTCTGGAAGTGATCTGGAAAAGAAAGTCGTTCAATTGGGACGGGATCTTGGCCTGGCCGTCGAATCGCAGGTGGCGGTGGGACGGCGAATCTGGGGGGCACGGCGCAGGATTGACGTGGTCCTCAAGCACCAGGAAACCCGGGTCAGTTTGGGCATCGAGTGCAAATACCAGGGCAGTTCCGGGTCGGCGGAGGAGAAGATCCCGGCAACGATTGACGACATTCGGGCCTGGCCCATTCGTGGTATCGTCGTCTTTGCGGGCAATGGCTTTTCGGATAATATTCGGGCCTACCTGTTATCGACGGGGAAAGCCGTCGAGTTATCCGATCTGAAAAAATGGTTGGAGTTGTATTTCGGACTATGACAGAGCCCCTTGCCATAGCGGGAAGCCCACGGCCCTTTCTTAAATGGGTGGGGGGGAAGCGCCAGCTCCTCCGGGAATTAGAACGGCGCGTGGCCGAGGCCCGTCCCCATGGCCGATACCATGAGCCCTTTGTGGGGGGCGGCGCCCTGTTTTTCGATCTTTACGGCCGGGAGAAACTCGGACGCAGCAAGGCCTATCTCTCCGACAATAACCAGCGGTTGATCCAGGCGTATTGGGGGGTTCAGGAGCACGTCGAAGAAATCATCGCCCTCCTGGAAGCCCATAAGGCCGCCCATGAAAAAGAATACTATTACGCGATGCGGGCCCACGTGCCGGAGGATCCCATTGAGCGCGCGGCCCGGATTATCTATCTCAACCGGACTTGCTTTAACGGACTTTTTCGGGAAAACAGCAAGGGGGAATTCAACGTGCCCATGGGGCGCTATGTGAACCCCTTGATCTGTGATGCGCCCAACCTGCGGGCCGTTTCCCGGGCCCTGCAACGCTGCACCATTCGGCACCAGTCCTTCGCCGCCGTACTCGACCGTGCCAAGGCGGGTGACTTTGTCTACTTCGACCCGCCCTACGCCCCCGTATCCAAGACCGCCAATTTTACGGGGTATCACAAGGGGGTTTTTGGCGAAGCGCTGCAGCGGGAACTGGCCGATGTCTTTCAGGAGCTGACGAAGCGGGGGGTGAAGGCCTTGCTGTCCAATTCGGACGTGCCCCTGATTCACACGCTTTACGGTAACCACACCATTGAGGTCGTTCGCGCGACGCGGCTGGTCAACAGCAACGCGAGTAAGCGCGGCAAGGTCAACGAGGTGCTCGTCCGTAACTTCTAGGGGACGTACCCTATTCGATGTCGCTCAGGCTGTCGCGGATCGCGAGGATCTCATCCAGACTGTCAAAGAAGACATCGGTGATCTCGGGGTCGAACTGTTTGCCCCGCTCTTCCCGGAAAAGCTCCAGGATGCGATCCAACTCCCACGCTTCTTTGTAGACCCGCTTAACCCCGAGGGCATCAAAGACATCGGCGATACAGGTGATGCGTCCGAAAATGTGGATGTCCTTGCCCGAAAGACCGTGGGGATAACCCCGACCGTCAAAGCGTTCGTGGTGTTGGAGCGCGATGACTGCGGCCGCCTGCAAGACATGGCCCTTGGTCACCTTGAGCATGTCGTAGCCCATGGTCGCATGGGTCTTGATAATGTCGAACTCATCCGACGTCAGTTTGCCTGGTTTGTTCAGGATGGCATCGGGAATACCCACCTTACCCACATCATGGAGCGGGGAGGCCAGGCGCAGGATTTCCGCTTCTGCCGGGGTGAGGCCGCACTTCAGCCCCAATAGCTTGCAGTATTCGGCGACCCGTTTCACGTGAAAGCCCGTCTCCTGCGAGCGGGTCTCTACGATTTCGCCCAGGGTAAACACGATTTCCCGCTGGGCATCTTCCACATCCCGGAGGAGGCGCACATTTTCCAGTGCCGCCGCCGCGTGGTTGGCCATGATGCTGAGAATCTTGAGGTCGGCCTCGGTGAACGTTTTCTGGTTCCGCTTCTCCGTCACATTGAGCACGGCGATGACGCGGCCTTTTTCCCCTTCAGGGCCTGAAAGGGCGGAACTCTTACGTTCCAGGGGCACCGAGATAAAGGAATTGTCCCGCAGTTGCCAGCTGAGCTTGTCGACGCTGGGTTCCTGGCGGATATCTTCGACAAAGAGGGGCTTGACGTTTTCCGCCACCCACCCGGAGATACTATTTTTTACGTGAACCGCCGCGTTGTCGTAGTCCTGGGGAAGGCCCACGCCCCGGGCGACCGTCATTTGGGTGCCGTCTTCAGAAACGAGCATGAGGGAGCCGCGCTCTGCCTCGACCCGTTGAAGGGCCGCTTCCAGCACGAACTCGAGCAGCACGTCTTCAGAGCGAATGGACGCGATGCGCTCGCTGATATTGAAGAGCTCGGTGATTTCGAGGAGGCTGGCGTTTTCGTTGGCCAGTCGGCACCGCTCCAGGGCATTGGTAACCGACATCTTGATTTCGCTGAGATTGAAGGGCTTCAAGACATAGTCATAGGCCCCCTCTTTGACGGCCGCGCGGGCCGTTTCGAGGGTGGCGTAGCCCGTCATGACAATGGGTACGAGGGCCGGAGCGACCAGGCGGGCCTTTCGGATAAGCTCAATGCCGTCCATTTCGGGCATCATGATGTCGGTGAAGAGGACCACGAAATCATTGGTCGATTGGAGCATTTCCAGCGCGGCCATGCCGTTGGGGGCAGATGCAACACTAAATCCTTCATCCGTGAGGATGTCAGACATCAGCTCGCGTATTACGATTTCGTCATCAACGATGAGAATGCGTTCCGCTTTCGCCATAACTTCTCCCAAAGGCCAGACAGTCTTCGGCTAATCATACCACAAATCCGCGCAAACTTCGCAAACTGTCAAGCAACTACTTCATGCCGCAACGCCGCCGAGCCTGCTTCAGGGCCGCACGCACCCGACGGGGCGCCGTACCCCCCGGATTGTCCCGGCGCTTGACGATGGCCTCCGGGGTAAGTACCTGGAATACGTCCTGCTCAAAGCAGTCCGAGAACGTCTTGTAGACGCTGAGGGACAGGGCCGGCAAGGTGGTGTTTTCCTGGGTGCAATGCAACACGATCCGTCCAATGATACCATGTGCTTCGCGAAAGGGCACGCCCTTCATCACCAGGTAATCTGCCAGGTCGGTCGCTTCCATAAAGCCTTCGGCCGTGGCCTGGGCCATGGCATCCCGCTGAATGGCGATAGATGGGATCATGCGGGTGAAGACGGCGAGGCACAATTGTACGGTGTCCGACGCGTCGAAGAGGGCTTCCTTGTCTTCCTGCAAATCCCGGTTGTAGGTCATGGGCAGGCCCTTCATCAGGGTCAGCAGGGCCGTCAGGTCGCCATAGACCCGACCCGTCTTGCCCCGCACCAATTCCGCCACATCGGGGTTTTTCTTCTGGGGCATGATGCTGGAGCCCGTGGTGAAGGCATCGCCGATTTCCACGAAAGCAAAGGCCGGGCTCGACCAGAGGATGAGCTCTTCGCTGAAGCGGGAGAGGTGCATCATGATAAGGGAAGCGCCCGCACTGAACTCGATCATGTGATCCCGGTCGGATACGGCGTCCATGCTGTTCTTGGAGATGCCGTCGAATTCGAGCAGATCGGCCACCTGTTTGCGGTCAATGGGGTAGGGGGTGCCTGCCATGGCCGCCGAACCCAGGGGCAGGATGTTAACCCGCTTGCGCAATTGGGTGAAGCGCTCCGTATCCCGGGCGAGCATTTCCACATAGGCGAGGAGGTGGTGGGCAAAGAGCACGGGCTGGGCATTCTGTAAATGGGTGAAGCCGGGAAGGATGACGTCAATGTGCCCTTCCGCCAAGGTAATAAGGGCCGCCTGCAGTTCATTGAGCAGGTCGATGATGGTGTCGATCTGGTCCCGCATCCAGAGGCGCATGTCCGTGGCAATCTGGTCATTGCGGCTGCGGCCCGTGTGGAGCCGTTTGCCCGCATCGCCGATGCGCGCGACCAAGGCGGCCTCGATGTTGGTGTGCACATCCTCCATCGCCGTATCCCAGGTCATCTCGCCGGCGGCAATGGACTTGTCGATGGCTTTCAGGCCCTGGATGATTTTTTTTACCTCGGCCTTGGCAATGATATCGCAGTCACCCAGCATGGTGGCGTGGGCGATGCTCGCCCGAATGTCCCACGGGGCAAGGCGGGAGTCATAGCTCACCGACTCTCCGAGGATTTCGACCAGGTTATCGGTCTTGCCTTCAAAACGACCACCCCAGAGTTTGCTCATGCGGGTACCTCTTCCTTCATACTACCTGTGGTCCGGGTGGACCGCCCATTACCAAGCATTCCAAAATGTTCGATGCAAACCCCTATCATAGCGGATTCTCCGGGGTGGATTCGAAAAAGGCGGGGCCATAGCTGCCGCGCTTTGTTCCAGATTTTTGTGCCGGGTACTGCGCCCGGCGTCACAAGGAGCTATTGTAATGTCCTGTATTTTCCGCGCGATGTCGCTTTCGGCATTACTCTATATTTCCCTCGTCACGGGGGCGACGACCCCGCCGCCGACCCCGGGCGTCGAAGGGTTTCATCATGGAGAGCTATCCCTTGAGCGGGGCGGGGCCCTGAACTATTACCACCGTCCGGGGGAAGGCCCCACCCTGGTGCTGGTGCCGGGGACCTGGGGCGGGATCTGGCGCTTCGAATCACTCATTACGCGCTTGCCCCCGATGATGGACATTGCCGTGGTGGAGTTGTGCTGGCAAGACAAGCGCACACCGGCCACCCTCGATATGGATATGGTGCAGATTTCCGACGATGTGCTCCGCGCTATTGAGGCCATGAAGCTCAAGCAATTCGTTATCGCGGGCCACAGTATTGGTGGCATGATTGCCGTCGAAATTGCCGGACGCGATCTGCCCGGTCTGGTGGGTGCCATCCCCATGGAAGGCTGGACCCATCACACGGTGGTCAAGACGGCCTTCGACGGCGTGGTGGTGAACAACCTGACGGAAGAGGAAGAGGCCCTTCGTGCGGCGGACCGTGCCCGGGGACTGGATCACCTCTCCGACGCGGAGCGCCATGCCATTGGAAGCATCTGGAAAGGGTGGAATGGCTACGCCGGCCTGGAGCGCTCCACGGTTCCTATCTTGCAGCTCTGGGGCGACCGGAGTGCACCCCGTCCCGATTGGAAGGCTTTGCAGATTCCGGAACGGGACAATATCACCATCGGTTGGATTGCCAATGCTTCCCACCTTATGCTGCTGGAAGATCCCGATGCCGTAGCCCGCTTCGTGGCGGACTTTATGGCGAAGCTACGCTGAAACGGTAGAGCCCAACGTGGGATAGGCGTCTCGCCCACCTTCGGCGCGTCGATGACCTGTCATGGCGTGTCGTGGGTGTCCGGGAATCCGATTGTCCTGGTACGTGTCTCAGGCCCTTATTAAAAGAGGGGGACGGCCCCGACGTCCGAGTGATTGCGTGTTTTTGGGGAGTACGTGCTCGCCCTCCCATCGTCATTGTCATGTCGTGGTCTACGGCGTCGGTGCAGTCCCCGCACCCTCACCATCAGCTGTCAACCGTCAACTATCAACTATCAACTATCCCAACAATTCCTTCATGCCGTCGGTCATGAGATCATCGACACTGGGGTCGCAGAAGGCCACGGAACATTCATAGCCGCCGGTGGGGTATTCTTCTTTGGTGGGGATGTACCACGGGCCACCATCGCCATAGGCCGCCGTGGCCACGAAACGATCTTTCGCCAGGTCCTGGGCGCGCAATTGATACTCGATAAAGCACTCCGCAGGGAGGTGGAGCAGGCTGATGTCGTTGACCATCAAGGAGCTCAGCACGATGGGCGTGCCCTTTTCTACCCGCCGCAACCAACTCAGGGTGTAGGAGGGCCGGTTTCGATTCACCACCGAGTTGTCGTGATTATCGATTTCCCTGGCGAGGGCTTCCGCGTCGTATTTCTTGTTGGCCGGAGGCATAAGGTCGGCCGTGCGCCAAGCGATTTCCTTCAGAGGGACGGGCTTCAACGTGGCTTCAGAGCGGAGAATACCGGCGTACATCTTTGCCGTCAGCTCCGCACGAACCGGGTGGGAACCGTCGTTGTATTTACCGGCAGAAATGTTGCCCGCGCATCCCGTGAAGTAGATGTGCGTGCAGTCGGGCTCTTCTGCCTGCCGCTTCTTTCGTGCGAGCCCGGCGAAATCACTGGTCACCATGCCGTCCCCGTAGTAACTCATGGGATGGGTCGCATAGTAGTGGGAAGAGACAATCTTTTCATCGCCATCGTAAAAGGCCACCGTCTTCAGGAAGGGGTCGATGATACCCTCCGGCATGGCGCGCAACTCGGGATCTTTGCAGCTGCTGCCCCGCATGGCTTTGACGGTGCCATCGGGATTGCGGGATACCCGGCGGTTGGAAGCGACTTCCTTTACCTCACCCTGGCCATGGGCCACATGGGTGACGGTGCGGGCCTTCTTCAGGCCCTCCGTAACGGCCGCACGACCGCGCGCCAGGCACTCCTGAAAATAATCCCGTTCCACAATATGGGGCAGGTCGCCCTGGGCTTCCACGATGGCCTCGGAATTCAGACAGGCAAAGGGGGCGTTGTGCTGGTGTACACACTGAACCGCGACCCGCTCGGGGGTGGTGCCCGCCGCTTCGGCCAGGGCGGTGCGCCAGGCGATGTGGGCATCGTTCAGGAGCCCGGTCCAGTCGACCGCACACAAAACGATGGGCTTTCCGGCACCCAGCAAGACATAGCCGATGGCCTCCAGCTTATCGTCGACTCCGACGACGGGCTTGATCCACCCGCCACAGAGGGAATGGCCTTCGGGGGGCGTCACGTCGAAGCGAAAGGGGGCGATCTGGAGCGATTCTACGGCTTGGGGGGCACCGTTGGCTTCGCCGGGGGCGAGGGTCCAACCCATAAAGGAGGCCGCGAGGGACTGGGCGAGGAATTGTCGACGTGAGGGGGCCATGAGAGGTGCTCCAATGTTGTTACTACAAGGTGTGCTGGAATTGCCGCTTTCCAGCCCGATACGGCCATTTAAGCAAAGTCGGGCCCATAACGCAAGCCAGCGGGGAGAATTTTGCGTGTTTCTGTGAGTTTTTCATTTGGCGAAGATTATCGTATACTTAGATAAGCATTGCCATAAGATTCTAAATCGCCGGAAGTAGAAATTTCGGGTGGTGGGTGTTCCTCGCTTGTTTTTATCGGGGAAAACACCCGAACTGAGGAGAGCATGACATGGGGCCTGGCCCACATCAGACAAAGCGGCTTATGGAAGTTCACGGCACGGCGAATAGCCTGTGGCGGTGGGGGAGCGCTGTCGGGATGTCGGCCCTGGGTTGCATGACGGTCTTCGCCAGTCCCCCGGCACCGGACTCCCCCCAGTTTTTTGAAACCGAGATTCGCCCCATCCTGGCGTCTTCCTGCGTCAAGTGCCACGGTGAGTCCAAGCAGAAGGGCGGGCTTCGCCTTGATACCGGTGCCACCCTGCTTGCAGGCGGTGAATCGGGTGCCGTCGTGGTGCCCGGTAATGCGGATGCCAGTGTACTTATCCAGGCGGTGCGCTATAGCGACCTGGAAATGCCTCCCAACGAACAGCTGCCAGAAAAACAGGTTGCCGCCCTGACGGCCTGGGTAAACGCCGGTGCCCCCTGGCCCGAACATGGCGAGGCCGTGCGGGAAGCCGCAAACGTCATTACGGAAGCCGACCGTAACTGGTGGGCCTTTCAGCCCCTGTCCGATCCCCCGGTTCCCAAAACCATAGGGGACAATTGGTCCCGCAATGCCATTGACCGCTTTGTCTACCAGCGCCTCGCTGAGGAGGAAATGGCGCCGGCACCCCGGGCCGACAAACGGGTGCTGGTGCGCCGCCTGTATTTCGATCTGCTGGGCCTGCCGCCCACGCCCGAAGAAGTGGATGCTTTCGTTAATGACCCCTCGCCCTATGCCTATGAGTTGCTCGTGGATAAGTTGCTGGAAGATCCGCGCTACGGCGAACACTGGGCGCGTTTCTGGCTCGACCTGGTCCGCTATGCCGAGTCGGATGGCTGGAATAAGGATAGTTATCGGCCCCTCATCTGGCGCTACCGTGATTACGTGGTCAACGCACTGAACGACGACAAGCCCTACACGACGTTTGTGCAGGAGCAACTGGCGGGCGATGAGATTGGGGAAGACGACCCGGAAGATATTATCGCCACCGGCTACTTGCGCCTGGGGATTTACGAATACAACCAACGTGATGCCAAGTCCCACTGGAATGACATCATGAACGAAATTACCGATGTGACGGGCAATGTCTTCTTTGGTCTTTCCATGTCATGCAGTCGTTGTCATGATCACAAGTTTGACCCCCTCATGCAGCGGGACTATTTCAGTCTCCGCGCCTTTTTCGAACCGCTCATCTGGCGCGACGATATCCTCGCCGCCACGGAGGAAGAAAAATCCGCGTGGGAGGTGAAGAATGCCAAGTGGGAAGAAGCCACGGCGGCCATTCGCGCGGAGATGGATGCCCTGATCGCACCGGTCCACGAAAAGAAATGGGCCTCGACGGTCGACAAGTTCCCGCTGGATATCCAGGATTGTTTCAATAAGCCCAAGAGCGAGCGTACATCCTGGGAACATCAGATGGCCTACCTCGTGGCCCGTCAGTTTACGGACGAAGGGGGCGGTCCCCTCGCTGGCATGTCCAAAGAAGACAAGGCCAAGCTGGAAGAACTCAAGAAATCGCTCTCGGCGTTCGACGAGCTGAAGCCGGAACCTCTGCCCCCGGTAATGGCGGTGCGCGACTTTGACGGTGCCATTGCGCCGACGCTCATTCCGGAAGATTCCTCGCAGACCCCGGTGGAACCCCGTTTCCTGACCGTCCTTGCCCGCAACAACCTGGGGGAGAAGCCCCGGTTTCCGGACCAGCCCAACACCACGGGACGGCGCACCGCCCTGGCGAAGTGGATCGGGCGGGATGACAATCCCCTCACGACCCGCGTCATTGTGAACCGTATCTGGCAACAGCACTTTGGCGAAGGCATCGTGCCTTCGGCGAGTGACTTTGGCCACTTAGGCCAGCCGCCGTCTCATCCCGAATTGCTGGACTGGCTCACCACCCGATTTGTAGAACAGGGCTGGCACTTTAAGGCCCTTCACAAAGAAATTCTTATGTCGGCCACGTGGCAGCAGTCGGTGAGCCACCCGGAAGTGGCGACCTACCTGGAAAAAGATCCTGCCGAGCAACTGCTCTGGCGCCAACGGGTTCGCCGTTTACGGGCCGAGCAACTGCGCGATGCCCTGCTCACCGTGAGTGGCGAAATGGATGCGAAAATTGGTGGGCCAAGCGTAGACAGCAAGGTGCCCCGTCGGGCCCTGTATGTGCGCAGCAAGCGGAATTCTCCCGAGCCTTTCATGTATGCCTTTGATATGGCGAATGGCCTGACCAGTGTGTCTCAGCGAACCATCACCACGACGCCTACGCAGGCCCTGTTGATGATTAACGGCGATTATGTGTTGGCACGGGCCATTAAGTTTGGTGGACGGATTCGCCACAGTGGTTCGGAGACCTGTGCCGGCGCGCTGACCCATGGCTTCCGATTGGCCTGGGGCCGTGAGCCCACCGAGGTGGAATTGCAACGGGCCCTCGATTTTATCGGTGTTACGGCAGAGACCAATCCGAAAGAAATGGTTTCCGCGCGCCTTATAGATTTCAGCCATGTGCTACTCAATTCCAACGAGTTTCTATATGTGGACTAAAGGCTATTCAGGTGTCCTTTTGTTACTTCTCTTTCAGTATGAGTTAGCGCCATTTTCTTGAACAAATACGATTTGCCCAATAAATGCCGCACGATGGAGGACTAAGAAAGTGAGTAAGAAACAGGAACCAGCGTATCCGAATTTTACTTGGGACGAATATTTTTGGATAACTACCGCCAGACTTCCCAGTTGGAGTGGGTGTGATTCTCGGAATGCTCATGGAGGCAAATCAGAAGGCGAGATCGTATGGTTTTGTTTTGCACCCGAACGGAGGGGTGAGGAACCCTTAACCGAGGACGAAATAGCCTCGGTTCAGTGGATTATCGATCATGAGGAGGCGATTCATGATTCGTTGTTGCAAGGGTTGTTCAAGCACTACCCGAGCATCAGGGAATTAGAGTCGGAGAATATTGAAGAGGAAGAAATCGAAAAGCTCCTTCCCGCCGTTGATACACCTGCGGACTTCAATAAGTACATTGGAATCCATTGTATCAATGTCCATCAGATTGATGGCGGCGAAGCACCGTATTTCGGTATAGAGTTGTGGTGTCCGTGGGATGAGGATCATACCCAGGGGATATTGATGCATGGGATTGAAGTGTTAGAGGTTGGCGGCGTTGATGTGGCAGTCACCCTATACATCGCCGAGAACTATGCTAAGAAGAAGCTATAGGGTGAAGAAACTGTTTTTTTGTTTGGCTTAATCACGCAAACTGGCGTCCGTCTCATCCGTGGATAAAATTGTTTGAGGCTGTCCCGGCAGTGTCTTACACTTTCTAACAAGTCTGTAACCCCGATGTTCAGAACACGGCGCATCGAGGAGCTAAGAGAATGGGCGAAGAAACAAGACCAGAGTTTCCAACCTTTGCCTGGGATGTGTGTTCTTGGACAACGACCGCCCAACTCCCCAGTTGGCATGGGTGTGGGAGCAAGAATGGCTGTGGGGAGTATTCCCGATCAGACGGGGATATTGTGGCGTTTGATTTTGCTCCCGACGACCGGGGGGATGAGCCGTTGACGGAAGCGGAGATAAACCTTGTGCGCTGGGTAGTCGACCATGAAAAAGAAGTACATGACGCGATCTTAGAGGGACTCTTTGAGAATCATCCGGGCATCCGGGAAGAATGGCTGGAGTACATACCGGAGGGTCAAGTCGAAAGATGCGTTCCGGCGGTCGGTTCGCCCGAGGATTTTGATAATTACATAGGCATTAACGCAATTTACGTTCATCAGATTGACGATGGCCAGGCACCCTATATTGGCATCGAGTTGTGGTGTCCCTGGGATGACGATCATACCCAGGGGATCTTGATGCATGGCACCGACGTCCTTGAGATCGGTGACGCTATGCTGGCGATTACACTGGACTATGCCACGAAGCACGCCCAAGGGAAATAGAGCGAACCCGGCGTATTGACGAAGGAGAAGATTCTCGTGTCATCACGAATTTGCAAACAGCTTGGACAACCCCATCACGATGTGTCCCATTCCCGTCGGGAATTCTTGCGGCGCAGTGGGGTTGGTTTCGGGGCCCTGGCCCTGGGTGCCCTCATCGGACAGGAATCCAGTCATGCTATCCCGGCCAAGGTAGCCCACGCGGCGGCCCAGGCCAAGAGTGTGATCTTTCTGTTTATGGAAGGGGGCCCCAGTCACCTCGATCTGCTGGACCCCAAGCCCCTGCTCAATAAGCTGGCGGGCAAGCCCATTCCCGAGAGCTTTAACGAGCCCATTACGGCCATGGGTGAGAAGGGCTCGCCCCTGCTCCCCGCCCCGCGCACGTGGAAACAGCACGGCGAGAGCGGCCTCTGGGCTTCCGAATGGATTCCTCATATTGCAGAGTGCGTCGATGACCTGGCCGTGATTCGCTCCTGCTGGACCAATGGCATCAACCACTCCGGTGGTGTGTGTCAGATGAACACCTGCACCAATGTGGCCGGACGGCCATCCCTGGGGGCGTGGGTAGACTATGGCCTCGGTTCGGCTAACCAGAACCTGCCGTCTTTCGTGGTGCTGTGCGACAACAAGGGGCGGCCGGTCAATGGTCCGCGCAACTGGGGCAGTGGTTTTATCCCCGCGTCCCACCAGGGCGTGCGCATTAATGGCGCGAGCGCTGAGCCCATTGCCAATCTCCATTTTCCCAAAGACCATGATGCCGAGCGGCAATACAATAAGCTGGCCTTCCTTAATGCCTACAACCGTGACCATGCCGCCCAGCACGCCGAAGAAAGTGAACTGGAAGCCCGTATCGAGAGTTACGAGCTGGCCTTCCGGATGCAGGCCGAGGCCCCCGAAGCTGTCGACCTCAACCGGGAGTCGGAACACATCAAGAATCTCTACGGCCTCGACGAAAAAGAGACCGAAGTCTTCGGCCGCAACTGCCTCATGGCCCGCCGCCTCGTGGAGCGGGGCGTGCGCTTTGTGCAGCTCTACAGCGGAACGGGCAGCAAGTGGGATTCCCACGACAGTATTGAGAAGAAACACAGCGCCCTGTGCCGCAGTATGGACAAACCCGTCGCGGGGCTGTTGAAAGACTTGAAACAGCGGGGCCTCCTGGACGAGACCCTCGTGGTCTGGGGCGGCGAATTCGGCCGCACGCCCATGAGCGAAAAAGGCGATGGCCGCGACCACAACCCCACGGGCTTTTCCATGTGGATGGCCGGTGGCGGGGTGAAGGGTGGCCAGGTCATCGGTGCCACCGACGAGTTGGGGCTCTATGCGGTGGAAGACAAAATGCACGTCCACGATATCCACGCGTCCATTCTGGGACTCCTGGGGCTCGACAACATGGAGCTCACCTACAATCATGGCGGTCGGCTGGAACGTCCCACGATTAACGAAGGTGTCTTCAATAAGAAATTGATCGGGGCTTAGGGCGCAAAGGGTGGCGGTGGGTAGGCCTTCGTGGGACCGATGGGGCGTATAGGGCGTATGACCGCGAGGGTTCCCAAGGATTTCTTGGGCCAACGCAGTGCGTCTTTCTCATCTATCGCCCCAACTATTCCTTGGCCTTTGAGACGTCTTCATCGGTCCCATAGGCCCCATACGTCCCATCGGGCGAAGACCGCATCGCTCAATACCGTAGCGCCTCACCACAAAGGAAGAAACATGAGTCGGGTCCGTAGTTTCGCGACGTCGTACGTCGTTGCCTTTTTGATCTTGCCATCGCTTACCCCTGCCCAACCCGCCATCGTGGTGGGCGCGGAAGCCTCACCGGCCACGCGGCATGCCGCCGAAGAACTTCAGCACTTCCTGCAGCAAATGTCGGGCAAAGAATACGCCCTCACCCTCGATACGGAACCCCTGCCCGCGGAGGCCTTCGTGGTTGGGGTCAATGCCCACACGCAGGCCCTGATGCAGGAAGAACCCGCCGGCGTGGCACTGTCCTATGCGCTCAAAGGACTGGGCGATGAGGGTTACGTGCTGCAGAACATCGGACCCCACCTGGTCATCGCGGGCAGCGAAGTGCGCGGCACCCTTTATGGCGTCTATGATCTGCTCGAAGAACACTACGGCTGTCGCTGGTTCACCGCCACGGTGTCCCATATCCCCACCATTGCCGACCTGGCCATCCCCGCCATCAGCAAACGGGTCGTTCCCGTGCTCGAATCCCGCGAACCTTTCACTACCGAAGCGCGCGATGTCGATTGGTGCGCCCGCAACCGCATGAACAGCAGCGCCGCCGCCCTGGAAGAAAAACACGGGGGCAAGGTCCGCTTTGGTAACGGACTCTTCGTCCACACCTTCAATGTGCTCCTGCCGCCCAGCGAGTTCTTCGCCGAGCATCCCGAATACTACTCGCTGGTAAACGGCGAGCGTCTGGGCGAGCGCACCCAACTCTGTTGCACCAACGAAGACGTCATCCGCCTGTGCACCGAACGGGTCCTGGCGCGCATCGCCGCCGACCCGGATGCCTTCGTCTATTCCGTCTCTCAAAATGACTGGCTCAACTGGTGTGAATGTGATAACTGCACCGCCATCGCGGAGCGGGAAGGCACCCAGATGGGCCCCGTGCTCCACCTGGTCAACCAGGTGGCCGAGGCGGTGGCCAAAGTCTACCCCGACAAGGCCATTGAGACCCTGGCCTATCAGTACACTCGTAAGCCGCCCGCCCATATGCGCCCCCGGGACAACGTCATCATCCGTCTTTGCAGTATTGAGTGCGACTTCATGCAGCCCCTGGAAACCAGCGACTTTCCCGACAACGGCGCCTTTGTGGCCGATCTGGAAGGCTGGTCTACCGTTTCTGACCGGCTCTGGATTTGGGACTATGTCACCAGCTTCCGTAGCTACCTTTGCCCCTACCCCAACCTCCGGGTGCGGAACGACAACATTCAACTTTTCATAGAAAATAATGTGACGGGGATTTTCGAACAGGATGTGTACAACACCCTGGGCGGCGAGTTCTCTGAGCTGAGTGCCTACCTTAATGCCAAGCTGTTGTGGAATCCCCACTACGGTGAAGATCGCGCTATCAACGAGTTTCTGGCGGGGGTTTATGGGGACGCTGCGCAACCCATTCGTGCCTACATTGACCTGCTCCATGACCACGTGATGGAAAAGAACCACCATGCCGATATCTGGGTGGGACCCCGCACCGCGCCCTTCCTGAATGGTGCCTTGCTCACCCGGGCCAGTGCCCTGTGGGACGAAGCCGAGGCCCGCGTCGCCCATAAGCCTGACGTGCTGACCCGAGTCCGTGCGGCCCGCTTGCCGGTGGAGTATGCCATCCTCGACCGGGCCAACAGCACGGGACTCGCGGGCGTGAAGATTGACCACAGCGCCTTTACCGCCACCGTGGACCCCGCCTTCGCCGACCGCGTGCGTCGCTTCTTTGCGGTGGCCGAAGCGGCAGGTGTGACCCGAATGGACGAAAACCAGACCACCCTGGCGGAGTACAAGGAGACCTTCTCCAGCACGTTGCAGGGTGACACTGTGCAATTCGAGGCCCAGCCTGCCGTCACGCCGGAGGGCCTGGCACCGGGTATTGCCTACCGCTATATCGTGGGTTCTTTTGAAGCGGTTGCGGACTTCCAGGATAGCCCGACCACGGCGGCGGGTATTTCGCCGGTCATCACGATGGATGTCAAAGGCCCGGAAGATGAATTTGCCCTGGTCTTTGAGGGCTTTATCGATGTGCCGGAAGACGGCATGTACACCTTCTACACCGAATCCAATGACGGAAGCCGGCTCTACATCGACGGCAATGAAGTGGTGGAAAACGACGGCCTTCACCGCGCCGAAACCCGTGCGGGCATCGTGGCCCTGAGAAAGGGCCTGCATGCCCTTGAGGTGAAGTATTTTCAGGCGGGCATGCGCTCGGCCTTTGAGGTGTATTGGTCCGGGCCAAACTTTGGCCAGGAACGCATCCCCGGGGTGCGCCTCTTTCACGTAGAGTGAAGAGAAAGTACCTAAAGGACGGAGAGGACAGGTAGCCATGGGGCCGTGCTTGTTATCCCCGTGTCCCATTGACCGTCATTCCCGCGAAGGCGGGAATCCAGGAAGGAAACAAAGGCCAGGCTCAGCGTCTCGCTAGCGCGAATAGACGCCTGAGCGAGGCCTCATCGCCACCACATCCATCAACGCCCTTTGTCCTTTAAGTCGTTTTCGTCCTTTAGGTCCTTCGTCTTTTCTCGCTCACCCCTCCAGCCGGAAAAAGTGCAGCGCCGTCTTGCCCGAGGCGCCTTCCCGAACCTTCACGGTCCACATGCCCAGTGTGTCATTGGGGGCGTGGTCCAGGCTCAGATTCAAGGCGCCGCCCGCCGCGCCATAGAAACCACTGCGCTCGGCACGCCGTCCATCGGGATCCAGAATCGTCACTTCCATGGGTACCACCCCGTCTATCGGAGCCCCTGTTTCGTCCACCACCGTCACGTGCAGGGCGGAGGCATTCCCCCGTTTCCCCGTCTCCGGCCCGGCGATTACCACATCATCGATAGCCTTTTCCGTGACCATGAGCAACCGTCCGCCGCCCGGCTCCAGGGTTACGTCCACCGCCAACCCGTTGTCTGTCGTGGTGGGCATTACGGGGCGTCCTTCCAGCAGGTCATAGACGTGGCCACTTCGTGCAAGGGTGAGGGTGCTGCTCGCGGGCAAGCCCTTTTCCATGACCAGGCCATGCTGCCCCACATAGTCGCCGTACTCGCGGCGGTCGTTGATCGCAAAGAGGTAGTCCGTCGTACCAAAGCGCCGGCGATAGGGAATGACCTCGGCCTCGGTAGAATCGGCGGCAGGGCGATACTTCCCGGCAAGGGCGCTGCGCAGGGCTGCCGCACGTTCCAGGAGGGCCGCCTTGTCGGCGGCGCCATCTTTCGTACGCAGGTAAACGGGGAGTTTAATATCGGCGACGATGGCAGGGCACACCCGCTCATCCGCCACCACGATTCCGCCTTGGGCCTGGAAGGCGTGAACCGCCGTGACGATGCTTTCCGGCAAGACATCACAATCGGTCAAAACCAGGACCTTGTATCCATCCAGCCCCCGTTGTTGGAGGGTTTCTTCGTAGACGATCTCCGATTGGAGGTGGGCGTACTGCAGCACGTGATAGGCATCGCCCGCCCAGGAGCCGCCCCAGCCATAGGTGCCCCGTCCGGCGAAAATCTGGGCGGTAAAACTCTCCAGAAAGGCCACGTCGGCCCGGGCCGCCGGCACCTGGAGCAGGGTGGGGCCGAGGGGCTCGACCACCTGGTGTACCAGGTCTTTTAATACGCCCTGGGTTTCCGGGTGGGTGTAGCGATAGGCCGACGTCCCTTCCGTGGGCACGAGGGACTGCCACCCGTGATACATGATGCCCTTGATGGGCCGGGCGATCTTGGTCCAGAAGGCTTCCCTTAGGTGCATGGGCGCGATGGTGATATAGGCCGCGTCGGGGTCGTAGTCCTCCCATGCCGACTGCTCGGTCGTCGGTGCCGCACCATCCTTCGCCGGTGCCGTCTGGGAGCGGTACCAGATGATCTGGGTCATCTTCATCACGTCTTGCGCATCATTGCCGCCCGCCATGGCAAAGAGCTCGTCGGTGCACAGGCCAATACGGAGCGGGTCGGGATAGCTGTAGGTCCAGTGGGAGATATAATCCACACTCCCGCCACTACCCCACAGCGAAGGTACCCGGACCGCCGGGTCGAAGAACGTCCAGAGGTCGTCGCGGCCGGTGGATTTCAGGCCCTCATTGACCGCCGAGTGCACCCCATTCCAGCCGTCCCCTTCCCGCCAGAACCAGCGGTAGAATTCGAGCAGCTCGTGGTCATCGGGCACCACGCGGTTGGCGGGGAAGTCCGGCAGCTTCGTGTAGGAGACGCCGTTCTTGATGACCACAGAATCCGGATACGCCTTGCCCGTGGCGGCACGATAGGCGTCCCGATCTTCCGTGTGGAAACAGACCTGGGAGCTGTCCCGCACTTCACTGTTGATGAGGGCGGCGTCGAAGGCGGGAAAATCGCCGTAGCTCTCGATAATGGAGCGGCCCACGTTGCGCGAAAAGTCCACCACACCCGGCAGATTGCAACAGGGATTCACCCGTTCATAGGGCGTGCCTTCTGCGTTAATGCGTAAGAGCTCCGGTTTCCTATCCATCCAGTGCCCATTGCCCACGCTGATGACTACACCGAGGTCGTCGGCCAGGGCCTGGTCCAGCATGCGGTAGCTGTCTGCCAGGGCGGCCTCCGAGGTTGCCGGGACGGCTTCACCCGCCTCCCAGATGTCGGCGTAGCTCGTCCGAAGTCCGAGGCAGTGGGTGAACCCCAGCTCCTTCAGCTTGGGCGTGTTCTCCGTCACCTGCTCCACGCCACCTACGCCCCACATAACCACCGGCATGCGGTGGGGAAGCTCCCGATCCACGATGGTCACGGGAAACTGTTCTGTATTGCGGTAGGTCTTATCGCCGAGGAGGTAGGTGACTTCCACCCCGTACTTTCCCGGGCGAAGTCGGGTGTCCAATTCGAAGGGCACCGTGTGGGAATCGCCGGACGCCAGACTCGGAAGTGTGGTGTGCTTTGGGGCCATGCCCGGCACCCGCACCGTTACCTCCACGTTGGATTGGGTGATAGCGCTGACATTGGTGACCTCAAAGGCCAGGGCTGCACTTTCCTCCATGCGTCGGTAGACCGCGCGGCGGTGGGTCGCAGCCAGGGTCAGGGGACGGAATTCCCGCACGCCCCGGGCAATGCGCACATTGTCAATGTCACCGGGAAAGCCCGAGTAGGTACTGCCCACCCGGTCGCCAATGGAAAGCGCGTGGGTGCCCGGATGGATGGTGCCCCGCCCCGGCTTGGTGTTGCCGCCAAGACTACGGCCATCCTGAAGGAACTGGACGGTACCTGCGCCATCATACGTTACGGCGAGGTGGTACCAGGTGCCCGCTTCAAAGGGCGCTTTTTCGGTAGACCACCAGATTTCCGAATCGTCGCCAAAGCCCAGGGTGAGGCGTATCTGCCGTAGTCCCTGGCTATCTGGCGGGTCGAGTTTCCACTGGTAATCACTGTGGGCCACATATTTCTTGTCGAGCAGATGGGCACCGCCATAGTCGGCGAGCTCCGCGCTGGGGCGCACCCACATTTCGAGGGTAAAGGCTCCCTGGGGCGATAAGGCGGGGGAGGAGGGCACATGAACGGCATGGCGGACATCTTCCACGGGCGCCCCACGAAAAGAGGTCACGGCCCCGCCAAATTTTCCATCGGGGTTTCGCTCGGTCCCCGCCAGTTTTCCATCGTGTCCCTTACCGGAGGTGTCGACAAGCACCTCGCCCTCTCCGTCGAAGGTCCAGAAGGCCACCACATGATCGCCCTGGGCGTCATTACCGGTGTAGGGCGATTGCCACGCTTCGGCCAGCGGGGCAGCAGCGAGGGGGAGGGAAGAACACAGGGTCAACAGCAGGGCAAGATAGCGCACGGGAAATACCTCATCAGGGGGTTAACAAGTGGACCGCCCATTAAAGCAAAGGACGCTGACCGAGGCAAGTTTCCGGTGATGCGCGTGGGGTGCTGAAAAACTCTCCTTAGAGTGCCTCGGCGGCAGCAGCGGCAGATGCCCAGGCCCACTGGAAGTTATAGCCGCCCAGCCAGCCCGTCACGTCTACCACTTCCCCGATGAAGAAAAGTCCCGGGACCTTCTTGGCCTCCATGGTCTTGGGGGAAAGGGCCTTCGTGTCCACGCCGCCCCGGGTGACTTCCGCTTTCGCGTAGCCTTCCGTACCGGCGATGGGGATGTCCCAACGCTGGAGTTGTTCGGCCATCTGGCGCAGCTGTTTGTCGGCCGTCTCGCCCAGGTTACGGTCCCAGCCGTGGTGTTCACACAATACCTTGGCAAAGCGTGCCGACAGGCGGGTGCGCAGAAAGGAGCTGGCGGAAACCGACGGCGTATTGGCTTTCAGCTGGAGCAGGTCATCATCGAGTCGGGTTTCCGGGAAGAGATTCAGCCGAATCGCCTGACCCGGCTCCCAATACGAGGAAATCTGCAGGATGGCAGGGCCGCTTAATCCCCGGTGGGTGAGCAACACGGCCTCTTCGAAGCGCCGCTTCCCGATGGAGACCACGGCGTCAAACGATACGCCCGAAAGGGGCATCAGGTTGTTATGCACTTCCCCTTCCAGGGTAAACGGTACGAGCGCGGGTGTGCAGGGGATGAGGGGCAGTTCGAATTGCTCGGCCAGGCGATAGCCAAAATCGGTCGCGCCCAGTTTGGGGATGGAAAGCCCCCCGGTGGCCACCACCACGGCGGGTGCCTGGAATTCACCCAGGGAGGTGTCCACCTGATAGTGGTCAGACTTCTCCACCGAGGTCACCGCGCATCCCAGATGGATATCTACCCCCGCCTCGCGGCAATCGTTTACCAGGGCGTCGATAATATCCTGGGCCGAGCGGTCGCAAAAGAGTTGTCCCAGTTTTTTCTCGTGATACGCAATGTTGTGGTGCTCTACCCACGCGATGAAATCCTGGGCGGTGTAACGGGCCAGGGCCGAGTAGCAAAAGCGCGGGTTGTTGGAAAGGTAGCGGCCCGGTTCTGTATGGATATTGGTGAAGTTGCAGCGCCCGCCCCCGGAGATACTGATTTTCTTGCCGACCTTGTCATTGTGTTCGAGGAGCGCCACGCGGCGGCCCCGTTCGGCGGCCTTCAAGGCACACATCAGTCCGGCGGCGCCGGCTCCAATCACAATCGCATCATAATTCAGGGAAGAGGGATTCATCGTATCTTTCACGGCTGGACGGCATCGTGCGCGGCGGCACGGGGATAGGGGGATCGAATTTTTAAGATCTGGACGTCGCTGAGCTCCGCGACACTGAGTCGGTGCACTTCAAGCTGGAGACGCAAATGCGCCACGGACCCATCGGTTGGAACATAACGCACCCTTGTGGCGGGTTGCGGCGTGTCGCTTTCGAGTAGTAGGCCTTCCCACAGGACTTCAGAGGTCTCATCAATCACCTGCCATTCGAGGCGGGCGTGCCCTGCGGGTGCGGCCAGCCCACCCAGTACCAGTGCGCCGTCAAAACCTTCCAGTGAAGTGGGCACGCTATAGATCCAGTTGAGACCGGGGACGCGCCACACGGTGTGGCCCTTTGTCTCGCTTCGGGTTGCCGAATAGGCCGGACGGAGCTCAAACCACTCGTGCCCGCCATCAATCCAGCCCGGTGTTGGGCCGGCGACGTCACTTTCGGGAAGGGCCGTGGGCGAAATGCTGCCGGGCACGGCCCATTGAAATTGGAGTATGCCGTCGGTGCCGTCCAGTCGGTATTGGGCCGATTCCGGGGAAGCGGACAAGACGGTTAGGCCCGTGATCTGCCCGAGGGCGGAACGGTCCACACCCCATAAGAGGCAGAGGGGGATAAGGGCACCCGGATCCGTGGATTCAACGGGTTGCCAGGCGGTGGGGCGGCGTTCCTCCCCTTCGACGGCGGGGAGCCAGGCCATCTGTTCCAGCGCCGTGAGAAAGGCCGACCGGCGTTCGGGTCTGGCATCGAGATATAACGCGTGGGCCCGGGCCAGGGGGGCGTAGGAGCTCCCCGCCGGGACACCGTCCAGGAGACCGAGGGCCACTCCATTATCGCTGGCGGCTTCCGGGGACAGGGCCTGTAGATAGGCGCTGTCTGATTGCGGCTGGCCGTCCTGGCCGGTGAGCCCATCGGCAAAGTCCGCCGCACGGGCCGTCCAACCAGTTTCCGTATAGATCGCACGGAGCAGTTCATGGTACGGCGCGAAGGCCTCGTCGCGCAGGTCGGCATAGGCGCGCGCCAATTCAAACTGGGCGAGTGCCCCGCGGGTATCCCCCTGCTCTGCGAGATATTGGCCCCGGACCAGACGCGCCTCGGCAAAATAGTAGGGCGCCTCCGTATTGACCCGTCGGCTGGTGGTTTCATTGGCGATGCGGAATACCATGGCGCGCTCGAGGTGATGCAGGGCACGGGCGTCATCCCCTGCGAGCAAGAGCGTCTTCGCATAGACCACGTGGGTATTATAGTCGCCCACTTGCGTCTGAATGGCGCGTCGGGCGATTCGCAGGGCCTTCTCCAGGTCACCTTCTTCGATGGCCTTGGCGACGTTCTTTACGTAGAGGTCGGTGTGGAGCGATTCAAAGCGCATACACACCGCCATGAAGACCAGGAAGGCCACGACGGCAGTCGCAACGAAGGCCAGGGGTGCTTTGGGATAGGCCCGTTGGCCACCCAGCCACGCCGCCGTGATAAAAGACAGCCCCAGGAGCAACCAGAAAGACTGGGCCATGACGGGCCATTGGAAGAAATTCTCAAAGGTACTGTGAAAGAGGTATCCCGTCAGACCGGCCGCGATACCCGCAAAGAGGGCGATATCGTGTTTGTGCTCGGGCCGCGCCTGGTATACCCGCCAGAGCCGCTCAAGCCAGACCACTACAATCGCCAGGAAGGCCACGAGACCGATGGCACCCGTCTTCACAAAGATCTGCAGGTAGGCACTGTGTACCGTGGCCTCCTCCGGATCTTCCGGCCGGGCAATGGGCACGTAGGCGTCTTCTTCCAGAATGGCATCGATCTCGTAGTAGCAGCCCCAGCCGAGACCGAGGATCGGGTGGGCCTCGGCGATCATGACGGCTGCCGCGTAGTATTTGGCACGCTCCATGAGCGAGCGATCTTCTTCCGGATTACTGAAGGTGGAGAGACGGGACAGGACCATGGGGCCTGCGACGACGGCGAAGAGCAGGACGGCGACGCCAATGGCGATGGTCCCTTTCTTTCCGGGGCGCACCCAATAGAACAGGAAGCCGAGGGCGAGTAACATGCCCACCCAGGAGCCCCGGGTTTTTGTATAGACCAGGGCCAGCAGACAGAGGGCGATACAGACCAGAAGCATTCCCTTGAGGCCGCGCTTCTCGGTGGCCAGAATAATGCCGATGGCGGGGCCCACGGCGAGCACCATGAGGCCCCCCAGGGGCGTGGCGCCGTAGAAGGAACCACTCCGTACGCCCCGGTGGAGCACCAGGTCGCTGGCAATCTGAATCTCGGAAATGCCGATGGGGATAAAGTGTTGGATAATGCCATGAATGGCGACCACCGTGGCACCTGACACAAAAGCTACGCCAATCTGTATGACCTGTTCCCGTGTGGTGACCCGGTGGAGGACATAAAGAAAGAGCACCACAAACTCGACAAACTGACGGAAGTCCTGGAGTACTTCGCGGGGGTCGTTCTGGCGGTAGAACCCCGTTCCAATGGCGAGCACCATGACCGCCCCAAAGGCGAAGAGGCTTTTCCAGGGGGCCAGGGCCGAGGGGGACTCACGATGGCGCAAGAAGCGCAGGCCCTCTTTTGCAAAGAGCCCCAATATGAGCACTTCGGGCAGGTTAACGGTGACGCCCAAGATCTCGCGCTGTACCACCCCGAAAGGCATAATTGCGAAGGCCGCGAAACACAGGGCCCAATGACTGTTCTGAAAAAGAAGTGCGAGTCCCACCGAAGCGAGGGGGATGCCAACGGCCTGTCCCGCCGGAAGTTGCTCCAGGCCCACGAGGGCCGCGGCGATGGCACCCGTCACCAGGAAGAGGGTGAGCAGCCGTATGCCGTCTTTTCGGGATACGGTGGCGGGGCTATCCGCGTGTGCAGGTTCCGATAACCAACGCATCAATGGGGGTGCTTTCGGAGTCGTTTGGAACGTGAATGGAACGAGGCGGATCAAATTCCCGCATGGAACGACCGCCTTTACCCATCAGAGCTTATAAAAAGAGTCCGGGGTGGGGCGTTGCGCTACCCACCCCGGACGTTACGGAATTTTAGATTGCATTGACCCGCGTCCACCACCTTGATTCCGGGCGGAGACCGGTCGATGGCGGGCCTATACGGCCCCGGAACCCAGTACCTTGACCTGGAAGCCCGCCTTCCGCCACTCATTGTGGTCCAGCAGGTTGCGCGTGTCAAAGAGCACGGGCTTGCGCACCAGCTTCTCCAGCTGGTTGGGATTCAGGTACTTGTAGTCGCTGTGGTCCGTCAGCAATACCACGCAGTCGGCGTCCTTGAAGCAATCTTCAATACTTGCCAGTTCCATGGTGCTCTTCTTGACGTAGGGGTCATGGGCGGCGACTTCCATGCCTTTTTCCTGGAGCAGCTCCACGACGGTGACCGAAGGGCTCTCGCGCATGTCGTCCACGTTGCCCTTGAAGGCCAGCCCGAGGGCCGCCACCTTGGGTTTGTCCACCCCGGCGACCAGTTCGGCCACGCCATTGGCGACATGGGCGGGCATGCCATCGTTCCGAAGGCGCGCCCGGTGAATGAGGTCCGTGTCTTCCGGGAATTGCTCGATGAGGAACCAGGGGTCCACCGAGATGCAGTGCCCACCCACACCGGGGCCGGCCGTGTGAATGTTGACCCGGGGGTGGCGGTTGGCCAGCTTGGCCACGGCGCTGAAATTGATGCCGAGTTTCTCGCAGAGAATGGCGGCTTCATTGGCCAGCGCGATGTTGACGTCGCGGAAGGTGTTTTCGATAACCTTCACCATTTCGGCGGTGGTCACGTCGGTCAGGAATATCTCCCCTTCCACAAAGCTGCCGTAGATGGCTTCGGCGCGGGCGGCACAATGTTCGCCATAGCCGCCAATTACGCGATCGTTCTCGATCAGTTCCTTGAGAATGCGGCCGGGCAATACCCGTTCCGGGCAGTGGGCCAGATACACATCCGAGCCAACCTTAAGGCCCGCTTCTTCCAGAATGGGGCAAATAAGATCCCGACAGGTCCCGGGAGGGGACGTGGATTCCAGGATGATCAGGTTACCGTTCTGGAGATGGGGGACGATGGCTTCCGTCGCACTGCGGACGTAGCTCATGTCGGCCTGCTTTGCTTCATTCATCGGCGTGGGCACCGAGAGGAAGAAGACATCGGAAGGCTCGGGCGTCAGCGAAGCGCGGAGATTGCCCGAGCCAATAGCCGCCTGAACCACGGTGTGGAGACCAGGCTCTTCAATGTGGATATTACCGGCGTTCACCGTATCCACCACATTGGCGCTTACGTCCACGCCGAGCACCTGGAATCCATTGGAGGCCAATACACTGGCCGTGGGCAGGCCGATGTAGCCCAGTCCCATCACACAAACTTTTTTCATGATTCTTCCTTTTTCAATGACATGAGGTGATCGGCGATACGTTTACTGGCGAGCCCGTCGCCGTAGGGATTCACGGCATTCGCCATGGCATCATAGGCATCGGTGTCGTCCAGCAAGCGCTGCACATTCGATACGATTCCATCGTAGGAGTTGCCCACCAGCATGGCGGTGCCCGCATCCATGGCCTCAGGGCGTTCGGTCATTTCGCGCATGACCAACACGGGCTTGCCCAGCGAGGGCGCTTCTTCCTGGATGCCGCCCGAATCGGTGAGCACAATGGTGGCCTTTTTCAACAGGTGGACAAAGGGCACATAATCCAACGGGGCAATCAAGTGGACCCGGTCCTGGTCTTTGAGAATCTTGTTGACCGATTTGAGCACGTTCGGGTTCGGGTGCACCGGGTAGACCACTTCTACATCCGGGTTGTTGGCGGCGAGATCGCGAATGGCGGTGCACATCTGGTCGAAGCGATCGCCGAAGCTTTCGCGGCGGTGGGCCGTCACCAGGATAAGACGCCGTTCGCTGCCAATATTCTGAAGCAAGGGATCGTCAAACTCGAAGGGCCGATTCGAAACTTCCAGGAGCGCATCGATCACCGTGTTGCCCGTGATCTGAATGCCTTTTTCGGAGATGTTCTCTTTCAGCAGATTGTCCCGCGAGCCTTCGGTAGGGGGGTAGTGGTAATCGCACAGGGCATCGCCCAGCACCCGGTTCATCTCTTCCGGGAAGGGACGGTACTTGTCGTAGGTGCGCAATCCCGCTTCCACGTGGCCCACCCGAATGTTTTTGTAATAGCAGGCCAGGGCCGCCGCGAAAGTGGTGGTTGTATCCCCATGGACCAGGGCCACATCGGGCGCGAAATCGTCCAAAACACCGGCCATACCGTTCAGCACATTTGTCGTGATATCAAAGATGGTCTGATTGGGCTTCATCAGGTCCAGATCATATTCCACGGAAATACCGAAGACGTCGATGACCTGGTCCAGCAGTTCCCGGTGTTGGGCCGTCAGACAGACCCGCACGTCGAAAACGCCTTCTCGGCTTCGCAGTTCATTTACGATAGGGCACATCTTGATCGCCTCAGGGCGCGTCCCCATGACCACTAATACTTTCATTGTGTAAAACCTTTATACCCCGGTTGCTTCTAATCCATTGCCTAACCCCGCCGCCCCGTTCTGCGATGCCGTCACGACACGGGTTTTTTTCCGGTCAGCGCTTCGGGGCGCTCGGGAAGGCCCTTCAGATGGCGGTGTAAATCCATATTGGGCCTTACGATCGCCAGCAGTGTCAATGCGATCAACTTGAAATCCAGCCAAAGTGACCGATGCTGGTGGTACCACGCTTCCAGGGCACCCTTGTAGGGGCTTACATGCGCCGCGTAGAAATCGTGGTGCGGCATGTCCTGGGCGCTGATTAGCGATTCTTCGTCACGAAATAGAATGGAGCCCACGCCGCTCAGGCCAGGGCGTAATTCCCCGATGATTTTGCGGTGCTCCTCACTATAGTAATTAAACATTTTCTCCGTGAGGGGGCGGGGCCCGATGATGCTCATATCCCCCTTCAGTACGTTCAGAATCTGGGGCAGCTCGTTAATCTTGGTCTTGCGGAGGAAGCGGCCGAACGGCAACACCCGCGGGTCATTGCGGACGGTGATGTCGGTCGTGCCCATGTTCGGGCTATCCTTCAACATGGTGGCAAATTTGAGCAAGGGGAAGATCTGTCCGCCTTTTCCCACGCGATCCTGCGCGTAGAAGACATAGTGTTCACCCGTCAGCTTCAGGATGAGCATCACCGGAAGCAACAGGGGCGACAGGACCACAAGGGCCAGCGATGACAATAAAATATCTACCAGGCGTTTCATGGGTGCACCCTCTTACATTTTTTGATCAAGGTTTTTCCCCGTTTCCACGTGTTGCAATGTGGGGACGACCTGGCGCATGGCGCGCACGTAGTCATCCTTAGTGACATTCGCATCGGTTTTGGCGTCGCGGCAGAAGGCGAGAAAGGCTTCCAGCGGGGCCCGTTCACTAAGGGGTGCACTCTTTATGACGCCTACCTGCGCGAAGCGGTCGAGATCGATTTCTTCGCCGGTGGTAAAAAACTCTTCAAAGCCCTTTTCGCCACTGGTGTCTGTCTTGAAGAAATAGCAGGGCCACTGGCCGTGGGGCACCAGTTCAGGGATACGGCGCCGGGCCTCGTCCTCGGAAGCACACGTGACGGTCTCATAACCAAGTGACTGAAGCAGATCGATGGCAATCTGGGCAAAGGTCTTTTCGTGATGGCCCGTGCTGAGTTTCGGAAAGAAGATATCGCGGTTCTCGCCCAACATGCAGGAAAGGACACACAACTCCCCGGCTTCCTCATGGGAAATAAAATAGCGCCGCACATCTTCGGGCGCGGAAAGCGGCTGATGCTTTCGGATGCGATGGAGAAACCCGAAGGGGAGACTACCATCGGAAAAGGCCACGTTTGCAAAGCGGGCTGTCGAATAGGGCTGCCGATCAGACGCCGCCGACAGCACCTTCTCCATGACCATCTTGCTTGCCCCCATGAGATTGGCCGGATTGGCGGCCTTGTCAGAGGAAACCGAAAACACTTTCCGGAAGGTATAGGGGTTTTCCTGCAAAAAGTCGTGAAAGTGGACCGCGTTTGTATCGAGCATGCGCATCAGGCAGTGGATATTCTTTTCGGAGCGCACGTGTTTGATCGCGGAGAGGTTAAAGAAATAATCGAAGGGTTCCGTGTCCTTGAAATAGCGATCGAATTCGACGGTCCCCAGGGCGATGGGCAGGGTCTCGAAGGCATCGGGCATGGAAACATGGTCGGAAGATCGGAGATCGCGAACCAGTTCCACCAGGTTGTTTTCGCTGATATCAATAAGCGATAAGGCCGCAGGTTGGAAGCGAAGCAAGGTCTTGACGACCGCACTGCCTACCGAACCCGCCGCGCCGACAACGGCAATCCGCGCGCCGGATATCGCTTCGCGCAGGGTGGCCTCGTGGGTATCGATGTCGGACGCGAAGAGGGATGTCTCCCGCCCGGTAACCGTGGCTTCGTGCTGGCTCTGATTCATACGACCTTTCCTATATTATCTATGATGCAGGTGGGTTCCCACGCCAGATCGTTCATGGCGCTATCGCTCGAAAACGTCAAGTCCGTTGTCATTTTCTTCAGTGCGATACGGTCAAAGGGCATTCTTTTTCCGGCGAGGCGCCCCAACACATCACCGACCACGGCCAGTGGTACGGCCAGGGGCGTCGGAAGGGAGGGGTTGGGGCGTTTCCCAAGGGCCTGACAAAGGGCCTGATAGAGTTCGTTAAAGCTCGTGTCTCGCCCGTCCGTCAGATTGTAGGTGCCACCGCCCCCCGCGACCAGTCGGCAGATGAACGGTGCGATATCGTCAATCCACACGAAACTTCGACGTGCCGTCCCGCCACCGACATTGAAATAGTAGCCTTTTTGGATAGAGCGGATCATGTTGCCCAGGTTGCCAGGCGCATTGGGGCCGGCAATCAGAGGGAGTCTTACGATGGCTTTGATCGTGCCCTCGCTGCCCCACTCCCGCACCGCGGTTTCCGCATTGATTTTGCTCAAACCGTAGGGGTCCGTGGCTTCGAGGGGATGGCTTTCGTCCAGGTGTTGGCCTGTCTCCTGGCCATAGACCGCGACGGTGCTGATCAGGGCCAGCGCCGAGGGTAAGCTGGCCTGGCGCGAAAGGGCTTCCAGAAGGTGCCGGGTCCCATTTTCGTTGACCTGAAAGAAGGCGGCTTTCTCGGCCTCCGTCACCGGGACACTGTGGGCCTTACCTGCCGCGTGGATTACCAAATCAAAATGGACGTCTGGTAGGTCCGGTGCGGTCTGGCTGAGGTCAACGGCGATATGATTGGCCGTGGTGCTTTCACCAAGTCCCAGGGTGTAGAGCTCGAAGTCCCCTGACAGCTGCTCATACAGATGGGAGCCGAGGAAGCCCGGATAGCCCGTCAGCAGGCATTTGCCAAGGGGTGGCGATGGGGCGGTGACGGCGTTATCGGTCATGGCACAACGCCTCAAGCATCTGTGCGCTCAGCGCGTCCCGGTCAAAGCGTGTTCGGGCAATTTCTTTGGCATTCTGCCCCATTCGCTGGCGTTTTTCCGGATCGTCCGCCAGGCCTTCCAGCACCGATACGAGTTCTGCGGGATCGTCGGCAGAAATGGTGTAACCACAATCGCTCTCGGCCACGAAATCTTTGATCCAGCCCTGGGTCGTCTGTACCACGGGAATGCCTGCGGCCAGCGAGTCAAACAATTTGTTGGGCGAAGAGGTGTCCAGGATGGGGTTCGCCTGCAGCGGAACGACCGAGCAGAGACTCCGTTGTACCCAGTGCCGCAACTCGGTCTTGGGCATAAGATCAAGTATGCGAAAGGTGGACAGCCCCATTTCCTGTTGGCGGTCCCGTAGGGCGGTGCGCTCTTGCCCATCCCCTATCAGCACCACGAGAATGTCTTCGCGGCCCCGTTCCATCAACTGCACCGCCGATTCAAAGAGTAGGGTGGAGTTGTTGATGGCACCAATATTGCCCGTATACAGGGCAATTTGTTTCCCTGCGGCCCACTCGGGGGGCTGCCAGGTCGAATCCGTCACGTCCCAGAAATCGTTGTCTGCGGCGTTGGGAATAGAGATGACATGGTCGAGGCCATGGGCGGCGCGGATGTGTTCCGCCATGCCGGGTGAGAGGGTGACAATCGTGGAAGCCGCGCGATAGCACCATTTCTCCAGCAGGCGCGACAGTCCGATTAACACCGGATTCTTCAGGGCACCAATTTCGACGGAGATATCGGGCCACAAGTCGCGGACTTCAAAGACGAGTTTCCGGCCGCGCAGGTATCGGGCCACAAGGCCGGGAAGTCCCACGGTGAGCGGACCCGAGGAGGCTACGACTACGTCGGCTTTCAAGGTCAGGGCATACCAGGAGGAGAGGGCGGCAAACGTGAGGAAGGTTCCCACGCGTTTCAGAAAGGGTTCCTTGTTAGAGACCCCGATATTGAGAACTTTTACCTTGATGCCGTCAAATTCCTGGTCTTCCACCAGCTTTTCTGCGGTCAGATCCGACTTGTAGTACAGGCTGGTCACAATGGTGACATCGTGCCCTTGAGCGACCCAGCGCTTGGCGAATTCATACACCCGTGTCCCCCAGGAACCCTTGGGGGTGGAGAAATACTGATAGAAATAGACGATTTTCATGAAATCACTTCGTAAACTATAGTCAGCGTAGGGAGCATCAGGAAGAAGGTGACGACTCGAAATGTAGGTGGGCCACCGTCTCCAGTAGCTCACTGTCATGGGTGTAGACCAAGACGTTATTGGGTTCCAAGCGTCCAAACTCGGGGCAGTATTGGGCGTCTTCGCACGAAAGCAGCCCCGCTCCCGAAAATGTAATCGAAAAGCGTCCCGCCGGGTATGCTACCTCAGCGTGATCGCGACCAAGCCGTATTATACGGCATCCGGGGTGCAAGTGAAACCTCGTCGCCGTTTTCACGGGCCGACCCGCTTTTACCCTGTCCCGGATGGTGAGGCCCTGGCTTTTATCCCAGGTGAACGTCCGGTGGTGAACCGGTCGACCGGGAATGCGCCGGTAGCCATCGTGCCACGCGCTCAGGGTGAATCCGTTCGTATGGGCTTCCCAGGATACATCCCGTGGCTGGCCTCGGCGTGCGACCCGGAATTGTCCCCAGAATTCGCACTGGTCAAGATTTTCAACTTCCACCGTGTTGTGGGCCCGGGTGCTGCGGCAATATGCGCGCATCGGCCCCGCCTCGTAACCGTGCGTACCGCTATCTACCAGAACCCGGTGGCCCCGTAGGGAGAGTTCGAAGGATAGCATGTCGCCGTGGGCGTGGCCGGGCAGGTAGTCGGGCCCTATCGGCGCCGCATCACAAATCAGATAGGTCCCATCCTCGCCCCGCCAGCCATAATACCCCGCATCGGCGAGTGCCCACGGGCCGTAGTGCGCCTCTTGCTGGTCAGGTCCCCGGAGGGATTCCAGCTCATTGTAAATGCCAAAGGCGCTATCGTTGAAGAGTGCTATCTGGCCATCCGGATGACACAAGTGGGTCAGGGCCTGTTCCATCGGCTCCCGGTGGGGGCCCAATAACGCCTTCAGGGTAGGGTCGTCCGTGTCGCAGAGCAGTTTTACCAGGTAGGTCAATCGGGCGTGATACATGGGAGAGCGCTCGAAGTGCATCCCATCCCCGAGGATCTGCTCCGGAAGCTCGCGTCGCAGGACGCCGAGCCCTGTGTTCAGCCAGCGTTGGGCGGCGGTTCCCGTAAAGCAACTGCCTGCGAATGCCAACGCGGCTCCATTCTCAAAGAGGTGGTTTCCCTTGAGGTGTGTCTCCAGGTGTCCTGCGAGCCAATCTGCCTGCAGGGTAGTACTACGCCAGAGTGCGTCCCGGAACTCCTGGTCGTCCAACGTCTCTTGACGATACTTTCCGAAGCATACACCCGCCCAATTCATCAGGCGCAGCGATGTGGGGTAGGGTTCCCAACCTATCTGGCCCCGGGAAAGGGGGTGTCGTGCGATCCAATCCAAGATGGCTTGCCGGGCGGCAGGGTAGTCCAATGCCCAGAGCCATTCAAAGTAATGGAGGTTGTATTGCCAGAGCCGGGTTTCCGAGGGCGCGTTCCAGTCCGAAGGTGGCCAGCCAAGGGTCCCGGTCTGGTTTAGAAAGGTGTAATCACCCCGCAGAATAGCGTCGCCGTCATTGAGCTGGGCCCCCGGTGGCAGGAACTCGATAGATTCCGGCCATCGGCAGCCACCAAAATCGGGCGTCCCGCGCTGAAAAAATGCGTCGGGACGCTCCCAGTAGGGGCGCAATCGGTTTCGCAATTGCGCCGCAATCTGGGTGTATTTCAAGTGGCGGACGGTGTAAAAGGTGCGGGACAGGGACATGGATAGCGGCTATAGCGTGATGGTCGTGCCTTGCCGGGCGGAATCCACCGCAGCAAAGCTGGCTCGGGTGCTATTGCACAACTCGGGGAAGGAGATAAGGGCATCGCCTCCCTTGGCAACCCGTTCGACAAAGGCGGCCACTTCGGCCTCATGCCCCTTGTCCTGTCGGGAGGTCTTGAATTTCTTAAAGTCCGAAAATCCGAAGCCTCGGGTCAGACGGAAGTTCTCCATGCGGAGCACGCGCCCGTCGCTGAACACTTCCAGGGTCTCCTTTGGGTAGCTCTTGGACCCGTTGGAGAAATAGTTCACCGTGCCGATGGAACCATCTGCAAAGCGCAGGATGATGGTCATCTTGTCCTCCCGCACGGCCGCGCCTTCGCCGATCATCATGGCGGAGACCGTCGTGACCGGGCTGTCCGCAATGGAGGCGAGCAGGTCGATGAAGTGACATGCCTCTCCGATAATACGACCACCGCCCAATTCGGGATCCTGGGTCCAATGGTCCGGAGGGATGGCCCCACCGTTTATCGTCATGTTCATACAGAGCGGTTCGCTTCGGCCGGCAAGCAGCGCCTTAATCTTCCTGGTGTGGGGGCTGAAACGACGGTTAAAGCCCACCATGAGCTGACGCGGTGCTTTGGCGTTGGCCGCCTGGAAGGCCGCCTCGACCGTTGCGAGCTCCTCGGCATTCAGGGCGAGGGGTTTCTCTACGAAGACATGCTTGCCAGCCTCTAAGGCTTCCACCACGAGGCGCGCGTGAAGGTGGTGTCCCAGCAGGATAAATACGGTGTTTACCGCCGGGTCAGACAGGATGTTCTTGTAATCAGAGGTGGCTTCCACAATGCCGAATTTCTTGCCCGCGTGACTTGCACTGGCTCCACCTTTACTCGCGATAGAAAGTATGGGGGCCCCGGTCTTCGCGATGGCGGGCAGCAAGACGCCCTTGGCAAAGCCTCCCGCGCCGATGACACCAATCGCTGCCTGGTCGGCCGCTATGCTGGCCGGTGCGGGCGCAAGGCGGATCGACGTGGACGGGTCGGCCGACTCGCCATATTCCAGGATTACGCCAAGGGCTGCGCTGTCGTTCGTTACCTTTTCATAGGCTTCCACGGCGTCCCCAAACGCGATACGGTCGGTGATGATAGGCTCGATTTGAAGTGCGCCTGAGGCGATTGCGCCGAGAACTGCCTCAAAATTGCGCTGCTCGGTCCAGCGGACAAAGCCAATGGGGTAGTCCTGGCCACCCTGCTCATATTTTTCATCATAGCGACCCGGGCCGTAGGAGCAAGATACCTGGAAGCTAAGCTCCTTCCGGTAGAAATCATCCCGTCGCAGGTTGAGACCAACCACGCCCACGAGGATGATACGGCCCCGCTTCCGGCAGGCCTCCGCCGCCTGGTGGACAATGGCATCGGTTTTTGCGGAAGCCGTTATAATGGCACCGTCCACCCCGGTGCCTCCGGTCCAGGCCTCTGCGGCGGCAATCGGGTCGCCACCCGCCCCAATGTTCACCGTCTCCGCCCCGAAACTTTCGGCCAGTTCCAGCCGTGCCGCACTGAGATCTACCGCGAGCACCTGGCAGCCGCTCGCCCGGAGCAACTGGGTGGTCAACAACCCCAGCAGTCCCAGGCCAAAAACGATGAACCGTTCACCCAGCGTGGGTTGGGCAAGGCGGACGCCCTGGAGTGCGATACTTCCCATGACCGTAAAGGCGGCGTGCTCGTCTGAGACGTCATCGGGAATCTTGGCACAGAGGTTACGCGGGACGCAGGCGATTTCCGCGTGGGGTCCATTGCTGGCAACCCGGTCGCCCACCTGAATATCGTGAACGCCCGCGCCCACGGCCAATACGACGCCCGAGTTGCAATAGCCCAGGGGAAGGGGTTCATCGAGCTTGCGAAACACGGCCTCCAGCGTGGGGGCCAGGCCATCGGTCTTCATCTTGTCCAGTACCTGTTTGACCTTGTCGGGCTGCTTGCGCGCTTTCTGCAGGAGGTTGGCCTGACTGAATTCGACCAGCATACGCTCCGTGCCCGCCGAGATGAGCGAGGTCCGTGTCTGAATCAAGACCTGACCCCGACCCACCTGGGGGCAGGGGATTTCGGCCAATTCCATTTCACCAGTACGAAGATGCTGCAAAATCTGTTTCATGAATCGATGCTTCCCAAAAGTGTGTGTTCTATCTGATGCCGGCCAACGATAGGTATCGCGGGGCTGTCGTAATTATTCTGCGGGCAGTGCGTTCTCAAGGAGTACGCTACCCATGCGTTGCGCCACCAGGCGATTGCCTTCCTCAGCGATGTGGCAGAAATCGATATAGACCGATTCCTGGCGTGCAGCGAGTGCATCTGAGATATCGTGAAAATGGGCGATGTCCCGTGTGCGAATTTCGAAATACACACGGTCATAGAGATAGCCCAGGGACTTATCTCTGAATCGGACCGCCGTGGCCTCTTCTTCACTCAAATGAGATTCGGTAAAGAGCACCGGCTGCCAAAAGAGCTGGTAGTCAAAGCCATATACCTGAGACAAGCCCTCCAGCAAGGCCGCGGAAGCAACGTAGTAGTCTACGATACCGAGTGCCAAGGTATCGAGTCGCTCCCGGTCGATGGTGGCCCCCGCCTCGGTGAACCGGGCCGCGGGCAGGTCTCCCGTATGTTCCTGCTGCAGCGCGGAGCCTTCGGTATCCCCGAAGAATGACTGGAAAACGGGAGGGATTTCTGAAACCAGTTGATAGAGGTGACAATGTGCTTCGAGAAGGCCCGTGACGGCCAGATAGAGATCTTCCCGCAGCGAATGGGTTGGCGGGTTCAGATCGGTCAGGAGCTTACGAAATACCCGGTAGCGGATATCCGTGCCTGGAATGCCGGTCTTGTAAGCCGCATACACTTCGTTCACTCCATCATAGAAGACAACGGTATCCGGCCGATGGCCTTCCCGTAGCAGCATCAAAAGACGGACAAATTCCTGGGTCATCGTATACCCCGTCTCGCCATAATTGGAGACCAACACGGGGTGGCCTGCCTCCGAAAGGGTCCGGGAGAGATAGGAAGGGATGGTGTGTTCATCCCGCGCCCCCGTACCCCAGGCAGTAGAGCCCCCCAGGAAGTACAGGGAGGAAGGCGTCGGGGGCTCGGCCAGTCCTGTGGGGTTCCAGGATTTCCGGACGCCGTCGGCGCTGATGTTGATGTGTTTGCCCTCAAAGGCACCACGCCGCCACAAGTAATAGGACTCGTAATACTGACGACGGCAGGCCGCTTCCTCTTCGAAAAGAGGGATGGCCCAGGGCTTGTCATCGTAGGGTGAACGTAGCAATCGCGGGTCCAGGGTTTCTTTGCGTTCCGCTTCCGCGGTCAGGCGCTCCGCGACGGTCCCCAGCAGCGCCACGGAAAGCTCGCAGAGTGACACCATGATGAGGAGGAGGATGGCACTGAACAGGATGTGTTTGCGCCCTGATGCGGTGCCCCCTTTCCGGAAGAAGGTCACCGCGAAAAAGAGCAGCCCCGCCTGGAAGCACCAGATGAAGCACCGCGCCGCGAATTCATCCACGTTGCCTGTGGGGGAAAAGAGGGCGCCGATAAGCCAGTGGTTACACAGGAGTGCCATCGCGACCAGGAAAGCAGCAACGGGCACATTGGCCCGCGACTCCAGCGGCGATTCAGTCTGTGTAGAAGAAGCTGACATGGAATCCCTAAGCGACGTGACTGTACTCAATCACGCGGTGTGGCAACGGTGTCAAGGTCGGACAGGACGACCGCCGCGATGTCTTCCCACGAACGCACGTTGTGTTCTATGCGCTTTTTGCCAGCCGAGACGAGGTCCTGGCGGAGCGCGTCATTCGATTTCAAGCGCAATATGGTGTCCCGCATCGAATCGAGATTCCACGGGTCGCAATAGAGTGCAGCATCGCCACACACGGCATGCGCAAAGTCCAGGTCACTGGTGATTACGGGCAAATCGGATGCCATGGCTTCCAGATAGGGGATGCCAAAGGTTTCGAGCAGAGTTGGCATCAACAAGGCGTCGCTGTGATGATAATAGTTCTTGACGTCTGCATGGGGGACAGGCCCGAGATTCACGATGTGATTTTCTAAGCCGAGTGCCGAGATTCGCTCAAGAAGGCGGGCGGCGTTCGGGTGCTGATCGGCCGCGATGGTCAAGAACACCACGACGCCATCCAGCGCTTCCCGATATCGCTCAAATAACGCGACGATGCCTTCTAGATTCTTATGGGGATAGTAGCGCGTGAGGTAGAGCAGCTTGAAAGAATCGCGGTACGTGGCAAAGGTGTCGGGTTCCGGGGGGGCTACCGGCGATTGGAAAATAGAAGGGGATATGGATGTGCCGCACACGGAGATACGACCGTTGTATCCAAGTACATCACGTAAGCGCCGGGCGACTACCTCGGTCTGGCAGAGCAAGAGCTGGGTCGATGCCAATTGGCGCTTGAAACGATACTTGACGTAGAACGCCCGCAGCCTGTTCTTGAGCCGTAAGGGGCCGAAATGTTTCGGGGGATAGACCAGCTGAGGCTGATGCACAAAAACCGCCTGGGGGCAGGGCGGATGGGTAAGGCCCAGGTTGCCCAGCGCAAGCAGAATGTCCGGCGCGAAACGGGCAATCAACTTGGGAAGGTGATGGCGGTCAAACCAGATGCGTTGGACGTTACCCGTTGTCTGATAGGAATGCACTTCCGCATTGGGTGCTTGCGCACAAACCGCTTCGTAGCCCACGCCAACTGGGATCAAAAAGGCAAAGTGATGCTGAGGAGCCTGGTGAATCAGAGACTGGATCAGGTTCAGGCCCACGTTCAGGCCCCCAGCGGTCCGCAGACCATGGGCGAGAACGAATATCCGCATGGGAGACTGGGTCGAATCTGCCTTCGTCATGGCGTGGGGCTTTCATTGCTCGAGACCACGTTTAGAACACAATGCTCGATTTGCGAAACCATGTGTTCCATCAGAAACCGTTCGTTGAGCCGCGCAAAGCCGGCTTCGCCAAGAGATTTTCCCCGGTCCGCCATGTTGCGCAACCTGTCCAGCCCCGCACGAATCGCCGACACGGAACCATCCTGAAGGCGAATTCCCGTTTCTCCATCCACCACCAGATCAAACTCGGTCCCGTCGGCCTGATGCACAACCACGGGAAGGCTCCAGGCCATGGCCTCGGAGATAACCATTCCGCCGCGCCCGGGCATCAGCATGGCATCGGAAGCTCGGAAATAAAGTGGCAGCGCTTCACTCACCCGACCCGGAAGATAGACATTTTCGAGATTTTCCGCGGCGACCCGCTCACGAAGGGAGTCCAGCATCCCGCCTGCTCCCAGCAGGACCATGTTGTAGTCGTCGGGTCCACTTTCCCGTGCCACATCGAGCAGGGCGTCCGGGCGTTTGTTGGCGTCCATGGCACCGGCATACAGCACCGTGAAGCGGTTGGGGAGGCCGAGTTGCTCTCGGGCCTCGGCAGGACTCAGGCTAAGCGATGCCGCCGACGCCATGTGGGCGTGGGTATCGGCCACATTGGTCGCGATGGAAATCTTCGATGCGTCATGACCCAAGGCCACGAGGCACTCTTTTCCATAGCTGGAATAGACGAGGAAGCCATCAAAGGGCCTTTGGAGTAAGCGCTTGATACGGCCGGTAGTGCCTGATGGGCGGACCGGCACGCCAGGCAGGCCACCCAGTGACCAATGGATCAGTTTCGTCGAGCGGTGGGAACGCCGGTACCAGATTGCCTGAAGATAATTGAGTAGATTGCTCTCGCCCTCGCAGAGGATGACATCTGGATCGAAGTGATCCAGTTCTTTGCGTAATCCCCGATGCCAGGGCATGGCATGACCCCGTACAGGTATGAATCGGGTTGGGCACTTGACATGATCGATGCCACGGAGGTCAGCCGTGCTACGTACTTTGGTCGCCGGCACGTCATCCCCCAGGAAAAGGCGAACCTGAAAGCCGGGGAGGGCGGCCAGTTTCATGAACAGGCCGAGCCGATAGCCGGTGCAGACGCGCTGCAAAATGGCCAGCCGAATGGGAGGAGGAGCGTTGTTCGTTACTTCTTGACCTGTATTCTGAAGCGTCATCGCCGCCTCCTGTTCTTCGCATCAAGGCGTCGTATCATTCATCCGCACACCCTACCTTGATATATGCACCTCACCAACCCTTGTTCGGGCTATTTCTTCTTCCCGACGACCAACGCCGCACCGCTTGTCAGAGACGGCCACAGGTTGTGCAGACGCCCGAATTTACCAAAGCCCTCGGTGTGGGTAGGCTCGATTCCGTGCATGCGATACAGCCGTTCAATGGTGCCAAAGGTGAGGTAGTGGAGGTGGCCGGCATCATACATCTCCCCGGGGCGCACGGCGAATCCTTCGTCACCCGCCGCCGTGCCGGGAAACTTTCCACACAGCAGGGCGATCCGATAGCGGATATAGGCAAGGTTGGGGGTGGAGGTAATAAGGGTGCCATCTTTTGCCAACAGACGGGAAATTTCGCGCATGGTGGCGAACAAGTCCACCACATGTTCGATGACGTCCGCCCAGAGAATAACGTCGTAGGTCCCGTCGGGGATATCTACGCCTTCCTCCAGATTGCCATGGAAAATCGAAACGGGCTTCCCGATATCCGCAAGGTTTTTACGCGCGGTCTCACAGCGGTTGGGAGAAATTTCCATGCCATTCAGGGCATCGCAGCGGTCGGCAATGTGATGGAGCACAACGCCATTTCCGCACCCGATTTCTAACACGTTCTTGGCGTGTTCGGGCATGCAGTGCACGAGCGCTTCCCAACGATTGCGAGGCCACCCATCCAGATTGAGCTTCTGAATACCCGTCGCTTCCTCTGCGTACAACGCGTCGTAGGAATCCTGCAGTCGGCTGCTTTGGGTCGTTGCGTTACTTTCCGAATCGGTCATCCGTAGTATCCTGTCTGCTCAACATGCATTCGTGAAAAGCCATTCACCGCCATGTTTTTGATGGTTTATAGGGGCCGCTCAGCCCTGCGTTGTGTCCCCAGACAGATCGCGGCTACGTTCAATGTCTGGAAACTCAGGATGCGGGGCTGAAGCGTGTGCTGTCTTTTGAGGGGGAGTACGTGCAGTCTTCCCACGTAAATAGCCTGCAGCAATCCTGATTATCACATAGTACACAATCAAATTCAATACGGGATTGGTAAATGCGCCCCGCGCAAGATGAAACATCATCGCAAATGCGATGGCCATGAGCAGCATGGATTCCACGGTGTTTCGGCGATCCAGGCGCCCCAGAAAATGGCCAAAAACAAACATGCCCAAGACGCCCCACATGCCAAAATTGACATACAGGTCGCCGATGATTCCTACCGGGGTCGTCTGGACCGATTTGGCATCCGGATCTATCCATTGGGCGATTATCCGTTGGGAATTCAAGGGTTTGTCTGGCCAGATCGAACGCGGGATCGGGGTGAGGAGCAGGCGGTAATAGGATTGGCCATAGAGGTAGTCATAATGTTCCGGCACCACCTCCAGCACACGAAAAACCCATTTGGAATAGCCCAGTTCCCCGCCGCCCTCAAAGGCAAAGAGAATGCTGCCAACCACATCAATCTGAATGTCGGCAAGAGATTCTGCATCCTGGAACTGGCCACGAAAGGTGCGCAGGACCATCATACCGAGAAGAAGACTCGCCGCGAGCCCCAGAAGTAGGCCTTTTTGTATGAGGCTCAGGCGCTTGCGACGGGTGGTCTGCCGGGCGTTGATCTCGATTCGGGGGGCAATGAGAAACCACCCCACCAGGAGCGCAATGCCGTGAATCACCGGAAAGGTTCGCACGCGGAACGCCAGGAACAGAAAGAGTTCCAGGAAGATTATCACCGGTACCCAGAACATGGCCCGATAGCGTTGCTGCCGCATATGGACCGCGGCCAGTGGATACAACAGGGTGCCAAAGCCGAACAGCAGCACTGCCACGGTCGTCAGCGTGCCGACGCTCTCCTTCATGTCGACGCGGCTCTGGGAGCGAATCACCGACAGGGTTCCAGCGTCGACGATGACCAGCAAGACCGCGCCGATGTTCAGGAAGAGGAGGAGAGTGAGGAGCGTAAACAGACGATTTGAGGACGTCTTGAAACGGACATTCCACTGGCGCCGCGCGATGGGGGGGGCCGCAGACTCATAGCCGAGTATGAGCAGATGAATGCCCCCGATGGCCAGGAAGCAATACCGGGCAATATCTTCGTCGGAAGCGTTCAACTCCAGTCCCAGTAACGGGGCAACGAGGGGATATAATAAGAACAGGCCGATGTAGGGCAGCCCAACCCACGTGAAGAGGCTCGGAAACTTGGCGACTCGAAATATATGCCACGTGGTGACCACTATCGAAAGAAAGTACAGGTAGGGTGCAAGCGCCAGGGCATCGGGCTGAAACTGCCAGACTACCAGGCTTGCGAAGACCAGAAAGAGACTCGGTGCGCTGCGAAACGGCATGGGGCGACGTTTTGTGGGCACAGTCTTATTCAAGGTTGGCGTTCTCTCTCTGCCCGGACCGATCGAATCAGGATGCCAGACGTCGCAAGGCACACGAGCAGTAACGTTAATACGGCGAATCCAAAGTGGTGCGCCCACATGATTGTCGAAAAGGCCCCTCCCACGCAAATCAGATAGGTCGGCAGGGAGCGGTCTTCTCGCCAGGAAAGCTTGGCCACCCGAAGTGAAATGAACAGGGTGTATCCGCAGAAAAAGAAGTTGGAAATGAACAGGGCCACCGCGGCACCCCAAATGCCGTAAAGCGGGATGAGCCAGAAATTAAAGGCAATGCTGACAATCGCACCGACAAATGAGGCATTGGCGATATAGTGCGTACGTTCGTTGGCAACCAATCGAAAGTTGCTCTGAATATAGATGGGACGGAGCAGAATGGTGCCCATGACCATAGACAATATGGGCAAGGCCCGGTGGTAGTCCTCTGGCAGATATCCGGTTATGAAGGGGAAGACGAGCAGGAGCAGGGCCCCGCCGGCTGCCGCAATAGATACGCACAGGTTGGTGTACAAGGCCAGCCAAAACTCACACTTCTGCTTGTCATCCGAATGACTGTAGATCCGAGGCTCGAAATACGTCGCCAGAGACGCGTAGACAAGATAGATTCCACCGCCGATTGTGAAGGCAAAGGTAAAGACGCCCACATCCTCGGTCGTGCTATAGGCTTCCAGAAAGAAACGGCTGAAGTAGGTAAGGACGTTTCCACTGGCCACGTGGAACACGAAAGGCCAGCCAAAGAGTAAGAGCTTACGAACCACCGCGGACTCGGACGGGGTGGAGGCCGTGCGACGCAGGAGTGGAATGTTAAAGAGCATCATACCCACTGCGGCAATACCAAATCCGGCCACATAGGCAAGACTGTTTCCGATGTACACCGCGAGAAGTAGCACAAAGACGAACTTCAGGCCCACATACCAAAGGCGGAACTTCAGGAAGTTGCCCAGGTCATTTTCTGAGCGACTCACGCAGACGCAGAGCATGTTGAGATTAAAGAGCGCAATGATAACGCTCATCAGGAACAGGTGGGGTGCCACGGGAATGCCAAAGAAGGTTTCCCAGCCCGCCAGGTAAAGGATGAGAACGATGAGCGAGGGAATCCAGGCAACAATCGCCCATAGAACGAGTACCGACCGTAAGAACGGGCTGGGGCTCTCCTCATTGGCGTAAAAGCGGAGTATGGCACGATCGAGCCCCACCATAGACACACTCGATACGAGTACCTCAATGGAGACGAGGAGGCCGACGCGACCGTATTCCTCCGTCGACTGGAGAAAGAGGGGCAGCACCACCAACAAGCCCCAGTTAATTCCCCGGGACAATCCTTCCGCGGCGCCAAAGGATAAAATCTGATGGGCGGTACCCCGGCCTCGGCCTGGCCAAAGCTTTTTAAGCGCGTTCACGAGAAACCAACACCTTCACAGCCGACAACCATTCAAGCCTGAACAGCACCGCATTCATATGCGGCGTGATTCGGCGGAAGGCTGTTTCCCTTAGAGAGACGCTTGCCAACCCAGTCGCAAAAAGTCAGGGCTCAGTTCCATCCAGCCGGAATCGGGGTCGTTGTACATCAGGTTGATGGACATTTCGTAGGGTACGTCCGCGGCCTGCGCCTGGAAACGGACTACGATGATTTCGCCAGGGGTCCAACTGGAGGTGGGAGGGGTGGGTTTGAATCCCCACTTCTGGAGTTGGCTGGGTTTTCCATTGCGTTCTGGAATCTTACTGACGTGGGACTTATCCACAACGCCGTGAACGTAAATATGAAAATCTTTTTCCAGCGGCGCGCTGGTTCGGAAGGCCATGGTCCATTCGTACTGGTTTCCACCAAACAAAGCGTACTTGAAGCCCAGCAATTCAACCTCATCGCTCAGCGCCATTGGATACCCTTCCTGGGCGTCCATTTTCGCTTTCAGGGCCGCTTCCACGCGGGCGATTTCCGTGCTGTCTGATGCCGCATCCGCCTTGAGCGCACCGAGCTTTTCCGCCAACGAAAACAAGTCGTCCAGGCCGGGCGTGGTCTGGGCGAGTTCGCCGATAGCGGAAGCCGGAAGCGCACTCGGGAGAATATTCAATTCGTCCATGCTTCCCTTGCTGCCGCGGCCTGCTGGCGAGATCTTGACGGCCTGACCAGCGCCCAGCGCCTCGTTGGCGGTCGGGTCGGTATATTCGGCCTGAAGTGCACCATCGAAATAAACCCGCAGGGTCGCATCTTCACGTTGGAAGGCGTAGTGATGCCAATCCACGACGTTCTCGGCGAGACGTATGGGGTGGGACAAGATCGGCGCCGGGTTGCCGGGGACATAAAAATTCAGGTAGACCCGACGGTCTGTGCCATCGGAATTGCCGCGTTGATAGAGCCCAAACCCACCGTCTTTACCCGTGAAGTTGCTTACGATGGTCTGATATCCGTCGGGAAAGGGAAGATGCTCGCTGCGCCACCAAAAGGAAACCGTAAAATCCTGCCCAGCGGCAAAGGCGGCACCCACATCGGTTGCAGGTATCGTGATAGCGTCATCGACGCCGTCAAATGACAAGGCGTTCTCAACCACCCCCGGTACGCTGTGGGCGGTTGTGTGGGCGGTTCCGGTTTCGTCCAGGAATACCTGGTGATGTGCGTAGTCCGACCGGTCCACTACCGCCGTATCCGCATTCTTGTCGTCCATGGCAAGATGCAGTATCGGGAGAGTCGGATCGCCAATGGCGGTAGCCGGTTCCTGCGCCACGGGCTTTTCAGCGACAGGCGCGGCTTTTTCTGCGGCAGGTTCCGCAGTCGCAGGGGCTATCGGGGTCACCGCAGCGGAGGGACGGGGCGTCTCCTCGGACTTTTTTTCACAACTGCTGAGCAATGCGCCTGCACAAAGAGCCAAGGCGGAACAAGTTACAATTCCCAAGGGCTTCCAATTTGAAGACGTAGTCATACTTTTCTGCAGTCCTTCTAGACGATGATAGGGTAAGGGGCGTGAATGGGGAACGGGTATCCAAGACGATACTCCCCGCCCAATTTGCCCGCGATCATACCCCAACTCAAGGGCGTGATGCCAATAATACGATTTCTGATTCAGACAAGGCCCGCGCGTAGAGGCGGAAGTCATCGAAGGCGCCCGGCGCGCCCGGCGTGGTCGATCCCAGTAGTAGATGCTCCCCGGCTCCGAGGCGTTGGGTCGCTGACCCATCGGTGTACGTCTTCAGGATCTTGCCATCACGCCATGCCCGCAGCGTGGTGCCCTCCCGCTGAAACACGTAGTGGTGCCATGTCCCCATGTTTTCTGGCCCATCCGTGGCCGCGGCGAGTACCGGGGGACCCTCTCCCGGAAGGTAAAAGTTCAAATAAATGCGCTGAGACGTCCCTGCGCTGTTGCCCCGTTGGAAGAGGATGAGACCACCACGTACCTCGCTACGGTTTCGGAGGATGGCCCGATAGCCGTCGGGAAAGGGGTCACTATCACTTCGCCACCAGAATGCCATTGTGAAATCGGCATTCTCGGCAAAGAAGTGCGCGACCTGCTCTTTCGGGATTTGGATGGCGTCGTCCATGCCGTCGAAGGCCAATGCCCCACCAATTACGCCGGGGATTGCGTGCCTGGACGTGTGGGGATTTCCACTGGCATCCAGAAAAGTCTGGCCCAGCTCTTCGCGCTTTGCCTCCGCCACGAGCGCCGACGGGGTGTTGTCATCGAGCGGCAGGTGCAGCATCGCGGCCGGAGAAGTTGCGGCCAGGCCCTTTTCCGACGCGTCCAGGCCCAAGGCCCCCCGCACCGCCGGAGCTAGCGTATCGGCAATGATGCCATAACCCGCGGGGAACGGGTGCCCATCGGGAGAATCAAAACGGTAAATCCGCTCCGGCGTCAGGGCCGCCTGTTGAAGCGGCGTCAGGATATCGACGTATCGGCTTTCGGGCAGGGAGTCCAGCAATGCGGCCAGGCTATCGATTCGTTGCTGTTCCAGGCGGACGAGATCGCGATAGGCCTGGGGGGCATCGAGGCCATCCCGTGCCACTTTCTTTTGGTACACCAGTTCGTGGGTGGGGATGATGGTGTAGACAATAGCGACGTTGTGCTGGGCGGCGAGGGCGCTGATTCGGCGGGATATTTCGCCCATAATGGCGTAGCCGGCATCGACGACAGGATTCTCGGCATTGACCAGGAGGCGTCGCTCGGCGGTGAATACATGGGTGGTCTCATCCGCAAACGTGGTTTCCCAGTGTGCCAGGTTATCAAGTGGGGGAAGGTCATCCTGCGAAAGGCTATCGTCGGGAATCAGGTCGTGGAAGTAGGGGTTGGCATAGACGAGCCGGAAGGCTTCCAGGGCGTCGTTACCCATATAGTGGGCCACCACAACGACCTTGGGTTCGAAGGCCAGCAGTTTCTCAAAGAGGTAGTAGTAATGAACCCCACACCAGCCGCCGATAGACACGTTGTAGAGCTCGGGGGTGACGCCGCGGTGACTCAAGAGAGGGCGCAATTGGGAAGGCCAGATTTCGGGGAAACGGGCATTGGCGCCGTAGGTCTGGCTGTCGCCCAGGGTAATCACGTCGGCGCGATTGGGCACGCCAAGATTGCGGAATCCAATGGCGTCATGGGGGCCCTTGTAGCCCATGTCTTCCAGCATGGGAATGGGCCGATGGATCAAATGGGGATCGGGCAGATAAATCCGATGATCCCGATAGAAGACTTCGAGCCCACTCAATTCTGTGGCCTGCGTCGGGTCCTCCCGGTTAAAGAGTAGTTCAAAGAAAGGAGGCACCGCTTCATCCACCTGGACCAGCCGTATATCCGCCGGTGCGTGGGCGCTACCCGGAAGGAGTTGGGGGGCCAGCAGCCGGAGGCCGATCAGGCCCAGCCCGAGCGTTACAACGGTCACGAGCACGGACAAGAGGAGTTTCTTTGCGATGTCTGGCATGGGAGGCTTTCGTGTCGGTGTCAATGGTTCCGTTGGTGTGGGCGTGCTAAAACTGGCGCTCGTAGCGGCTGATGTCGTCTGTCGACGTATGGTCTACCCAGCTGCTTGGGCCGTTCGGCCGCTTCAGCTGGAGCCGGTCACGGCCGGTCAAGCGCATGATCAATCCCATGGGCGTAATCATGAGGTAGAAAAAAGCCGCTACCAGAACCCGACTCATAATGGAGCCCATGACGAAAGCTACCGCCATCCAGGGCCAATAGACTGCCAGCGCAAGGCGACTGCCACTCAATCCAAGCACGCCAGAGACCACGGCAAAGCCCCAGCAGCCCCAGGCAAGTGGTGCGCTCTGCGTGATCGGCCAGTTCCAGGGCCAGGCATAAAAGACCAGCCCAATGACCCCGAAGCCGACCAACATAGTCAGGCCAAACTTTCGGCGGGCGGTCGTGTCGGGTTTCCAATCGATTGTAACGAGAGACATGGTGGCGTGCTCCTGAAGGGCTGTCGGCCTAAAACAGCGTATAAATAAAGGGTGCCGCTGCGGTGCCCCCAAAGAGGACCAACAGGGTCAGGGCAAGCACCACGATAAGGATAGGCACCATCCAATACACCTTGTTGGTTCTTATATAGAGAATAAACTCACTCAGGATTCCCGGTCGCTTCGTGGCCATGGGGTCCGCTCTCCTAACGCGTTTTGTCGTGTCTTGTGTTCCGGTGCTGACGCTCGGCGGTGTACCGCAGTGCACCGTCCCGCATTAATCCAGCTTAAACTGTTTCTTGTAGGCTTCCGCACCCTCCATTGGCGCTTGTTCCGACTTGATGCAAAGGCAATTTTCCAATATCAACACATCCATATCGGAAAACATGAAGCACCGATAGGCTTCTTCCGGTGTGCCGACAATGGGTTCCCCCCGGATATTGAAGGAGGTGTTGATCACCATCGGACAACCCGTGCGCGATTCAAAGGCCTTGATAAGACGATAATACCGTGGGGACTGGTCTTCGTTCACGGTCTGAATGCGGGCGGAATAGTCGACGTGCGTGACCGCAGGGATGTCTGAGCGGGCCTCGTTGACCAGGTCAATACCAAACAAGCCACCCTTTCCCGGTGGCAGGCGGCGGGCCTCGGCCACGGGTGCGACGATCAGCATATAGGGGCTTTCGCCCTCGAGCTCGAAATAATCGGCGGCCCGTTCTTCCAGACAGCTCGGCGCAAACGGCCGAAAGGACTCACGAAATTTGATCTTTCGATTCATCGTGGATTGAAGGGTCGGGTTCCGCGGGTCTCCGAGTATACTGCGTCCACCCAACGCCCGGGGACCGAACTCCATTCGTCCTGCGAAATGTCCCACGATCTGACCCGCTTCCAGGTGGGTGGCCACGGTATCCAGCAATTCCGCTTCGGATTCGAAATGGATGTAGCGCGCACCCATGCGATCGAGCTGCGCTCGGATTTCTTCATCAGAATACGAAGGGCCCAGATAGCTGCCCTGTTGTTGGTCCGTAGTCGTAACGTACCGTTCGTGGCCCATAATCTGGTGCCATGCGAAGCATGCCGCACCCAACGCACCCCCGGCATCGCCTGCGGCCGGTTGAATCCAGATCTTCTTGAAGGGCCCGTCGCGCAGCAGCGCTCCATTGGCGACGCAGTTGAGGGCGACCCCGCCGGCGAGGCACAGATGGTCCAGCCCGGTTTTCTGGTGGACGTGGGTTGCGATTCGGAGCACCACTTCTTCCAATACCACCTGAATGCTTCGGGCCAGATCCATTTCCCGCTGGGTGATGGGGGACTCAGGCTTCCGCGGTTCCCCCCCGAAGAGCCGGTGAAAATGTTTGCTCGTCATGGTGAGGCCACTGCAGTAGTTGAAATAGCGTTGGTCTAACCAGAAGGAACCGTCATCGTGCACCGAAATAAGATGTTCCCGGATGAGATCGGCATAGCGGGGTTCACCATAGGGCGCGAGTCCCATGAGTTTGTATTCGCCCGAATTCACCCGGAATCCCGTGTAGTAGGTAAAGGCGCTGTAAAGGAGGCCCAACGAGTGGGGGAAGTGTATTTCCTTTTCAAGGCGGAGGTGATTGCCCCGTCCCACGCCCCAGCTGGTTGTGGTCCATTCCCCGACGCCATCCAGCGTGATGACGGCCGCCTCTTCAAAGGGCGAAGGGAAAAAAGCGCTGGCGCCGTGGGACTCGTGGTGCTCGGTAAAGTAGATCGGTCCCGAATACTGGTTCCTGAGGCCCCCGTCGATTTCGCGCGGCAGAAATAGTTTTTCACGGACCCACAGGGGCAAGGCCATCATGAAAGAGCGGAGCCCGAAGGGAGCGGTGGCCAAATAGGTCTCAAGAATGCGTTCAAATTTCAGTAGGGGCTTGTCGTAAAAAACGACGGCATCCAGGGATTCGGGGCCGATGCCTGCGGATTCCAGGCAGTAGGCTACGGCATGGGTGGGGAAGGCCGCATCGTGCTTGATGCGGGTAAAACGTTCTTCCTGTGCCGCGGCGAGGATTACACCATCGCCCAACAGGGCCGCGGCGCTGTCGTGGTAAAAGGCCGATATGCCAAGTACGTAGATAATGACTCTATATCTCCAACAGGAATCAGGGGGAAACAGGGATGGGGCAGCGTGAAGTGTGGTCCCTGTGCGGAGGCGCGACTCAGGCCTTTCGCACCTTGCCGTCCGGGTCGGGCAAACCGCCCAGGGCATTGCGGGTGTCCATAATCAGCGCCGCGTGCTTCAGGATAAAGGGGTAATCGTAGTCGCTGTGATCCGTGACCACCAGGATGCAGTCCTGCGAGGCGAGAAAGCGTTCGGTCAAGGGCTGACTCTCCATCGCGGGAATATCGGGCCAACGCCGCATCTTCGGGAGGACGGCGATATGGGGGTCGTTGTAGGTGACGTTTACCCCCTTTTTTAACAGACGCCGGATAAGCTCAAAGGTGGGGCTTTCCCGCGGGTCATCCACGTCCTTTTTGTAGGCCGCTCCCAGAATACAAATGCGACTTCCCCGCAAGGCCTGGCCCTGGTCATTCAGGGCGTCTGCAAGGCGGGAAACGACGTAGTTTGGCATGCTGGTGTTGATTTCGCCCGCCAGTTCAATGAAGCGGGTAGTCAGGCCGGCCTGTCGTGCAATCCAACTCAGATAGAAGGGGTCAATGGGGATGCAATGGCCCCCCAGGCCCGGCCCCGGGTAGAACGCCTGGAAACCAAAGGGCTTGGTCTTTGCCGCATCAATGACTTCCCACACATCGATGTCGAGCCGGTCGAAGATGACTTTGAGTTCATTTGCCATCGCGATATTCACCGCGCGGTAGGTGTTCTCCACAATTTTCGCGGCCTCCGCCACGTCGCAGGACGAAACCTGTACGATCTTGACGATGGCCTCCTGATACAGGGCGACGGTCAGTTCCGTAGAGGCATCATCGTAGCCACCGACCAGCTTGGGAATGCCGTCGGCCGAGTAATCCGAGTTGCCGGGATCTTCCCGTTCGGGGCTGTAGGCCAGGAAGAAATCCTTTCCGACCGTCAGTCCGCTGCGTTCGAGGATGGGCAACATGACGTTGCGGGTGGTGCCGGGGTAGGTCGTGCTCTCCAGCACCACCAACTGGCCCGGGCGAAGTCGCTTCGCAATGGCCGCGCAGGTGGACTCCACATAGCTCAGGTCCGGCTCCCGGCCCTGACCCAGGGGGGTAGGCACACAAATGAGCAAGACGTCAGCCTCATCGAGCCGCCCCATGTCATCCGTCGCCGTGAACTTACCACTGGCAATCCAGTCCTGGAGCCACGCCGAGGGCACATGCTTGATGTAACTGTTTCCCGCCCGAAGCGACTCCACTTTGTGGTTGTCGGTGTCGTAACCAATGACGGAATAGCCCGCATTGATAAAGGCGCGAATCAGGGGAAGGCCCACATAGCCGAGTCCGATAATACCGACGGAGACCGATTTTCGCTGAATTCGATCAAGCAATTGCTCGTGCATAACTATCGATTTCCGTAGGCCACCCTTCGGAAAGGGCGGCTGCCTGTGTCAAAACGGGGATTTCGGTTGCTCGGGAGTTGCCCGCCCTAATCCGCTTCACGAACAAATTTTGCGCCGCAAACGAGTACACTACATACCAGGAAGGCCCCTACCATGGCCATCAATACCAGTTTGCTTCGCGACGGGGCCACTTTGTTGGGATTGGCCTGCGCCTGATAAAGGATAGCCGTGCCTGTTTGCGTGGCATTCTCCGTCGAAAACTCGAGCAGGGCTACTTCTTCCGCCTTGGAGGCGAGGGCCGTCCGCACGTTCTTGGTCTTGTCCGATTCCCGGGTCAGCGCGTCAATCTGGAGTTCGAAATCCGAGATACTCCTATCCAGTGCGTTGGCTTCTTCCGTCAATCGATCACGCAATTCGCTGCGGGTTTTCCGGTCCGCCTGACTGCGAAGGTTTTTGAGGGTTAACTCTTCGACGACCTTGGCCTCTTCAAGATAGTCATCTCGAAGCAGGGCAAGTGAAGTCTTCGTAGCCTCCAGTGCGGTGGTTCGGCGGTCCAGCTCCTCGGTTATCATGTCGATCTCGCTCTCCAGTTCTTCGGTGAGCTGCATGACCGCCTCTTCGCTGCGTTCCAACTGGACCGTACTCCCACGCAGTGTCTCGGCTTTGGAGGTCAATTCGACGATGGTTTCCCGCGTCGATTGATAGAGGGGATTCAATGTTTCAGACTTGAGAGGGACCAACATGTCGGGGTTGGGTCCGTCTTCCTTGTCCCGGTTGAGATAGAGATCCCACAAGGCGTCATCGGTTATGGCCTTATTGAGCGTGATGGTCTCCGTAATGTCTTTGAGCTGCTCGGTGAGGGCCGAGAGGGCGGTTTCCACCGCAGGAAGCTCATCGTCCACCTTGGCTTTTTCCGCCAGAATACGCTCCATGTCGATTTGGCTGTGCTCAAATCGTTTCTCTTTTCCCAGAAGATTCTGTTCCCGCCGGAATTTTCGCAGGGCTTCCGTCTGGCGCACCTTCTGCTCCGATAGATCCAGTACTTTCTTCGCCTGATCGGAAAGATTTTCCAGGGGGAAGGGGTAGGGTTCGTTCTTCAGCAGCGCGTCTTCCGCCACGGTGCCAATCCACTCGTTGTCTACCCGCTGCTCTTTAATACGGGCCTCTCCCTCTTCGATGGCGACTTCATTGACCGCGAGTTCAATGTCGATGTCGAGGATTTCGTCTTCCAGCATACTGATCTTTTTCGTCAGCGTGGCCAGGCGGGCTTTCTTTAAGGTCAGGCTCGCTTCCAGTTCCTTCTCCGCCAGGGTGCTCTCCAACTCCTCCAGGGACTCGTTCGACTTCTTATACATGTCGCCGATGAAGGCTCCCAGCGCTTCGACGCCCTTGGTGTAAATTTCGCTGCTTCGGGTCTCCACCAGCGATGCCCACTCATTGGCGATACGTTCGGCATCGGTAGCCGATTCGGCACGGGCCTTGAGAATGAGGATGGGCAGAATGTCGGAGCCACCCGCCGCACGGGATTGCTGCTTCTTAATTTCCGTTCGCAGGGTGCCCTGAAACTCCCGAAAACGGCCATCTTTACTCTGATTCTTTTCGGCATCGAGCACCAGGATGCCCTTTTCCAGCAGGGTTTCAAAGAGGGTCCAGGTAATCTCCGTGGACTCCGTCAGGGCCTGCAGCGTCTCCACCGTGAGGGTTGGGACGTCCCGAGGGGCCGGATTTTCTTCGGCGCGGTCAATGGGACGGGGGGGCTCGCGTACGATGAGGGCCGCAGAAGACTCGTACAGATTCGGCTTGGTCAGGCTATAGGCCGCCGCCAGTATGCCCACCAGCAGCGTGGTACCGATTAACGTCCATTTCCATCGGAAGAGCTCGCGGAGGATTTCGCCCAAATCCAATTCATCATACTGTTCGTGCTCTTCGACTGCCTTGGCCATGCATTGCTCCAATAATCTGCGCGGGTGTCGGGGCGGTGACGTGTCACAAGGGCCGCATCCGATACCGAGTTAAATTTTCTCACGGGGCACGAGACGGAAATCACCCGTTCCCATGGGTTTGGACGTTTTCACCGGGCCGCAATTTACGGCCCCGTTCGTATGGACCCGATTCTATCACGCCCGTTCCAAACACTTCCAAACCGGGGATTTGCCGTTGATCGATTGGTAAGCTGCCGACTATAATGGCGCGGCAAGGGAGTCCCTTTGATCCCGATCCCTATTTTTTTCTGAAAAAACGTCGGAAAGGCCCCCAGGTGACCGAAATCTTGCTGCTGAAAATAGTTGCTGGACTCTTTTTTGGCTGCCTGGTCGCCACGGTGATCTTGATTCCACTGGTCATGCGCCTGGCCCGAAAGGTCGGTGCGGTGGATCAGGGCGGGTACCGGAAGGTATTCGAGGGGGCCATGCCCCTGCTGGGTGGGCTCGGTATCGCGTTGCCACTGTTGGTGGCCGGCACGTTGGCGAGCGCTGCTGGATACCTGCTGCTTTGGGGCAACAACTGGAAGTGGCTCCTTCAGCATTACCCCGACCACTTCGACTTTCTCTACAGCCTCGCCTCCTACAACCGGAACGACCTGCTGCTCCTCGTGCTGGGCGGTATTGCCATTCTGGTTCTGGGGCTCGTCGACGATACCCGCGGTATGCGGGCCCGGTGGAAGCTTCTGGGGCAAGTAGGCGTGGCCGCTTTCGTTTGTCTCGCCGGTTATGGGCTGAATACGGTAGCCCTTCCTTTTGTCGGGACCATCGAATTGGGCTTTCTGTTGGGAAGCCTGCTGACCATGTTCTGGATTGTGGGCATGATCAACGCCTTTAATCTCATTGACGGTGTGGATGGGCTTGCGTCCGGAATCGCACTCGTGGGCGTAATCGCCCTGGTAACCCTGGGCTTTCTCCAGGAAAACACCTACGTGACCTTCGTCGGTGCGGCGATGGCGGGGTGTTTGCTCGGTTTCCTGATCTACAATTTCCCGCCCGCCCGCATCTTTATGGGCGATACAGGCAGCATGTTTATCGGATTCACCCTGGCTGCCATGTCGCTCATGGGCTCCCAGAAGTCGGAAACGGCGGTCATTCTGCTCACGCCGACCCTGGCCCTCAGCTTTCCTATTTTCGAAACCCTGATCTCTATCGTGCGGCGCTATTTGCGAGGGGTCCCCATCTTTGCGGGGGACAACCACCATACCCACCATCGACTGCTGGGCAAAGGATACTCCCAGCCCCGCGTGGTCTTGACCCTCTATGGGGTCGCTGCGTGCCTGGCCACAGCCGCCGTGCTGTCGGCCCTGATTCCCATCAACTCCCCCTGGAGCGGCGTGCCCTACGCCCTCTACGCCGGGGCCCTGGTATATATCGCCTGGTTGGCCGGGTATCTTCGGCCCACCGCCTTCCGCACCATTTTTGAGCGGCGTCAGAAAAACCGTTTGTACCATGCGCTTGCGGCCTACGCCAAGCTCTGCCTCGACAATCATGGCGGGTGTGTGGAACGGCGCCTCTTGTTGGAGCTCTGCCGGCACGAGCTGGGACTCCGCTACCTGGAGGTGCAGTTGGAGGGCGGCGCACGCCTGATGGCGTCGGAGGGCGTGCCGGCACACGTGGCCACCCTGGCGTCGGCGGAGAAGCTTCGTGTGAAGTCATCCGATGATAAGGATGTCTTCCTCTACTATGCCTTCGTGGAAGTGCCTTCCGACAATCATCGCCAGGACGTGATAGCCTGTCTTGCGGGCATATTCGACCAGTGTATCACTGATCATGCGGGGAATCAGGGGGAAATCGAGTTGGCAGGGATTGAGGACGATGCCCCAGACCGGTCAACCGAAATATTGCCCGTCTCCGAGCCCGGGTCTTCCTGAGCTTTCGGGGAGGGCGCGGTCATCTGCCTAGTGAAGGCAGGGGATTTGGCCATCACCGGTGCTGCGGCGGTACTCTTCCGCCACCGTCATCAACGACCCCAGCACCACGTGCTCCAGTGAAACACCGAGTTCGTCCGCGTAACGTTTCAGCGTGGATTCCAAGGTCGGCTGGGCTTCCAGGATTTTTTGGGCGGCGCTCTTTACCTCTTCGCTGATCATAAGGGGTGCGGACATCGTTACGGGCCTTTCCAAGGTTGTTTGCGTTACTACTCCCTTATCGACCTGAGCGAGAATTTCTTTAATGGCCCGACCGGGCACGTGCCACGGCCTCGGAGAAGCGCACGGCCCGCGTTCGTATTTCGTCGAACTTGCCAGCTCCAATAAGGGCATTCGACACCAGGGCCGACCCGACCCCTACGGCAGCAACGCCGGCCTGAATGAAGGTGTGGACATTGTCGGCGTCGATGCCACCTGTTGGCACCATCGGGATTTGGGGCATGGGCGCGCTCACCGCCTTGATATAGTCCAGCCCACCCAGTGTTGCTGGAAACACCTTGATCAAATCGCCGCCCAATTCCCACGCCCGCAGGATTTCCGTCGGAGTAAAGGCACCCGGTAAGACCGGGGTTCCATAACGCCTCCCGGTTCGAATGGTTTCCTCATCCGTAATCGGACAGACCAGGTATTCTGCCCCGGCACCGATCGCCAGGCGGGCCGTTTCTCGATCCAACACACTTCCAGCGCCGAGAAGAACATCCGCCCCGGCCAGTTCCTTGCGGGCCGCAGCGATAGCGTCCAGCGCTCCCGGCGTGGTCATGGTAACTTCCACACAGTGTATGCCCCCTTCGACCAGCGCCATGACCGTGCGCACCAGCGCGTCTCCGCCTTGGTCGGCCCGAATGATGGCGATTACACCCTTTTGTTTCAGATACATTACACGGTCGTGGTGGTCCAATGGAGGGCTCCTTTGCCTGGGAAAGTGCGTTGCCGGATGAAACGCGGGATATGCTATGCTCGCTTCTCAATGTGCATTAGCAAGGATTATGACAAACTCCGAGAAAGGACTGCACCATGTGCTTCCCGACCGCCTTCCCGACCTCCCATAAAGCCAACCCGTTGCCTGTCCTGGGAGCGGTTCTTTTTCTCCTCGTCGGCACCCTGGCCACGGCCCAGGCCGACCCCGCGCCGGGTTACACCATTCCCATTGTAGACATATCCGCGCAGACGGAGCGTCAGGTCGTGGTGGATCGGGAAGAAGGGCAATATCTTGGACATCCGACCACCGTCTTGCTGGAAGACAACACCACCATGATCGCGGTTTACCCCAAAGGCCATGGGCGTGGCCCCATCGTGATGAAGCGCAGCACGGACGCCGGTTTGACGTGGAGCGATCGATTGCCGGTCCCTGAAAACTGGGCAAGCTCCAAGGAAGTTCCGACCATCCACCGCGTCATTGACCCCCAGGGCGTCAAGCGATTGATCATGTTCTCCGGTCTGTATCCCATTCGTATGGCCGTTTCCGAAGACGACGGCGCCACCTGGTCGCCCCTGAAATCTATTGGAGACTTCGGTGGCATCGTGGCCATGGGCTGTGTGGAGCGTCTGAAAAATGGCAACTATATCGCACTCTTTCACGACGATGGTCGTTTCATCAGTGGCAGTGGATCGAAGGCCGCCCCGCCCGAAGGGGGCCCTGTATTTAAGGTCTATCAGATCGAGTCCAAAGATGGTGGGCTGACCTGGGGCGGGCTTCGCGTTATCGCGACCCATCCCGAAGCCCATCTGTGCGAACCGGGTATTTTTCGTTCCCCCGATGGCAATCAATTGGCCGTTCTCCTGCGCGAGAACAGCCGGAAGTTCAATTCGTTTCTGATCACCTCCGAAGATGAAGGGGCTACCTGGTCGGAGCCCCGTCAGGTCCCGGCCTCCCTCACCGGCGATCGACACACGGGCAAATATGCCCCCGACGGCCGTCTCTTCATCTCGTTCCGGGATACCACGCGTCAGAGTCCGACCAAAGGGGATTGGGTCGGCTGGGTTGGCACCTATGACGATATCGTCAACGGACGGGACGGCCAATACCGTGTCCGGATTATGGACAATCACAAAGGGGCGGACTGCGCCTATCCTGGCGTAGAGGTGCTCCCCGATGGAACCTTCGTGACGACGACCTATGGGCACTTTGCACCCGATGCGAAGCCCTATGTGGTCAGCGTGCGTTTCACCCTCGAAGAGTTGGATACCTTGCTGGCTACACAGTAGCGGCGCGCTGCCGAATGTATCGGGCAGCCAGGAGGCCGTGTCCGCAGCCGGACACCCAACGTACACACCAAGATTACAGGCGTTAATTCCATGAAATTCAGATTGATTGTATGCACGTTTTTGCTCGCCCTGGGGTCAGGAGGCGTTTCCGCAACCGAGTTGGGGGACGTCGCATTCCGACAGGCGCTCCTCGATGTCGAAACAGACCTGCGCCTCATGTGTGTTGCAGCCCATCCGGATGACGAAGACGGAGCGACCCTGTCCTATTACCGAATGCTTCACGGCATCGAAACCCACGCGGTAATTGCGACGCGGGGGGAAGGTGGTCAAAACGAAAAGGGGCCCGAGCTCTACAATGCGCTTGGCGTGATTCGTACCCGCGAGATGCGCGCCGCTGCCGCCATCGAGGGGGCCCAGCTCCATTTCTTGAATCTGCCGGAATTCGGGTATTCCAAGACGGCCGAAGAGACCCTCGAAATCTGGGGGGAACAGGTCGCCCTGGAGCGTATGGTGCGGGTCATCCGTGAAACGCGGCCCCACGTCATAATCACCAACCACGGCCGTCTTAAAGACCACGGTCACCACCAGGCCATTGGGGCCATTCTTCAGCGCGCCTTCGATGTCGCGGGTGACCCGAGTCAGTTTCCGATCCACCGCAGTCAGGGGCTGGAGCCCTGGCAGCCCTTGCGCCTCTACATCCGGGATTTCAAGGGCAGCGAAGGGGCGGTGGCCAACGATATCGCCACCCTGGAGCCCATTCGGGGAAAAACGATCGCAGAAATTGCGGCCAGTGCCCTGGAAGTCCATGAATCCCAGGGGATGCGCTTCTTCATTGACCTCCTCCTGTCGACCCAGCCGCGCTCCTTCTATCAGCTCGTGTTGAACAAGCGCGTCGGGGACGTGACCGCGAAGCTCACCGGAAGAGGGCCCCTGTTTGAAGGGTTGCCGTGGGTGGAAGATGAGAATCGCCCCCAGTTGGATTCCCGTACCGTCAGCCGGGAAGCGGCGAAACCGGTCCTCCTGTCCTGGCTCGCCGCGAACGAAGATATGCGCACCGGTTCCTTCGATGAACGGGCCCGTTGGGCGGCGGTCAATCGGGCCGCCATCCAGGCGGTGGAACTGCGGCTCACGACCTCGTTGAGTGATTCGGTGGCGACACCGGGACAAGATGTAAGCATTTCGGCTTCCTTGATTGACTTCGGCGAGCAGGATAGCATCGTCGCGGATATGGAGTTGACCCACCACCATGGTTTGAACGCCCTCGGCCGCCAGAAGGTGGAGGCTCCCCTTCATCGCACCGGCACCGCCCAGGGCGAGTTCAAGGTGGCAATCACAGCGGATGCGGACCTGACCTTGCCGCACGCGCCCCGTCTGTTCGACGCCCATTTTCTGGAGCCACAATTGTCCATTGATGCGGAAGTCATCTGTGGCAATGCCCTGCTCCATCTTACGGCGCCCGTTTATCTCGACGTGGCGGCACCCCTCACCATCGCATGTCCAGACGCGCCCCTTCTGGTGCGTCCGGCGAATGCCGGGGCCTTCCCGGTTCGACTGCTCGTCACCAACAATACGCCCGACGCATTGGCGGAATTCCTGAGTCTCGTCGTACCAGACGGTTGGCAGGTGACGCCGAAGCGGCAATCCCTTTCTCTGGCGCGAGAAGGGGAACAACGCTTTGCCACCTTTTCCGTCACCCCGCCCGAAGGCGTAGCACCCGGGGATTACCCGTTGGCGGCCCAGGTTGTGGGAGCAACCACATCTACCGAAATTGCGCTGCGTGTAGTCGATGTGGCGGTGCCGGAGGCGATTCGCGTCGGCGTAATCCAGAGTTACGACGATACCTTCGTGACGACCCTGGAGAAGCTGGGTGTGCCCCACGAGACGCTCCAGATCGAGGATTATGTGGAAGAGCGGCTGGATGCCTTCACGGCCATCATTGTGGACATTCGCGCCTACCAGTACCGACCTGATCTGGTGGCCAACAATGCGTCGTTGCTCGACTATGTGGCCCGCGGGGGCACCCTGCTTGTCATGTACCAGAAGACCTTCGACTGGAATGATTCCTACGCGCCCTATCCCATTACCTTGTCGCGTAACCGTGTGACCCGTGAGGATGCGCCGATCACGATGCTCGAACCCGCGCATCGGCTCTTTACGACGCCCAACCAAATCGGAGCGGGCGATTGGTCAGGCTGGCTACAGGAACGGGGACTCTATTTTCCGGTGACCTGGTCCGCAGAGTATACACCGCTGATCGCCACGGCCGATCCGGGAGAAGAGTTGCCTCCCGGCTCCTATCTCGTGGCCACCCATGGTAAAGGGCAGTATGTGTATACCGCGCTCGGCTGGTATCGTCAACTGCGGATGCTTCATCCCGGTGCCCTGCGCTGTTTTGCCAATATGCTCACGCCTGCCCCCTGAGTCTTGGTTGATACGGGGTATTCGACCGAGAGAATCCAGAATTACTTGTCCGTCGGCGCGGAAATCCTGTGCTATAGTGTAAGTGGCCGGGCAGGTTCGCAGTGAGACGGAAGCCACTGTCCAGGGAATTTCAGGTGGAAGGGTCGTATCATTGAGGCATAACATTCTCATCGTAGACGATGCGGAAATGAACGTAAAGATACTCGATCGCATGCTATCCGAGCTGGGCCATTGCATTGTGCCCGCCTACTCGGGCGAAGAGGCGCTTGCGCTTGCTGACAAGCATGACTTTTCGGTCGTGCTGCTCGACGTCAAGATGCCCGGGATGGACGGATACGAAGTGGCCCGGCGTCTCCGTGAAAAAACGGCACCGAATTATCTTCCCATCCTCTTCGTAACCGCCTCGGCCGACCAGGAGGTCGAAGTAACCGATGGGTATACGTCCGGCGGTGTGGATTATCTGATCAAGCCGGTTAAGCCCGCGATCGTGCGCCGAAAGGTAGAGATTTTCTGCCAACTCCAGGAGAAGGAAAAGCAGATTGGTGCCCAGTTAACCCGTATCGAAGCGCAGAAAGCCCAGCTGGAAACCCAGTTGGATGAAATGCGCCTGCTGGAATCGGCCCGCGTAGAGAGTGAAATTCGTTATCGCTCGCTGGTGAGCCTCTCTCCCCAGCCCATCATCGTACAAGTCGGTGGAGAGTTGGTTTTTTACAATACGTCGGCCATGCACCTGTTCGGGGTCTTCGAAGATTCTGCGATGACGGGGCGACCATTTCATAGCTTCGTTGTTGAGGAAGACCGACACGGCGTACAGCAGTGGATCGAGGAGATAGAGCGACGAGGAGGGCGCAGCGAGCCTATCGAGTGCACCTTAGAGTCCCATGATCCCACCCGGGAAAAGCGGCAGGTGGAACTGCACGCCTGTTGCATCCTCTATGATGATAAAGAGGGGGTGCAGATGGCCATTCAAGATGTTACCGAGCACAAAATCATGGCCGAGAAGTTGCGCACGTTATCACAGGTGGACGGGCTGACCGGCGTCTGGAATCGGCGCAGTTTTGATGAGCAGATTGAAAAAGAGATCCGGCGCCACATTCGCAGCGAAAAGTCGTTGGGGCTCATCATGATCGATCTTGATCAGTTTAAGAAATTCAACGACAATTATGGCCATCATGAAGGGGATGGTTGTCTCAAAGGGACTGCGGATGCCATGCAGAAGGTGTGCGCCCGACCCGCCGACATGGTATCCCGTTACGGCGGGGAAGAGTTCGTTGTGCTACTTCCAGAAACCGGTGCGGAAGGGGCCAAACACCTGGCCTCCAGGCTGGTGGCCGAGGTCCATGCATTGGGGATCCGCCACGAACACAACCGTGGTCACGGGGTGGTGACCATCAGTTGTGGCGTGACGTCTCAGGTTCCCGGTCGCGATGCGACGCCCGCGCAATTCATCGAAGCGGCGGACGGCGCCCTTTATTTTACGAAGCAGAATGGCGGCAATGGCGCGTATCTGGACACCGAGGCCAATACTTCGGTGGATTCGTAAGAGGTGTTTCCCCTAGGCGGGGGCAACGACCCGGATTATCCGGTGCGCCCGAAATACCTGCCCAAACATGTCGGTCGTTTCGACCTCGATGAGGTGATAGCCGACCTTCATGTTTGCCGGTAGATTGGCCTTCCAGAGGTGGGCGGTTTCGCGGGGCCCGGGGGTGCTGCGACCCACCAGGTGGGCCCGCTTGTTAAAGCTCTTCTTCAGTGCCTTCGTGTCGGGCGTTTCCACGCCATCCAGTTGGGCGAATTCGGCCGCGATGGCCATTTCCCGTTCATGATTTGCCACCACATAGGGGTCTTTTCCGTCAAAGCGCGTCATGGGGCGCCACGCTTCCTCACCCTGAAGGCGCATACGGGCTGTAGAGCGCTCGGACCCAGCGAATATGTTGGCAATGACCTCCGTATTGCCCGATTCTGCCGGCGTCACCGATTCGGGGGCCGCGATGTGCATTTGGTAATCTGCCGGGCGGCGGGCCGCTTTGTAGCGAATGCTGTAATCGGCCCCATCAAAGGTAATAATGGCGTAGCCATTGGGCGTGCCATCCGACATGGTTGTATGAGGGATGCCCAATTCATCGAAGCTGCCGGTCCACCAGGCGCCGCAGGCGGTGCCCTGTACCAGATGATGGTGTTTGTCTTCACGGGGCCAGTCTTCCGCGGCTCCGAGGAAGAAGTGGCCCTGGCGATGCCAATGGGCCGCGATCGTAAAGTTCTTGGGGAAGGGCTTGAGTAACTCAAACAACTGCGCCCGGTCCACCACATCCTGCAGCGGGATGTGCATGACTGCCACGACCAGATGATCCTTGGGCACCAACGCCAGGTCCGCTTCAATGAATGCGAGTTGGTCGGCACCCAGTTCCCCATGATAGCGGCGGTTTTCGACTTCCCAGTAGATGTCGTTTAAGACCAGGAAATGGACCTTGCCATGATTAAAACTGTAGTAGGGCGGGCCGAATACGCGGGTGTACGTTTCCGCCTCATGGGCGTAGTCCGGGGTGTCGTAATTGATGTCGTGGTTGCCGATAACATGGTGCCAGGGCATGCCCAGGAGGCCCACGCTCTGTGCAATCTCCGGTTGCATGGCCAGGTTATCAAATACCAGATCGCCCAGGGTGAGACCAAAGGCCGCGTCGACCCCGATCAGTTCTTCCAGGACGTCATGGGATATGAAATCCACTTCCTGTTGATTACGCGGCTGCGTATCGCCAAAACACACCACGTCGAAACTCCCCGACTCGGACTGGGGGGTCAGGGGGAAGTCAATGGCCTCTGGCAGATCGCCGGTTGGGGCGATCCCGGGAAACTTGTAGTCCGGCGACCCGGTTGGCCGGTGCACGTAGAAGTGGCGGGGCAGCGAGGTGACCGGATCGAGCGCCACCTGCCACTGGGAGGGTTTGATGACGAACACGATGCCTTCATCGCCGATCTCCAGCGTGTAGCGGCCCGCCGCGTCTGTCGCGACGACCGCCGTGCCATTGGATACGCCCACATTGGCGATACCAGGTTCCGAGGCATCACGGGTGCCATTGTGGTTCTGGTCGTGGAAAACCTGCCCGGAGATGGTAGCGGCCGTTGCGCTGCTCGCACAGAGCAGGGCGGCCAAATAGCGGGAAGGGGCTACCAATGAACGAAAGGGTATCAGCATGTTGAGGAACTCCAAGTTGGAATAGAATAGAACGTCAGGGTGTTAGCCCGTTGAACCTACCCCAGCAGGTGTAGTAGGTTCAAGACGGAAAAACTAACCACTACAGCAAAGTCCGCCCGGAAGGGGGGCTGATGCTAACCCAGGAGAAACCTACCATGAGCGAACGTACCGGTGAATTGACCTTCAAAGGTGGCCCTTTGACCCTCCTTGGAAGTCGTGTGTCTGTGGGGGCTCCCGCGCCGGAGTTCACCTTGCTGGCCAACGATCTCTCCCCTGTGACGTTGGCAGACTCTGCCGGAAAGGTGCGACTGCTCAGTGTGGTGCCCTCCCTCGACACCGGTGTTTGTGATGCCCAGACCCGTCGTTTCAACGAAGCGGCCGCCGAATTGGGCGACAACGTGGTGGTCTTGACCATCAGTGCTGACCTGCCCTTTGCCCAGGCCCGTTGGTGTGGTGCCGCCGGAGTGGATCAGGTGCAGACCCTCTCTGACCATTTCGACCTTAATTTCGGAGACAGCTATGGCGTCCACATCAAAGAACTGCGCCTGGATACGCGGGCAATTTTCGTGGTGGATTCCAGTGGCACCATCGTCCATGCGGAATACGTACCTGAAATGACCGATCATCCCGACTACGACGCTGCGCTGGCCGCTGCCAAGGCCGCGAGCTAGTCGATATTTCAACCGAAATTGGTTTCGGGGGCCCCTGCAACGCCTGGCGTTCGGGGGCCCCCGATCTGTATTTAATGATATTTTCCCTTCCCAGACACGCTAACCCCGTGTATAATAAGGTCTTTCATTGTATGTCGTGTCGGATTAAGTGACATCGGCCCCCTGATCGGGCGGCAAAACAGGGGCAGAAGGGGCGTGTTTGACGCGTGTGACCGTGAATAGGCATTATATAGGCCCCAACTGTTGGAGTGAAAAGGCTGCATGAATATGGATTATCAGGCGGGCGATGCCCATCAAGAAAAGCTCGACGCAGATGCCGTCTGTATTCAATGTGGCACCGTAAACTCCGAGGGCACCCTGCTTTGCAAGGTTTGTGGTAACAACCTTCGTGATCAGCGTGTTCGTCGTCTCGCCTCGGATCAGGCCCTCGAATCGGCTACCGCCGGGCCCCGCCGCAAGGTTTGGGCTTCCGCGCTACTCTTCGTGCTGGCGGTGGCGTTAATTATTTCGACCCTCTTCAATCAGGACATGATTGTAAGCTGGCTTATGGATGTTCAGGCAGGTACCCACCTGGGACCTGCCGATCTCTGGAATGGTGCGCCGAGTACGGCACTGGACGAGCTTGCCGATGGGCTTGGCGCCGAACTGCCCCCCGAAGAGTTGGCGCTTCAGACACGCGAAGCACCCAGTCCGGGGGACTCTATGAGTGGTAAGTATGTATTGTTTTCAAACGAGCGCTATGTGGGGGTGGCCAACGTTCGCGAAACAGGAAATTCCCTTCAATTAGTTGCGGTACTGGGTACCGGGGAGGAGCTGCGGGGGCTGGCTACCCTGCAGGGGGACTATTACGTGATGGTGCCAGAGTCGGGGGGCATCGAATTGGGACGTCGAATTATTGCCGTTCAAGGCGTTGCGTCCCCCGTGGCCAGTGGTGTCGTAGAATGTGTGGGAGACGACAGCCGAAGCCGCTATACGTGTATGGCCTATCGGCTCCCCGCCTGACCCCTCCTTAATTAGCAAAGCCCCAGTCCGGGGACCATGGTGCAACACCGACGGCTCGTTGCACCGTATCCCGTTACCCTCGAAAAACCCTGGTGGTTTTTCCGGAGTCTGAAAACCCATGTCAAAACCCGGATTCATGAATCGGCTCAAGAGCAAGCTGGAGAAGACGCGCACCAATCTGGTGGGCAACGTCAAGCGCGCGATGGGTCGGCCCCACATCGACGAAGAGGCCTTTACCGCCCTGGAAGAAACCCTGATCGCAGCCGACGTTGGCGTGAGTACGACCCTCCAGATTGTGGAGGACATGCGCGCCGCCGTCACGGAAAAAAATCTGCAGGATGGGGAGGCCCTTATTGCCCAGCTGAAGGAAGAGCTCAAGACCCTGCTGGCACCGGGCGATCACGAACTCCATTGGTCGACATCCGAAGGGCCCCATGTGACCCTGGTGATGGGCGTAAATGGCTCCGGCAAGACAACGACCACCGGTAAACTGGCGGCAAAGCTCACTTCGGAGGGCAAGAATGTACTGCTGGGTGCGGCGGACACCTTTCGGGCCGCTGCCGCGGAACAGTTGCAGATTTGGGGCGAGCGGAGTGGTGCGACCGTCATCAGCCACCAGGAGGGTGCCGACCCGGCTTCCGTCGCCTTTGACGCCGCCGATGCCGCCGTGGCCCGCTCCGTCGACAACCTGCTTATTGATACGGCCGGCCGCCTGCACAACAAAGTAAACCTCATGGAAGAACTCAAGAAGATTCAGCGGGTCATCCAGCGTCGGATTCCGGCGGCTCCCCACGAAGTCTTGCTGGTGCTCGATGCCACTACGGGCCAGAACGGTCTCGAACAGGCCCGTCAGTTTACCGAGGCCATCGCGGTGACAGGTATCATCCTGACCAAGCTGGATGGCACCGCCAAAGGTGGCATGTTGATTGCCATTCAGCGAGAGCTTGGTATTCCCATCAAGATGATCGGTATCGGCGAGGGGGTGGATGATCTGGATGTCTTCGACGCCGAAGAATTTGTTGAGGCATTGTTCTCCTGACCCGGTGACCTGCCGTACCCCAATGCGCCCCGGCGGTTTGCATCGTTTCGTAACCGGCGGTAGAATACCCCACGCTGTCCCCCCCAAGCATACCCGTTTCCGCGCCAGGAAGGAGTAGAATCTATGGCCCTGTGTTTTTACGACACACTTTCCCGAAAAAAAGAAGTCTTTGAACCCCTCGAATCCGGGAAGGTGGGTCTCTACACCTGTGGGCCCACGATCTACAACTATGCCCACATTGGCAATTTCCGGGCCTACATGTTTGAAGATCTGCTGAGCCGCTACCTCCAGTTTCGGGGGTATCAGGTGCGACACATCATGAACCTGACCGACGTGGAAGACAAGCTCATCCGCACCTGTCGCGAGACGGGGGAGTCGCTTCAAACCCTCACCACGCGCTATGCCAATGCCTTCTTCGAAGACCTGGATACCTTGGGCATCCAGCGTGCCGAAGCCTATCCCGCGGCCACTGATCACATCGATGAGATGGTGGCTATGATCAAAACCCTGCGGGAAAAGGGCCATACCTATGAGGTCGACGGGAGCATCTATTTTCGCCTGAGCTCCTACGAAGACTATGGCAAGCTCAGTCACATGGATTTGGAAGAACTGCGTGACGGTGCCAGTGGCCGGGTGGACAATGACGAATATGAGGCCGATTCGGCCCGCGATTTCGTCTTGTGGAAGGCCTATGTCGAAGAAGACGGCGACGTGTTCTGGGAAACGGAACTGGGGAAAGGCCGTCCCGGGTGGCACATTGAGTGTTCTGCCATGAGCGTCAAATACCTGGGCGAGCACTTCGATATCCACTGTGGTGGCGTGGACAATATCTTCCCGCACCACGAAAATGAAATTGCCCAGTCCTGCTGTGCGACGGGGGCGCAGTTCGTCAATTACTGGCTTCACTGTGCGCACCTCGTCGTCGACGGGAAAAAAATGTCCAAGTCGCTGGGGAATTTCTATACCCTGCGCGATCTGGTGGAGAAGGGGATCGACCCCGTGGCGATACGCTGGGTATTGATTTCCACCCACTATCGTCAACCCAATAACTTCGCCTTTGATGCCGTGGACGCCGCGAAGCAGGCCCTGCAGCGCATCCGTGACTTTCGCCGTCGCCTGACCGAGTGTCAGGGGGCCGGGGAAGCGCTCCAGCCTGAGTGCACGGCGTGCGAAGAAGAATTCATCAAGGCGATGGATGACGATCTGAATATTTCTGGTGCCCTCGGGGCCGTATTCGAATTTGTACGGGCCGTGAATAAGGCGCTGGACGAGGGACGTGCCGGTGCGGAGGGGGCAAAGAATGCCCTGGCCCTCCTGGATCGGCTTAATGAGGTCACGGGGCTCTTTGGCGACGCCGATGGCGCAGAGGAGGCCCCCGAAGCGATTATCGCGCTGGTCAATCAGCGGCAGCAGGCGCGTCGGGACAAGGATTTCGCCCTGGCGGATGAGATTCGTGATCGACTCGCGGCAGAAGGCTGGGTTATCGAAGATACGCCTGATGGCGCCCGCGTAAAGCGGATATAGGCGACCGGCGCGGGAACAGGTGAATCCCGGCGGGGAACCTTTGCTGTCGCTTCGGGTTTAAGCAGTGGACGATGAGGTTCGCCCCGGTATGAGCGAAATCGAAGATTGGGCGTTGGTAGCCCGCGCGCAGGGGGGCGATATGGACGCCTTCCACGTGCTGATTGTGCGCTATCAACGGCCAGTTGTTCATTTCTGTTTTCGCATGCTCCAATCGGAGCAGGACGCGGAAGACGTGGCCCAGGAAGTCTTTGTCCGGGTCTATCGTTATCTGGGTCGCCTCACGCCACAGGCAAAGTTCTCGACGGTACTCTTCGGTATTGCCCGAAATCTCTGCCTGAATTTTATCCGGGATATGAAACGTCGTGGACGCGGTATGGGCCAGCCCCTGGATTCCCAGCCTGAGCTGGAGTCCAGCGTGCGCTCGCCGTCTCAGGAAGTCCACCTGAGAGAAGTAGAGGCCTGTATCGCAGCGGCGATGTCCGAGTTGTCCGATGACCATCGTATGGTGCTGTACCTTCGCGACGTGGAGGGCCTGGATTATGATGGCATCGCCCAGGTTATGAAGTGTCGTAAGGGCACGGTTCGAAGTCGCTTGGCCCGGGCCCGTGAGCAATTGCGCCAACACCTGATTCACTATGGAGACGACCTGCTATGAGCACGCCCCATGTGCTGGACGAGTTGTCCGCCTATATCGACGGTGAGAGCCGGAATGCACCGGCGATCGCCCGCCATCTTCAGTCTTGTCCGGAGTGCGCCCGGCGGCATGTGGAATTGTCCAAACTCACCCGACACGTCCATGCCCTGCCCGCACCGGAAGTGCTCCCCTCGTTTGCGGCCCGCGTCGTGGCACGTCTTGACCAGGCCGACGCCCCACCCCGATGGCATGATCGTTTCCTCGTTCAGCATGCCCTCCCCACGGCCTGGGCCCTGGCCGCCGTGTTGCTCATCGTGGGCACGGCCTATGTCGTCATTCAGGAGGTGGAATCCCGTTCCGACCTGCCCTCAGTCGCGGAATCATCCCCGGCGCCCGTCGAACCCGACCCGGAAGTCCTCGCCCGTATCCTGGATATGGGAATTTGGGAAGGGCCCTTCGGTGAAGACGAAGCGGAGGTCGCCGAGGAATCGGTGGATCTCAGCGTGGAACTGCTGATTGATTCCCTGGCCGCCATCGCGGGGGACGCCGAGACGGGCGAGTGGTACGAAGAGGAAGACCTGATGGCCGTTATGGAGGCCCTGGCCCAGGAAGATGTCCAGGTGTTGAGTGAACTGGCCCGGAACCACTGGGACGAAGGATAAGTGATGAAACGATTGGTAATCACCCTGTTGGTACTGAGCGGCTGGGCAGGTGGTGTGTGGGCGGCGCCCGAATCGCCTTCCCCGGGCACCCCTTCTGGCAGCAAAGGAAATGCGGAAAGCCGTCAATTGCTCGAGGAAATCCTCATGGCGCGATTGACCCGCGAATTGGCCCTGGAAGATGAGCAGGCTGTGCTTCTGGTTCGCCATATGACCGAGTTCCGGGATCGTATGGCGGCGCTGCGTCGGGAGCGGGGCGAAAAAATGCGGGCCCTTCGACAGGTCGTGCGGGAAAGTAATGACGAATCCCGTATACAGCAGCTGATGGACGAAGTGCGGGCAGTCAATGAAAAGAGCATGGCGGCCCGTAATGACGTGCTCGACTTTGACGGCTTCGAAATGACTACCTGGCAAAAGGCCCGACTCCTTGTATTTCTCAACGACTTTGAGGCCGACATGCGGCGTCTGTTGCGTCGGGCACAGGAACATCGTGCCAAAGAAACGGGCCGCCCCGCGCGGGGAGGCGGCGAAGGGCTTGCCGGGGGGCATCGCGAAGACAAAAGGGGCCCCGCTGCAGGTTCGAAAGAACCCAACGAAAAGGAAGGCTCGAACGCCCCCGCACCATCCGGTTGATGTCGCCATCCAATGCTGTGATACCATGCCCATCGACGCGCCCACGGAAGTTTTAAGGAGTAATCGGTGGAATATCTAAACGCAATCCTGTTGGCGGTGGTGGAGGGGATCACAGAATTCTTGCCGGTCAGTAGTACAGGCCATCTGATTCTCGCCGAATCACTCCTTCAACTCGGCGAAGACAAAGCCTTCACGAACGCCTTTATCGTAATCATTCAGTTGCCCGCGATTCTGTCGGTGTGCATTTATTTCTGGGCAAAACTGTGGCCCATGAAAGGCGGCACCCTCGATTCAAAAACGGTGGTCCTGTGGGTGAAGGTCATCGTGGCCTTTCTGCCAGCCGTTGTCTTGGGACTGCTGTTTGACGACGTCATCGAGGCGCTCTTCAACGACACCGCAGTGGCTATCGCGCTGATTGTGGGTGGGATCATCATTCTCCTCGTGGAACGACGTACTTATGAGGGAGCAACCGACTCCATTCATGACTTGACGTACAAACAGGCTATCTCCATCGGGTTCTGTCAGTGCCTGGCTATGATTCCGGGCACTTCCCGTTCTGGTGCCACCATTGTTGGGGGGCTTCTTCTGGGGGCGAGCCGGTCCGTGGCGGCAGAGTTTTCGTTTTTCCTCGCCATTCCCACCATGGTGGGTGCGACGACCTACACGATGTACAAGATCACGAAGAACGGATTGGAGTTTACGACCCATCAGTGGACGCTCATTGCCATTGGTTCGATCGTGGCCTTCCTCGTGGCCTATGCCGTGGTCGCCTTCCTGATGGCATTTATCCAGAAACACTCCTTTAATGTTTTTGGCGTGTATCGAATCGTCATTGGCGTGATCGTGTTGTTGTTGGTGGCCACCTGACGGGTCCCTGATTGATAAGGAAATGTGCTATGACCGCCCCGGAAACAGAAGAAGCCTCAGCGGCGTCACAACAGTTGGTGCTGGCCGGCATTCTCGTGATGCCCCTGGCCTACGTCGTCGCGGCCTACATCCTCCATGCCATTGACGTGCTGCCAACAGAGGGCTTCGCAGCATTGGACTCCCAGACCACCCTGCTGCTGGCAGGTGTGTTCCTGCTCTCCTGCATCCTGAGCGCCGTGGTCTCGCCCGTGCTCAAGAAAAAAATCCTGCAGGCCGGCGAAGTGGAGGGGAGCTTGGATCGTCAGACCCGCTTCAAAGCCTCTATGCTTGCCATGGCGACCTCCGAATCGGGCGCCGCTCTCGGGCTTGTGCTGATCTTGCTGACCGGCAACTTACTTTATGGCACCCTCTTGTGCGCCCTGTCTTTTGCGGTAACCTGCTTCCACTTTCCACGCCGTCGTTGGTTGGAAGAAGGATAGGTGCTTCGTTGGTGCTTCCTGCGTGGACCGCGCTGAGGTGGGGAGTGCATAGGTATTTTGTTGACAGTGAGCGTCCGAAAACGCTACAGTTAGGCTGATTGTGTGTCAGTATTCGTATAATCATGCGCATGGACCTCGGGGGTTGTTTGGCGCCCTTTGGGTCCGCTGTCGAATCACCGTAGGACGTTATCTCTGTATGCCGTCGCACCACCAGGAAAACTGACGTGGCCGTCTTGTCTAAACGACACGAAATTCTCAACGCTGCCTTGCGCGTCTTTCTCGATCTCAGTTGTATCGTGGGCGTGTACTGCGCCACCGTGTGGCTTGTGATTGGCGAAGAGACCGGTTACGTGCACCAGCTTCAAAACGGTTTGCCCTATGTGGAAGCCATGGTCGTGGTCTGGTTTCTCGTCGCCGCCGATCAGCGCTTGTTCTTGTCCCGCCGGAGTGAAGCCCTGGTGGCCTTGCTCTTCTCGGTTGCCAAGGCCTTTTTTACCGCGTTCTTGTTTACCGTATTCATTGTGGCCCTGTTTCTTCAGGAAGATCTTAACCGTACCTTCCTCTTCCTCTTCGGTTTCTTTGTGCTCTTTGGACTGTTAGCATTTCGCTTGATCCTCGGTCTGAGCCTGTGGAATCTGCGCCGACGTGGCTTTAACTCCCGTCGCATCCTGATTATCGGGAGCAACGAACGGACCCAAAAACTCGTGGGTATCCTCCATGCCAACGAGCACTACGGCTACCACGTGGAGGGCTTCCTGGAACATGACCAAGACCGGCGTCACCATCTGGAGTCCCTCGATGTACCCTACCTGGGCGACATTGAAGAATTGGACAAAGTGCTGATCAACCGGGTGATCGACGCGGTCTACATCGCGCTGCCCGTCCGCTCCCACTATGAAATGATCCAAAGCGCGGCCCACCTCTGCGAAGGGGTTGGCGTTTCGGTCCGATTCATGGCCGATCTCTTTCCCCTGCGAATGGCAACGAGTGATTTGTCCCGCGTCGGCGATGTGCCACTCCTGACCCTCTCCACCGAGTCCGAAGTGCAGCCGCCTTTCGCCCTTCACCGGGCCATCGACATGGGGGTGTCCCTGCTGTTGCTGGTTTTTCTTTCACCGATTTGTCTCCTGGTGGCACTCGCCATTAAAATTGATTCACGGGGACCGGTGTTAGTGCGTCGTCCCCGTCTGGGTCCGGGAGGTCATGCCTTCCAGGATATTGTATTTCGCACGACCGTCGGGGCATCATGGGGGGATAGCGATGCCACGCTGACGCGGGTGGGGAGAATCCTGCGCCGCTACGGCATCGACGAATTGCCCCAATTGCTAAATGTATTATCCGGTGACATCAGCCTTGCAGGCCCCACGCACTCCGGTGCCCAGGGTGGCAAGGTGGATAGCCCGGTCTGATACGGCGTGGGGCGCGCAGATGCGTTCCAGAAAGGGCATTGGGGCGGGGCCCACAACGTGTAGTACAGGGATTTGAGGAGACCATACGGGCCTGTGTCTGAGAGTAAACCAAGAAAAAGGGTCGTGCCGCCATTCGTACTGGCGCTACTGGACACCTGCTGCATTGTAGGCGCTTTCGCTACGGCCATACACTGGTCCACGGAGCTCTACGAGCCGCTCCTGCCCGCCGTCAAATCGAACCTGCTCTACCTCCTCGTCGTTATTCTCGTCTGGTTTGCCGCCGCCCTGGAGCGCCATTTGTGGAGCCCCACCCGGCGACAGGATGTGGTGCACTACCTGGCCACGGTGACCAAGGCCGTCGGCGACGCCTGTGTCTTTTGTGTATTCGTCATGGTCCTTTTCACCCGTAGTGGCGTGAACGAAGAGGGTCAAAGCTACGGCGGCCTGGACCATACCTTTCTCGTCGTTTTTTGCGCAACCACCCTCATCTATTTGCTGGTGTTCCGTCTCAGCCTACGGCTGATTGTACGAGAGCTTCGCAACCTCGGTATTAATACCCATCGGGTCCTTATCGTGGGGGCCAACGAGCGCACCGTCCACTTGATTCAGGTGTTGAAGATGCAAACGGGTCTCGGGTATACCCTCGAAGGTGTACTGGACGATGAAGCCGGTCGCTGTGAGGAAACCGATGCAACCGGCGTACCCTATCAGGGAAAGATCGCTACACTGAAGGATCGGCTTGTACAGGGTGAAATCGACGAGGTCTACATCAGCCTTCCGGTTCGCTCGCGCTATGAAGAGATCCAGGAAATCGCCCACCTCTGTGAAGGTGCGGGCGTGCCCGTCCATCTGGTCGCCGATCTGTTTCCCATGCGAGTCGCCACGAGCCGCCTGATGCACCTGGAAGATATTCCCCTGCTGAACCTCTCGACCATTCCCGAGGCGCACGGGAAGGTCTTTATGAAGCGGGCAATGGATTTCGTGGGGTCGACACTCCTGTTGATTGCACTCGCTGTTCCCCTGACCGTCCTTGCCATCCTCGTGAAGCTGGATTCCAAAGGGCCCGTCTTCTTCCTCCAGGAACGGGTCGGACAGAACCAACGCCGCTTCAAGATGATCAAGTTTCGTTCCATGATTGTGAATGCCGAAGAGGTTCAGGCGGCGCTCCTCGATCAAAATGAAATGGACGGTCCGGTCTTCAAAATAAAGAACGATCCCCGCATTACCCGGCTGGGTCGCTTTATCCGGAAGTACAGTCTGGATGAGTTTCCCCAACTCTTCAATGTCTGGCGCGGTGAAATGAGTCTGGTGGGCCCACGGCCCCCCATTCCTTCGGAGGTGGAGCAATACACCTGGAGCCAGCGACGTCGCCTGAGCATTAAGCCCGGCATGACCGGCTCCTGGCAGGTCAGTGGCCGCAATGAGGTGGGCTTTGAGGAGTGGGTCGAGATGGATCTGGACTATATCGATTCCTGGTCCATTGGTCTTGATATTCTGATCCTGCTCAAGACCTTTCGGGCGGTCGTAGCGGGCCGCGGCGCCTCGTAGCTACCGACTGGGCTTTCGGGTCGGCGCGCACGTGCGGCAGCTCTTCGACGTGTTATTCCCCCTTCGGGCCGCGTCTGTCATGACGTGGGAAACCGGCACTTGTGCACGGGGCATTTCGTCTGGCAGGATTAGGTAGCTAAGAGCGCTATACCCGCCAAAATGGGCAAGAACACGTTGGGGTAGCAGGTGCTAATTTCGGGGCGTACGAAGGCAGACCCGTTGGGGTGCGGAAGCGCACTGACGCGGGCGTGGCGGCAGCGAGATGAAATCGGCGAAAGGCACCGGCGACAGCGGGTTGCCCTCTCCGGGGTTGTATACTCCGACGGGTAGTGTGCTATGGTTTTATCGCATCACGAGGAGTGTATACGTGTATCAAATTACCGCGAAATCGGGCAATTCCAAGGGGACTTCCTGGGTTGTGGAGCACGCACCTCTTGTCTTCGGGCGGGATATGAATTGCGATATCAAGGTGAGTGATCCGCTCGTTTCCAGGCGCCATTGTGAAGTGGCGCTGGCGGATGGAAAAGTAACCCTTCGGGATCTGGGTAGCAGCAATGCCACATTCGTCAATGGCGAGCCCATCTCAGAGGCGGATCTGGCCGCTGGCGATGAAGTGGCCGTCGGAAGTGCTGTTTTTCTGGTCACGCGGGTCCGTGAAGTTGGTACCCAGACACCGCCGCCCTCCCAGGGGAATTCGCCCACTTCTTCCCTGATCATCGGCGAGCCGGTCTATATGAAACGGGATAGCGAGACCTTGTTCTCTCAGGCCCGCCCCCGCACGGGGGAGGATCTGGCCGATCTGTTCACACTCAGTCGCGCCCTGAGTGAGGCAAGTACGACCTCGGGATTGATCACGGCATTAATCCAGCGGGTCGCGGAACGCTTTGAGCCCGAAGCGGTATGCGTCGCCCTCCATCATGCGACGGACGGTACGATGACCTGCTTCCCCCCCGGCAGCGAAAACAACTTTTTGTCCAAGACGTCTCCAGCGGAGATGGTAAACACCGTATCCACCCGGCAGCGTGGGATGCTGATACCAGAGAGTTGTCGGAGCCAGGGCGAGGCCGGTATGCGGACCACCGCTGCCGCGCCCATAATTCTGGGAAATGATGTTATCGGGGCATTGCTCGTGCAGGCGACTTCCCCGGCAAAGATCTATGATGAGACCGACCTCGAATTCCTCATGGCCCAGGCCCTGACTACGGCACCGTATTTCCGCGCAATCGAACGGATGGAACTACTGGAGCGAGAAAACCGACGCCTGGTGACCAGCGCGGCCGAAGGGCTGGCCATTATTGGCAAGAGTGACGTTATTAACAGGGTCCGTACCCTGGCAAAAGACTGCGCCCGCTCCGATATGAATGCGCTGATTCTCGGCGAGACGGGAACCGGAAAAGAGCTGGTGGTCAGCATGATTCACCGCCTGTCTGATCGCTCCGACCATCCCCTGACCATCATTAACTGTGCCGCCATTCCGGCGGAATTGTTGGAAAGTGAATTGTTCGGGTATGAACGTGGTGCCTTCACCGGTGCCCATGGGCAAAAGAAGGGCACCTTCGAAGAGAGCGATGGCGGTACCCTGTTCCTCGACGAACTTTGCGATCTGAGCCTGCCCAATCAGGCACGCCTTCTGCGCGTGATTGAGACCGGCGTGTTTCGACGTCTCGGCGGTCAGGCAGACATTACCGTGAACGTGCGGGTGATTGCCGCAACCAATAAGTCCATTTCCGACGAAGTAGATGCAGGGCGTTTCCGACGGGACCTGTATCACCGGCTCAATACCTTCGAGATCGTGATACCGCCCCTCCGAGAGCGGCGTTCCGACATTGCTGTTCTGGCGGAGCACTTTCATCGCGTGGCGCAAGAGCGCCTGGGCTATCGCACCATGGGTTTTTCTGCGGAAGCCATCGAATACCTCAACAATCAGCCGTGGCCGGGCAACGTCCGGGAGCTGCGCAACGTGGTCGAGCGTGCCATGGTGGTCGCGCCTTATGATGCGATTCGACCAGAAGACCTGCAGCGAGATGTGGTGTACCGGGCCGAACGCAAGACCGACACCGAGCCCATACTCACGTTGGCGGAAATGGAAAAGCGCCAGATCATCAAGGCGCTGAACCGCCATGACGGTAATGTGAAGGCGGCTGCAGAGACCTTGGATATCGGACGAAGCACCCTCTATCGCAAAATTGGCGAGTACGATCTGCCCAGTTAATGGTCACTTTCCATGGGCGGAGGGGGCTTCCCCTGCAAGCATTTTCCCTGGCTGGGCGTTTTCGGACGTGGCGGCAAAAAAAGATGTGGTGTCGAAAAAATTCGTAAGTCATTTTATATCAGTGGTTTGTCGGGTGTTTTCGCTTACGTGCCGGTTTTCAGCATCTTTCCAAGAAGTAGGGGCCTTCGACAAGGTAGGTGCCCAATTCTTGACGATGGGGCCCCCCTTCCCCTGCGCGCCCCGTGCCTTTCGGCTTTTCTGCGGGACTTTTCTCAAAATGAGAACGCATCTGTCTCGAATCGGATTTCGCCCCCTCCCCCGTTACCGATAACCTGAGGGACTTTCGGCCTTCCTTCTCAAAAAGTACGCGATAGCGTACTTGGCATCCTAATTGCATAGGCTCTATCAGGTCCACAGTAGGCTGGTGTGTCAGCAGAAGTCTGTGGATCTGAGAGACTTTCCCATCCCGGGAGGGGCGTAGTCAGGAGTTCCCCAGTATGTTTACCATCGAGTCAGAAAAACCCAGTGATGAGTACACGACCTCGCGTATGAAAAAATGGTACATGGTCCAGTTCAAAGGCTATGAGGTCGTGGATGAGCGCGAGGTGCCCAAAGTGACCTCCCAGGGACGGTTGACCTATGAGTGTCGTTGGTATCTCCGCCAGGTATCGTGAGGCGCACCGCCGATTAACCCGTCTTCACTGCGCAGGGTCAGGCGCACCCCTCAGTCGGCGGGGGGGAGTGCGGCCATCTCCGCGCGCAGCCGCGCCCGTCCTTCGTCGCTCAGGCCTTCGGATTGCAGCAGTGTGTCATACTTGGCACGGGCCTCTGCGTTGCGCCCGGATTGGGCCAGTGCTTTCGCCAGGGCCCACTGGGTGTCTACGTGCTGGGGGAAACTGATTTCACTCGCTTCGAGCAGCGTCACCGCCTCCTTTACCCGCCCCGTTCGAATCATGGTGTCGGCCCAGTGAACCGCGGTGATGGCCTTGCGCTCGTCCGCGAGGCACACGTGGGCAACCTGAAAAAGTCGGTCGGCCACGCCATATTCCTGGATACCCGCCGAAACGATGCCCAGATTCAGCGCACTTTCACAGGGCGCATTACCGGCATCGGCAGCCCCCTGATAGGTTTCATGCAGCATCCGCGCGGCCCAGCCGTAGACTTCCTGGGGTTTCAGCGGGTTATCCACAGGGTGGGTACGTACGCCTGCAAGCAAAACCCGGCTGGCCTGATCGAGCTGCTCCACACCACCGGTCAATACGGCGTGTACGGCCGCGACCTGGGGGAGGGGCTCGATGTCCAAGCCAGCCAGCGTGTCACAGACCGCCAGAATGGTTTCTTTTAACCGGGGTACCTGGTTCTGCTCGTAGGCGAAGCCGGCAAAACGACTCCAGGTCGCCGGACGCATGGGGCCTGCATTCAAGGAGGCGACGTAGGCATCCCCTGCACTGGTGACGTCCTGATAGCCTTCAAGGTGTACGGTGGCAAGCCAATCGAATGCGATGGCCAACCCTTCATCGGCACCCGTGTCGTCGCCACTCCGCTGGGCGAGCTGGAGTTCGTCAATCATACGATAGAGGGCGTCCCGCATGGGGCCGAAGTCGCCGCTTTCCCGGGCGAAGGTCAGGAAGAGTTCCCAGGAGCGGTTGTCCCGTCCCTGATCGGCCTGCACCGCACCGAGGAGCGCCCGCTCAGTGGCCGCCGGGTCGCCGAGACTGGATTCAATACGGGCAATCATACGGTAGAGATCGCCGGCATTCTCAGCACCATGATCGATGGCCTGTTTCAGGTAGTTCCGCGCTTCCAACCAATGGGCATTCGCGACCGCCGGATCGGCGTTGGGGGTAAAGCTCCGCTCAATGATAGCGGCAATGGATTCGACCCGCCCAAGCGTTTCTTCGGCAATAGGGAAGCGGGGCGCGGCTTCCAGGACGTGTTGGGCATGCATCCGCGCTTCGTCCAGATAGCCCTTGGCTTCCGTAGCCCCGGCCGCCCCTTGCTGCATGGCCTGCTGGGCGAGGAGAAGGCTGGCCCGGGCCATGGGAAGGCGGGTCAGCAGGTAGTAGGGGTTCTGCTCCAGGGAACGGTTGAAATGGGGACGGCTTTCGCCGAGTTTGCCCTCATCTACGAGGGTCATGCCAATACGCCGTGAGGCGTGCCAGTTCCAGGGGGCAGCTGCTTCCGCGCGGGCGTAGGCTTCCCGTGCCGTGGCCAGCTCCCCGTCGGCGTGGGCCCGCATGCCCGTGTAGAAATGATATTCGCCCGCGAAGTCTTTGGTTATCTGTCGGGTGCTTAGTACCAGCAGCAGGATGAAGGCCACGCGGGCACCATGGCGCTGCCACGCCGGAGCCTGCTTTTCTGCGGCCGCTTCCGATGCCCAGAGCCCGTCCAGTATTCCCAGTAACAAGAAGAAGACGGCCGCCGTTACGGGAACCCGCAGGTTAAACCCGAAGAGTCCGTCGATAGCAAAGGCGGTAAAGAGGGCCGCCAGGGTGAAGCCCATGCGGCGTTGCCCGGGGGTGCTGTTTCGTGCGACGTAGAGGAGGCTGTAGCTGATACCCAGCAACAGGGTGGCCAGGTAGAGGCCGGCGGCCGCAAGCCCGCCGTCGATACCCATCTCGATGAGGTCATTGTGGACGTGGCCATTCATCCGTATTTCCTGGGCGAACCAATCCTGTTCGAAGGGCGTCCAATAGGGGGCATAGGCCAGTCCGTAGACCGCCGGCCCATGGCCCAGCAGGGGCGCGTCCAGCAGCATGTTGGTGGCACTGACGTAAGATTGATAGCGGAGGAGGAGGGAGAGGTCCAGGGGAAAGGCGTAGCCGGTTCGGGTGTAGGTCCAATACATGGCGCCTGCCAGGGCGGTTATTCCCAGCACGGCCACGAGGGATACGGTCGTCACCACGGCGCCCGTGGGGCGTTTCGGGTGGCGAAGCAGGGCATAGCCCACGGCGACCAGCACCGCGGCGCCGGCCAGGGCAATCCAACCGGCCCGTTGATCGGTGCGGTAAAGATGAAACAAGAGGAAGGGGAGGAGCCACGGCGTCCAGCGGTAGCCCATACGGTAGAGCCCAATCACCATGATGACCGCCAGAATGAGGGCATGGGCGGCGTAGTTGGGGTTACCGAAGGTGGCGGGCAAATTGGTGTAGGTGTCGCTGGTGGTGTCTTCCCAGGGGAAGGGATCGAGCCCGGAGAATTGCATCACCGCATAGAGGGCAGCCACGGTCATGGCCACGCAAAAGATCGCAAAAAAACGGGTGACCTGTGCCGTGGTGTGAAAGACCTGACTGGCAAGCCAATAGAGGGCGAAGAGGGAGAAGAAGCGCCCCGTCTCCAGCAGGCTGATAGCACGGAATTCCGAAAACAAGGCGCTGACCAGGAAGAATCCCAGCAGGCAGAGGAGCACTTCCCGGAAGACGGGTGGACGACGCAAGGGGATGCGGGTAATCCACGTCAGTACGACATAGCTTCCTGTCAGGATAAGAGCGGCCCAACCGGTGAGGAGTTCCTTGATGTGAATGGTGGGATCGTTGGTGCCAAAATACATAATGAGCACGAGGGTAAACAGGAAGACGCCCAGCGCGGCGCGGTAGCCGGTGGCCAGCTTGGAAGACGATTCGGTCACGAAGTTCTCCTGGGGAGTTTGTATCGGCACGCCCCTGGATTGCTATGGGGGCGGAAGGTATGGGTTTCAATACGGTGAGGGGAATGCTAGCACTGCCCTTGCGGACTTCGCAATGATCCCAGGTGCAGCCGGGGCGCCCCGGGGCCTTCTCTTCCCCGGCACGGGGCCAATCTGATACCATGTCGCGACATACCCCATTGATCCATCACGTGCCAGGAAAGCCTCTGAAATGACCACGGATAGTATCCAGATTGTCGAAGAAACGGTCCCGACCATTCCGCAGGGAGCCCACCAGTATTTTCTGGGCCTGAGCGGTGCTGGATTCATCGTGTTGATGGCGGCCCTTGTCGGCTATGGGGTCTACGGTGAGCGCATTACCTCGGGTCTCGACGAGGCCTGCGCGGAAGCCTTTCTTGATGCAGGTCAGAAGCTGGAGGCTGTGGGCAATCACACCCAGGCCATTCAGAAATACCGTCAGGCTCTGGCCGGCAATATTCATGATGACGCCCTCCGCCATCGCTGTGGACGCTCTATCGGTGACCTGTTACTTCGTGAAAAGCGCTATGGCGAGGCCGTCGCGGCCTATCAGGTGCTGCCCCCGGAAGCCTTTCAAGAGGCTGGTTCCTATACGGGCTATGTGACAGCCCTGTGGAGCCTCGGCAATACGGCAGAGGCCATACAGCTCGGAACCCTGTGGTTGAACAGGGCTATCGAGGAAGCAAACACGGAGCAGGAGCTCTGGGCACGGGACATCCTCATGCGCGCCGCCGATCAATCGGGCGACCCCGCTACGGCCCTGGAGCATGGGCGACGTATCATCGCCTTGGACCCGGGTAGCGATGCCGGGCTCTACACGGCGCAGGTGATGCAGCGGCAAGGCGACCTGCCCGGTGCCCGCGCCCAGTTGGAAGCCTTCCTGGCAGTGTGCGAAAAACCCGCCCTTCAAAAGGCGGCCCGCGAGGTTCTCGCCACCGTCAACGCGGCGTCCGAACCGTCGAGTTAGTACGTGTCTGAGCCCCGGAGAAGCGTCCCTGTGAAGCCCCAACGGCCCATCCGCATTGCCTTTTGCCACTATACTGCCGACGTTTGTGGGGGCTCGGACCGCTCCCTCTTTGACCTGGTTACCCACCTGGATCGCAGTGCCTTTACGCCCTATGTAATTCTTAAGACCGGCGATCCCCTGGCCGACGCGTATCGGGAGGCGGGCTGCACCGTCGCCGAAATTCCCTTCGTACCCCCCCGGCGCGCACTCGAGTGGGGGAAGTTGCTGGCATTCTTCGGACTGTTCTGGCCCCATGTCTTGCGCGTGGTCTGGACCCTCCTTCGCTGGCGGATTGATGTGGTGCACGTAAACACCATCAATAACCTTCAGGGGGCTGTGGCGGCGCGGCTCGCATTCCGTCCCCTGGTGTGGCACGTGCGCGAACTGGTGCCCCAATCCCGTGCTGACGCCATGCTGCGAAAGGCGGTTGCCTTACTTGCCACCCGTGTCGTGGCCAATTCCCCGGCGGTGGCGGCTACCTTGACGGCCAGTGGGGAGCGGGTGCAGACCATTCTCAATGGCATCGATCTCACGGAGTACCCGGAAACGCTTCCCGACACACGATCGCGCTTTACGGAGCAGCCCCTTATCGTGTGTGTAGGGCGACAGGAGCCCTGGAAAGGCCAACATGTCCTCGTGGAGGCCCTGCCGGCCATCCTTGCCGCCCACCCCGAGGCCCGGTGTTGGTTTGTCGGGGGCGGCGCTGTGAACAAACCCGAGTATGCCCCGGGCCTGGCGACACGCTGTGAAGCCCTGGGGATTTCCGCGCAGGTAACCTTTACCGGGATTCGTCATGATATCCCCGCGATTTTGGGTCAGGCCGCCGTGCTGGTTCTGCCTTCGGTTACGCCCGAGCCCTTTGGTCGCACCCTGGTAGAAGGGATGGCGGCGGGTTGTGCCGTGGTGGCGACGGCTGCAGGGGGGCCACTCGATATTGTGGAGAATAACGTGTCGGGCGTGCTGGTATCGCCCGATGAGTCCGAGGCCCTCGCTCGCGCCATTAATGCGTTGTTGGATGACCCCCAGGGCGCACAGGCGATGGGCGTTGCGGGACAGATTCGGGCCCGGCGCCACTTTTCGCTGGACCGTCTCGTGGCCGAAATGGCAGAACTTTTCAGCAATGTGTATACTAGGTCCTTTCCAAAGTCCCCGTGAATCAGCGGGGTTTAAAATTGTCGATGGAATGGTGCAACGCACCAATCCCATATGAAGGAGTGAAACATGGCAAAGATTCTCGTAACGGGCGGTGCTGGATTCATCGGGTCGCACATAGTCGACACCTATATAGCGGCCGGCCACGATGTGGCTATTATCGATGACCTGAGCACGGGCACCCGGGAAAACCTGAATCCGGCGGCCTCGTTTCACGAACTGGATATTCGCTCGGAAAAAGTGGCAGAAGTGTTCGCCGCAGAGAAACCCGAGATCGTCAATCACCTGGCCGCCCATATCGATGTGCGCCGCAGTGTGGAAGAGCCCCTTTTTGATGCGGACATCAATATCCGTGGTGGCCTGAATATCCTCGAAAATTGTGTGAAGCACGGCGTCAAGAAAGTGCTGTTTTCCTCCACAGGCGGTGCAATCTACGGCGTGCAGAAAAACCTGCCCGCCTCCGAGTCGGCGAATCCCGAGCCGGAATGCCACTATGCAACCAGCAAATTGAGCTTTGAGCACTACCTGGGGCTTTATAACCGCCTCTATAAACTGGACTACACGGTCCTGCGTTTCCCCAACGTCTATGGACCCCGCCAGCGTCCTGATGGCGAAGCGGGCGTGTGCTCCATCCTGGCGGGACTCATGCTCGACGGAAAGACCCCTACCTTGTTTGGCCACGGTACGCCCCTCCGCGACTACATCTACGTGGGTGATATTGCCCGGGGCAACCTCCTCGCGCTGGAAAAGGGCTCGGGCCAGATTATTAACCTGGGTTCGGGAAAAGGCACCTCGGTACTGGAGCTTTTCAATGTCTTGAAGGACGCCCTTGGTTTCGATCAGGACCCGATTCTGGCCGACTTGCGTCCCGGAGAAGTTCAGGAAAGCTATATTACCGGCGATTTGGCCAAGGAAGTGCTTGGCTGGACCCCCGAGATGCCCCTGGAAACGGGACTGCGCGAGACGGCCGAGTACATTCGCAAGCAGCGCGGGTAATCCGGACACCAGGAATTGCCGCAACCTGTTGACTGCCAGTATATTGCGCGATTGATCCGCCCTCTGGTAAACTATTGTCACGCGGTGTCGGTGCGGTATGCCGACCCGTAATGCCCCAAACTCCGTCTGAAGAGACGCGGGTGGGGGCGTGTGTCCGGTCAACAGGAGGAAGCGTGCGTGGTAGGCCTTCGGGAACAGCAAGGGGTCCGTGCCCTTTCACTGGCGACCGATCTGTTGCTTTACTATGCGGCCCTCAGTGTGGCGACTTTGTCACGCTGGGATATCTTGACCCAGGTGGATTTCGTGCTCCTGCAGCGCGACCGGCTCATCTGTGTGGTCATTTTCCTGCTCGCATCCATCATGTTGGGCCGACTCAATCTGGCCCGACTGACCGACCGCTTTGACCTGATTTACCACACCCTGGTGGCCCTGGCCGTCACGGGCGTGGTAACCCTCGTGCTGGTGACCCTGCTGCCGGCCGAGCTTCGCATGATTTCCCGCCGTGAGTTGGTACTGAGTGTGCCGATTGCCGCCTGCTTTCTCGGGGTCTGGCAATACGCGTCGGCGGGCATGATTTCCCGCTTCACCAGTCTGCACCGCCTGTTTTATGTGGTGGGTGATGGCGATGAGGCCCGACGTATCGCGGCAGAAATTGCCAACGATCCTTCGGCCTTTTCCGATGCCGTCTGTGTGAGTTTTGAAGGGTTGCGGGTCGAGTGCGCCCGTCTGGATACCACCCTGGGCCCCGATCATGCCAGCGTCAAGAGCGTTATCATCTGCACGGGAGATGCCCAGGAAAGCGTGCTCCACGAGCTGCTCGAGTTCTGTGAACAGCGTTTCCGGGATACCTTCGTTCACCCGACCCTGACCAACGCCTTGCTCTTGCACCACGGCAATCTGATGCCCGTCGCAGGGATTCCCCTCGTGCGTGTGGCGGGCGAGCAGTCCTCCAGCCCCTATCTCTACGCCAAGCGGACGACCGACGTGCTCGTGTCGTTGATTGGGCTGACCCTGGCGTCGCCCATTTGTCTGGTGACGGCCATCGCCGTGAAATTGACCTCTCCCGGGCCCGTGTTTTACGCCCAGCAGCGGCTGACCAAGGGCGGGCGTCCCTTCACCATCTACAAGTTTCGCTCGATGCGGGCCGATATGGAGTTGAAGGATGCCTCCGGTCACGTGTTGGCCCAGCCCGATGACCCCCGCATTACGCCCGTGGGCCGCTTCATTCGCAAGCACCGTATCGACGAAATTCCCCAGCTCTATAACGTGCTTGTAGGCGATATGAGTTTGGTGGGGCCCCGGCCGGTCTGGAAGGAATTCTACGACCAGCAGCGGGAAGAATTGCCCCTGTTCGACCGTCGATTGGTGGTACGCCCCGGCTTGGCCAGTCTTTCCCATGTGCTGGGTTCCTACTCCTCTACACCGGAAGATCGCCTGCGCTATGATCTGGTCTATATCAACACCCTCTCTTTCGATGTGGATTTGCGGGTGCTGCTGTCGACCGTGCGCGTGGTCCTGAGCGGGCGGGGAGCCCAATAAGATGAGTCGGGCTTCCTTTCGAAAACCCGGTCGCGTGCTGACTATCTGGGGCATCTGCTGTGTAGCTTTCGCCAGTCTTCTGGGTGTCTACGATGTGGTCCTGGCGCGCTATGCCGATGAACTCCGCGAAAACGATTACCGCACCTATCTCGGTTTGGCGGCCGTGCACCTGGAAGACAAGGATTATCTGGCCGCGTTGAAACAGGTCGATCAGGCCCTCGTCCTGGCGCCGGAAAACCCCGAGCCCTATGCCTACGCCGGCGGCATTCATTACCGCCTGAAACATTGGGAGCGCGCTATCGAGCATCTTCAGGCGGCCATTGCCCACGGGGATAGCTCCCGTGGTCCCCGTATGGATATCGTCTGGTCTCTCATTGAGTTGGGGCGCTTCGAAGAGGCCGCCGCGTTGGGCGAGACCTACGCCGAAGAAGTGGACGACAACACAGCCTTGCTTCAGTATGTCGCCGAGGCCTACCTCCGCGCAGAGCAACCGGCGAAGGCCATTCCCGTCCTGGAGCGGGCGCTGGAGGCCTCTCCGGACAATCTCTATCAGCTCAGCCGCCTCGCGACAGCCTACGGCGATGTGGGGAATGCGGCGGGCAAGGCCGAGATGCAAGCGCGCATCGACGCCATCCACGATGCCATTGGCCAGATGGGCACACGGGTCCAATGAGCATGTCGACCGAGGGTGCCACCAGGGCGCCCGGTGTTTCCCTGCTTTGCGTCGTGAAAAACGGGGCACCCTACCTAGAGCGGGGCCTTCCCCTTCTCCGTGCCCAGGTCTATGACGGCCCCGTGGAAATCATTTGTGTCGATTCCGGGTCCACCGATGAGACCCTCGCGCTTATGAAAGAACACGGCGCCCACATCCACGAAATAGCACCCGAAGCATTTCACCACGGTCGGACCCGCAACCTGGCCGCTTCGCTGGCCTCCCACGAAATCCTGGTGTGTCTCTCGCAGGACGCTATCCCCACCGACACCGACTGGCTGCGCCATCTCGTCGCCCCTTTCGAAGATCCCCGCGTCGGTGCGGTCTATGGAAAGCAGACCGCGCCACCCGACATGGGATTACGTCGTCGCCAGGGATTGGCCAGTGAATATCCCGACGTGCGCCAGGTGCGTGACCCCGAGGCCATCACCGCCTACACGCCCGGCCATTTTCGATTCTCCAATGCCAACGCGGCCGTGCGCAAATCCTGCTGGGAGCGTTTCCCCTGGGATGAATCCGTCTTGCTGGCGGAAGACCAGGGCTTCTGTCGCGACGTGCTCTACGATGGCAGGGTCGTCATTTATGAACCGAAGGCCGAAGTGATTCATGGACATGACCGCAGCCTGCTCGGGGAATTTAAATACGCCTTCGACAACGGGGTGTCCCTGTCTCGTCTGGGGATCTTGAATAATCCCGACGTGGGGGGAGAACTGGGTTATGGCCTGCGGCGGATGAAGACAGACCTGGGCTACTTTGCGCGCAAGGGCCGAATCGACTGTGTGGCGATCTCTTTGCTTTCCTTCGCCCTGCGCTACGTGGCCGTGCAGTTGGGGAAGCGAGAAGGGCAATTGCCTGCGTGGTTCTTACGCCGCTTTTCCGAGATGCACCAGAAGATGGGGACTGCACCGACGTCACGTAGGTGACACAACGACGCAATCGTTTGGGCGGAACAGGTGACGGTGGTCGGGGACAGAATATCAGCCAGTCGGGGCTGTCCCCCTCTTACACAGCCACGCGACATGCACCCCGTACCCATTCAGCATTTCCTAGACCTTGAAGCCTTGCCCGGATACGCCCCTTCAGCTTGTCGACCAGCCGGGGTTAGTGCGCGTGTCGTTTGAGAGGGGGACAGCCCCGACGTCCGGGTGAATGGGTGTTTTCCGAGTAGCCCGTTTTCGCCCATGGGCGTATATGGCTTCGGCCAGATCGTAGCGTCGGTGCAGTCCCCGGGGACAGCCCCGACGTCCGGGTGAATGGGTGTTTTCCGAGTAGCCCGTTTTCGCCCATGGGCGTATATGGCTTCGGCCAGATCGTAGCGTCGGTGCAGTCCCCGCGCCTACGCGGTGGCGGCGAGGTAGGCCTTCAGGGCGTCGCGCCAGGGGGGCATGATGTCGAGGTTCTGTGCCTGGGCATGGCGGTTCTCAAGGACCGAATAGGCCGGCCGCCGGACGGGGGACTGAAACTCTGCCGACGTCGTGGCCGTGAGCTGGACCTGCGTGTTGGTTTCCTCAAAGATTGCCTGCGCAAACTCATACCACGAGCATGCGCCCTGACACGTGGCGTGGTAGAGTCCTGGCTCGCCCTTTTCCGCCAGGAGCCGCATCTGTTTGGCGAGGGCACCGGTAAAGGTGGGCGTGGTGATTTCGTCGGTGACCACCTTAACCTCCGGACGGGTGGCGGCGAGGTGGAGCATAGTGCCGATAAAGTTTCGGCCCCCCTTGGCCCGACAGGCCGCCTCCCCATAGATGGCTGCCGTGCGCACGATGAGGTGGTCGTCCAACACCGAAGCGATGAGGTGTTCGCCCGCCAATTTACTCGCCGCATAGACACTCAGCGGTTGGGGGCGGTCCGTCTCGACGAAGGGCTCGGTGGCGCCATCGCCGAAGACATAATCGGTGCTCACGTGGAGCATGCGTGCGCCAATGGCCTTACAGGTGACGGCGAGATTCCGCGCGCCCGTCGCGTTGACGCCAAAGGCCAGGGCCGGGTCTTGCTCGCAGAGGGCCACGTTGTGGGCGGCGGCCGTATTGACGACGATATCGGGGCGGATTTCTTCCAGGAGGGCCGTGACTGCCGGTCCGTCGGTCACATCGAGGATATGGCCCTCTCCATCCAGGTCGGCACGGTGCAATTCGGTGTCGGAAAACACCGCACAAAGGTCATGCCCCAATTGGCCTTCTGAACCTACGATTAAGACCCGCATCGTGCTGCTCCTTCTGTGGGGGAGTGGTGCCCGCCGTTGGGGAAGGGGTACATCTCGCCCGTCCCAATGCCTGAAGCCAGTATGGCACAGGATTTCGAGAGGGGGCAACCACTGCGGGGGGAGAATCTCCCTATCGTGTATCTCAAACGGCAACCTATCTCAGGGACTGTCTCGCCCCTGGTGATGACGCCTTGGCGACGTAGGCGATGGACGGCTATTGTCATAGCGACAGGGAAGAACACGGGATAGGGCGTGGCCGTCCCGTCGTTAGCGAAGTTTGCGGCGGGTCAGTCCTCGTCACGACAGGACACCCACCGCCGTCAGCGTTTTACGGCGCAGGATATGCCGACCTCTCGCCCACCTCCAGTGAAATTACACTTCGGATGTTCTGATGGTCAGGTAGGTATCGTCGTCCATGGCCGACAGGACGATTACGCGCGCGTTATCGGTCCAGAATTTACAAAGCTGAGCCAGGTTGATTTCCAGCAGATCAAAAGGGGCACAGCGTGTCACCACAAAAAAGTTCTGTTGAAATGTTGCGGGCCAAATGAAATTTTTAACTAAGCTGCGCTCTTCACTTGTATGGCAGGTATAGACATAGTCGAAGGAGCGCACTGTTTTCTTTGACCTACCATGGGTATTCATCTTTGCTGTCCGAACGAGCCGTTCGACTCCAACCAAACAACAATCTTTGTCGTTGTCCAGAAAGTCGATGAGAAAACAAGATATCCCATCCAGGAGCAGGGCTTCATCCCATCCACGTGATTGGGAGAGGTCTAGATGGAGCGGGGTTTCGCCATCGAAATTTTCGGGAGTCAATAGGCGTACTTCCCGATGGCCCAGTTCGAGATTGTCATACAGCAGTTCGAACAGGTTGCTGAAATTCTGGTTGTATACGACTTCGACGCGCTCCTGCGCAGATTGCACGCTTAACTCCATAAATTTAGTGCTCATGAATCAAACTCCCTATGCCCGCTATTTCGACTCTCCGCGAGGCCCCGTATCAACCCTTCACCAACCTCCATCGTTTCGCGCGACCACTCCACAATAACCAATGGGTAGCCTGCAGGCCAACGGAAATATCCCACACCACAACCCCTAACCTGACGGACCAGAAAGCCCCATGCTATACTTGCGCCTTCGTCGTGGTTCATTCTTTCCTCGTGCAAAAAGGTGTTGGTTCCGTGTCCCCTATCGCTGTTGCGGCCGATTTAAGTTGTCTGATTTCCCGCCCCATGACGGGCGTGGGCTACTACACCCGCAATATCTTTCAGGAACTGGACCGCAGCGCCGTGGACCTGCGTCCTATCGCGGCATCGGCCCAACCCCGTCCCGATGATTTGGACGGCTGTCTCGGGGCCGACCAGGCGTTGCCAACCTACCGCTTTCCCACCCGGTGGAAAAACACCCTGTGGACCCGTGCCGAATGGCCGCCCATCGAATGGCTCACCGGAAAGTGCGATATCGTCCATGGCGGCTTCCATCTCCTGCCCCCGTCCCGAAAGGCCAAGCGGGTGGTCACCGTTTTCGATTTGGCCGGTATGCGGCGGGAAGCCATTCACGACGACGCAGACCAGGCCATGCACCGCCGCCTGCTGGCCCATGCCATCCCCCGGGCCGATGGTATCTTCGCCATTTCGCAGAGTTGTCGCCAGGATGTCATCGAACTATTGGGGGCCGACCCCGCCAAGGTCTACGTAGTCCCCGGTGGGGTCTTCCTCGATGAATTCGAAGCAGCCCCCGACGGTGCCCGTATGAAGGCCCTGCGCGCGACCCACGGTATCCGGGGTGACTTTCTCATCCACCTTGGTACCCTGGAGCCGCGCAAGAATCTCGCCCGCCTCGTGACGGTCTACGCTCGGCTGGCCGAACGCCATGGGGACCTGCCCCAACTGGTCCTGGCGGGGGGGAAGGGCTGGATGTATGAGCCCATCTTCGAGGCCATCGAATCCCACGGCCTGACGGACCAGGTCATCTGCACGGGCTACCTTTCCCGCGAAGATGCCGTGACCCTTCTGCACCATGCCCAGGCCTGTGTCTATCCCTCGCTGTACGAAGGCTTCGGATTGCCCGTGCTGGAGGCCATGGCGGCCCGGACGCCGGTGCTGACCTCCAACGTGTCCTCCCTCCCCGAAGTCATCGGCGATACGGGGATTCTCGTGGAGCCCGAAGACGAAGCCAGTCTGGAAGTCGGATTGACCCGCCTCCTCTTCGAGCGAGACGACGAAGGCGACCGGATTGCCGCCGCGTCGGAACGGGCCCAGGGGATGACCTGGCGGCACAGCGCACAGCGCCTCCTTCAGTCCTACCGTGATGTGTTGGACGGCGTGGGGTATGCCCCATGACGGAAACTTCGGAGAAACGGCTCGCCCGGGAAACAGCGAAGGTCGGGGTGAACGTCGGCCTGCTATTGGCCGCCCGCATCGCCGGACTTGCCATGAGCCTCGTCCAACTCGGAATTATCTTTCGCTCCCTGGGGCTTTCCGCTCAGGGCGAATACCAAGCGGCCTTTAATTTTGCATCCCTCTTCACCGTCTTTGCGACCCTGGGCATTCAGCGCCTCCTGGTCCGCGATATTGCCCGGGACCCCAAGGTGGCGTGGTCCTATGTGTGGACCGCCCTGTCGGTCGTAACAGTCCTTTCCACGCTATGCATGACGGCCATGTATTTCCTCAAGCGGGATTCAGGGAGTGCCGACCTCGTGTTGTGGGCGGGGGCCTATGTGGTGGTGACCTGGGCCTTGCAGCAGCCTTTCGAAGCCCTCTTGATAGCCCGGGAGCGGATGGGGCTGGTGGCCCTGCTCAATGGGGTGGCTGCTGCCCTGAAGCTTGGCGCCGTGTGGGCCTGCTTTGACCCACCCATCCCGCCGAGCGACTATGTCTATGACCCCGTTTCGGTGCACCAGGTGGTCGCCGTGGCCAATGGGGTCGGGTTGCTCTGTTTCATCGCGGTGGCCATGACCCTGGGCGGGGTGACGTGGCCCCGCTTGCGCCTTCGGGCGGCCCTTTCGCAGGTAAGGGAATGTTTCCCTTTCGCCCTGGCCATGCTCTGCAGTTGGGTCTATTTCAAATCCGACATGGAACTGTTGCATCATTTTCGCGGCAGCAGCGATGCGGGAATCTATGCCCCCGTACAAAAGCTCATGGAACCCCTCCTCATGGTGGCGGGACTCTGGGGTACGGCCATCTTTCCCGCCTTGTGTCGCCTTTCCCACACGGATGCGGAAGGCTTCGCCCATATCAAGGCGACCTCCGTGCGACTTGCCCTGTTGCTGGCCTGTCCCATGGCCGTCGGACTCGGATTGTTAGCGCGCCCCATCTTACTCTTGCTGACCGGGGGCGAGACGGACTTGTTGGAGTCCATTTACGTATTGCAGATTGTGGCCATTATCCTGCCGCTTTTTTATCTTAATGGGATTGGACAGGAGTTTCTCTATGCCGCCCATCGCAACGCCTTCGTGGTCATTGCCTATCTGGTGGCCGGCATCGTGAGTGTAGGGCTCAACCTGTGGGCCATTCCCCAATACGGCGTGGTGGGCCTGGCGTGGGTGGCGGTCGTCGCAAATGGCGTCGTGAGCCTGTTTTTCTGCGTCGGTATGCGGCAGGAGATCGACTTTGGCGGGCTCGTCGTTCTGCTCGTCAAGACCGCCATCGCCTGTGGCTTCATGTGGGTGGTGGCCTGGTACGGCGCGGCACTCCATCTCCTCGTCGGGATTGCGGCGGGCGCGGTGTGTTACGGGCTTGTCCAGTGGTTTCTGGGCACGCTCAATAAACAGGAGCGGGCCCTGGTTCTTCATGCGGCGGAAGGACTTCGGGCTAAGTTGGGGCGTTGATTCAAAGCCGGGAGGGGGACAGCCCCGACTATCGAATACGCTACCCCCTATTGACGTCACCTATTCCGCCCACACGGTAGACTCGCACGACGTGAGACACAACGTCGGTGCAGTCCCCGGCATCGCGTGGCACGACGTAATCTTTCCAGTCTTGCCAATATTATTTCGGCGGCCGTTGGGGCGTCTTTCGTTTCTCTGTGCTCCGCGTGCCGGTGGGAAAGTCCGGGAACGTGGGGAAGGTGGGCCCCGTCGATTTTTCCGTACCTTGCTTCGATTCGGGCCGGGGGAACTCGGGGAAGGCAGGGGCCACGGGCCGCTGGGGAATGGTCATGTTGGGGCGGGCGGCAGCGCCGGGTGATTCCACCTCGGGTCGGGCCATACGCTGCTGCATCCGCAGTGCAGGGTGACTCATATCGAGGGGCGGCAAGGTGGGCGGTTTCATTTTCGGTGGCCAGGGTTCCGCATCGGCGGCCTGGAGATCCTGCAGGGTGGCCAGATGCTGTCGTAACTGCTCGGGATCCTGCAGCAGCTGGTTGATGAAGGGCCCATATTCCTGGGCCAGCAGCGGGTCCCGATGAATGAGTCGATTCCAGTAGCGTATCCAGGGGCGTGTCTCATCGTTGCGTGCCCGGTTGATATTCCGCAAGTGCCAGAGCCAGAGTTCCCGGGGATGCTGGTAGAGCTCCGTGGGCAGGGCTGCACCCGAATCCAACGTGGCGGCCCCCAGTTTTTCCAGTTGCTCCCACCAGGGGAGCACGGACTCGTAGGCCTCCGGGGTGTCGAGTACCGCCTGAAAAGCCGTGCGCAGGGAAGCCATCCACTCCGGGGCCTCCAGGAAAGCATCGTAGGCCCCCTGCAGGGCTTCGGGCAGGGGGCGGACCTGGCTGGGGTTGGTGAGAAAGCGCATGGCCACATCGGGGTGGCCCCGCAGATACTGGACCGCCCGGGTCATCTCGGGGCTGGCCTTGGCCTTGTCGAGCTCCGTGCGGACCAGGTTCTCCACGGCGTTACGGAGGGCGGGGTTTTCCCGCAACTGGGCATAAAACGTATCGAACCGGGATTGGGCCTCGGGGCTTTCACCCAGGACCTCGTCAAACTGGGTGTCCAGATTACGCAAGGACGGCTGAGAACGTGCCCGCCACCAGGCCGTCTCGGTAGCCGCCAGTTCCGGCAGGCGGGCGAGTTCTTTCAAGTAGCCCACGTGATTGGGCAGGGCCGCAGGCTCCTCCTGCAGGAAAGCACGGAGGGCAGGGGGAAAGGGGGCGGCAGGCCTGGGCGGGACCGGTCCGTCCGCCGCCAACAGCCAACAGAAGACCCCGACCCACATCATGCCAAATCAAGCTCCGCTGCCAGATCGAGTACGGTAAAGCGATTGCGGAGGAACCGCGCCCGGGCCTGGCCGTTGTGGTATTCGGCTGTGCTCACGCTCAGTGCTTCGGGCGTGATGGGGCCACCGGCCGCCTGGATGCAGGCCGCCACGGTCGCAGCGGGTTGGAGCTCCTTGCGGGCTTCTTCCCGAAGTCGGGGCAGCTGATATTTGAGGGCTTCGATTTCGGCCAGGAAGGCCTCGTGGCCCAGCCGTTTCTCATGCCATTGGGCGCGCACTTCCGCACCCACCGTCTCGCCCCAGTCGGAGGCGATGGCGGCTTCAATGTGGGCCTCATCGGTCTGGGCCCGCCAGAGGGCTTCTCCATCGAGGCGCTCGGGATCCTGCTTGAGGATTTTCTCCCAGAGTCCCAAGGTGTAAATGGTGGCCACCCCCACCTGCGCGCCGTGCAGATCCTGGCCCGTGTTATACAGGGCATGTTTCATGTCGAGATAGTGGGAGATGAGGTGTTCCCCGCCCGAAGCGGGTGCGGAGGAACCGGCGATGACCATGCCGAAGCCGCTGAGGAGGAGGGCCTCCAGCACGAGGTGGATACCTGCCGGATCGCCCGTGCCAATGGACGTGGCTTCGCGAAAGAGCCGCTCCTGGATGCCGTCATTGAATTCCCGGGGGCGATCGCAGTAATAGCCGCCTCGGAGTAAGTGGCAGGCCCGCCAGTCGGCCGCCGAAGAACACTTGGAAAGGAAATCGGCCACACCGGCAGCGGCCATGGGTTGTGGCGCCGTCGCCACCACGTCGGGGTCGGCAAAGACCCCTAAGGCCGGGGTGCACGGCAGGGTGCGCTTCAGACCACGGACCTTGAGTGCCACAATGGCGGAGGTGTAGCCATTCATGGAGGCTGCCGTGGGGTAGAGGAGCACGGGCTTCCGCTGTCTGCTGCCCGCGTCTTTCGCGAGGTCGCACAAGGTGCCGGAGCCGATGGCAATGTAGCCGTCTGCGTCCTGGCCCGCTGCGGCCACTTCGTCGGCCCGCTCCTGGGTCGCTTCAAAGGCTTCTGCGGGGTAGGTCGAGGAGAGGATGGAAATACCCATATCGGCCAGGGCCTCGTGAACCCGATTTTGCGCTGCCGCCAGGGTATTTTCATCGGCGACGACCAGGCAGGTCTTCAGCCCCTTGTCGCGGGCGAAGGTTGCGAGGGCCACGGCTGCGTCGGACCCGATGGAGCAGCGTTCAATGGGGAGTTCGTGGCGTTGACCGCATTCGCAGTCAAAGGCGGTGCCGAGGGTATGCCATCCCAGGGTTTTCATGGGGTGTGCTTTCTAAAGTCGGTTGCGAGACAAGGAGCCAGAGGTAGGGGGCCCCGGTACCTTCAGTATAGCAAAGAAGCCGGGGAGGGCGGAAAGTAAACCTGCCGACAGTCGCCAAGGAACCGTCGATTGGGGGGGCGTCATTCCATGGTGCGCCGGGCGCAGGAAGCACACGCGGGTTCAGGAGGTGGAAACGTCTGGCCGGTTGACCCGTTGTACCGTCTCAATTTTTTTGAGCTTCCGCCACAGGGTGTTCCGTCCAATCCCCAGGACCCGCGCCGTCTTCGCCTGGTTGTTCTTGCACCGACGGAGCGTCTCAAGGATATGCTCGGCCTCTACGTCTTCCAGGGTGCGGAAGGATTCTTCCCGGTGGGAGGCAATCGGGCTATTGCCCTTCTGTTGCTCCAGGGCACGCTGGACCATGAGCCCGGCTTCACCGGGTTGGAAGGGGAGAAAGATATAGCCGTAGACGCCGGCTCGCATGGCGCGCAGGGTGGCGGGCAGGCGCTCCGCATTGGAAAGCAGCAGGACCGTTGTGTCGGGGCCTACTTGCTCCGTCGCCCAAACGGGATCATCGGAAATGAGCAGCGAAAGGCCCGCCTCCCCATCCACGATTTGATGGCCCTCGGCCTCCAACATGACCTTGAGGGTCATGCGGATCGCCGGGTCCGCTATATGAAATCCTACCTGTCCCATACCTTGAGGTTATACCGAAATGGCGCCAATGTCTACCCCAAAATGGAATTAATTGGGCAATGGGGGGGAAGGTACGGCCTTTCGTGTCAAGTAATTATGGCCGAAGGAGATGGACCGCCGGTTCCGGGGCGTCTGATGCCATTTTTGTGCCGAAATTGACACCATAATGCCGAAAGGTGGAATATAGTCAGTACTATGGATGATTTTATGGAACAAATCGAACGGTACCGGGACGAGTTCTACCGGTACACCCTGCGCACCTTATGGGACTCGGGCATGGCGGATGATGTCTTCTCCTCGGCAGTTCTGGCCGCGTGGGAGAATCAGCATAAGTTTACGCCCGGGACCAATTTCCGGGCGTGGATGTATCGCATCATCACCAACAAGTGCTATGTGGCCAACCGGCACACGGGCCGCACACCGGCGCCCATCGATGATGTGCCCGAGTCGGCCTTCCTCGATTTGTCGGACGACCGGGGCTACTACGATGTCCTCCATCGGCCCGACGAAGTGTTGGAGGAGTGTGGTGAAGAAGTACACCGCGCCATGGCCAATCTCTCCCCCTCCCAACGAAAATGTCTGATGCTCCGCGGCGTGGAGAAATTCTCCTACAAAGAGATCGCGGAGATTATGGACATTCCCGTTGGAACGGTGATGACCCACCTTTCCCGGGGGCGCGCGAAAATGCGCAAGGAATTATTGGATTACGCCCAGCAGCAGGGCATCGTAAGAAACATGCCTCGGCTTATTCCGAAGCAGGGCCGCGATGATGAACGTCGGGCCAACGTAAGTGGCGGTAACGCATCATGACTATGGACGAACGTGGAAAGCGATGGATGGCCTACATGGATGGCCAGATGAGCGCGTCGGAATCCCTGGAATTTGAGCGCTCCCTCTCCTCCGAAGACAAAAAACGCCTGGCCGAAGAAGTACGCCTCGAATCGGAAATCTGTGATCGCCTGGCAGGCCAGGAATGTTGCCCCAAAGCCCTCTGGAATTCACTGGCCCTGAAGATGAATAACCAGGAACCTCCTGCACGGGAACGTATCACCGGCTGGCAACGTTGGGTGGTGGCGGCGGCTTCGATTGCAACGATTATCACCACCAGCGTGGTGCTCTATCAGGACATGGAAACGCCGCCCCAGAACCTCTCCGGCCTGGAGATTTCCGAAGCGACCCTCACGGAATTTGCGAGCCAGATCGAGGTGCCCGGCACCCGGGAGGCCACCCAGCGTTTTCTGGATGACCACAACCTGCAGTTGCGGATGGTCGGTCTCGATTCACCCGAATTGAAGACCCAGCATCCGATCAAGCTGCTCGGCGCCTGCATGGGGAAATGTCCCGATGGGGCGGTTATCGAAGTGCGGCTGACCTGTTGCGATGAACCCATTAAACTGCTCATCGCCAAAGAAGGCACCAGTGGAGCCCGCCTGATCGAAAAGGCCATCAAATGTGGCACCGTCCAAGCCAGCCGCGTTTCCGATGGCGTCGTGACGGCCCTGGTAGGTGACATTCACGGCAATGTGGATCTCCTCAACCTGCTCCAGCCCCGCGCCGGAAATATCGTGTAGCAAGCACCGGAAAATATTCCATACATTGCGCGCCCCGAAGGCTCTTCTTCGGGGCGTTTTTCATTGCGCCCGGCAAGGGTTTGAGGCATCCACAGGCCGAGGGCTATGATGGCCCACCGCGCACCCAGGCGCCATGACCATTCATACACCGCACCAAACCGGGGAGTTCTCCAATGTCCATACGCCGTTTTCTTGTTACCATCACCCTGCTCGCCCTTTGCGCCGTCGGGACCGCCCGCGCAGACGAAGCCCTCACCCAGGCGGAGGAACAACGGACCGATGCCTATGCCCTCCAGCTGGAAGACTATCTGAGTGAATTGCTGGTGGAGGGCTATGATGCCCGGGCCGACGCCGCCTGGAACCGGGACTACACCAGCGAGGCGGCCTTCCTCCAGAGCGTCGCACCCAACCGGGAGCGGTGGCGTGACCTCCTCAGTCCCTTGCCCCTGGAGGCAACCGGCCCGCTGGAATCGACCCCCTACCAACCCCTCGCCGAGCTACAGGCCCAATGGTTGCGCGTGCCCCTCGGCGGACTCTACGCCGAGGCCCTACTCGTGGTGCCCACCACGGGCGAAGGCCCCTTCCCCCTCGTCATCGCCCAGCACGGCATCGGCAGCTACCCCGAACTCATCTTTGGCCTCAACGACAAGAGCGGCAACTACCACGCCTATGGCAGCGAGCTGGTGAAAGCCGGCTTTGCCGTCCTCGCGCCCCTGAACCTCCGGAGCATGGCCCGGCGCAACCGCGTCGAACGGCTTTGCCGCCTCGCCGACACCACCCTGCCCGGCATTGAATTCACCCGTGTGCAGCGCCTCCTCGACGAAGTGCTTCAGGACCCCCGCATCGACGCCGACCGCGTGGGCATGTGGGGCCTCTCCCTCGGCGGCCTGGCCACCATGTTTTGGACGCCCCTCGAACCCCGCATCAAGGCCAGCGTAGTCGCCGGCTGGTTTAACCACCGCCGCAACAAAATGGTGCACACCGACAAGCGCTACTCCTGCTTCCTCGACACCACCGAAGAACACGCCTTCTTTCGCGGTTGGCTCACCGAATTTACCGACCACGACGTGGTCAGCCTTATCTGTCCCCGACCCCTCCTCATCCAGACCGGAAAGAAAGATGGCATCGCCTGGTGGCCCATGGTGGAAGAAGAGTTCGCCATCGCCAAAACCCACTATGAAAAGCTCGGAATCGCCGAGCGCGCCGAGCTTGACCTCCAGGATGTGGGACACGAGGCCCACGTGGAAAGCGGCGTACGTTTTCTACGCCACTGGCTGGTCGAAAATTTTACGGCGTTGGACAAAAAATAGCGATTCCAACTTGACATCACTGCCGATACTTTAATAAACTACGCGTCCCGGTGCCGGGATAGCTCAGTTGGTAGAGCAGCGGATTGAAAATCCGCGTGTCGGCAGTTCGATTCTGCCTCCTGGCACCATTATTTTACCTCTTTGCGCTGGAATAGCTCAGTCGGTAGAGCGCTTCACTCGTAATGAAGAGGTCCGGGGTTCGATTCCCCGTTCCAGCCCCAGTAAATGCCTGCCACGAAACGACTTACATAGATAGTTGTTTTGTGGTTTTTATTTGTCTGGCCTTCGTTATCGCCCCGTTATCTTTGATTTCCGGGATTAGCCCCCTTCCTGAACTATTCCTCGCGGGTGTTTTTGCCATCTTCGACTGCTGACTTGTCTCTCTATTCCCGACTGATTCCCTTTCCCTCCTTGGGGTGCCTGAAGGGCTTCATTCCGTCCGCTCCACTTCCTGAGACTTCCCGAGTCGACCGCCACATTCGGCCACGAGCCGGGCAGTCATTTACCCTTCCTGGGTCGTCACGGTAGATCGTCGACCACTCCTCCTGCGGTCGTATTGAACGACAGACTATCAATCGCCCGGATACCGACGCAGAGAATCACCATGGCACGACTACCTGGGTCGCCTGTAAGCCCCTACAGTGAAATGTCTTAGGTATGGTTGTTTAGGTCGAGAAAACGCGTTACGGGGCATCCTGGGGCTTCTGAGAGGGTGTGAGTTCCATTGTCAGGCGGTCTATTGCTGCGGGATTGTCTCGGGCACTTGGGTTGTGTGCTCTTGCACATCTGCCGGAACGGATTGATGGCCCTGAAGTGGAACATGCATTTCGGAAACGTTCCTTCTTGGCCTGGACAACGCCTGGGCCCCGGAATTCATCCCAGAGAGCCTCCGTCCACAGGCCCGAACTGCCCCATGTTGCCCGTTTTTCACTGGCTGCGTGCCCCAAATGCCCGTAATTACCCTGATTTTTCGTTCCAGAGACTCCGATTTCCTTCCTGCACGTCCAATGGCACGCTTTGCCATCCTTCGAAGGGCTCAAACGGGGGTGGAGAGGAAGGCGAACCAACACAAACCGACATTTCTGAGAGAAAGGAAGCTCGCTACGCTCACGCAAGATTGGTCCAACGGGACGCTGCGGACTGGCTGCGCCAATCCTCGCTTTAGGAGATCAACCTACCGCTGCGGCACGTCTCCGCTTCGCTGCGACACGCCTCGCCTTCGGCAGGGTTAAAAGGTGTCAACAAGTTGACCGGGGGTAGGGGGGGCAGCTGCGCTTACCGGCATAGTCAGCACCTGGATTACAAAATCTGGCAATTTTTAAGATGGGGTTTGCTGCTCGGGGTCTTCCAGTACGGAAACAGTGTGCGCACACGGGGAGTCCGTGTGCGCTCAAAGTAGCCACACCTTCCACTCCTCCTGTGGCATTCCGGCTGCGTTGACAGTCTGGGGCGGAACCCTTATCATGGCGCGATATTCTTGATTCAGGTTACGACGTAAAGGGGGAATCGATGAGCGACCACAGCGAAGCACCAACAAACGAGGAACACAGTCCGTGGTTTACACAACTCTGGGTTGTCTTGGTCATTATCGCTGTCGTCCTATTTATTCAGTGGGGTGCATGGTGTTGGATTGAGGGGCGATATCCAACAGGCGAAGAACGTGCATTCTTTGGGGATATGTTCGGGGCCGTGAACACGCTGTTCTCGGGGCTTGCCTTCTCCATTCTTGCTTGGACCATGCTCTTGCAGCGGGAAGAACTGAAGCTCCAGCGTCGTGAGCTCCAGGAAAATCGCACCGAGTTGAAACGGACGGCAGATTCCCAACGCGACATGTTGAAAATCGCAAAACAGGAACAGGCAGACCGAGAGGCCCGAGAGTACAGGGCGGCCACACTACTCTTAAGTCGTTGGAAGAGAGATGGCAATACGCTCAATAGCGATGGCGGCTTCGAGAGCTGGCGTTTTTCCGCAACGAACCTCGGCGAGGTAGTGTCCAACGTCGAACTCTCGATGGTCAGTATGTCCGGAGTTGGGAACTATGAATTCGATTGTGACCTGATAGTACCGAAAGGGGGGAAATTGGACCTGTTGATTTGGGTGGAGCACAGCAACTCTTCGAAAGGGATTGAGAATTGGCTCTCACTGGAGTTTTTGATTAACTACGTGGATGGCAATGGCCGCAATCGGCAGCAAAAGTACGTATTGAATACTGGAGAAGAATCAATATCCTGTACACATCTGGGAATTGATGAAGAAGAAGACGTCTTTTCCGGGTAACACCCAGCTTGTGAAAGCTCTAGAGAAGACGTTGAAACAACGTTTCCGACCAAGGGGAAGAATTAACTATGAAATCGAATGGGCAGCATGAGGGATTCACGCTAACCTCCAAAAAATTGGACGGATACATCGCAGCAATTGTTACGATTTGGCTCGTCGCCACGATTGGAATACCGGTCTTTTCCTGGTTGTCGCCAGACATTGAGCTTGGAGATTTCGCGTTGCTGGGGGATAGTCTTGGCACCATTAACGCCTTTTTCTCTGCGCTGGCCGTGATTGTGGTGGTGCTGAGCCTTCGACTTCAACAAAGGGAGATCGAAGAGACCTTGGCGTTGATGCGCGCCGAGCGTTCGGAAGAGAAGGACCGCCAGTTTCGTGCGGCAACACCAATCTTGATCTCCGGGAACTTTAGACATTTGAGTGAAACGGGAGGTGGTTCCGCAATGCACTGCCTGTTGACCAATAATGGCCAGACAATATTTGATCCGACGATGACCGTTTCGAACGCCGAGGACCTAGAGCATATATCGGTAGAAACCAAGGCAGATACGATCTTGCCTAACAATTCCCATATCCAGGTTATCGTAAAGCCGATGGTAGCGTCTCAAAGCCTTCCGAAACACCTCACGATTTGTTTGACCTTGCAATGTTTTGATATCGATGGGCGCAAGCGAACGCTGCACTTTGAAGGTCGGCCCGTCGTTACGGAAAAGCTGAAGCTGACTGCCTACGATTTTCTTCCTGACTGGGGTGGTGATCGAAGCGCTTAGTCCCCATGTAAACGACCAATCCACGGGCGTAAGCAGGGGCTATCGGTGGCTGTCTTTTCCCCCGCAGGCGATGGTATCATCGCAGGCGGTTTTTATATTCGGTTGGCCGGTGTCTTTCTGGCATGTTTGTATCGGGTGAGGCGAGGGTGAGGGTGTGTGCAAGGCCTGTGCCTCTTGCGTGGGGTGGATACCGGCGGCGTGTCGGGTGTGGGCCGGTTTTTGGGAGAGCGCATGAATACGAATGGTAATGAAATTGAATCCCGCCTGTGGGCGGCGGCGGATGAGCTGCGGGCGAATTCGAAGCTGAAGTCGTCGGAGTATGCCGCCCCGGTGTTGGGGCTGGTCTTCCTCCGCTTTGCAGACCACAAGTTCCAGGTGGCGGCGAAGGAATTGGAAGGCCAAGGCGGCGGACGGCGCAAGATTGGCCCGACGGATTATCAGGCTCAGGGCGTGCTCTATCTGCCCGAGGCGGCCCGCTTTTCCACCCTCATCCAGATGCCCGAAGGCGGCAACATCGGCGCGGCCATCAACGACGCCATGCGCGCCATTGAGACGGAGAATTCCGACCTCAAAGATGTCCTCCCCAAGACCTACAACCGCTTTGAGAACACCCTCCTCAAAGAACTCCTCAAGACCATGAACTCCATCCCCATGGACATCCAGGGGGACGCCTTCGGTAAGATTTATGAGTATTTCCTGGGCCACTTCGCCATGAGCGAGGGCCAGAAGGGCGGCGAGTTCTTCACGCCCACGGCCATCGTCCAGTTGATTGTCGCCATCATCGAGCCCTTCCACGGGCGCATCTACGACCCCGCCTGCGGCTCCGGCGGCATGTTTGTCCAGTGCGCACGCTTCGTCACCGAGCACCAGCAGAACCCCAGCGCGGAATTGAGCGTCTTCGGCCAGGAAAAGACGGACGAAACCGTCCGCCTCGGCAAGATGAACCTCGCCGTCCACGGCCTCAGCGGCGACATCCGCGAGGGCAACACCTACTACGAAGACCTCCACCAGGCCCCCGGCAAGTTCGACTTCGTCATGGCCAATCCCCCGTTCAACGTGGACCGGGTGGACAAAGACCGCCTTAAGGACGACCCCCGCTTCCCCTTTGGTATGCCGCGCACGGACAATGCCAACTACCTCTGGATTCAGATGTTCTACAGTGCCCTGAGCGCCACGGGCCGGGCGGGCTTTGTCATGGCCAATTCCGCCTCCGATGCGCGCGGTTCCGAGCTGGACATCCGCCAGCAGTTGATCCAGGCCCGCGCCGTCGATGTGATGGTAGCCGTGGGCTCAAATTTCTTCTACACCGTCACCCTGCCCTGCACCCTGTGGTTCTTCGACAAGGGCAAGGCGAAGACGCCCCGCGCCGACCAGGTCCTCTTCCTCGATGCCCGCCACCTCTACCGGCAGATCGACCGCGCCCACCGCGACTGGACACCCGACCAAATCGAATACCTCGCCAACATCGCCCGCCTCTATCGCGGCGAGGCCGTGGAAAACCTCCACGGCGGCGCCGACTTGTTGGAAGAGCACTTTGGCAAAAATCCGAAATACACCGACGTGCCCGGCCTCTGTAAGGTCGCCACGCTGGACGAAATCGAGGCCCAGGGCTGGAGCCTCAACCCCGGTCGCTACGTGGGCGTCACCGCCCGTGAGGAGGACGACTTCGACTTTCTGGAGCGCCTGGAGGAGCAGAACGAGGAGCTGGAACTTCTAAACGTCGAGGCGCGGGAACTGGAAGAGCGGATCGCGGAAAATGTGGTGCAGTTGTTGGAGGCGGACTGATGACGAGAGAAGTCCAATGGACACGTAAAACGGTGCTTGACTTGCTAGAAAACGTTATCGATTACCGTGGAAGGACGCCACCAAAATCGGATACTGGCATACCATGTCTCTCAGCCGCCAACGTCAAGGGGGGCGTCGTCACAATAAAGGACAAGTTTGTTTCCCAAGAAGTATACGAGAAATGGACAACGAGGGGTTATGTTCGTCCGGGAGATGTTTTAATAACGACTGAAGCCCCGGTAGCTGAGGTCGCTCTGCTACCTGGGGATCAGACTTATCTCATTACCCGTCGAGTTATGGCCCTCCAAGTCAACCGTTCTGTGGCAGACAACAAGTTTCTCATGTACAGTCTGCTGCTGGACGATAACAAGAAACAGCTTGAGGGACTCTCCCACGGAGCCACGGTGCCAAGGTTATTCAAGGAAGACATCTTGGACTTCAAGTTACTGGTTCCGCCCCTGGCGACGCAGCGGAAGATCGCGGCGGTCCTCTCGGCCTACGACGACTTGATCGAGAACAACCTGCGGCGGATCAAGATTCTGGAGGCGATGGCGCAGAACCTCTACCGCGAGTGGTTCGTCAAGTTCCGCTTCCCCGGCCACCAGCACGCCCGCTTCGTGGACTCCCCCCTGGGGCCCATTCCCGAGGGCTGGGAGGTGAAGACGCTGGGGGAAATCGCGACTATAACTATGGGCCTTTCCCCGAAAGGTGATACCTATAACAACGAAGGCGACGGTACGCCGTTGGTAAATGGTCCAGTTGAATTCGGCGAACGATTTACGAAACGGGTCAAATGGACAACTTCACCAAAGAAACTTTGTAGTGAAGGTGACCTTGTTGTTTGTGTAAGAGGATCGACAACGGGAAAATACGTAAAGAGCGATGGCGTGTATTGTTTGGGTCGTGGTGTTTGCGGACTAAGCAGTGAATATCAGTGTTTCCTAGACCAACTCTTCGAGAGCGAATTGTATACTCTCCTCGGCATGACAAGTGGTTCTACGTTTCCGAGCTGGACCGGACCACAATTAAAATCTCATAAGGTGCTTGTCCCTCATGTAAATTTGCGTGCAGAATTCGACAAAGCAATTCAACCTATGAACGCAGCGGTCTTCAAATACACGCGGAAAAATGCGGTCCTCCGCCAAACCCGCGATCTCCTCTTGCCCAAGCTCATCTCTGGCGAACTGGACGTATCCGAGCTGAACATCACCGTCCCCGAGGAGCTGGCCGCCAGCCCCGCCCCTTTGGAAGACACCGGTAGCCCGGCGCAGGTAACGGCACCCAAAGCGAGCCCCGCCCCCGCCCCGAAGGCCGCCGAGGAACCGGAAGCCTACAGAGAAGGCGACACGGAAGCCCCCACGGCCCCGCGCCCCATTGAGGACTGGGACACCGACGACGTGATGGCGGCCTTCCGCCAGGCCGCCCGGAAGACGGGCCAGACGGACCGCGCCACCCTCCTCAAGGCCGTGTCCCGTGAACTGGGCTATGGCCGACTGGGTCCGAAGATGAAGACCGTATTGAAAGGGCACCTCAAGGCCGCCATCCGCCGTCACATCATCGGCACCGACGGCGGTGCCACGGTGTGGCCCGAAACGGTCACCATGGACGAATTCGAGCGCGACGAGCTCGTGGCCACCTTCCGTTCCGTCATGAAGAAGGGCCCCCGCTACGACCGGGAGGACATCCACCGCGCCGTCGCCAACTACCTCGGCTTCCGCCGCCTCACCGAAAGCGTAAAAGCCCCCATCAAGTCCGCCATCAACGGAGCGATAAGGCGGGGTGTGCTGGGTTATGAGGGAGATGTGTTGTGGCGGGAAGAGTGATGTGGCGACTCTTGCTCTTTCAATACCTAGAGCCGTTAGCCAATTAACCCTAGAAATGAGAGTAGAGTTCAATGCTCAAGGGAAAGTGTAAAGAGTCTCGGAGTAGGCTACGTGAAGACACTCCGGATGCGACAGGCTCAGTTTAGGCCCAAAACGATCTTATGTACGGAGGCACAATGGTTCCATTTGAAGATGACAATACAAAGGCCTATGTTTATCTCTTGCGAATCGAAATTGCCCTACGAGAGCTTCTTCGAGCTTCGCTCGAATCCGAATTCGGGCAATCCTGGAGAAAAAGGCTCCCTGGCGAACTGTTGAAAAAGATCAAATCTTCGCAGTCAGAAGAGCATCGTCCCCAGTTTGATTTCGTCCGTTTGGGGCCGCTCTACTACTTGACATTTGGAGAATTACTTATCCTTCTTAAACAAAAATCGGGGCAATCCGTAGCTCAACGTTTGGGTGGAGATGGAATCCTTAAGCAACTAGAATGTGTCTTCTCGCCACGCAATGCGATTTGCCACTCGCGACCTGTATCGTCGGTAGGGTTACAAGCAATAAGCTTGCTCTATGTTGAGATAGAGACAGCACTTTCAAAGGAGGTCTTGGTCCAGCTCGTATCGCAACCAGATACGGGGCTCACTCAAGTCGATGTTGCCAAGGGCCTCGTTCCCGCCCTCAAAAACTTCATGGCCGATTTGCCAAATCTACCGTCCACACTCCCGGTTCCTGAAGCGTTTGTAACTGCGAAGAATCAGTTCTGGTGGGCGGACGATGAGCTTGCTGGATTCGATCGTTCACGAGTCGAAGCCGTGATTGGCCTGGTTCGTGACTACAACAACCTTCCTGTTGGTGTTGGATCTGCTGGAACACGACTCACATTCTGCGAGCGGAATGCCCTCAAAGAACGGATTAAAGACGCAATAGCCGAGTTGGAGAGTACGACACTATGAGTCAGCAAAAAAAACAAAAACTCCCTCCAAACCCATTCAAACTCAAACCAATCAGAAATCTTGAGGACTTGGCAGGGCGTTCACAGGAGCGAAAGAAGATACGATATTACCTAAATCTTACTGCCTCGGGGGATAGTCCGCACTTGGCCTTGATCGGGCAGAGAGGTGTGGGCAAGACGAGTTTACTCAACGGGGCAGAGTCTATCGCAAGAGAGTTGAAACTACATCCAGTACGCTTGGACATGAACGAGCTGAAGGCAGAATCTCCAGGGAGGTTTTGGCAGGACTTGTACCAGGGTTTGGCCTTGTCAATGGCCAAAGTAGGATGTTGGGGTGGTGAGCAGGGAAAACTCTATGGTGAACTCTTAAGAATGATTCACTCTCGACAACCAGGAGATATCGAGAATGCAGTAATACAGATTCCGTACCTATTTTCATGCCACCAAGGAGACATAGACAGTTTTGAATGTCCGGATGCTCTCGTGGTCAACGATATTAATATCTGTTTAACGGAGTTGAAGACTAAAGGGTTTGCCGGCATCGCTTTGCTAATTGATGAAGCCGATTGCTTGGGTAAGAACGTTGCGCTAATTCAGATGTTCCGTAATATCTTTCAAGCCGTCGAGGGCTGCTCTCTGGTCCTGGCGGGAACCGAGGCTGTGTTCCCGTCACTATCGGAAGTTTTTTCGCCGATTCCGCGACAGTTTCATCGAATTGATGTGAAGCCATTTGCCGACATGTCGGATACGATGGAACTAGCTACCAGACCTCTTCGGGAGGCGGACAGTCGAATTCTTCCAGATTTCGAGTCATGCAAAGAGTTACACGCGCTGTGCGGGGGGGCACCTGATGAAATCCAACTCTATTGCCATCACATGTATCGTAGCGTAGAGGATGACTCCTCCGAGTCAATGACTCTGTCGCCACAGGTTTTTCGCGAAGTGCTTTGCGCGTACCGTGCGAACACTCCAGAAAACCTCGACTCAGTCCTAAACGCAATTGAACGATTGCCGGACAGACTGCTATTTCGCTCAAGGTGGGTGTCACGAAGGGAACTGACGCTTGAAGAGAATATTCAGGTTACAACGCTAATTGCCGAACTTGATGATAGTGAAGAACTACTAGAGGAAAAAAAGAAGCAAATTTCCGAAGAGATTTCCGAGGGGTATCAAATCCTTTTTAATGCTGGGATTACCAGTGCTAGCAACCGTATTCGGCTTGCGGGAACCCCCCTAACTTCGGGGTTCTGGAAGTCATTTGTTAAGGCGGAAAGAAATGCGAAGTGGTCTTGGAACGACAATTCCTTCGCAGAGAACTTGGAACGCATATTTGCTCGTGCGATAAACAAGACCTGCGGACAACTACCTATTATCAATATTCCCCAAAAGGATGATGCTATCAGGAAATTGGCCAAACTTCGCGAGGGAAAATCTGTCAGTGAGATTGATGATGCTTTTGGGGCGCTCCTATTCACTTGCCTTATCGCCCGAGAAACCAATGCTACAACGGCTGTTGACTTGGGCCTTGAAATGGAATCTTGCTTCGGTCGCCGAAACTTTGTGGTGCGATTACTTGAGACGAAGGGAACAAAACTCCAAAAGGACGCGGTCATCCGATGGCTAGATACTCGAAAGTCGATGCTTGACGACTACCGAATCTCTCTATCACTCACACAATTTGAGCATTGGACAGTTCCTACGAATGAAGAATTGCATAGACTCGGGAGACTTTCGGGACATCAGTTTTTTCTAGACGAATTCGGACCGTCAGAAATGGAGATTGCGGTCGATAAGTTTGGGTCTGGAGACGTCCAAGGTTGTATCGATCTGTTCGAACGAATGCTTGCAGACAAGGAAGATCCCCACATCCGAAATAACTTGGCTTTCTGTCAAATAGTCACCGGGAATATTCAGGATGGACTAGAAAATGCCGACCGAGCACTTCAAGTCGATAATCTTCCACTTTTTGAATTGAATAAGGGAGTCGCAGAGATCCTTTTGGGCGATTCTGAGTCGGGGCTTGAATCTCTACGTCACGCACTTGAGCGACTCCGTTCGTTAGATGATCCGGACGCTTTCGAAGCTAGTTACAATATGGTTATTTCGGAGAATGGCGTCGAAGTAAGTTGTCATGAGAATCTGCCTGTTGACGCTGCGCTCCTACTAAATCTCTATCGAATTGGTGAGCTATCGGAATCAGAACTACAGGAGGAATTGAGCAGAAGGAATCCCGACAGTGTTTCTGATTGGATGGCCATCGTGCTCGGGCCTAAGTAGACAAACGATTCAAGGGCAGCATTCAATATGTCTTATACTTACAGCGAAGACGCCCTGGTGGAACAACCGGCGATTGCCCTGCTCGGGGAACTGGGTTGGGAGACGATGAACGCCTATCAGGAGTTTGCCCATGGGGCGAGCGTGCTGGGCCGGGAAACCCGGAATGAAGTCATCCTGACACAACGGTTGCGTCCGGCGTTGGAGCAGTTAAACCCGGAGTTGCCCCCGGCGGCCATCGATGAAGCCGTGACGGCCCTGCAACGGGACCGCTCGCGCATGAGCCGGGTGGCGGCCAACAAGGAAATTTACCACGCCCTCAAGAATGGGGTCCGTGTCACGGTTCCGGACCCCGAGGGGGACGGCGAGATGGTGGCCTTGGTGCGGGTGGTGGACTGGGACATCCCGGAAAACAATGACTTTCTGCTTTGCTCTCAACTTTGGGTCGCAGGCGAGATGTATACCCGTCGCCCGGACCTCGTGGGCTTCGTCAATGGCCTGCCCCTGCTCTTTATCGAGCTGAAGGCGGCGCACAAGGGGCTGGAATCGGCCTATAAGGGCAATCTGCGGGATTACAAGGACACTATCCCCCACCTCTTCTGGGCGAACGCCCTGATTATCCTTTCCAACGGCAGCGAAAGCCGCCTGGGGAGTGTCTCGGCGGGTTGGGAACACTTTGCCGACTGGAAGAAGATTGGCAGCGAGGAAGAGACCGCGACGATTTCCCTGGAGACCATGTTGCGGGGAACCTGCGCGCCGGAGCGCTTTCTGGATATTGTGGAGAACTTCACCCTCTTCCAGGATGTGCCGGGCGGTCAGGTGAAGCTGGTCTCGAAGAACCACCAGTATCTCGGTGTGAACAGCGCCCTGGAAGCCTTGGCGAACGTGCAGGAGCGGGGCGGGCGTCTGGGCATATTCTGGCACACCCAAGGCAGCGGCAAGAGTGTGTCCATGGTCTTTTTTGCCCAGAAGGTACTCCGCCGGGTTCCCGGCAACTGGACCTTTGTCGTGGTGACCGACCGCAAGGAACTGGATACCCAGATTTACAAGAATTTCGTCTCGTCGGGCGTGGTCACCGAGGAAGGTGCCCAGGCCACGAGCAGCGCAGGCTTGCGGCAACTCCTCGCGGAAGACCACCGCTATGTCTTCACCCTGATTCATAAATTTCGGACGGAGCCGGGCACGGCGCACCCCGTGCTCTCTACGCGTAGCGATATTATCGTCATTGCCGACGAGGCCCACCGGAGCCAATATGACACGATGGCGCTGAACATGCGCACGGCGCTGCCCAATGCCGCCTTTCTGGCCTTCACCGGCACCCCCCTGATTGTGGGCGAGGAAAAGACGCGGGATGTCTTTGGGGACTATGTCAGCGTCTACGACTTCCGCCAGTCGGTGGAAGACCGGGCCACGGTTCCGCTGTATTACGAGAATCGCATTCCCGAGCTCCAGTTGGTGAATGAGCATATCAATGAAGACATGGAACGCCTGCTGGAAGACGCGGAGCTCGACGAGGAGCAGGAGAAGAAGCTGGAGCGGGAGTTTGCGCGGGAATATCACCTGATTACGCGGGACGAGCGTCTGGAGGCCGTGGCCAAGGACCTCGTGGACCACTTCATTGCGCGGGGATTCCAGGGCAAGGCCATGATGATCTGCATCGACAAGGCCACGGCGGTGCGGATGTATGACAAGGTACAGCGGGCGTGGGCGGAGCGGCTGGCGGAGGCGGAGGCCGATTTTGACGCGTGGTGTGAGCTGCCCGGCTACGTGATGGGCCCGGAGGAGGAGCCCCCCGAATTGCAGCATGAGCAGGCGCTGAAGGACCGGATACGTTCGCTCAAGGAGATCGACATGGCGGTGGTGGTGTCGCAGGCCCAGAATGAGATTCGGGATATGAAGGCGAAGGGGCTGGATATCCTCCCCCACCGGAAGCGCATGGTGGAGGATGACCTGGAAACGAAGTTCAAAGACCCGAAGGATGATCTCCAACTGGTTTTTGTCTGCGCCATGTGGATAACGGGCTTTGACGTGCCGAGTTGTTCCACGCTCTATCTGGACAAGCCTATGCGGAACCACACGCTCATGCAGACGATAGCGCGGGCCAACCGCGTCTTTGCGGGCAAGGTCAACGGGTTGATTGTGGACTATGCGGGGGTGTTCCGAAACCTGGAGAAGGCCCTGGCCATCTATGGCGGAGGTGGTGCCACGGAGGGCGGCGAGGACGCAGGTGGTGGGAATCCGGTGGCCGATAAGGGCGTGCTGGTCACGGCGCTGACAGAGGTGATTGCGGAGACCCGCGCCTTGTGCGAAGAACACGCGGTGGACCTTTTGGCCATCCATGAAGCCGAGGGCTTTGACCGTATCAAGTTAATGGAGGATGCTGTCGAGGCGCTGTTGGTAACTGAAGCTGTAAAGCGGCGCTACCTGGACCTTTCAAACGGCGTGAAACGGCTCTATAAGGCCATCTTGCCCGATGATTCGGCGGAGGCCTTCGCGGGGGATGTGTTTGCTATTCAATACGTCGCCGAAAAGATTCGGGCCAAGACCGAAGCGCCGGACATTTCGAGTGTGATGCAGGATGTGGAGGAGCTGCTGGACCAATCCATTGCCACGGAAGGCTATGTGATTCGCGAAGGCAAGGCGGACTACGGCGAAGAACACTGGATCGACCTGAGCAATGTGGACTTCGACGCGCTTGCTGCCCGGTTCAAAATCGGGCGCAAGCGAACGATGAGCGAGCAGCTCAAGGTAAGCGTCGCGCAGAAGGTTATCGACATGGTGCGGCAAAACCGGACCCGCATCGATTTCATGGAGCGTTTCCAGGCGATGATTGATGCCTACAACGCGGGCAGTCTGAATGTCGAAGAATTCTTTAGCCAGTTGGTGGCCTTTGCCCGGAGCCTGGATGAGGAAGAACAACGGGGCGTAAGCGAAAACCTGACTGAAGAAGAACTGGTCATCTTTGACCTGTTGACGAAGCCTGCTATTGAGCTGTCGGAAAAGGAACGGGAGAAGGTGCGGTCGGCGGCCCGGGAAATGCTGGAAACGCTCAAGGCGGGCAAGCTGGTCCTTGATTGGCGCAAGCGGCAACAATCACGGGCCGAAGTACGCGTGGCCATTGAGACCGTACTGGATGCGCACCTGCCGAGAGCCTACACGCCGGAGCTTTTCGAGCAGAAAGCCACGGAAGTCTTTCAGCACGTCTACGAAGCGTACTACGGGGCGGGGCGCGGTGTGTATTTTGGCGCGTAGTGGATTGTATAAAGAAAAGAACATTCTGGGAGTTTAGTGCGTGTCGATAATTCTGATGCTCAATATGAAGGGTGGCGTGGCAAAGACGACCAACGCCGTGGCGATTGCGGAGTGCCTGGCGGACCAAGGGCGAAAGGTGCTGGTGATTGACGCCGACCATCAGTGCATGGCGAGTGAGCTCTTAATTGGGGAAGACCGGCTTCTTCGGTGTGAGAAGTGAAGAGGATCGCTCTGTTTGTGTCATCCGCCTCTACACGGGTCAAAACTGCCGATAGTCCCTGCCTGAGAACTGTCCACTGCACTTGAGTAAACCTTATCCGTAAACCTTAGCATTAGTAGTTCAGAGCTTTTCAGGTATCCGTAGGTAATAGAGAAGGGGGGAAGTGGAGTCGCGTATTTATGTACTTCAAGTGCCATAAGCCTCCGAAACTTGGTCCCCATGGGTTGTCTTGCGGCTTTTGCGTAGTCTTCAGGTCTTGAGCAAGTAAAACGGTAGCCTATCTAGAGTAATGATTTATCGGAGTTATAAGTCGAGTGGTGAATGCTTGAGAATATTTTCAGGACCTTCCCCAATAAATCGTAGTCTTTTTCTGTAAGTTCCTTTCCCCCAGTCACCTACCGGTGTGGAGAAGTGGAACGGGCATTTTTTGGGTAATGTTTATAAGATTTGAAGCGGACTCCTCTTTGGGTCAGAATTTGGTTGTCAAAGGCCTAAGTCTAACCCTACCAAGGAGCCCGCCCATGAATAGTAGCAAGATTGCCTTCAATTTGCGCAAGCGTATCGGTCGTTTTTCGGGTAATGTCTCTAAGAGCCTTTGTTTACCGGCCCAACACTTCGTCGGTGATATGGTTTACGGGATTCAGGCGTCGCAGTCGGTGATGCTCTCGGAAGTGGGAAGGGCGTTGGAGGAAGATATCGCGATGATTAAGACGGAGGAGCGTCTTTCACGCAATCTACAGCGCCCTGACCTGGAAGATACGGTTCAGGACAATGTAATGGCCATGGCAGCAGGGCATATCGGCCAGGACACCCTACTCATTATTGACCCAAGTGATATCACCAAAAAGTACGCCAAAAAGATGGAGTATCTGTCGACCGTTCGTGATGGGAGCGCGCACGATTTTGGTCAGGGTTACTGGACGTTGCATATTGTGGGAACCGACCTGGATTCCAAGAAGATCGTGCCCTTGTATCAACGGTTAAGAAGTGGACCCCGAAAACTGGACAGTGCGTTAAGTGTATCTCCTGACGTATTCTTTCAATGAAGGAGATAGAAATATGCGACGTAAACGACGGAATCATGCCCCGGCATTTAAGGCAAAAGTAGCGTTGGCGGCTTTGTCCGAAGAAGGCACCTTGGCAGAGTTGGCGGAACGCTTTGATGTACACCCGAACCAGGTGAAGCAGTGGAAACAGCAGCTTTCTGAGCAAGCGGTTGGTGTCTTTGACTCGACGGATGACACTCGTCGGTTGAACGAGGCCGACACGGAAAAGCTCCACGCCAAGATTGGACAGCTGACGCTTGAAAATGATTTTTTAGCCAAAGCGCTCGGGCGTTAGACCGGGCGCAGCGAAAAGAAATCGTTATGAAGGCCCATAAATTACCCCTGAATCGACGATGTGCCTTGTTGTCGGTGCCCCGTTCCTCCGCCTACTATAGGCCGACGGTGGACCGGTCCTACGACGAGATGCTCATGGCTGCGATGGACAAGATTCATCTGCGTTTGCCTTGCTATGGTAGCCGACGCATCGTGGACGAACTCGCCGATGAGGGCCATGTCATCAGCCGGAAGAAGGTACAGCGACTCATGCGCCGAATGGGTATGAGGACCCTGTATCCGAAGCCCAATACGAGTCGTGCCAATCACGCCC
>JAXMOL010000008.1:0-180658 GCA_034669905.1 Candidatus Hydrogenedentota bacterium
AATTGTGTGGCATCAAATCGTTTCATGGGATAAATTCCTGCAATTTCTCCTTTTCATGGAACTTTTTGGCGAACGGGGGACATCTATACAACAAGTAGTGGAGGCGTCCCTACTCAGACCAAGCATTTTGGGTCGCCACGCGCGAAAACAAATCGGTAATTGGTTGACAAAATCACCGTTTGGCGCGTAAAATTAGTATGTTTATAAGTTGCAGAGCTTCCTCAACGTGGAAGTAGTGCCCCGGAGGGTAGAAGGGGTTCCACAATGGAACTTCGTCCATATAGTGTTCTCATTGCCATCGCGCTGATCCTCGGCGGGATCGGATCCGCTGCCGCCCATACCATTCCGGCAGACAAGGTGGACGCCCAGAAAATCTTTTACGGCAACTCAGAAGCCTTCGAAGCCCCTGCGCGGGTGAACTATCAAAAAATAGTGAAGGCAACCCCTGAGTATTCGTCCATTAAGAAGAAAAAGATTGTGAGTGGCTCGGCCAAGTACTGGATCCTTATCAGCAAGGCCAGCGACCGCGCACAACGTCTTATAAAGGAAGTGGGTGAAGAAACAAACTTTGACCTGGTGGTGGCCGATGGATATCTTGAAACCCTGGAACCTGCCATCGAAGCCGAAGATGTTACGGAGTTGGTCCTCGAAAAGCTCCAGTAGGACTGGCCCCCCACCCCAAGCCACCATGCTGTCTTTCCCCATCAATTTGGGCGACCTCCGAAGGCTCCTGTGCCTTCCCATACTGGCTCTGCTGGTCGCCGGCTGCGCCCGCTCTTCGGATGTGCAACTCATTTCCGAAGCCCGAGGCCCCTTAACGGCCAACAGCGCCACCGTCTCCAATGCGGCAGCCCGACAGGCCCTGGATGATGCCATGGGCATGATCCGGGCCGGCGAACATTCCATGGCCATTCCCCGCCTCACTTCCATCACGTCCCGGTACCCCGGCAGCGATGCGGCGGTGGACGCGTGGTATTTTCTCGGCCTCACCTACTACAAGATCGATGGGCTCTACAATGCGGAGCGCTATTTTTCCAAATACCTGAGCCTCCGGCCAGACGGTAAGTATGCGGCCCTGAGCCGGGAGTACGTGGCCGGCATTGCCCAGTCCGTGCAACAGCGCGAAACCGATCGGGAAGCCCTGGAAGCCCGGGTCGCGAAGTATGAGGGCGTCAGTGAACCGGAAGAATTAGCCACCCATTTGGAACTTGCCGACACCTATTGGAATAATAGTGAATACGAGAAGGCCTCAGTAATCTATCAAAAACTGCTGAAAGCCTGGCCCTCCCTGAAAGACGACGTCATCATCCGACGACGCATGGAGCCCGGACCGGACGGCAATTGGATCATTCTTACGCCGGAGGAAGTTAATCGGCGTTACAAAGAGGCCGAGCCCCTCTCCATCTTCAACACGGCCTCCTGGAAGAGCGGACAGTTTCGCCCCCTCCAGTTGGACTATACCAATGTCTACTATAACGTCTCCGGACAAGCCGTCAATCGCAGCGAAAGCCCGCTGCAGGATGTCCGCGTGACCATTACAATATTCAACTTTGGTGGCCAGGTCTACGATGTGCAAACGCAGCATCTGGGCTCGCTGCGGCCGGGTGAAACCCGGGCCTTCAGCGTACGCTTCTCGAATTTTGATAACATAGACAACGTCCATCGATTCGAGTGTGTAGGGACCTATCAGCGGTAAGGAAGTCATGCGAGTTTTACAACGGACAGCGGTTCTCCTGGCACTCCTGGGAAGTAGTGCCGTCTGGGCACAAGACCCCCAGCAGGTCCAGGTGTCCGTCAAGGTCATTGAGTTCCAGACCAACAAAGACATTGAAACGGGGCTGAGCGCCTACTTCCAACAGCGCCTCGTGCCTCAGCCCTATGGCCGGGCGGACTCTCCGGTGGGGAGCATCAGCGCCTCCGACATCACCTTCCCCTCCAGCACGACGGCGGGTATTACCGTATTCCTTGATCGTCTTGTCACCCGCTATGGCGATATCGAGGTCGTCCTTCAGGCACTGGTCGATCAGGGCCGGGCCTTTATTCTTTCCCAACCGACCGCCTTGGTGCCCGTCGGTCCCGCCGCCGATGCCAAGCCCACCGTCATCAAGACGACGCAGGACATCCCTTATGAAGACACGGTAGTGGCGGGCTCAACGGCCGTGCAGATTACCAATTTCAAGCCCACCGGTGTGACGCTTACGGTGGTGGCCTCGGAAATCCTGGATGATGATGGCGATCCCGAAACGAAGGAAGACACCTATATCAACCTTCAGTTAACGGCGTCGGTCGTCGAAGAAGGACAGCGCATTACGGTCGCCCTGGACGATCTGCTGGCCGGTTCGGGCGGTATCTTTGACTCTTCGACCAATGCTATTCAGGTGCCCGAGTTTGTGTCCCGCATTATTACAACCAACGTCTGGGTGCGCCATGGACAGGTGCTCATGCTCGGCGGACTCTACCGCAACACGGAGAGCAAAGACCTGGCGACCCTTCCGTGGCTGACCCAGAGTGACCGGTTCATGAATGGCGTCATCCAACGTGCGGTTCCCTTTGCCGTCCAACCCGTGCCACTGAGCAGCAGCATTGGTAACAATACCCTGGCGCATAGTCGTCGGGAATTGATCTTCCTCATCAAGGCCGACGTGCCCACCCTCATATTCGATGAGGGCATGGCGGTCGAAGAGGAGGGGTCCATGCTGACCAACCCCACGGGGGTGGTGACCGACGTGTTGAAGACCATCGGGGATATCCCCCGGGAAATTGGCGAGAACGTAACCGGGGAAGATCTCGGCGACGGCATTACGTCTGAGTTGGGAGCGGAAGAATGATGTACCGCAACGGCATAAGGTTCCTGGCCCTGTTGGGTATGGCCACCCTGTCCTTTCCCGCCACCGCCCAGGACCCGCCTCCGGCCGAGCCCGCACCCGCACCCGCCCCGGCGGAAGCGGCCCCCGCAGCCCCCGCTGAAGCCGCGCCTGCAGAAGCTCCCCGGGATATCCGGCAGGTGCAGGTACGGGTGCAGATTGTGGAAACCAACGAACGGGGACTCCGGGACATCGGCGCCAATCTGAATTACACCCGCTTTGTGGATGGTGTGGAGCAATCCGGCTCGTTGGAGCAGATCAGTACGAATACATTTGATTCCGTGGGCGATTTTCCCCGCGTTACCCTGCCCGTTCCCGATTCACGGGATGTGTTTCGCCCGGATGAAGACAACAACACGGCCAATGGCGTCCAGACCCGGGAAGGTTTCGGACTGACCGCCACCGTAATTGAGTCAAACCGTGGCACACTGGACACCGTCTTCCGGGGTCTCGAAGAAGGGCTTGATACCGATGTAGTTTCCCGCCCCGAAATCCTGGTCATTGACCAGAAGCCGGCCACCATCAACGCCGGTGGCGAGGTGCCCTTCCAGGGCGTCACCTACAATAAGGACACGGGCGTACCGAAACTCAATGTGGAGTTCAAGCCCATCGGGGTCAATATGGACATGGTGCCCACGATCCAACCCAATGACATTATTAAACTCGACATCACCAAGCTCGATGTAACCGACACGGTGCGTATCGAGAATATTCGTGGTGTGGATTTGCCTGTTTTCTCAACCCGCTCTCAGACGGGGGTGGTTTATGTACCCAGTGGACAGACCCTCGTAACGGGTGGCCTGACCTCGCGGCTGGTGCGCCAGAACGAACGGCGTGTCCCCATCATTGGCAAACTCCCCGTCGTCGGTTTTCCCTTTCGCAGCCGCCAATCCGAATCCAACTTACGGACCCTGCTCATCTTCGTGACGCCCACGGTCGTGGACCTGCGCAACCTGTCGCCGGACGGCAAGCGGGCCATGGAATTCTGGAAAGGCCGTAACTGGTCCAACGAAAAACGGATCGGTGCCGAGATGGAGGCCATGGAGTTCGAGTAACGCCGGGATCGGAGGGCGCTCCAGAAGAACGTCCGTGCCCCAACAGAATCCATCGATCTTTGCGGGAGAGCGGTTCCTACCGATCTGCAGACAACACAGAAACTACAGAGGGTATCGCGCATATGGGATTGCTCATGGAGCGAGCTTTCAGCCCTTGTGCGTTGGTTGCCCCCCTTTTCATGGGGCTTTGCCCCATGCTGGTATGTTGCCGGGCCTTTGGCCCTCCGGAAGCCGCAAGATTCGTGGGAGAGCACGCCACGAGCGCCAACGGTGCGTACCCATATCAGCCCAGGCTGAAGGCCTGGGAAAACCCATTCCATGATGCTACGAAGGGCTGTAAGCCCGCCCCATGTTCGGGCAGATATAATTGAGATTGAAACGCGATTCGTGCATCAGCGTGACCCGAAATAGATAATTCGAGATTTGCTCCCTTAATCTTTGAATTAAACCCTTACAGGCAATCCAGCAGCATTTTATGATCCCTTGACGCTGTGCCGGGTAGGATAACCTGCCCTCCGTCCCATCTTCGGCGCGGTTGCTCCGTCAGCAATCGGTCCACTCGGGCGTAGTCGAATACTCCGCATTCGGCTATGTATACCTTGGGCCTACACCCCATTCACTTGATATCGACTGCGGTCATTCCGCACAATCGGGGCCGCTAACCTGAACCCCCATCCCAAGCCAACGGAGTGACCCGCCCCCCATGAAAGCCTGCTTACGGACCTATGGATGGGCCATCGCTTCTGGAATTCTCCTCTCCTGGGCCTTGCCCAACTTTCACTGGTTCCCCCTGGCCTGGGTGGGCCTCATTCCCCTGCTCTATAACACGCGCAGCACGACCGCCAAGGTGAGTGCCGCCCGCTTTTTCGTGGCGGGCTGGGTCTTTAACTCCATCGTGCTCCAATGGCTGATCGGCAACATCTTCTGGGCCGGTGGCTGGGCCATTCTCGGACAGCAGGGCGTATGTCTCGCTCTTTCCGTCTATTGGGCCCTCCTCGGTGCCCTCTGGTCCCGCATGAATACCCGGCTCCCGGTGTGGCTCATCGCGCCCGCCTTTGGCCTCTGCTGGATTGCCATGGAGTGGTTGCAGGCCCGTCTCTTCAGCGGACTCGGCTGGGCGGCCCTCGGCTATAGCCAGGGTCCGGATATCTGGTTTTCCCAGGTGGCGGCACTGGGTGGCGTCTCCCTCCTCTCGGGTATCCTGGTGACCGTCAACGTATGGCTCACCCAGGCCGTGGCCGACCAATCGCTCCGCCTCCGCAGTGCGGCGGCGGCACTGATGCTGGCGGTCGTCGCCCATGGGGTAGGCATGCTCCTCCTCGACAGTCCCGATGAGAATCCGGACACGCCCTTTTCGGTGGGTATCTATCAGAGCAACTATGCCCAGCACATGAAATGGGACCCCCATTTTGAGCAGACCATGCTGGACATGGCCATTGACCAATCCACCATCGTCACCCAGAAGGAACCCGTCGACCTCTTCCTGTGGCCCGAAGCCCTCATCATGAATGAGTTTCGCGCACCCCGGACCCTTCGCCCCCTGCAGGAATTCGTCGCCAAGACCGACGTCCCCCTCTTCACCGGGGCGGTCCGCCGGGAAAACACCCCCACACGGGCCTTCAACGCCAGCACCCTGATCAGACCCAACGGCGACTACGACATTTACGACAAGATGAAACTCGCCCCCTTCGGCGAATACATCCCCTTTGAGTCCTACCTCGCCTTTGCCCGGGGTATGGGCGCGGGCGGTGGTATTACGCCGGGGGACACACCACGCGTTTTCTCCGTGGGCGACCGCAAATTCGGGCCCCTCATTTGCTTCGAAGTCCTCTTTGCCCCCCTCGCCGATGAACGCCGTGCCCTGGGCGCCGATTTCCTCGTGGTGATTACCAACCTCGGCTGGTTTGGCGGCAGCAATGTCCTGTCCCAAGAGCTTGAGATTGCCCGCTTCCGGGCCATCGAAAATCGCTTGCCCCTCGTTCAGGCGGCCAACACGGGCGTCTCGGGCGTCATCGACCCCTGGGGCCGCATTAATGTCATTGACGGCGTGGTTACGGTGAAGGGGCGCTACCTCACGTGGGACACGCCGCCCCCCCGCGGTGACGCCATGATGCAGCGTCGTGTGGGGGCCTTGCCCCTGCCGGAAGCGGCCGCCTTGCCCCTCCCCGGCTCGGTTCGCTGGTTTGGACGGCTCGCCACCCTGGGCGGTCTCGCACTCGCCCTGGCCCTGTGCTTCCTGCCCGCTCGACAGAAGGCCCCGGAAACGTCATGAGCGCCGCACGCCACCAACTGACCCGTTTCGCCGCCATCTTTGCCGGCGGCACCATGCTGAGCCGCGTCCTTGGACTCGTCCGCGATGTGGTGCTCCTTTCCGCCATCCCCGGACCAGCGAAGGAAATCTTTTTTTTCGCCTTCAAGATTCCCAATATGCTGCGGGACATGCTCGGCGAGGGTGCGGTGAACGCCGCCTATGTACCCCTCTTCTCCCGCAGTCTCGAGCAGGACGGCGAAGAAGCCTTCAAGCGACTGGTGCGGGCCTGTCTCTCGGCCACCATGATCCTCTTTTTCGTACTCACCGTGGTCGGCATCCTCCTCGTGCCCCTGCTCCCCACGGCCCTGGCACTCCTCCAGCCCCTGAGCCACGCCGATCCCCTGCCCCAGGAAACGCTGGAACGGACCATGGAGGTCCTTCGGTGGATTATCCCCTATCTCTTTTTTATCGGCACGGCCGTCTTCGCCATGGGCCCCCTCTTTGTGGTCAAGCACTACGGCACGCCGTCCTGGGCACCCATGTTGCTCAATATCGCCCTTATCGCCTCGTGCCTCCTGCTCAACGACTATTTTACGGACCCTGTCTGGGCGCTGGTGACGGGCGTCTGGATCGGCGGCATCGCCCAGCTCATCGTCCTCTTCCTCGCCATGAAGCGCCACACGGGCGTGCTCCTCCCCTCGTGGGAATTGGGACACCCCGGCGTGAAACAGGCCCTCTTCCTCTTGCTGCCCGTTATCGTGGGCCAGGCCACGGGGGAAGTGAACAAACTGGTGGACGCCTTTTTCGCCTTCAAGCTCGAAGCCGTGACCACCCTCTATGCCGCCAACCGCCTCATCCAATTACCCCTGTCTATCTTTGGCATCGCCGTGGCCGTGGCCATCCTGCCCACCATCTCCGCCGCCGGGGCCCGGAAAGACCACGGCGAGATTCGCGCGACCCTCCTTCACGCCCTCCGCCAATCGGCCTTTCTTGTCTTACCCGCACTCGTCGCCCTCCTCGTCATGGGCGAAGAAATCGTGGGACTCCTCTTCGTCCATGGCGGTGGTGAATTTACCGCGAGCGATGGACACGACGCCGCCCTCGCCCTCTTTTACTACGGGCTCGGGCTCCTGTCTTTCACGTGGGTCAAGGTGGGTGTGCAGGGATTCTTCGCCATCCACGACACCCGCACCCCCGTCATCATTGCGACCCTCAGCATGGCCCTCAACATCGGACTCAACATGCTCCTCGTGGGTCCCATGGGATTCCGCGGCCTGGCCCTCGCCACCTCCATTTCCTTCACCGCCAACTTCCTCGGGCTCTATCTGCTCTTGGGAAAACGCTACGGCACCCTCCTCTCCGCAGAATTCCTCTTGGGCATGGCCAAGCTCGCCGTGGCCGCCATACTGTCCGCCGGGGCCCTACTCCTCGCCCAACGGACCCTTCCCCTCGAATGGCTCCCCGGAGGCTGGTTTGGCGAACTCCTCAACGTCACCGCCCTACTGCTTATCCTCGCCACCACCTACCTCATAAGCAGCCTGGCCCTCCGCGTCGACGACATGGCCATCCTGAAACGACTCCTCCGCCGTCGCCGCGCCTGATCTTCAGGAACTGAAGCCGACAGGCCGTCGGCGCTCCATAGAATCGACCGGTGTTTCGTGCCACCCGACGCACGGGAATACCGTGGGTTAGACGTCCCGCCTGACATAAAGCCCCCTAATAACCCGAAGGGCACAAGACACAGATGCTACAGACCACCGTTCCATGGTCTCAACGACACGCCATGACAGCCGAGACGGCTATCCCACTCTGGAGAAAATACAGCACGTAGCCAGAACACGTCCGTTCCCGGCCCAAATAACACGTATGGGTGCCACGGGCCCGGCAGAGTTTTCCCGTGCTAAGACATTGGCGCCACACCAGGCCCACTCACGGGACGGTATCGCGCCCGAGTGCCCTGTGTTTTCCACAGCAACGACGAGCCAGCCCACACACTTCACCATCGCTCGCACCACCCCAACGCGCGTTCCTGTACCGGAGGCAGTAGCCTCGCCCACCCAACGTACCCACAGCAAATCCGATATCGAAACCCCGTCCCCATACCATGACCCAAAACCACGTGCAACCTAATTGTAATGCTCCATAAACGTCACGTCTCCATCCCAGTTGTTGAGGTCGTCGCCACCACCGAGGTATTCATCGGGCGCATTGTTGCGGTAGTGATTTCGGGCGGGCGGGGCGTAGGTGTGGCTGGGGTCATAACGGGGTTGGTCGGAAACTTCGTTCTCGCCGAAGGACCAGATATACACCTCCTTCGCGGCATCGGCCGGAAATCCTTGTTGTCCCGGATCAGCACCCGGCACATGCACTGTCAGCTGGTCGGGCGGTGTGGTGCCTTCGGGAATCCCGGTGGGGGTGAACACGCGGTTTGCCCGGTAGCTACGAAACAGGACGGGCCCCATGGTCGGTGGCCAGGGGCCGGGAAAGATTTGGTAGGGGTTACCCCAATGATCGTCCTCCAGCGATGTCATATAGCTGGTGCCCAGTTTGCTTACCACGGCGGGGTCCAAAGTCTGCTGCGCGGGTTTGAGCAAGGAGTCTCCCCATGAGGCCTCAAGGGTAAGGGCACCCCGCCCGTGATTGATGAGCGCATAGGTCGCGCGGGTATAGAGGGCGCTACTGGCCTCGAAAAGGTTGGTATTGTGGGCCGCCATATACGCCGTGGTGGCCTGCTCAAAGGCCACGGGGTCGAAGAAGTCACGGAGACTACCCTTGCCCACATCCCGGAGCATCTTGGTAAGCGCAAGTTCGATGTTGCTAATTTCCGCCTGAACGCGAGCCGTGCTCCCGTAATTGGTCAAGGGAGAAAAGTAAGGCCGGACCACCAGGTAAAACCCCGCAGCGACCGTTGCCAACGTCGCCAATACCACAATAAAATCTCGTTTCATGCCGCAATACCTCCAAAGACACTGTAGCACCATGCCTCCAGCGAATCGAATACGTACACTCGCTGAATTCAGGCCTTGGGCACTCCCGCCACGGCAGAAACGCCCCCAACGGGGAGCGTAGGCATTACTACGGGGAGCATGGGAACGAAGAGAAACCTGGTGCCGGGGGCACCCATGCCGGCGGGCCGCCGGCGCGCCATACCCCAGGGAGTCTCTGCACGCGCCCCATAATCCTTTTTGTCTAAGTTTTATTTGACAAAAGTATCATATCGTGCTATCCTTGTCTAAGTTAAGGCTGAACGAGTTCAACAAGCAGACGAGGACCAATGCGATGCTTAAACGGAGTCACTATTTCATTCTGGCGGCAGCCTTCCTGTCGTTTCTGCTGTCGGTCTACCTGTTCTTCACGGGCCAGCAACTCGAAGGGATCTTTGTGGGCATCTGGGTCCCCTCCATCTTGTCCCTGGGCATCTACACCCGGACGCGCTAAGGCGTCTGGAAGAGGAGCAATACGCCATGACCGAAATACTCATCTTCGCATCGGGTGTTTTCATCTCCCTGATAACGATAGCGGGTTTCATTGCCAGCATCCGGGAATTCAAGTATATGGGCGAACACCCAGAGGAATATCCGAAAGATTTCTCCCATCTCCGTGAAGGGGAGAAGTCGTCGAGATAGTCGCACGAAAACACGGGGTCGCACGGCCCGCAGAAATGGATGGCACGATGGCAGGACGGAAACGTTACGTGGTTATTTCACTCACTGGTATAGGAGTACTTATCATGGCAGGGTTAGGCATTTGGATGGTCGTCGGCTTGGTGTCGGTGGCCGGGATAGAAACGCCCGAGTACGAGGTCGTAAGCCGCCACGAGGGCTATGAGATCCGCGAATACGAGCCCTACATTGCGGCCGAGGTGACCATGGAGGGCGACTTTCGCCGTGCCATGAACGGTGGCTTCCGAACGCTCGCCGACTATATTTTCGGGAACAACGCCAAGGCAGGCGCGGGAGACACCACGGATTCCGAATCCATCGCCATGACGGCCCCCGTGATTGAGCGCGAGGCCCCGTCGGAAAACATTGCCATGACCGCACCGGTGACCGAACAGCAGACGAAAAGCGGTGCACGGGTGGTGTCCTTCATCATGCCGAGCGAATACACCATGGAGACCATCCCCAAGCCGAACAACCCGGACGTCACGCTGGTGGAAATGCCGGCGCAACGCTTCGCCGCCCACCGCTTTTCGGGACGGGTCCCCCTGAAGAAGGCGGACACAAAAAAGCAATTCCTCCTGGACGCCTTGACGCGGGACGGGGTTGCCACCGAAGGAGCGCCCATGCTGGCCCAATACAATCCGCCGTGGACGCCACCCTTCATGCGCCGAAACGAAGTGCTCATCTTGGTAAAGGACGAAGTGCCTGAGGAATGACACCAGGAGCTTGGACACGGCTGTCACGGCGCCTTGGGCACCCATGCCGTCGGGCCGACGGCGCTACATAGGCGCACGTACGGGACGGTATCGCGCCATCCCAGCCACTCCGCCATCACACGCCACGCCAACGCGCGTTCCTGTCCCGGTGGCAGCGGGCATGCCCACGTCGTGGAGACACAAGAGAACGATGATGAAAACATCCCAGGGTCGCAGACATTCCTGTCTGCGATAGCGGTGGGGATACGTGATTTGACTCCAGTCCGCTTTACCAACGCCCCGTCTCCTCATACTGCCGGGACAGCCTCGCGCAGCAACGCTTGCCGTTCATCCGCTGAATGCGCCGTTACGTCGCCGTCCGCACGCTACCCTACGTGGCGTTCAGCGCGAAGGCAGTCCCAGTGGGACATGCAGCCGCCCTGCAGACAACCCGGCAAACACAGGCGCAATGAATCGGTCGCCAACAAACACCCTACTTTCCGACCCACTGCGGCAGAACGTCCCTTGGACACGCTTATCCAAGCTCCTGAATTCTCCCCGGCGGCGGGATACGCACCCCCGGCTTGTGGCATACTAGGGGCCGTTGTGTCATCCCCTCCAACCCATCCACAGAATGTCCTTCATGAATCGCCCCGTCATTGCCTATCTCGCCCTCGCCTCCGCTGTACTCGGCTGGGCCATTTCTCCTATTTTCATGCGCGTCCTGGCCGATGAATACGACCCCTACACCCAGGCCTTCCTGCGCTATGGTTCCGCCGCCGTCATCCTCGTGGTCATCTCGTCCATCTGGTTCCGCCCGGGGCTCATGGAGGCCATCCGCCGTCCCAAGGATACCATCGGGCTGGCGCTGTTAAACACCACCATGCAAACAACCTGGACCATCTCTCTCTATCACACCACGGCCACCACCGCCCAGCTCATTACCAAGACCCAGGTGGTCATGATTATCGCCATGAGCTATTTCCTCTATCACGAGGAGCGGGCGGTTATTACGAGTCCCCGCTATATTATCGGCACGGTCCTCGGCTTCATCGGCGTGGCCGGCATCCTCATGGATGACCCCGCCAACTCCATGTTGCCCCAACTCAATCTGGCGGCCCTGCTGCTCCTCTTCACCTCCGTCTGCTGGTCGGTCTATGCGGTCTGGGGGAAACACATCGTGCGCGACCTCCACCCCGTGCCCATGTTCACCGTGGTGGCCGTCTACACCTCCACCGCTTTCGCCATCAACATGTTTCTCTTTGGCGATCCGTCCACTATCTTGACGGGAAGTGGCAACATGCTGGCCTTCGCGGCCTTTTCTGCCGTGTTGCCCATTGCCATCGCCCACTGCGCCTATCACTACGCCCAGCGCCACCTCGGCTCGGCCTTCTGCATCAGCCTCATGCTGGTGAACCCCGCCATCACCAATGGACTCGCCCTCCTCCTCTGGGAAGATGAGTCCATGAACCTCATCCAATGGGCGGGCGCCGCCATCCTCACCCTGGGCAGCTACTTTGTGGTCCAGACCCAACGGCGGGTAGCAACGTGAATGTGTCTAATATTTCTTAGACAGTTTATTGACACGATATACAACCTGTGGTACGCTTTAATCAGGGTCGATGGGAGTCGGCGGGAGATTCCCGCACTGTCGGCCCTTCCAAAACCCTGGGAGCGTGCCCATGAAAACCCATTTACTGCAACAAGAGCAATACATCGATGCCCCCCTCGATGTGGTCTTTCCCTTTTTCTCCCGTCCGGAAAATCTGGAGCGCCTCACGCCCGATTTCATGGGAATGACGGTGCTCACGCCCCAACCCATCCCCATGCATGTGGGGGCTATCATCGACTATGTCGTATCGGTAAATGGCCTGCCCATGCGGTGGACCACGTGCATTTCCGAGTATGAGCCCCCCCATCGCTTCGTGGACGTGCAATTGAAGGGCCCCTATTCCTTCTGGCATCACACCCATACCTTCGAACCCGACGGGGAAGGCACGCGCATTCACGATGCAGTGCGCTACGTAATTCCCTTTGGTCCCTTTGGCGCCATTGCCCACGCCCTCATGATTAAGCGGCAACTGAACACCATCTTTTCCTATCGGCGCACTTTTCTCGAAGGCATCGAAGACTGGAGCACCCTGAACAAAATGCCTCGCGGGGCCTCGGCATGAGCGCCACCGTAGAACGGGTTGCGATGCTGGCCCCCCGGAGTGCGGTGGCACAGGCACTGGCCGCGTTCTACCACGCACAGCAGGTGCCCGTGGCCTTGTTGGGCAGGACCTTGCCCGAGGATGTGACGGCAGCAGCGTGGACGGCGGAATGTGATCTGACTGATTTTGATGCCGTGTCAGAAGGCCTGCTGAAAGCCCGGGATGCCCTCGGTGGACTTACAGGCATCGTGAACTGCGCCGGCTCTATTCTGCTGCGTCCCGCCCACCTCACGTCCCAGCGCGACTTCGGAGATACCATCGCGGCCAACCTCACCACGGCCTTCGCCACCGTGCGCGCCGCCAAGAGCGTGTTTAAGCGGGAGGGTGGCTCCGTCGTATTGATTTCCTCGGCCGCCGCACACCTCGGCATGGGCAACCATGAAGCCATCGCCGCGGCCAAGGCCGGCGTGGAAGGACTCGCCCGTTCTGCCGCCGCCACCTACGCGAGCAGCGGTATCCGCTTTAATGTGGTCGCCCCCGGCCTGGTGGAAACACCCCTCACTGAAGCACTCACCCAGCGCGAAAGCGCCCGCAAGTTATCGGCGTCTCTTCACCCCCTGGGCCGACTTGGTACAGCAGCAGACATCGCCCGGGCCATCGCCTGGTTTCTCGATCCCGCGCAGTCCTGGGTAACCGGTCAGGTCCTCGGGGTAGATGGCGGCCTCGGCCGCGTTCAGCCCCGCCCCCGGGTGGCAGGAGGTGACGCATGAGCATGGACGTGGCAATACTGCTGGCCAATGCTTCGAGCACGTTGTTGTTGTGCGGGCTCATCTGGACCATTCAGCTGGTCCACTACCCGAGCTTCCACTATGTGACCCCCGACCGTTTCACCCACTTTGAGGCCTTCCACCAACGGCGCATCCGCCTCCTGGTCGTGCCCCTTATGCTGGTCGAACTGATATCGGCCGTCGGCCTCCTTTGGTACCGCCCGGAGGCACTTCCCGGTCTCTGGGCCGTCTTCGGGGTCGTGCTGGTGGGCCTTATCTGGGGTACGACCTTCACGCTCCAGTTACCGATCCACAAGCGACTTGCGGGAGGTTACGATAAGCAGGCTGTCACGGCATTGGTCACAGGCAACTGGTTTCGCACCATCGCCTGGACCCTGCGCGCCCTCCTCGTCATAGGGGGAATCGGGCTGCTGCTGATGGGCGAGGCGCCCCCAACATAAGACACGGACAAACCCGAGCGGGCCTGTCCGTGTGGTCTTGATAGTCTATTTTCACACCGCGATTGTGCGGCGCTCCTCCCGTAAGCTACTTATCGAGGAAGTCGAGGAGCGGCTGGATAAAGCGGTCGTAGGTTTCGATGTGGGGCAAGTGTCCGACACCGTCGAGCAGCACCAACTTCCCCTGGGGAATTGCTTTGGCGGCCGCCTTGCCCAACTGGGGGTACTGCCCCAAGGTGGCGCGCTTGGCATCGTCCACCATGTCTTTACCCAAGGCGGTCGTGTCCCGTCCCCCGATGATCAACAGGGTCGGTGCCTGAATATTGGGGAATTCATGGATGACGGGCTGGGTATAGATCATGTCATAGGTCAGGGCCTGGACCCGGGCCATCTGGGGATACTCAGGGCTCAAGGTCATGCGGGCGAGTAATTCCACCCAGGGCTCATATTCATCTTTCCAGACCCCGTCATAATAGCTGTTGAGCTGGTATTTCTTGATGCCTTCGAAACTCTTTTTCAACTCCCGGCTATACCATTCATCCACCGAGCGATAAGGCACCCCCTTGGCCTGCCAGTCTTCGAGGCCAATGGGATTCACCAACACGAGCTTCGCCGTGTGCTCGGGGAACATGAGGGCAAAGCGGGAGGCCACCATGCCGCCCATGGAGTGACCGAGAATAATGGCCTTATCGACGCCCTGGGCCTTCAGGAGGGCCTGCGTATTGCTGGCGAGAGCCGGGAAGGAAAAGGGATAGTCAATGGGTTTGCTCGACTTCCCGAAACCAATCTGATCGGGAATGATGACCCGGTACCCGGCCTTCGACAAATCGGCCGCCGTTTCGCCCCAGTAGGCGCCGCTGAAATTTTTGCCGTGCAGCAGGACCACCGTCTCGCCGTTGGGTGTGGCGGGTTGCACATCCATGAAGGCCATGGAGAGCGGGCCGCTATGAGCGGGGATTTCGTGATACTGGACGTCATAGGGGTAGGGATAACCTTCCAGGGCAATCCCGATAGGCTCCAGGGCGGAAGCCACCCCATTTATCCCGAACAGCAACAGGGCTACCAACAAACTACGCATGGGTCTCATATAATCTCCAAAGGGGTTAACATTAGATACACGACGTCTCTATTCAGGAAATCACGTCGGTCATGTCGCCATGGTCCCATCGGGAACTGTCGTTGGTGGTTTAGTTGCTCCACGTGAGTCACAGAATTTCGCATAAACCTTGACCTGACTCAGAAAGAATTTCCCTCTTGGGAGTAATGGTTCCGCAGACCGTTCCCAGGTCAGACCATGAACGATGCCTCAGCTCCCCTGTCCACGGGGAAAGCATGGATTTGGCAACCGCCAAGCGTGGTGAGGATGGGCCATGGCACGGCTTCCAGCCCTGAATGAGGGATGGATCAGGAGACATGGGGTTTGCCCCATGCGGGGATGTTGCCGGGCCGTTGGCCCTCCATTGAGAATTCCGACACCGCAACGACGAAGAAGTCAGCGCCGAAGGCGCGTAGTTCTTACGTCTTCGACGTAATGCAGGCGAGACGCCTGCGCTCCCAAGCCCCAAATCTCTAAGATGGCAACCGAACGACTTGGAAAATGTCCGAGATGAATCTTCGCCTGTTTAGTAGCGGTCCGGTCCCAGTGGGAAATTGTCGTAGGGCCCCGCTTCGTAGCTCAGCAGTTCCCGGAAGTTAGGCAAAGCGGGATTGGTCTGCACCAGACGCCAGACCCCTTCGCGATTGCTCCACGTGGTCCACACCTCGGCGGCCGTGCTTTGTGGCAGGTCGATGGTGATATCCGCGCGGAGACCACTGCTGTCCGTAAGGGCAACGGCCGCAATACGCACGTAGAGCAGAAGGTTAATTTCCCCCGAGCTATCCGCATTGGTAAAGTCCCACTGACGGATCTGGCGGTGCATGGCCACGGAGCGGTAGCGTTCCAGTAACCACTGGTAGGCCCGCTGGGCGTATTGAAAGCCCCAGCCTTCGGGGTCGGTGTACTCGGTTGAATAGACGGACATAATGCCGTTGAGATTCTTGGCCACGAGGGCCTCATCCCACAATTCAATCTGCTCGACGATCGCCGTTGCCGCCGCCCGGTGTGTTTCGGGAACGCCCTGATAATCGGGCCACCAGGGGGCCGTTACCTCGATGTCCTTTTTCGGCTGCGCCACGGGCGAACTCGTTGCCTGGGCGAGGACCGGGGTAAGCACCACCTCTTCGACGATCCGACTTTCCACCACGCTGAAGGCGAGATAGGTCCCGAAATCGACGATCCCGGAAAGGGGCTCCCGCTCGTCGGTCACGGCGGTGACGGAATAGGCCACGGTCTGGTCAGGCAAGACGGTCGTATCCACATAGCTGCGGTTTTCCTGCTCGAGGGGAGGGCTGAGCAGGGTAAACTCCGTTTCCGGGGCCACACGGCGATAGACCCGGTATTCCACATCGTTTTCGCGAAAGCCCCACGAGACGACGACCGCCCCATTTTCCCGACGGGCCGTAAAGGCGCGGATGGGTGCCGCCACCTCCTTGATGGTGTAGGCCTGTTGTTCCCGCACGTTCTCGCGGGTATTCATCACGAAGGCATTTACCCCCACACGGGTAACAAAGGCGTTGCCGGCAGCCTGGGGTTTCCGCATGGGAGCCAACAGATTTACCCAACCTGCGGCGGTGGGAATCGTCCCCGCTCTCACGACCCGGGGAAATTCTTTTTTGACGCCTTCGCCGGCATGGGGCGAGAGAAAAGGAATCCAGAAGAGGTCGCCCCGGTTGGGCACCAACTCCGCGATCTGGCCCGGGCGCTCGAGGCCATAGGCGGCCCGCAACAGATTGCCCTGATCCAACACGCCGTCGATATCCTTGAGATTGAGATGAAAGGTTTCCGGGTCCCCTGCCTCAACCAGTTGGAGTGCCACCAGGATCTGGCGCATTACCAAATCCTTACGGCCCACCAGGGATTGGGGCACCAGGTTTCGCAATACCGGGTAAATCCCATCGTCCCAATGGAATCGGGCAGGGCCATACCACAGGTCGGGACCGTTCTCGAAGGAATAGACCGTGGCCCCCGTCATGGCCCCGTTGAGAATCATGGCGCGATAGAGATGGGCGGGGGCCTTGCTGGTGCCCCCGGCATCGCCAAAGAGCCCTGGAGACACGTAGTGGTTATCGGCATACCACAGGGCGTCGGCGGCCACACCCCAATTGCTCACACCGTCCTCGAGCCAAAGTCCCATGACGGCTGACTGGTTGGGAATCGTATGGTCGCCCCGCGTAAGGCTCGCGGGAATCACGTAGTCTTTGCAGGCCACGATTTTCTCATAGAGGGGCGTGCAGGCCGTGTTGCTCATGATCCGGACCCACTGCAACTCATCCAGCGGCAGGTAAACGAAACGCCCATAACGGGCCGCCGTATCAATGATCTCGATAAGCCAGTCGATCACCTCGGGCGTCTGACCATCCCGCATGCGGGGCGAATCATAGTAGCGAAAATCGAGGCCCACCACTTCCAGACCGCGCACCATGGTGTGGGCGCGAAGCAACGCCTCAACCAGTTCCAGGTCCATGCGCTCTTGCTGGGGCGCATCCGCAATGCGAATTACCGTGGGAATCTGAGGCTCCTGCAATACCTGCAACACCCGCTCGTAATTTTCTTTCTTCTCGGCACCCTTGCCCGGCACATCGAACTTCAGCACACTGTTGGAGCGAATCGTTTCAGGCAACTGCGCCCAGGCACCGATGAGATGCTCTTTCTGCCGATCTGGATCACCCCGATAGGCCGCCAAATCCTGAAAGAGCATGAGGGGGTGCGCCGGGCTGATTTCGACAGCCAGGGGCGGAAACTCGGATGACGTCGTGACCGATGCCGCCAGCAACGCTACACAGCACACGGCGGTGCGTACACCGGCGCGGAAAAAACGGGGGGTTTCGAAGAACATGAACGAAATTGTATGATAGGTGGATAACACAGGACAACCCGGCGGCCTAAGTTGCTTGATTCCGCTTCTCTTATGAATGTCCTTTTCTGGCGATTAGTTTCCCCTTCCTGACGTGCGACACGCCGTCACTGCGAGGTATCCCCGTGTCTTTTCCCATCATTGAGCCCGTCGAACAAGTGCACCGTCCGCGACGGGGACTTCGGGCACGCCCCCGATCAGCGGGCAATTATCAGCAGCACTGCAATGTGGTCTACGCCGAAGCCGCCGGCCTGGGCCTGACGCTGGACGTCTTCAAACCAACCGCACCCTCAAACGGCCGGGCCATAATCGATGTGGTCTCCGGGGGGTGGCATTCCGATCGGGTCCGTCTCAACGAACACATCGGTCTGGGGGCCATCGACGCCTTTTGTGCCGCAGGGTTTACCGTCTTCGCCGTCGCCCCGGGTTCTGCCAGCCATTTCACAGCCCTGGAAATGGTGGCTCACGTCCATGCGGCCATTCGCTACGTACGCGAACACGCCTCCGCCTGGGAAATCGAAGCCGCCCCCCTGGGACTCTGCGGCGTTTCTGCCGGTGGGCATCTGGCGGCCCTGACCGCCTTGTCGCCCGAAGCACCGGACCCCAAAGCCCGGCAGGGCTGGTTTCGGCACGGCACCGAGGTGGCCGCTGTCGGGCTTTTTTTCCCACCCACCGATTTCCTGGATTATGGAGGTCGACTGTTTCCCTTTGACCGCGGTGGCGAGTTTTCTGTGCCCCGACTCCTCTTCGCTGATGGCATGGCGGCGAAAGACGAGGCGACCCGGATGGACAGGGCCCGGGCCATCTCCCCGCTGCACCAGGTCCGCAGCGACCATCCACCCTTTTTTCTGACCCATGCGACCGAAGATGGGGTGGTGCCCTACAGCCAATCGACCCGCTTCGTCGACGCGCTGGCCGAGGCGGGCGTATCGGCCACGCTCCACACCCACGAAGGCCCCGGACACCCCTGGTCCACCATCGCGGAAACCTGTACCGAAATGGCATCCTGGTTCCATGAGCAACTCCATGAACCCACCGGATAAGCCCCCAGCGCCTTGGGAGGACCTTGTGGAGTATGGCCGTGACACTATCGTGGTCGATCTCTCTACGCCCCCTACCCCCGACCTTACCCGACAGATTGGTCCCCGGGTGGCCCGTTTTCTTCAACCTAAATGGGAGACCGACCTCGAGCACACCCTTGCCCCCCTGGTGGACCAATACGCCGATCTGATACTCCTGTGCCCGCCTCCTCCCTCCCTCACCAACCCACGGTCCGCCGTCGCCGCGATCAAGCGGGTGCTGCGTTCCGGAGGGCGGGTATGGATGGAATTCCCCGTTGCGTCGCAGCCACCGAAATGGGACTGGCGGGCCGCGCTGGAATCCGAATGCCTGTGGGTAGATGTAGACGAGCAGTTCACACCAATTGCTATGGCAGCGGAATACACGAGGAGGGGCCCTGACACCCCTTCCGGGCCCCGGGAAGAAAAGGATGCAAATTGCGTTCAACCCTGCTATCGTAGGGTGAGCGGGATCAAATAAACGTGTGGTGCCATGGCGGAAATTGGATTTCCCATCCAGGCGCCCCATCCAACTCAGGAAAGGTTTGCTTATGAAGAACGTGCTTACTCTCGGCTTAACCTGCTTCGCCTTGCTGCTGACAACCGGTGCCATGGCCAAGGAGCGTGTTGGAGACCCCTATACGCTGAATACCTGTCCCATTTCCGGGGAAAAACTGGGCAGCATGGGTGAGGCCCCGATTTATGTGGGCGAAGACGGCAAGGAAGTCCGCTTCTGTTGCGCGGGCTGCGAAAAGAAATATGTCGCCAACAAAGCCACCCTGGATGAAGAAATCGACAAGAAACTGATGGCCGACCAGGAAGCCCACTATCCGTCTAACACCTGCATCAACTCCGGTGCCGAGCTGAAAGACGGTGGCGTGGCCTTTATCGCCGGAAACCGTCTGCTGAAAACCTGCTGTGCCAAGTGCAAGGCCAAGGTCCAGGCCGACCCGGCAGCGTATATCGCCAAACTGGACGAGCAAGTCATTGCGGCGCAGAAAGATAGCTACAAGGGCGAAGTCTGCCCCATCTCAGGCAAAGCCCTGGGTGACTCTCCCGAGTCCGTAGTGGTTGCCAACCGCCTGGTCAAAGTATGCTGTGGCGGGTGCAAGGACAAGGTAACGGCGGATCCCCTGGCTGCCTTCGAGAAGGTCTCCGCCAAGTAGGTCTGGCATTGAAATAAGTGCTTCTTTAAATGGGCCGGGCGTACCCCACGCCCGGCCTGTATTTGTTTCGAAAGCACCTCGCAAGGTACCTTCCCCCCAGGCCCGACACGGAATCCTATGGACTGAGCCATCGAATTGCGCATTTTGCGGGGCTGTGGTACTATAAATCGTGGTGAACAGTAGGATTGGTTGGGCCGCAAGGGGGTGTGGCGGAAAATTGGAGGGATCCTGTCGGTGGGAACAATAGGCAGGGGCCCTGAGGATTAAACTCTTGGCGACAGACGACGAACTCGGCAAACATATCCTCGTGGTGGACGACCTTCCGGAGAACTCTATTGTATTACAGAGTTTTCTGGCACCCATGGGCTACCTCATCGAATCGGCCACCGATGGGGAGACGGCCCTCCAGATGGTCGCGGAAAACCCACCCGACGTTATCCTGTTGGACTTGATCATGCCCGGCATGGACGGTTTTGAAGTGTGTCGGCGGCTGAAGCAGGATCCCGATACCCACCACATCCCGGTTATCATCGTGACGGGCATGTCGGATAGGGATTCGAACGTTCGGGCCGTGGAAGCCGGTGCAGACGATTTCCTGATTAAACCCTTCGATCGCATCCTGCTGGAAGCCCGCATCAAGTCTTCGGCCAAAGGCAAATTACTCCACGACCAGCTCATTCATTACAAGCAGGAATTGGAACGCAAGGTCGAAGAGCGCACCCAACAAGTCGTACTGACCCAGCAGGTGACGGTCTTCAGTCTCGCCAAGCTGGCGGAATCCCGGGATAACGAAACCGGCGATCACCTGGAGCGAATGCGTTCCTATGCCCGGATTCTTTCAGAAGAAATTGTCGGCTTAGAGAAATACCAGGGCAAGCTGCACGACAACTTTGTCGCGGAGATGTACCAGTCCACGCCTCTTCACGATATTGGGAAGGTGGGGATACCGGATCGAATTCTGCTGAAACCCGGCAAGTTGACCCCCGAAGAATTCGATATCATGAAGCAACACAGCCAGATCGGTGGCGACACCCTGAAAGCCGCGGACGCGGAAGCCGGGCGCGATTCCTTTCTCGCCATGGGCCGCGATATCGCCTATTACCACCATGAAAAATGGAACGGCTCCGGCTACCCCCACGGACTGTCCGGGACGGATATCCCGCTGGCGGCACGCATTACGGCCCTTGCCGATGTATACGATGCCCTTTCCAGCAGACGTCCGTACAAAGAGCCGTTCAGCCATGAAAAGTCTAAGGCCATCATCCTGGAAGGCCGGGGGTCACACTTCGACCCCGACGTGGTGGACGCATTTCTCGCGCGGGAAGAGCAATTCCTCGAGATTCGGCACAGTTTCCAGGGCAAGGGTGAACTTGCGCCCATACAAACCCTGGCCAACACCCTCGACTAGCGCGGACTATCGGTGTACGGGACGTCCAGCACCTCCAGGGCGGCCCGCAGTGACACCGGGACACCCTTCGAGACGCCGCGTATCGTGGGGGGCAATAGCACCGGGACCTCCTCCAGGAAGTGTAGTATTTCCCACCCTTCCCCTGGCTCACGCGCATCTTCAGGCAGGTGGCGCACCCAGGCGTACAGCCAACGACTTTCTACCTCCTCCGCCCCATCCAGCTGACGAAACCGGATCCGCGCATAGGTTTCTTCCCGACGCTGCTGCCAATGGGTTGGCTCTTCTTCGCCGAGCCGCTCCAGGAGTAAGCGGGCGGAAACGAGGCCGAGATAGTGGGTTTGCAGGTCGGCCAGGGTGGCGGCCGCCGGTTTCATCGTACCGGACAGCACGGCGCCCACCACCGGTGCCCGGGCCAGATAATCCCCCGCCAGGCGAAGGGCTTCCTCCCACTCCTGGAGTTGCGCTTCTGCCGCGGTGCTTTCCTGCACGGCCAGATGACGCCACAAGGCCGCCAGCAACCACGCCGTGCTGGACGGGTTCGCACCATTCAGCAGGTCGGCAGATTGGCCGGTACTGTAGACCGACGCCGGTAAGGAACCGGGTAGCCCATCGCTCCCATAGGTGGTACGAAGGGTCGTGCGATGAAACTCCAGGGCACGCCGCCCATGCGCGGACATACCCAAGCTGTCCAGGGCCGCCGTGGCCCAGGCGGTGTTGAATATGGTGGCATACGCGAGCGCCGGGTAACTGATGGGCGCGCGCACAATGCTCCCCGATTGGGGATCCACACAGGCCTGCAACGCACGGGCCGCAAGGCTTGCCGAATCCCCGGGGGAGACCGGCTCCAGGTTCGAATTTCGTGGCACACCCATGTCCAACAGTTGGGTCCGCAAGGATTGGAGGCCCTGTTCCGAGGCGGACACCGCCAGGCAGAGGCTTACCTGAAGGATACCTGCGGTGGTGCTTTCGACGATGGGTTCCATCATGCCGAATGCCCTGCCAACTACCGCTGGAAGCACCGCTTCGTCTGCGCGGGCATCCACCTCCAAGGTCTGGGCGTCTATCGGCGTGCATGAAGCCCCCCGTGTGCCGGAGGGGGAAAAGGAACCCCAGTACACCCCATCCCCGAAGCTCGACCAGGCGGTGCTCGAATGGGCCGAGTCGGCCAGGTGACGGGCCCGGGACCAGTCTTCCTTACCCGGTCCCTTCGGCCGAAAGGCCAACATGGTGCCGTCTATCGGGTCATAGGCGGTGACAAAGCCAGTAGACCGGGGAAAGCGGTCGTAGCCGTCGGCCAGCCCGGTAACCAGGCGGGTGGACGGCGCGATATGCTGGTACCAGTGCACCTTGACCGGGACCTGGAATCCGTCCAGCTCCAGGCGTACCACGACCACATCCATCTCCCGCAGCACCATAACGTGTTGGACCGCGCGGCGGTCGTCGGCCCGTGCCGCATAGGTGGTTGTCAGGGAGCCGTCGGTATTCCGGACGTGGGTGATGTGCCATTCGGCGGCAGTAAAGGAATAGCGCGCTTCGCCCTCGTCCAACAACCAGCCTGCGCCCCCCCGCGTCCCCTCTTCCGAGGTATCGCGCCCCATGTGCTCCCAGTAGCCCAGGGTCGGCCACCGCAATTGCGCCACCCTTCCGGTCGCATCTATCGCAGCCGTCAGGCGACCATTGCCGATCACTTCTACGGGTGGCGCTGGCTCAGACGCCACCGCAAGTGGGGACAAAAGGACCAGCAGGAGGGCCAGCAACCCGCCCATCAGCGGTGATCCGGATGGGTCAGGTACCCTTCCAGCAGAAAGTGGCCCTCTTCGAAGCGCCCCGTTGCCTCCAGGCGCGACCACGCCCCCAGGGCATCCACATAGGGGAGCCAATCCTGTTTCAGATCTTCGGTGTGATAACCAGGAATGAGTTCCTGCTCGGCGAGTTCAAGCAACCACGCCCGGGCCAGGCCCATGGTGGGCGCCCACTGAGCCCGCACAAAAAGTTGTGCTTCCGAATCCACGCCTGCTTCCCGGCGCAATAAGACCGGCATCCGAGAGGGCTCGTTGGTCCATGCGAGGGTATCTTCCACCATGGCCACCGCACGGGGCCGGGAGTACGGGGGAGCGGTGAGCAACCAGCCCGGTTGCTCCTCCCACTGATACCGCCGGGCAATATCCATATCAGCCAGCGTCGAAGCCGTCGGGGGCGCGCAGCGTGTCGCGATACCGCCCACCTCAATCGCCCGTTGGTCTTCGGCTTCCTGGGAAGGAAAGGCGACCCACGCCCGCTCGCCCCCACACTCCAGGGCGGGCAGGGGCGGAAGTTGAGCCCGCCACCAGGCCTGCATATAGGCGAGCCCACCCCCATCGACTGTATCGGGAAAAATCCAGGTGGCAAGGGTATGGGCCGCGCCGCGCAGCGCGGCCACCGAAGCGTCATCCACGGCATTCAGTACGAACATCGCCTCTGGCCAGGCCGCTGTGTAGTGAAGCGCCGGCTGGGAATCATCCGTCGATTGGTTCAAGGCCAGGCGAAAAGGCAAGCCCGCTTCGGCCGCGATGCGAAGCCGCCCCCCATGGGGTCCTTCCCAGGCCAGGGCAATACCTTCCCGGTCCTGCCCTCCCCGTTCTACCGGCAGGCCCGCCTGTGCGAGCTCCTGAACCATCCGCACGGATGAACCCACCAGCAAGAAACCATCGCGCCAGCCATAAATTACGTCGCCCCAGCGGTAGGTCGCTTCTGCAGGCGATTGGGCCACCGACCGATGAAAAAATGACGCCACACGCATCGCCACGCCGGGACGACACGAAAGGACCCATCCGTGGGCATTTCCGGAAAGCACGCCGGCCCGCCCGAGCCAGAAGCGAAGACGACGGGGGGTGGGGCGCACACCAGTCACTTTGCGCACCGAAAGGACCACGTCGTTCAAGAAGGGCGGTGCCGACTCCTGGAGCAGGGCGTACTCGTCCGACTCCTCCCATTGGGTCCAGCTCTGGGGAAGGTCATCGCTCTCGAGCTTCCATCCCGCATCGGCCAGGGCGTAGCCCCGCAGATCGGTGTGCTTAAGCTGCCGATCAATACCTATCAGGACCAGTAGGACGACACCGAGAACCAGGAAGGGCCCCCACTGCAGCAGGAGACGACGCCATCGGGGAGCGGCTGGGGTAGAGGTTTCCATTGTGATATCCAGACCGACCCGTCGGGGCTAGGCCTCTTCCCAGACCGTGTCTTTTTCCTGCTCACGACGTCCTTCGACCCGCTGTATCTCGCGGGCCAATTCGTCCTTGAGCCCGGAGAACTCTTCGTGGCTGGTAGCGGTGGCCAACTTCGCATCAAAATCAATGCGTATTGCGGCGATATCTGCATCACACTTGCTGTCAATGGCCGCGATTTTAGCCTTGTCTTCATCCGAAAGGCGTTTCGTGGGGCCTGATGCGGCCTCCATGCGTTCCATCGCCAGTTCATAGGCACTTTTCATGGGAGCAATCCTTCTTCTGCCTGGGCAGGCAGTGGACTAAAACGAAAATTCATCGTCGAGCACGGAACCGATAAAGCGCTCGACCGAAACAGGAAAATACTGGTTGTTGGGTGAAACTATGACGCCCGTTGTAATGTCTTCCCGGCGCTCCAATTCGTCCAGGCACGCCGCAAGCACCGTGTCCAACGGTTCATCACAGGGTTGAATCTCAAGCAACTCCGACTTGCATTCCATGGGCCGGTCGGGAAAGCCCATGAAACCAAAGAGTCGTCCCGACAGGGCCGCATCGACATGGTTCTCGCCAAAAATCTCCTCGTAACTGGGAGAAAGATGGGCGGGGCGGATAACGAACTGGGGCGATACGTGTACTTTGCCGATTACTTTCGAGGTCTGGTGCCCATCCGTGATGGAAGGACCCAGACAGATATAGGGCAAATCATGGGAACCCCGCACAATACCGTAGGTGGGTTTCCGCACAATCACCGTGCTTCGATAGAGTTGCCGCATTTCATGGGCGCTCAGGCTCATGGGAAATATTCCTTGTCGATTCGACGTATTGCGGGACACGCAGCCCCATTGCGACAGGATATCACAATGTCTCGTTTGCCACGTGGGCACCGCACCGGCGAGGGCCACCCCTAGCTTACTAATTCCCATCTGGCAGCGCAACCAGCCCGCACTCGAAAAGCTTTACACTGTCGGCCGATTTACTGAGCTGATAGGCCACCGCAACCCGGTCGCCCACCGAAAGGGCGCTCCAATAGGGCTCGGGTACGGGCCACTCGGCGGTCACGGTTCGGTTTCTGGCCACGATCGCCAGGGTAACATAGCCCCCCCGCTCCGGAATATCGATGGGGGCGAGGGCCTCAATCGTCGCCACCCCCCGCACAACGGGCTGAAACACATAGGCGGCCCCCTGGTTAAGGCGCAGGGCAATCTGACTGAGCACCCCCAGCACCAGGAGACCGAGCACAATGAAAAATATGCGCTGACGCCGGGTCATGGCCTGCCGGGGCGGCCCCTGTCGCATCCAGGGGGTCCGTCGGGCCTCCATGTGGGTGGGCACATCAGAATCGCGGTTGAATTTTGTGGCCATTTTGCCCTTCTCCCGGCGCGTCGCCAGCGTTTCCCCGGGGTGTCAATCCCTTTCGTTTGGGGTCTCGGACTGCCCCATGGGGGACCGCCCTGCCCCTATCATGCCCCATTCGGCGGCTTGACACCACCCCACACATTGTAGGAACATGCGTGCTTTGGAGAATCTGCGCGTGTAGTCCGGAACGGCAAGACACCGCTGGTCGACCGATTCTGCACGCTCCAAACCCGCAATCTTTTCCGGGACGGAGTCTACCCGCTCTCCGTGCAGAGCTGCCAGGAAGGTTCAATTCTCATGAATATCTTTATCGCCGGTGGCGGCCGCGTCGGATTTCACCTCGCCCATTTGCTCAGCCGGGAACATCAGGATGTGACGGTCATTGAGCAAAACCCCGATCAGATTGAACAGATCGATTACGCCCTGGACGTAAGCACCGCCCAGGGGGATGGTTCTTCGGTCATGCTGCTCCAGTCACTGAATGTGGGCAATGCCGAACTTTTCGTGGCCAGTATGGGCAATGATGAGAAAAATCTGATTGCCGCGGCCACGGCCAAGGGACTGGGTGCCAAGCGCGTCGTAGCGCGAGTCGATAACCCCATGTATATGGAATCCAACATTCTCTACGAGACCGTGTTGGGCGTGGACTACATCCTCAGTCCTGATTCCCTGGCCGCCCTGGAAATCGCCAATTATATCGAACACCCCAGCATTCTTTCTTCCCTGGACTTTGGGGGGGGCCGGGCTCAGATGCGCCTGGTGCGGGCCGTCAAGTCCCCCACCCGCAATGGCAAGACCCTGAAAGACGTGATTCAACCCCGCAGCGGGGTGCTCCTGGGTGTGATTGAACGGGACAACCAATGCCTGATCCCCCATGGTGATTCCGTCGTTGAGCCCGGTGACCTGGTAACCCTGATTGGCAATCCGGAGAGCCTCGACAAGATGCAGAAGCTCTTCCACGGCCAGGAAGTAAAGCCCCGTCGGGTTGCCATCATGGGCGGCGGCACTATCGGGCTCCGATTGGCCCAGGCCCTGGAAGGCAAGCTCAAGACGGTGAAGGTCTTTGAACGTCACGAAGCCCGCTCTCAGAAACTCGCCGCCAAGCTCACCAAGGCCAAGGTTATCATGCGCGATGCCACCTCCCGCGCGGCCCTCGAACAGGAGCACGTGGACAGCATGGACATGTTCATCGCAACCACGGGCGACGACGAGCGGAATATTATGGCGGCTGTTCTGGCGAAGGAAGTGGGTGCCAAAACGGTGGCCGCCATCGTGCACCAGCCCGATTTCGCCCCCCTCGTAAAACGGTTGGGAATCGACCTGGCCGTGACGCCCCGCACCTCGATTGCCGACCGTATCCTCAAGATGATGTATCGTGGAGATGTCTCCTCCCTCGCCGTCCTGGGCGATGGGCAGGTGGAAGTGCTGGAGGTCAAGGTGGGCGATGGCTCCCCGGTCCTGGGCAAAGAATTGCGGGACGTACGTATGCCCCGCGGCGCCCTCGTGGGCATCATCCTGCGCGGCAGTAAGGTAATTATTCCCAGTGGTATGGACGAAATTCACGCCGGGGACTCGGTCATTCTGATTTCCGAATCCCGGGCCCTGGAAGCCGCCCGAAAAATCTTGTTGAAAAAGAAATGAATTATCGCCTCGTCTCCAAATACCTGGGCCACTTCACCGTCGTCTTCGGCTTGCTCATGATTCCATCGGCCCTTTGGGCCTATGGGCTGGGCGAAACCGATTCGCTGCACGCCTTTGGTGAGGCCATCGGAATCGCTATTCTGGTAGGGCTGGTGCTGACGCTGCTGGGTCACAGGGCCCCGGACCGTATGTTTCAGCGGGAGGGCCTCGCCCTGGTATCCATGGGGTGGATTGTGGCCGCCGGCATTGGCGCGTTGCCCTTCGTGTTCAGTGGCACCCTCGAGCCCGTAGAGGCCTATTTCGAGACCATGTCCGGGCTTACCACCACGGGCTCCACGGTATTGCAGGATATTGAGTCCACCGACGCCAGTATCTTGTTCTGGCGCTCTTTCACCCACTGGATCGGCGGAATGGGCATCATCGTCTTGTTCATCGCCGTACTCCCCTACCTGGGCGCGGGCGGAAAACAGCTCTTCAAATCCGAATCCCCCGGTCCCGATCCCCGCGGCCTGAGTCCCCGGATCAAGGACACGGCATCCATTCTCTGGAAAATATACGTGGGGATCACCGTTGTCCAGACCCTCTTGCTCATGCTGGCGGGCATGAGTTTCTACGATGCGTTGACCCACACCTTTGGCACCCTGGCCACCGGTGGTTTCAGCACGCGCAATGCCAGCATCGCCGCCTATGACAGCCTCTCCATTGAACTGGTCATCATCCTGTTCATGGTTCTTGCGGGCACCAACTTCGGCCTCTTCTTCGCCATGTTGCACGGCGATTGGTGGGCCCCCCTCAAGAATACCGAATGGAAAGCCTATATCGGCATACTCGTGCTGGCGTCCATCCTCATTACAATCAACCTGATGGGGGTGCAAGGCCACATTGCCGAAGATGGGGCCGGACCCCCTGCACCGGAGTACAGTCTGGGTGAAGCCGCGCGCCATGCTTCCTTTCTCACGGTCTCTATCATGACCACCACCGGATTTGGCACCGAAGACTTCAACGTCTGGCCCTATTTCTCCCGGACCCTGCTGGTCCTGCTCATGTTCGTCGGGGGCTGCGCCGGGTCTACCGGGGGTGGGATCAAGGTGGTGCGTTTTCTGATCCTGTTCAAGATGGCCTACTGGCGGGTGGAGAGTACCTTTCGCCCCAAGACCGTTCGCCCCATCCGCATCAATGGGCAGGTGATCGATGACGATGTGCAACGTACCGTCTACGCCTTCTTCGTCGTGCACATGTTCATCATGGCCTTTGGCTGCGCCTTCATGTCGCTGCTGGGACTCCCCTTCCAGACAGCCCTGACCTCGGTCGTCGCCACCCTGAACAATATCGGCCCGGGTCTGGAGTTGGTTGGGGCGGTGGAGAATTTTCACTTCATCCCCGACAGCGGAAAGATATTCTTGTCCATGTGCATGGCCATGGGACGTCTGGAACTCTTCAGCATCTGCGTGATGTTTGTGCCCGCCTTCTGGAAGCACGGCTGAAGCATTCTTCCGGCAACGCCAGCCCAAAGGGCATCTGGTTTACATGCACCGATAAGTGGCAACGTATTTCCAAGTCAGCCTCTAAGAATTCCGCGCACGCGTTTCAGCTGTGTCGCCCTTTCAGGGCGCGGTGGTTGGTGCGGGAACCTTTTACCCAAGGCTGGAAACTGCCATGCCCCTTGGGGGCGCTTGTCGTAACCGCAATCACTGACGGCTTCCAAGGCATTCAATCGAACGCAACCGACGCTGGCATCGAGACCATCGTTTAGCCTGAGTCCACTACACAGGTGTTGCAACAACCGAGTCTGAGGTCAGGTCCCCGCCGTCCCTACGGGCCGCGTCGGCGCACCCAGCCTTCGGCCCGAAGGGCCTACACCGTTCGAAAGCCCGGGGCAACGTCCTGGGACCCATGGGCGCCAATTACATAGCCCTGAAAGGGCAACACAGAGCGGGGTTACCCGTTGAAGCGCTTGTCGAAATCAGCAGGCGTCTGCAGTGCCACAGAATTACCGTGGATAATAGACAGACCAAGCGCATCTTGATGCGATCCGACGTGCGGAACCCGTGCACGCTCTCCGGAACCGATAATTTCCAAGCCGCGAAAGGGCAGGTGACCTTAGCGCGCCAGGCCCCGCTGCTGGGCATAATCGGCCAATTGCTCCCGCAGAATCTTCCGGCCGCGGTAGAGGCGGGACATGACGGTGCCAATCGGGCAGCCCATGATATCGGCAATCTCTTTGTAAGACTTTTCTTCCAGATCGGCCATGATGACGGCCTGACGAAAGTCTTCGGGAAGCTCGGCGACGGCATGACGCACTTCGTCGTCGAGCAATTCCAGCATGGCGTCCACATGATTGATGTCGGCGGCGTTGTTGGGGGTTACAGGAGTTTCTGCGGCTTCGGTGCCCGATAGCTCAACCTGCAGGGGAAGTCGGGAGCGTTTGCGGTACTCGTTAATAAAGGTGTTGCGAAGGATCGTCAGCAACCAGGCCTTGATATAGGTCCCCTCTTTGAACTTGTCATGAAAGCGCAGTGCTTTCACCACGGCATTCTGGGTCAGGTCTTCGGCATCGGCCGCGTTGCGGGTGAGATTGAGCGCCACCGCATAGAGCATATCCAGATGCTCCAGTACCTGTTTTTCGAAATCTGGTGAGCGCTGCGACAAACGAGCATCCCGAGGCTGTGTGAAAACCCTGTTGCCGGATCGAAACGACCGCACCAGAGACCTTCTGGAGAATACGGTACTCCCCAACACCAGGCCGTGCCACTGGACTCCAGTCCAATGACCGTGACCTTCAAAGGGCACTGGAATCTAATTCATCCGCGTCCCTTCTCCGTGTAATCGACCGGTTCTATATCTTCGTGATGGTAACAAGGGTATCGCGGACAAGTCAACGCACCGGGCCTGTAATTGCACACTTATCGAACACTTTTGCGCAACGACAACCCGTCTTACAATGCCAAATCCCGGTAGCCCAGAATACGGGGCCGAAGCACCTGCCACGACGGGTCGGTCAACTCTGGATCGTCGGATAGTATTTCGGTAGCACGGGTTCGGGCACGATGAATGAGTCGGCTGTCATGCACCCAGGCGGCCGCGTGGGGATCGTCAAATCCGGCTTGCCGAAACCCGCTCACCTCCCCCGGTCCGCGCAACTGCAGGTCGGCTTCGGCGAGGTCAAAGCCACTGTCCATTTCGCAGAAAATACGCAGCCGCTCCTTCCCCTCCTTCGTGCCGGGCTTGCCCAGCAGGAAACAATAGGATTGGGTGCTGCTCCGGCCGACCCGACCTCGGAGCTGGTGCAGTTGCGTCAGGCCAAACTGGTCGGCATTCTCGATGACAATGGTAGTGGCGCGCGGCACGTCGATACCCACTTCGATTACGGTGGTGGAAAACAGGACGTCAATCTCTCCGGCCACAAAGGCCGCCATGATGGCGTCTTTTTCACCGGCATCAAGGCGGCCGTGCAGGAGGGCCGTGCGTACGCCTGCCAACGCTTCGGTGGAGAGTTCGGCAAAGTGATCCTCCACGGCGGTAGCGGTCTGGCGCACTTCGGAGGCTTCAACGAGAGGGCAGACGATAAAACTCTGATACCCGGCCTCCGCCTGCTCCCGAAGATAGTCGTAGCACCCGGCCACCTTAGACTCGGGCACACAGCGCGTCTTCACCGGCTTTCGGCCGGGCGGCATGGTGTCGATGAGGGAAAGATCCATACCGCCATAGAGCGTCATCGTCAACGAGCGGGGGATGGGCGTGGCGGTCATGTGCAACACGTCCACCGACGGGCCCTTGGCCTGCAGGGCGGCGCGCTGTGCCACGCCAAAGCGATGTTGCTCGTCGATGATGACCAGCCCGAGATTGGCGAAGGTGGTATCTTTCTGAAAGAGGGCGTGGGTCCCCACCAGGACGTGCACCATACCGGCGGCGACCTCGCGACGAATTGCGGCGGCCCCCCGCACACTGCCGGTCAGCAGCGATACGACAATGCCCCGCTCGGAAAACAGGCGGGAAAAGGATTGGTATTGTTGCTCGGCCAGTAGCTCGGTCGGGGCCATAAAGGCCACCTGGTAGCCCCCGTCGAGGGCGGCGGCCGTGGCGTGGGCGGCCACGATGGTCTTTCCGCTGCCTACATCGCCCTGCAGTAGCCGGGCCATGGGGTGGGGCACCGCCATATCGTGGAGGATTTCAGAGGTCGCCCGATCCTGCGCCTCCGTCAGCGCAAAGGGCAAGGCCTTCCCCAGAGCAACGAGATGGGCACCATTGATACGGTGGGCGATGCCCGTCTCGGCCTTGCGGTGGGCATGCTTGTAGCACACCCCCAGTTGGATAGTGAGAATATGTTCAAAGGCCATCCGCGCCCGGGCCTGGTCGGCCGCCTCGCTGCTTTCCGGAAAATGGATCTGATGGATGCAATCCGAAAGGGCAGCCAGCCCTTCGGCTTCTCGGACCGCGTCGGGCAGGGTTTCCGGAAGGGTCCCGTCTACGAGGGACAGGGCATCGCGTACGAGGGTGCGTAACATCCGCTGCCCAACTTGCTCGGTCAGGCGGTAGATAGGCACGATGGCCCCGCTCAACGGCTCATCCGCCTCCCCGCTGTCCACCACCTCATAATCAGGCCCTTTGAGTGCGAGCCCCTGGTAGCGCTCGACCACGCCATGGAATATGGCCTTCACACCGGGCCGAAGGGTCGAATTGGCCAGGTAGCCCCGGCCGAAGAAGGTTGCCCGCATCGTACCCGTTTCGTCTTCCAGCGTAAGAATCGCCATGGAGTTCCGGCCCCGCATCCGCTGATTCCGCGCACTCTTCACGGTGGCTAACACGGTTACCCGTTCGCCCTCCTCCACCTCACCAATGGCGGCAAAAGATCGGCGGTCCTGGTAGTCCCGGGGAAAGTGGTAGAGCAGATCGCCGATGCATTCAATGCCCAATTGGGCGAGTAACTCGGCCCGCTTTGGCCCCACCCCGGGCAACAGGGTTACGGGTTGTTTGAGCGTTGGTGCATGTGCGGTCATGGAAATGCTTTTCGGAAATCGGTCATCGGGTTTGGGAGCGTGCCGCAACCATACCGAGGGTAACGGCGGGGGCGCAAGTTTCCCCGCTGCCGGGTCGATTCGCCCTGACGGCAAATGGCGGGGTACAATAGCGCGCTGAACCGCCCCAAGTCTTCCCAACTGGAATACGCGATTGTGATGTCCCGACGCCTCATAGCCCCGCTCTGTACGGTTTTCTTTCTGGCCCTTGCCTCCACGGCAGGTGCCCACCCCCTGGGCGACTTCTCCATTAACCAATACTTCGTGGTTGATGCGACGCAGCCGACCCTCCGACTCCACTATCTGCTGGACGTGGCCGAGATTCCCTCCTTCACGGAGCTGGATATGCTCGACACCAATTTCGACAGTGAAATTAAGAAGGACGAAGTCGAACGCTACCTGGAACAGCGCATCCCCCAATTAGAGGCCCAACTGGCCCTGGAAGTTGGTGGGAATGAAACGCCGCTGACGCTCCTGCGCCACAAACTGGTGTTGCTCCAGGGCAACAGCGGCATGGTGGTCTTCAATATTCTACTGGACCTGGAGGCCCGGGACCTGGCCTGGCCGCCTTCGGACACGACGAAACTCACCGTTCGTTCCTCCAATTATCCGCTGGAACAGGGCACCCACGAGTGCCTGCTCTTGCCCGGTAGCCAGCTGATGGACGTGACGGAAAGCAACGCGGATGGGCTAACGGGCGTCAACGACCTGCCCGGCGTCTACACCAACCGGGAAGCGCAGTTTGTGTTGACGCTCCGCCCGGGAACTACGGCGATGGCCTATCCCACCGCCGAAGACGCATCAACCTTTTCGTGGACATCGACGGTGCGGCTTGCCGAAGCCCAGGGCGAGGCCGGGGTGGCGGAGGGCATGGCGCAGGCCATGGTGGAGCCCGGATTCCAAGATGACTTCCCGGGAGGGCCGGGAAAACCCATCCTGTCCATCGCGAGCGATGTGTCTCCCGCCACCTTCGCAACGGGGACGCGGACCGCAGAGGACAGCTATGCCGCCCGCCTCATGAACCGGGTGTCGGTCATTGTGCGGGAGCCGGATCTCGCGCCTTCCCTGCTGGTTTTGGGGCTGTTGATAGCCGCACTGTTGGGCATGGGCCATGCCCTTGCGCCGGGCCATGGTAAGACGGTGATGGCGGCCTATCTGGTGGGGGAACGGGGCACCATGTGGCATGCCCTGATATTGGGCGTCGTGGTCACCATCACGCACACCTGGAGCGTTATTTTCCTGGGGCTCGTGACCCTGTACTTTGACGATTGGCTCTCGGAGGAACAGGTCAATTTCTGGACCGGAATCCTCTCGGGACTCATCATCGTTGTCATCGGTCTGGTCTTATTTCGCCAACGCTACTATCGGCTACTGGCCGACGCCCAGGGCAAGGGCGGCGACTGGCAGTTCGCACATGGCCATGACCATGTGCCCGAAGAAAAGACGCTGCTCGTGGAACCCGGGGCGGCACCAAGCTACCGAAACATCCTTTGGTTGGGGATTTCTGGTGGTATCGTGCCCTGCCCGGCGGCCCTCATTGTGCTGCTCCTCGCCCTTAAGGTGGGACGTTTAAGCTATGGTCTTGGCCTGCTGGTAGCCTTCAGCCTGGGATTGGCAGCTGTGCTCGTGCTTATCGGCATCCTGGTGGTGCGGGCATCCCGACTTTTTCAGCGGCAAAGTGCGGTGCGTCACCCCGTGATTCAGGCACTTCCCCTCGCATCTGCGGGGCTGATCACCCTCCTTGGGGGCTGGGTCGTCTTCTGGACCCTCATCCAATTTGACTTGTTCCAAATCGGATGAGGCCTCTCGCCTGCCCCTGACGCCCTGCCCGTCCCTCGGCCACAATTCATGGGAAAATGGCGAATACTGTTCCCTTTGGACGACTTTTGGTCTCATAATACGACCATTTTGTAATAGATCTGTCACACCCCATGGTCAAACAGGGGTGATCTTCCATAAAAACCCGAAGTCGGCCTACATGAATGTACGCTTTCATTTTTTAGACAAGTTGTGTATACTAAGGGTGGATTTAGGCACGATAGACCGAGAGCGGGGCGACAGTTCCGCTTTTTTTTCTGCCCATTTCCATAACCCCCTCGGAGGCGACCGTGCGCACCGTCGCCTCTCTTTCTTTACCGAACGGTACGTTAGTACACCCTTGCAGCCAAGCGGCCCCATCGTCTAGGATGGGAACGTGCCGCCACCGTGCCGCCCTTCGGAACGCATGGTGGCTCCGGCACACCCCACGTTTTTTTCGACCGCGTTCCCCTGCGGTGACCCTACAACACTAATCACGAGAGGGATTCCTGTGAAGACTACCCCCACCTCCAAAAGCACCCGGCGCCAGTTTCTCGGCACGTCGGCAGCGATTGGCCTCTTTACCATCGTTCCCCGGAAGGCCCTCGGCGGCCCCGGACATACCCCCCCCAGTGAAGAACTCACCAAGGCCGTGATCGGCGTAGGCGGCATGGGCCGGGGACACCTCGGCTACCCGGGCTCCCGATTGCTGGCCGTCTGTGACGTCGATCGTGCCCATGTCAACACGGCACTCGAACGGGTCGATGATTACGTCAAGGGCTATTCCGATTTCCGCGAAGTACTGGATCGGGATGATATCGACATTGTCCACGTGCCGACCCCGCCCCACTGGCACGCCCTGATTTCCATCGCCGCCGCCGAAGCCGGCAAAGACATCTGGTGTGAAAAGCCCATGGCCCGCACCATCTATGAGAGCCAGAAGGTGGTGGAAGCGGTGCAAAAGCACGACCGCATGTTCCGCCTGAATACCTGGTTCCGCTTCCAAGGCGGCTTTTACGGGATGGGCACCGAAGTGAAGCCCATTAAGAAGTGCGTGGAAAACCGCCTCCTGGGCTGGCCCCTCAAGGTCACCGTGGGTGCGACCACCGGCTTCAACTGGAAATTTCAGTGGAGCGGCCTGACGGACCTCAAGCCCGAGCCTATCCCCGAGACCCTCGACTACGACATGTGGCTCGGACCGGCGCCCTGGAAGCCCTACAGCAAGCACCGCACCCATGCCACCTTCCGGGGCTATTGGGATTACGACGGCGGCGGCCTGGGCGACATGGGCCAGCACTACCTGGACCCGGTGCAGTACTTCCTCGAGAAGGACGACACAAGTCCGGTAGAAATTGAAGTGGACGCACCCCAACAGCACGATGATGCCGTGGGCTCCTGGCGGCGTATCACCTATCGCTATGCCGATGGCTGCGAGATCATTCTCGATGGCGCGGGCACGGACGAAGGGGTGGCCTATATCGAAGGTCCGGAAGGAAAACTCTTCCAGAAATTCGAATCGGACATAACCGGCCTGAAAGAAAAGGTAGACGCCCTGCCCGATCCCGCGCCCCAGATTACGGACTTCTCCGAATCGGTCCGGACCCGTAAGAAGTTTGCCCTCAACGAATCCAACGGCCACCGCTCCTGCACCCTCGTCAACCTGGGGGTCATCGCGGTGCGGCTGGGGCGCAACCTGCGCTTTGACCCCGATGCCCAGCGCTTCATTGATGACGAAGGGGCCAATCGCCTCCTCCATCAACCCATGCGCGGACCCTGGCACGTATAGCAACGACAATTCACCCCCGCGCAAGACGCCCGGGTGGTTGAGAGGATAGCTTGATGATACAGAAGATGAATCCATTGGCGCTCGGCCTCGCTGCATTGGTCGCGGGCCTTTGCGCTCCCCTGGCCGGTGCCGATGTGGCCGCCATTGTGGCCCAGTTTCCCGCCAACGATGCCGCCGCAGCCAACGCCCTGTTTGAAGCCCTCCTCGATGAAGGAGACGATGCCATCGAAGGGCTTTGTGACCAACTGGTGCCCCTGGGTGCCGGTGACGACAATGGGCCCCGCTACGCCCTGACCGGTCTGGCCCGCTATGTGAGCCGTCCCGGTGCGGAAGAGGACCGGGAAGACGTGGAGGACGCCCTCCTGGAAGCCCTGGAAGATGAAGACAACGCGGAAGTGAAGCAGTTTCTGCTCCGCCAGTTACAGCAGTGCGGTGGCAATGAAACGGTATCCGAAGTGGGCGGGCTGCTCCTCGACGACGCAACCGCCTCCCATACCATCCTCACGCTCGACGCTATTGGCACGAGGAAGGCCAAGCGGACGCTCACCAAGGCGCTGAAGAAAACGAAAGGCACCACCCAGATCCAGATCCTGGCGGCCCTTTCCGACGATGGTCGTAATCGCACGGCGGCTAATGTGATCGAAGATCGCCTCCAAGCCCAGCCCGAAGCCGATGAATACGTCCATCTGCTCTCCCTGCTGGTGGCCTTCCAGGGCCACAAGGCCCACGGCGCCCTCATCGACGCCATGGACCGGGAAGAAGCCCGTTGCCGGAAAGCCGCACTGAGTCACGCCTCCACCATGATGGACACGTCTGCGGTGAAGAAGTGGCGGAAAAAGGTGGCGGACGCCGATACGTCGGACGCGGTGAAGCGGGAGATTGGGGCCTTGCTGGCCGCCGCTTCCGAGTAGCAACATATCGAATCGTTTGTGTCTGAATGGCCCCGAATACTCGGGGCCATTTTCTTTAACGTGGAAGTCACTCTCGCGCCCGCACAAGCCGATTCGATCATTCGGCGGTGCCATGACATTCCGTAGATAGCATAAAAACGCTCCCCACACGATCCGGATAGATTTGGCAGAAGGAATTTGAGACACTGGGGCCATGAACGAAAGCAACAGCCCCGACAACCACGACGACCTCTTGTGGAACGCCATTGCCTCCCGTGACGGACGCTTCGATGGGGTCCTCTTTTATGGGGTCACCTCAACGGGCATCTTTTGCAAGCCCACGTGTCCCAGCCGACGGCCTGCCCGGGCGAACGCCCGCTTTTTCTCGTGTCCGGAGGATGCCGTGGCCGCTGGATTTCGTCCCTGCAAACGGTGTACGCCGGACGTTATCCCAGCGGTCAACGAGAATGTGACGCGGGTGATGCAGGCCGTGCGCTTCATCGATGCCCACGACACACGGAACCCGACCTTGCGCATCCTGGGTGCCCACGTGGGACTGAGTCCCCAGCACTTTCAAAAGCTCTTCACCGCCACCCTCGGGGTAAGTCCCCAGCAGTATGCCACGGCCCTGCGGGTCAATCGCTTTAAGCAACAGGTGCAGGCCGGGGAATCGCTCACCGACGCCGCGCTCGATGCCGGTTTCGGCTCCTCCAGCCGACTCTACGAACGGGCGGCCGAACACCTGGGCATGACACCGGGGCGCTACAAGAAACAGGGCGCGGGGCTCACCATCCGTTACCATCATGGGGAAACCGCGCTGGGCATCCTGCTGCTGGCTGCCACGGAGCAGGGCCTGTGCAGCGTACAGTTGGGCGACACGGTGGCACCTCTATTGGCGGAACTGGAGCAGGAGTTCGCCCAGGCCACACGCATTCGGGATGGCCAGACCCTGGGCCCCTGGCTCGATGCCTTTCGGGCCTACCTCGATGGCACGGAGCGCCTGCCCGAGTTTCCCCTCGATGTGCAGGCGACGGCCTTTCAGGCGCGGGTGTGGCAGGCCCTCCGGAACATCCCCCGGGGCCAGACCCTGAGCTATTCCGAACTGGCCCAGGCCATCGGGGAACCCAACGCCACCCGGGCGGTCGCCAGTGCCTGTGCCCGCAACCCGGTGGCCTTGACCATCCCCTGCCACCGTATCGTGCCCCGGACGGGTGGCTTCGGTGGCTATCGCTGGGACCCGAAACGCAAAAAGCGTCTCCTGGAGATAGAACGGTTTTGACAGTGGATAGTGGACAGTGGATAGTGGATAGTTTGAAACTGTGAATTGTGCCTTCACCCTTCACCCTTCACCCTTCACCCTTCACCCTTCACCCTTCACCCTTCACCCTTCACCCTTCACCCTTCACCCTTCACCCTTCACCCTTCACCCTTCACCCTTCACCCTTCACCCTTCAAACTCAACCCTTTCAGGGTGATTTCACAATCGTAGGGACCCGGCACTTCCCAGCCGAGGTTGAAGGAGGTCAGTTGGAGATCTTCGAAGGCGGTATGGATCAGAAATCCCTTGGCCTGCGAAGCGGCCAACGCTTCTTGGAGTAAGGCCACGAGATCGCCACGTAAGGCATGCCACTTCCCGTCACCGGTGGCTCCCTGATAAAAGTCTTTGCCCGGCAAGGTGCAAATAAACTTGCCCGTCGCGTCGTCTTTCCCGATGTCCAGCGCCTGGTGGCCGGGGGGCAGGTCGTAGCGCACGTCAAACATGGGCAGGCCAAACCAGATCATATCGTTGAAATCGGGACTCGCCCCATTCTTATTGTGGACGGTGAAGAACGCGGTAATCTGACCGGTGTGGGCACCGGGGTCCACTGTTTTCTCGGTAGCGACCTCGCACCGGGCCACGCGGAAGTCTAAGCTGAAATCGGCCGTTGCATAATCGGCCAATCGCACAGGCGTGTCAAAGCGCTGCTCCACCAAGAGGTGGGGCCAGGGCTCGCCTTTCTTGCGCAACGCGCCGCTATACTCCACCCCACCATTTACCCTCAGGGTGACGCCTTGGCCCGCGAGGCCGCCGGGATGGATGACCACTTCCTTGGCGGCATTTTTCATGACGCGCGTGCCGTCATTCTCGACCGATACTGGCGCGCCTTCCAGGCTGTATTGGGTGCCCCATTGGGCCAGTCGCCACGCCGGGTCCGGAGCTTCCGGTTCTTGAAGAATGGGCCCCAGGATCAGCGGGGTGGCCCCCGAATGCACCGCCGAAAGGTTCAGGCCCTGCTTGAGCGCCAGATCGGTAAACAATTCCGTTCCGTGCACGGGCATAACGGAAAGCAGGAAGATGGCGGGGATAAAGAAACTGCGCATTAACATGTACTACCTTTCTCGGGTCAGGACCGAGTGGTCACTGACCGCATACTACCTCGCGGCATGTTGGTTTGTTCATCGCATAGGTAGCGCCCGTCCCCGTAGAATGGATCGACCAAAGACCGTGCCGCTACGGTGTTCTTTGGTCAACGGTCGCGCCGCGAATTTCAATATAATGCCTCTGTGCCCCCTGCGCACGTATATCGCCAAGCTCGTCTTTCTCGCTGACTGACCGTCGCGCGGTGTGCCCCAATTCAGGGCGTCGGGCCGATGAGCATGCCCCCATCCACGACGATGGTTTGACCGGTGACGAGTTGACTGCCGGTAACCAGACTGATGATGGCATCAGACACGTCTTCCGGCGTACAGACTTTGTGGAGGGGCGAGCGGTCTTCACACTGTTTCTTGACCATGTCGTAGGCATGGCCGAGGCCCTGCTTGAGCCATTCCCCTTCGATAAATCCAGGGGCCACCGCATTGACCCGCACCTTGGGTGCACACACGCGGGCCAGGGCCACCGTCATGTTGAGCAAGGCCGCTTTGGACGCACAGTAGGGAATGGAACTGCCCGTAGCCGAGATACCGGCAATGCTGGCCACGTTGACCACGCAGCCGGATTCGCTCTTAGAAAGGACTGGCAAGGCAGCCCGTACCATCTGGAAGGGCCCCTTGAGGTTTACGCCCATGATCCGGTCCCAGTCGTCGTCGTCGACCTGGTCCAGGGCATTGTGGGGAATAAAGCTGGTCGTACCCGCGTTGTTCACCAGCGCATCGATCCGGCCGAGTCGTTCGACGGTGCATTCCACGAGGTGCTTGCAGGAGTCGTTGTCTGACACATCGGCCTGTACGGAAATGGCCTGACCGCCCAGGGCCTGAATCGCCTGCACGACCGCCTCGGCTTCCCGGTGGGAACGGCTGTAGTTGATGGCGACGGCGTAATTCAGTTTGGCAAGAGCCAACGCGGTGGCCCGTCCTACTCCCCGGCTCGCACCGGTTACAATGGCCACTTTCATGGAAGCACCCACAGCAAACTCCTTTTCTCGCGTGGACTACGCGTTTTGGGCCAGCCCGAATGACGATGGGGATTGGCCCCGCTCAGGATCGCGCTGGGGCAGGTCACGATAGGGCGCACAACCTCAGAACGACTGGTCGGTAGGATGCCACACCGGACGGCGAATCGCAACCCTTCGCATGTTTGCATACGGGACTCCGGTGCCCTAGAGTATGAGGGCAATCGACACCGCCCCCTGGGGTAGCGTGACAACGACTGGGGACCTCAGCATGCAACTACGTGCCGTATTGGAATACGGGTGGAAAGAGCGAACGGACTTGCCCTTCGCTACCGACTGGGACCGGGCCGCCGTCTCCGAAGAGGAGTCGGGGGGCTACGACGCGGCCCTGGCCCGTATCGTGACGGGACAGACCGCGGTGCAAGGGGTCGACAAACTCTTCCGGCGCCGCGGGGAGGTGGGCGTAGACCCCATCAAGCGTTTTGTCAAAGGACTCCTGGAATGTGACGACGACGCGACCTTAACCTGCCATATCGATTACTTCGCCTATGTCTTTCTCAAGGGCGCGAAGAACTTCGACTTCTTCTTTCCGGCGGTGAAAGAGGATTCCCAGATCCAACTCGCGCCCCTCTTCGGACCCGATGGCGTCGAATCTATCATCGGCTCCATACAGGACTTTGAAATTACCGGGGGCGGCAACCTCGACAAGGGCATCAAGGCCACCTACCTGGACGCCCGGCCCCTGGCACAGCGGGAAAGCGCCCGGGATGAGTGGCGCACCCTGGGCGTATTGCTGTATAGCGGACCGTCCACCCTCGACAGCATCTCGAAAGATCTGGGGCTGGGCTACACGCTGGCCGACCGGCTGCTCGTACCCTTTCGCCGATGCGGCCTCCTGCGCAAAGACGGGGCCGTCTATTGCCTGGAAACGGCCCCGGCGAAAATGGCCATTACCCTTGCCCTCCTGCGGGCGGTGCTGGGACTGAATCCCCTGGAAGAGGAGCGGACCCTGTGGAAGCTATCGTAGAAAACCTGGTCAACCCCTGGGTGCTCGCCTATATGGTGTTGCTCCTGCTCTCCGTCGTCTTCCCCCGCCTGTTGGAAAAGATCGCCGCGACCAACCGCGAAATCGATCGCCGGGAGGCCAAACTCCACGGAGAACCGGTGATTGGTCCGGGCTTCCGCCTGGAAACGAGCCGAAAAATCGCGTCGCGGGAGTTCACCATCTTTTCGGCCATTGCCCTGCTGGCCCCCTTCATTCTCGGGGGTATCGCGTATGCCAGGTATATGCCCCTGCAGGAAGAAGAATTTGTGTCCGTACAGAAGAGTCTCGGCACCGCCTTCGTCGGGCTCTTCATCTGGATTTCCGTCAGCGGAACCGAAACGGCCAAGGCCTTCTTCGGGGGACTCGCTTTTCGCGCGCTGCTCGCCCAGACCCGGCCTTTTCAGGTAGGCGATCGGGTGACCCTGGACGGCTACTCAGGGCGCGTGGAAAACATTGGCTTTTTCCACGTATCGCTTATCACGCCCGATGACGATCTGGTAAGCGTCCCCACCTACCAGCTCTGGTCCGAACCCCTGGTATCGACCAACGCCGGCAACCGCATGTCCCTCTGCGTCATCGATTTTTACCTGTCACCCCGGGGCAATGCCGAGCAGCGCAAAAAAGCCGAGGCAATCATCCGCGACGCGGTGCAGGCTTCCATCTACTACGAACCCGCCAAACCCCTGCAGACCTATTGCAACCAGGAGGTGGACGCCATCCATTTCCAGGCCAAGGCCTACGTCACCAGCACCTATCGGGAGTTTGAGTTTAAGGACGACGTCACCAAGAAGACCCTCGACGCCTTCGACGAACACAACATCCCGCTGGCCTTGCCAAAACGCTATGCAGAGTGAGGAGTGAAGTTCGTGGTGGGATGACTACGGCTTCCTCACCTATCAAGACTTCCTCGAGGGTGCTCCCTTCGAAGACGGGCGGCAGGGGTGGCGTTGTGGGTGTGGGGGCTCTGGTAAACCTTTTCGCGCCTCACGTCGTGGACAACACCACACGAAAGCGGGCTTTACCGCTCATCATGTGTTGGTAGGCGGCTTCGGCTTCTTCGAGGGGAAAGACTTCGTTCATGGGGCGAACCCCATTGATGGCACTGAAGGCCAGCGTGGCCTCCGCATCGATGGCGGTTCCGGAATACCATCCCCGAACGGTGTAGCTGCCGCCAATCATCATGCCGGGATTGACCTCAAGGGATTGGGCAGCGCCCAACACCATAAGGGAGCCCCGCGGCGCCAGCCCGGGCATTGCCGCTGTCATGGCAGGACCATGGGTCACCGTGGCAATGATGGCCTGGGCCTTGCCCAAATCGGAGAGGGCGGCGGCGGGGTCCCCCGCCTGGCTGTCGATGTAGTGGTCGGCGCCCAATCGAAGCGCCAGCTCCGCCTTGTCGGCACCCCGTGCAATCGCCACCGTACGAAAGCCCATCTTCTTGGCGTACTGCACGCCCAGGTGACCGAGCCCGCCAATCCCGAGTATGGCCACCGTATCCCCCGCCTGGGCACCACAGTTGCGCAACGCGTTAAATGGGGTCAGCCCGGCGCACAGTAAGGGAGCCGCATCCAGGGCATCGATGCCCGCTGGCAGGACGGCAACGGCACTGCTATGGGCGACCATGTACTCGGCATAGCCCCCGTCGTAGGTGGTGCCCGTTATCGTGTGGCTCTCTTTTTCACAGGCGAAAAAATCACCGCCGCGACAGGGATTACAATGGCTGCAATAACCGCCGTTCCAACCCACGCCCACCCGCTGCCCCGGTGTCAGTCGGGTTACGTCGTCACCGACGGCATCCACCACCCCCACGACTTCATGTCCGGGCACCAAGGGATAGGTCAGTCCCGGGAAGGCGCCTTCCTTGGCAAACATGTCACTGTGACACACCCCGCAGGCCTCTACCTTGACCCGAACCATTCCGGGACCAGGCTCAGGGACAGGACGCTCCACGATTTCGAAGGGAGCGCCGGCGGAGGGAATCTGGGCTACACGCATGGTGGTCATGGGAGTTCTCCGATGGGTTGTGTTGATCGTGTTCGAAGCCCACGCCGCACGGTGGGCCGATAGCGCCATCCTACCACCCCCACGTGGAACCGACGCAAACGGAAGACCCCGGCCAGTATTGCAATCGTTCCTGCGCCACCGTAGTATGGTCTCCAACGTTTTCTTTCTTCCATTGGAGTCATTCTCATGAGCTGGAAACCTATCCCCGTTTTCGCCCTGGTCCTGGGGGCTATCATCAGCACAACGATGGCTACGGCCGCACCCACCATCACCGTGGTCACCGAGGAGCCCGTCTACACCCTCGTTTCGCCGGGTAACGGCGCGGGGCCCTTGTGGTGTTATGGATGCACCCAGGTAGTCCGGCAGGGCGATGAGGTGGTCATCAGTCAAATGGAAACGGGTGAAGACGTCCCCCTGCTGTGTAACACGCGGTGGAAGTTGCTCACGCGGAAGGACGGCGCCTGGGAGACCTTCGCGGAGGCGGAAGGCTATCGCCAACGGGAACCCTGCCCCATAGGCGTGACGAAAGACGCGGGCTTTTTTCTCTATGTAAACGATTCCCTGACGCCGCCCGGCACGCACTACAAAGAGTGTGAGCCCCACCTGCTCAATTTTGCCTCCACAGCGCAGGGCAGCATGCCCAAGAAGCTTTCCCCCAAATGGGATGAGGAGCAACCCTACTACACCGACCATTCCTATCGCGGTTTCGGGGTGGACGGTCCCAACAACGAGCTGCTCATGTTGAACATCGACGCCAAGACGAGTATTCAGCACTGGTGTCACCTCGACCAGTCGGGGAAGACGTTGGCCAACGGATCGATTACCTTTCCCATCCGCTCGGCCTATCTCCAGGCCGCCCTGAGTAACCGCGCCGCCCACGTGCTGGCCATCAGCGACATCGTCGAGCCGGTGGACGAGTGGCGGGAGTATAAGTTCGCGGAGACGGAACGGAAGTGGGACTATGTGTTTCGCATCCTCTACTACACCTGGACGCCGAATACGCAGAGCCAGCCCTTTGCGGAACCCATCGAAATCGCCAATGTCGACAAAACGGGGGGCTACATCAGCAATCAGGATCTGTGGATAGCTCCTGACGGCAGCGCCTATCTCCTCTATCGCGAGCAGGAAGTACAGTCCGCCCTGATGCGCGATAAGTTCTTCCCCGAGGGCTCGCTGCTACCCACGCTCCATGTGACCGTGGTGAAGGATGGCAAGATTGTCGACCGCCAGGTCCTGGTGGAAGGCAACGACACCCAGTCGCCGGGCAACGCCCGTTTCCATGCGACGCCGGACGGCAAACTCTACGCCCTGGCCTACGTGGGTGGTGCGGAAGCCGGTATGAAACTCATCCAGGTTTACCCCAGGGTGGATGAGCCCGTGTTGATGCCTGTCCCGTTGGAAAAGCCGTTCAGCGCCTTCTGCCTCGCCAATACCCGAGCCGGCTGTGCCCCCTCGAACACCATCGACATCTTCGGCTATGCCGGGGGCGGGGGCGTGCTTTCCTATGCGGAATTGACCTTGAAGTAACCTCCTGAGACGCGCCGGAGGAGGGCGATGCCGAGTAAAACGAGGTTTCGTGTGCGTGGAGGGCAAGTGATGAGTCCTCTTCGAGATGCGCCAGATTCGGGCGTCCGAGCCCAGCCGTCGAAGAGACGCCCGCGTACGTCCGCTACCATGGCCCCTCGTCGGTATCGCTCCACGCGCACAAACCCTCGCACCTCGGGATCGCGCGGCACGAAGATGGTGCTATTCAGGTCACCTGCGACGAAGACCGAGAGAGGCCCTGCGGCCGTGCTCCTGTCCCATCCGGGGCACACCGTGCTATGGTAGAGGGACGCGGCGGGCACCGAGGTGGCACCCCGCCCGCTGCGACACAACGCATCAACCGAACGTTTATTCCAGGGATTTCGTTATGTACCGCTGTACCCTTCTCCGGACTCGTGGGAGTCTGCTTCTTCTTTCCGTGCGCATCGCGCTGGTGCTGGCTTGCTTCCAGGGAGCACAGAGCGCTCCCAAACAGGCGACCGATACCAGCACGGTGGAGGGCCAGTACTTTGCCCATGACATGTTCGAACGCTATACGGATGGGCAGGAGCTGGGCCGGGGCTTTCGTACCTACAATCCCAACAATCAAATGACCCGCCTCTTTACGTACCCGGTCTCGACGCCCCTGGATTACGAGGTGGCGACAAACGGCAGCTATCGGCTTTACACGGACACCTTCGACGGAGGATTCGGCGGAAGCATCGGCCTGGCCGGGGGGCTCACGGTATTCAGCCAGGAGAGCGCGCCGAATGCTGACCCCCAGGTCCCCGACGGCTTTGCGAGCCTCCAGCTTTCGGTCCGCCAAGGAAGCGGTATGAACGACAGCGCCTTCGACGGAAGTTACAGCTACCACGCCCTTCTTCGCGACGACGACGGCACCTATCGCACCAGCTTCGGCGCGGCCAACGCCAATGGTGGCGGTGCCTACTTTCTGATTCGTGAATCAGCCATCGTCCGCACCTTCTCCTACGACGTGGTGTCCGATGGCCGCATCGACCTCGGCCCCCAGGAACCCAACTTCGCCGCGGTTGTGCCGGGGGGCGATGTGGTCGTCAACACGGCCACCTACGACAATGGGGATGACCCGGAAGCGCCGGACGGTTACACGGGGCTGGCCCTCTACCTTCGTCGCTTTCCCGACAACGATGCAACCTATACCGATTTTCGGGGCACCTACCGAATCCATCAGCTCAGCAGTGATGGCAGCACCACGCCCCGGTCGGAGGTGGGTACCATCACGGCAGGTGGGGGCGGTTATTTCTTCGGCACGCTGGATGGACTCGACTACTCCGGGCAGATTCAGTTGAATACCACGGGCACCTTCACCCTCGTGGACAGCACTGCCTACCAGGGGACCCTCAGCGCCGCAGGCGACATCGCGGTCCTCACCACTACAGGCAGCACCACCCCGACCCTCACGCTCTGGGTGCGCACGGCGGGCGGCCCTGGCAATGCCCGCGACGAAGATGGCGACGGCGTCCCAGACAGTGAGGAAGGGGCACTCGGCACCGCAATAGACAATCCGGATACGGACGGCGACGGACTGCTGGACAACACGGACACCCGGCCCACCATCGCCGACAATGTGGTGGCCGCCACCCTGAGTGAATCGCGCGTGGTCTTCGAGTCGGATGGCCCCACGAGCGCCGAGCTTACCCTGACCCTGGACAGCGATGACTTCCCCTTTTTCGATTGGACCTTGTCCTCCAACGTTTCCTGGTTAACCCTGGATCGTTCCGAAGGGTTCGGGGACGACACCATCACGCTGCGTATCAATGCAGCCAACCTCACCATCGAAGACAGCCCCTACGTGGCGACCATCGACCTCGTCGCGCCCAACATGGCCCCCGTTACCCCCCTTTCGCTCACCGTGGAGATTGCCACCACCCAGGTCGACCTCCTGGTCTCCCCGGAGACGCTTTCGCTGGCGGCTATCGAAGGGGGCCCGCTCGTCTCGGCAACAGTCTCCCTGAGCAGTCCGGATGGCGATGATTTCTCTTGGGAAAGTGACGGGGTCCCCACCTGGCTGACGGTGACCCCGCCGGAAGGGGTCGGCCCCACCGAAGTGACCCTCACGGTGGACCCGACCGAATTGGTCGTGGCGAATACACCCTATACGACCACGATCACCTTTCGACCCGACTTTGCCGGGCCCAAGTCTGCGACGGTCTCCCTTACCGTGGACGTATTGCCACCGCGTGAAATCGATGTCCCCTTTCCCCTGTTCCCGGGCGAGAGCGCCCAGACCGGTCCCGCCGTTGCTTTCGACCCCACCACGGGCCAGTGGCTGGCAACCTGGGTCGAAGAGGAGGCCATCTGGTTGTTGATACTGGATGAAACCCTCCTGCCCTTCGGTGACCCCGTCCAGCTTTCGGGCGATTTCTTCGGCATCGCCGACAACCCCGCCATCGTCCTCGTCGATGACGCGCGCGAGGCCTGGGTCATCTGGGAACAGCGCCAGTCCCCCACCGACGATGCCATCCTACAGGTCCGGCCCATTGACCTGACAGACCGCAGCCTCGGTAACCGCTTCGGTTTCACGACGGCATCGGGCGACAAGTCCACCCCGTCCGCCACCTACAACGCCGTGACGAACGAGGTGCTGGTGACCTACGACCTCGAATTTGCGGACCAGGCCTTTGTCGGACAGGCGCGCATCGACGGCACCACGCGGGAGGAGCGGGGCACGGGCTTCGCCGCCACCAACGACCATCACCAATCCCGTCCAGCTGTGGCCTGGCTCGCGGACAGCAACCGCTACCTGGTCGTCTGGCGCGAGATTATTCCCGGTGAAGAAGCGGATGTCATCCAAATTCGAGCTGCCCGTCTCGACGGCGATACGGGGGAAATTCTCGGAGAAATCCTTGTCGTCGATGAGGAGGCCCCCAACGCCGCTCACCTTCGGGTAAGCGCCGCGACGGGGTTGGGCAGCTGGACCGTCACCTGGTCGGAAGCCTCGTTGACCAGCCTGCCCGCCCGATTACAGAGTCGCGCGGTCACCGCAGACGGCCTCATCGGAACCCGCTACACGCTGGATACGACCCAGCGGGCCATTCCGCCGGTGGAGATGGCCTACAACCCCGCTTCACGTTTGGGCACGATCCTCTGGACCCGCGCCCCGGGAGAGGAAGGCGACGTGGCGGTTTACCAATACACGTCGGGCCAGGGCCAGCCTCTGGGCGATCCGGTGAGTTTACCCGACATGCCCCGTTCGGCGAGTAGTGCCGCTGTAGGGGCCAACCCGAATGACAACGAAATTCTATTGGTTTGGGAAGACCCCGCGACCATTCCGCGACAGCTTCGGGCACTTCGGATTTCGGGCGGCTCCGACGATGTCGATGGGGATGGGCTCCCCAATGAATGGGAACTGGGCTTCGGGCTCAATCCCAACAGCGACGGTGGCGATGATGGCGCCCTCGGCGACCCTGATGAGGATGGGTTGAGTAACCTCGCCGAATTCCTGCTCGGAACAGACCCGACCAATCCCGATGGCGATGGCGACGGCCTCCTGGATGGCCAGGAGGACACGAACAATGACGGCATGATAACGGATGCTGAGACCAGTCCGCTGAATCCCGATACGGACGACGACGACGTACCCGATGCCGTGGAGTGGTTCCTGGGAAGCAACGGAGCGGACCCCGATGACCGGCCCGACTCGGGCATCTACCGTATCGACTACGGCACGTGGACACCGGGAGAATCAGGCACCGTGACGGTGGGCTTTTACCTCGCTGAAGCGGCATCGACGGCATTGCAGGTCAATCCAGACGGGGTGCAGAAGCAGGTTGCGGCGGAAGACTGGACGATGGGCTCGGAGGATGAAGGAGACGTTGTGCTTCGCGATGCCGGTGTGCACGAAATCACCTATCAGCTGACGCCGTCGGTGGATGTTACGGCGACGACTGCCTATGGGACCTTTCGCTTCGAGTTGCGAGACAGCGAGGGTCTCGTGGATGCCCGCACGGTCGTATTGGTGGCCGATCCCCTGGGCGCCTATGGGGGCGACGGAGTCAACACGGCCCAATCCCTGGCGGAAGCCTATGCGCCCGTGCTGCGCCTCCATCGGGATGCGGTATTCGCGCCCATTCCGGTAGAACTCAGTCTCGACACCGCCCGATTCGATATGGGAAATACCATGACCCTTCGCGTGGCACCAAGGCCCATTGACCTCCATCAATCGCCCTATCTAGAAGCCCAGGTCGACCTGCCGGGAGAAGATACGGAAGCACTCTTTGCCGCCTACCCGGATGTGGAAGTGCGTCCCGCTCCCACCCTGTATTACACGGTGGCCGCCCTGGACAAAGAGAACGACCCGCCGCGCCAATTGGCCATCCAGTACTACCTCCACTTCTACGCCGATGTGTGGGGGCTGGACCAACCCGGCGGCCATCGTCACGAAGGCGACTGGGAAGTATTTCAGGTCCTTATCAACGACGGACTGCCCTTCCAGGCCACAGCAACCCAGCAAAGCCAACTGGCCGCCCTGGACGGGGAAGTCGCTGGAGGCGAGAGTCGCCCCTGGGAGGCCATCGAAGTCACGCCCGCGTCTCGCCCCATTGTGTATGTGGCGCACGGGAGTCACGCCCTCTACTTTGAGCCGGGTGCCACGGTCTTTGATGCCGGGCTGGACATCGGTGACGGTCTGGGATACTGGCTGCTTCCCGAAGGAGCTGACGGTCTCCTGAGCAGTACCGATTACCCGAATACGCTCGGAATTTCCCTAACCCCCCTGGGGCGGGCCCAAAGCGACGAGGCACCACGCTGGCTGCGCTTCGCGGGCCGTTGGGGGCAGTGGAACTATCCCATACCGGAAGCAGACAACCCGGCTCCCACGGTGAACGACGGCCCTCTGGGTCCCCTCTTCCTCGGCACGACGACCGATCCCCGGGACGAATCCGGGGTTCTACACGTCTGGTCAGACCCCCTCGCCTTTGCCACCCGCATGCCGAATAACACCGACTCCCGGGAATCAGAAATTCGCGTCCTCCTTCCCGAGTCTGTGTGGGGCGATACGGCGATGCTCCTGGATGCCCGGGGGCGCATTTTCTCCGCCGCCATCTCCGCCATCGACGGTAGCGTTGCCATTACGGCACCCGTGCAAAGCTATTTGTTCGGCGTGGTCGATTGGCCGACAGGAAGCCGCCCCACCCTTCGCGCCATGGCGCGCTTCAGGCTCTTCAACACCACGACGCCTGTCTTTCAGGCTACCGAGGGCGTAAGCGATTTGGGGACGCTCACCTTCGAAGATGGCTTCCTCGTCGGCGTGGGCAACTACGCGCTCCAGGACACCGATGGGGATAGCGTGAGCGACCATCTCGACCCCGATATGGACGGGGATGGCAAATTAAACACGGACGACGACGACCTGCTGAACGACGGTTGGTCGGATGCCTATCATGCCCAGGACTCCGATGGGGACGGCGTGCCCGATTTCCTGGACGATGACGATGATGGAGACGACCTGATTGACGCCCTGGACCCAGACCGGGATGGCAATGGCATGGACGATGGGGACGACCCGGGCGACCAGGATGGCGATGGCTTCCTGGACGCGGTAGATCTCGATCGGGATAACGACGGCTTTACCGATGCGGAGGAGCGGTCGGCGGGGAGCAATCCCCTCCACTATCTCGATACCCCCTTGCAGCAGGTGGGCGATTTGGATGGCGATGGCGATGTGGACGCTGCCGATGGCCAACAACTGGTCAACCAGGCCTTGGGCCGGGCGCCCTACGATGCCCGGCTGGACTATAATCTGAACGGCACAATTGATGCCGTCGACCTCCAGCTGCTGATCGACGACATTCTACACCCCTAAACGAAAATCGGTGTCCGAATCCAAGGATTCGGACACCGATACAACTATTAAAACGTGGGGAGAGTGATCAGGGACCAACCGCTTCGGGTTCGGGCAGTTTGCGTACTTCGCCTTTTGCCAGAATCTGTTCCGAACGGTCGTAGAGAACGAACTTTTTTGCCCCTTCTTCCCGGGCATCATCCTCAACGACACCGACCATGGAGTCACGCCATCCTTGCATGTCTTCCATGTCCCAGCGATTCTGCTGTTTCGCCGTCAAGGTATACCGGTAGATCTTTCGTGCCATGTCGAAGCTCCTGAAGTAACGCGATTAGACCACGGAACGCGGCAAATCGCACCTGTTGGTAAATGGGCCCCGCAGTAGCGTGATGCCACCCGTACTACTTCTCGTATTATAGCAGCGCAGCCCGTTTTTTTACAATATAATAGCGCGACGCTCACAAAAGTTCCCTCAAAGCGATTTTTTCGGAACCCTGGCGGGCGGGGGTATATTAGACTTGGAGACAGGTTGCTGTTCAGACGGGCAGCAACACCATAATACAGATAAAAACACCACAGAAAGCCACGTTTTGTCAATAAATTACCTCCTTACTGGAAAAGCGTTTGCGCTGGTCACCCTCCTTCTCGTGGGCACCTTCACGGGGGCCGCCGCACCGGAATACCGCCCGGAAAAGGCCAAACGGGCCCTGAACACCGATCAGTACAGCCTCTCGATTCAGAAGAATAATCGGGTCGACATCCATCTGTTCGATGGATTTCCCGTCCTGATTGGGGCCTACCCCAGCATCACGACCGTCGAAAAAGGTACCCGCCCCCTTAAGGTCGTCTACAACAAGAGCAGCCGGGTAAGCGTGCGAAATGCCCTGGGCCGGGGAAACGGCTTTCAGTTTAGAACGGATGAATGCGATTGGGTAATCGCGGTCTATCCCGGACAACCGTTCGTCACCGCGACCCTGACCTATACCAACGCCGGGCGCAAACCGGTCCAGGTGACGGCCCTGTCCCCCTGGGATATTGGCGGCAAAGGCAAAGGAAAGCTCTTCGTCGGCCGGGAGGGCGGCGATCAAACCGTGCTGATGGGGAGTGCGTCGCGTGATAGCCCCAGTGGTACACGGACCCATGGTGAGGCGGAAAGTCCGGGGCACCTTTCTGCCTGGAACCCCACTTCGCAGGAAGGGATTGTCGCCGGATTTCTCGGGCAATCGGAGCACCCGTCGTTTGTGACCTTGCGCGACTCAGGGGAAGATAATGGGGCCGTTTTCGGGCGCTTTCAGGCCCGGACTTCCTTTGAGCCGCCCATCACCCTCGGCCCCGGGGAATCGTTGCAGGCGGACGTGTTCTATCTCGCCTTTGGCGAGCGCGATGCGGCAGAAGGCCTGGAACGATTCATCGGCGCAGCCCGCAAGATGGCGCCCTTTCCTCAGCTGTCGGAACGGTTCTACCGCGGCTGGAATGCGGGGGCGCGCCCGGATATCGATGCGGAAACCATCCGTCTTGTCATGGAGGGCCTTTCCAGCACAGCACGGCAACGGGGATGGGGACACGTTCATCTGGGCACGGCCTGGATGGCGAATCCAACCTCCCTCACCCGGGATCAGGAACGCTTCCCCCAGGAACTTTCGGAGTTGACCGCCCATGGCCACGCCCTGGGACTTACCGTGGGCCTGACGGTCCCCGTGGGCGTCGTGGATGAAGCGGCGACCGCCGCTTTCATCCGCCGCTGTCAGGCGGAGGGGATGGACAGCATCGAGTTGGCCCCAGACGATTCGCACGGTGCCCGACTGGCCGTGCGCGCCCTGTACACGACCCTGGCGGCGTCCGGAATCGGGGAAACATCCCTGCCCCCGGTGGTGCGCGCCCCTTCTCCCGTCCCGCTGCCCTTCGGCGCCATTGGCCCGGCCTCCCGGGCCTACTACCTTCCCATTTCCGGCGATCCCCTGCTGGCGGCCCCCGGTCTACGCCAGGAAGTGGACTTGGCCGGGCTGAACGATGAGCAGTTTATTACGGAGGTCACCCGCACGGCGCTCCTGAACCAACCGCTCCGCACGGCGCTGCCCTTTTCCGCCCAAACACCCTTTCGGCAGGCCGTGCTCGGTCGCGTGGGGCTGTCGGGCGCCAGATCGGCGCGCCCCATCGATTTGTTGGGCGACACGCCGCCGGACGTATGGTACCTGCCCCTTAAATCCTCGGCAGGCAGCTGGACCATTACGGGCCTCTTTAACTGGGGGGCTGGGCCAGACCACGTGCTCCAAATGCCCCTGGACCGCCTTGGCCTCAACCATAGCGTGCGCTATACCGTCTACGATTATTGGGCGGGCCAGTATCTGGGGCTGATTCAGGATACGTTGAAAGTCGAAGTGCCGACGGATGGGGTCCGTCTGCTGGGGCTGCGCTACGCAGAGCAACGCCCCATGCTGGTGGCTTCCAACCGGGACTTCACCCAGGGCGCACGGGACCAGGGCGAAATCACGTGGGACCACGCGACCCAGACCCTTTCCGGCAGCATGGAGGGAGTGGGCGACTTCATGCATTTGCTCACCTTCTACGTACCGGAACCCTACGTCTTGAAATCCGTCGAGGCCAGTGAAAAGGTGTTGACACAGGTCACCGATGGACCTTCGATAAAGATTGGTTTTCGTCCCAGCCTTCGGGGCGAAATCCGGTGGCGCCTGTCTTTCTAACGCTTAACTTGCTTGGGAAGTGGGGTCTGGCCATGAGCGAACACACACCGGGCCGGAGGGGAGCGTGTACCCGGATCCAATGACCTGGCGGCAAGGCAGCGCCCCATCCACATCGTGCAGACCACCCCGACGGTGGCCTGGCCTTACTTGATGACCGTGCGGGTAATCCCCTCCCGAGCGGGTTGTACCGGCCCAAGCTTCTCGTTGAGGGCCGCGACTGCTGCGCCCGTTGCACCGCGTTTTTCCGCTTCGCTCAAGAGGGCCCGGGCCTGACTCTTGTCGCCCACGGCGAAAGCCATATCGGCAAGCCGTAAAAAGGCTTCCGGGCGGTCCGGGTAGGCCGTCTGTGCCGTCTTGAGGAATCCAGCGGCCAGATTGGGCTGGTTCAGCGCCATGGCAATATCGGCGAGGGCGATTTCCGGCAGGGCCTGGGGCGTTACCTTGGGTGCTGCATAGCGAATATAGGCCTCCGCCGCATCCCAAACTCCCGAAGCGCCACAGCGGGTGGCCAGTTGCGTCCAGGCATCCCAATTGTTGGCTTGTTGCCCGCCCCACTCGGCCAGGAAATTCTCGGCCCCTTCCAGGCGGGCACTGGTCAAGCCGAGCAGGGTCCAGGCGCCTGGATTGTTCGGTTCAACCGTCATGGCGAGCTGGAGCATGTAAAAGGCACTGAGCACGCGGCCTTCCATCAGATTGCGTTGGGCCTGGACTACGAGCAGGGCGGCTGACTGAGGCGCGTTCCGCTGAATTTCTTCGGCCTGGGCGCGCAGGGCAGCGGTCTGCTCTGCCAATTGGCGATAGGGGGCCAACTGGGCCTCCAGGGCCTCGTTCGGGTTGTTTTTCAGCACCCCTTCCAGGAGCGGCAGCCCCCGGTTGATATCCCCCATGCTGGCGGCCAACATGCCGTAACGTTCTTGCGCCGGAATCGGCAGGGGGCCTAGTTTATCGGCCCGCTCCAATGCACGGAGGGCCTCAATGAAAAATTCCTGATCACTGGCCTGACGCCCTTGCTGCTCGGCTGCATAGGCAATATAGAGCGCCACCTCCTGATCCACGGGAAGGCGGAGCGCGGCCAGCCGCAGGTGCTCCAGCGCCTGCTCGAATTCCTTTTGTTCCAGGGACAACAAGCCGAGGTACTTGCGGGCATCGCCGTTCTGCGGTTCCAGATCCAGCACCTGGGTCCAGGCGGCAATTCCCTGACTGATGCGGCCGCGCCTTGCCTCCGTATCACCCTCAGACTGCACCAGTTGGGCCACGAGAAAACGACCGATTGCCTCTGGTGGCTCGACCGACCCGGGCTGTTTCTCCTGTTCCGCTGCCCACAGTTCGAGGGGACGGGTCCACAGCCCACTACGCTGCATGGAGAGTCCGGCGAGGACTAAGATAAGGACCGCGGCCACGGCACCGCCAATCAGTCGGGTCCGCTCCTTGCCGACGAACTGAAGCAACCAGGGAACGATGATGCAGAAACCCGCCCAGGGGAAATAGAGGTAGCGGGTCGGCCCGACTTCGTCCGTCAGCCCGTAGCGCACCGCACCGAGCACGGCGAGGAGTATCCAGCATCCCAGCATGGCGGGAAGTCGCTTCCAGACCAGCCCGACGGCAATGGCTGCCAGGAGGAGGAGCAGGCCGAGCGCGCCGGTCACCAGTCCGCCCGAAACGGGCAGGAGGTCGTAGTTGGTGGGTACCAGCCCGTAATAGAGCCCTGCCCCCAACTGGGCCAACAGTGCGCTGGGGCCGCCCTGGGCACCGTGTTCCAACATGCCCGAGGCATTCCCTGTCACCCAGAGGAACAGGGTGGTCAGGAGCAGCACCGACGCGACGACGCCCCGGTAATCCCGAATACTGGCGCCACTATCGCCACGAAGATAGAGGAGGATGATCCCGATCAGGGGATAGGTCAACGCGGCCGCGTCACTACCGAAGGCAAGCGCAAAGCACAGTACGGCGCCGGAAAGGGACATGATACGGTTGGCCTGTGGCGGGCATGCCCGTAGTAACAGGAGCAGCCCCGACAGACCGAAGAAGGAAGACTGGAGTACGGGTCGGGCCACCAGGTAGTTCACACTCTCCGTGGCCAGGGGGTGCACGACAAAGAGCATCCCCGCGATCATGGAAATGGCCTCAGGCGTGCGGGGTTCGAGGAGGCGACGGGCGATCAGAAACACCAGCACCCCGCAAAGCAGATGAAGCAGAATGCTGCCGCCATGGAGGTAGTCGACATTGCCGCCTCCGAGACCGGCATTGAGGGCCAGGCCTATCACGGCAAGGGGCGCGGTGGGAAAATCGGCCACCGCTTCGGGCGATGTCACGAGTCGGGCCACCGGCGAATCGCCGCCCAGCACCGTGAGGTCAGCGCCGTGAAGTGGAATGCTGAATGCGAAGAGATACACGACGAACCCAAGGGCCGCAATCAGGAATGCGCTAATCCACACCTGCGCCGTCTCGGTCCCTTCATCGCCTTTGAGAACCCCGGAAGCCACCTGGGCATCGAGGCCCGCGTTACCGGTGCTTTCCCCGGCCTGCGCTTCCGCTTCGGACTTAGTTTCTGTCGACTCTTGCTCGTTGTTCAACGCACCGTACTCCATTGCCGTTTAAGACTGAAACGCGATTATAGGCGACTTGGACCCGCGCATGGAAATAGGTGGCCGCCCCACTACCGCGCCGTGTCAGGTGCGGCGAGGCCGGGTTTGCACGTAGACGAGCCCGAGGGTGCCCAGGAATAGGAGGGCGAAACCGAGCGCGACGCTCCAGGTGCCGGCACGACGGCGGGCCGTCAACACCACATCCTCACCGGAGCCCACGTGTTGTCCTTCCCAGGTAAATTCCCAGTTGCCGAGCTGGTGGGTAGCACCCGGTGGCAGCGTGAAGGTATCTACCTCTTCTCCCGCGGCATTCAAAGCGGCCAGGTGCAGGCTCAGCTCGGGTGCCTGCGGATGTCTGCGGTACTCCAGTCGGAGGGTGTCGGAAGTGTGGACAATGCCCTCCCGCAGTTGGAGTGTCCTGTCTCCGTGCCGCAGCACCAGCGCCGACAGCCCGCCTGTGGCGTGGGGCAAGGGTACCGCCCGGGACATGAGTTGCTCCAGGCGAAGATATCCGCCGTGGGAAAAATTCCACTGCCCTCCCGCCGAGAGTGCGGTGGTGACCGGAAGGGCACTGTCCTCCAGGCACTGCACGAGGGCCCGATCTTCGTCCCAACCATGCAAGCGCACCACACGGGGGGCGCCGGACGGATCCTGATAGTAGTAGGGACCCGGGTCCCCCACTGCATTCCTCGGGACCGCTACGCGGGTAACCTTTTCGCCGCCCACCTGCAGGGTAATGGCGCTACCATCCGCTTCCCGACCGACATAGCGTACCTGGGTACCATCCCGTAGCGTGAGGCCACTTCCCGGCGTCAGACTCTGCAGCCATTGGACCGCGGCGCCATCTCGCACGCCCCATCGGGCTTCCGCCCCGAGCGCTTCCCGCCCTGTGCGGGCCGCCTGCTCCGCTTCGGCTTCGGTCTCATGCCATTGAAACTGCAAGGCGGTCTGTCCGTCGGGGTAATACCAGGCATCCTGTTCCAGAAAGAGCGCCGTGCCCGGCTTCGATGCATCGGTCGCCCACGCGAGATAGGCCAGGGGGCGTCCCCGTTCGTGGCGCACGAGCCCCTCCCAGGGCACAAGCTCCTCCACCACCAGCATGGAATCACCCACAGGGATGGTATTACCCGGGACGACCGGATGGACCACTGGGCCGTCGGGCCCGTGAATAACAAGCTCGTGTTCGTCTTCGGATTCGTGCAGGAGTTCGTGGCGGTCCAGCCGAAGCCCCAGGGGCATGACGGCCCCGTCATAGGTCTCGTCTGGATCCAGAAACCGGAGGGCCCTGGAGTTATCGAGGGGCAGCAAATCCGGGCTGAGATTACGGTGGGGCCCCACGCTGAAGTGGTCGGGATTGTGGGGCGTGATTACGGTGTGCTCGGTCACCCCCGTCGACAGAAAAATTTTTCCGCCGGTCGTCTGAAGCTGGAAATAGAGTATTCCGCCAATGAGCGCCAGAAAAAGGAGGTACAGGAAAGAAACCCAGCGGCGTGTGTTGATTCGTGAAGCCATGGGAACAGTATGCCCTGCGCTTGACCTGCGTTGCGAGGCCGCCTATTCCGCGTAGGGACTCACGAGGCTGGTCTCGGGCACGTCACGGTATTTCGCGCCTGCCACGAAAAACTGCACCAGGCCGTCGGCGATTTCGGGGCTGAGCCGGGTCTCGGAACGGTTCGACTTGGCCATCATGTGCATATCCATCACGCCGAGAAAAACCAGGGTCAGACTCTGGCTGTCCCCGCCGGAGAGTTCCTTGTTTTCCAGACCGTCACGAATCACGCGTTCTACCAACTTGAAGCGCTGCCGTATGAGCCGGTTGCGATCGAGGGACGGTCCCTGTTGGGGGGGGGAAAAAAGCACCTGAAGGATGAGGCGCACGGAATCACTGTTCTGCTCGGCGAGTTCGAAGGCACCGGCAATAATGCGCTTCAGTCGGGCAATGGAATCGCCGTCCGACTCGACGGCGGCTTCAATACGCTCCAGCAGTTCACTGAACTTCGTTTCGAAAAGGCGCCGAAAAAGGTCTTCCTTATTTTCGAAGTAGTAATACAGCACCGGCCGGGTCACCCCGGCGCCTTCGATGATTTCCCGAATACTCGTGCCCTCATAGCCCCGCTGGCTGAACAGATTGAGTGCGCTGTTCAAGAGTTTTGTTTCGGCTTCATTGGTCGTCGCAGGTTCGGGTACAGCCATGGGTGCCTCCAGTTTTTACCTAACGTTCGTTAGTCATTCCCGATTTTAGTCCAGATCCCCGGGAATTGCAAGCCCCGTGTATAGTCCCGTAGACACCCCCCCCGAGAACCGCTCATGGGTAGAGGCGCTCTTGCTTCCACGCGGTGAGCTGTCGGGTGTAGCGACGTCGGTCATGAAGTCGAAAGGGCTGTTTGAGCCAAAACTCGATCTGCTGAGGGCGAAGGCGAAAACCGGACCAGAACTCAGGGCGGGGCACTTTTCCGATGGCAAACTTTGCCCCGTACTTTGCGATACGCTGTTCAAATTCAAAATGCTCGGTATAGACCGCCGACTGACGGGAAGCCCACGCGCCTATCTGACTCTGCTTGGGGCGCTGGGCGAAGTACGCGTCGGCCTCTTCTTCGCTTACCGGCTCTACCCGCCCACGAACCCGGATTTGCTTGTCGAGGGGCATCCAGTAGAAGCAGAGGGCGGCACCCCGATTGGTTTCCAGGTCCTTGGCCTTCGTACTCCCGAGGTTGGTGAAAAAGACGAAGCCTTCTTCATCGGCCTGCTTGAGGAGCACGACCCGTGAGTCGGGCATCAGATCGGCATCAACCGTCGATAACACCATGGCCGTGGGCTCATGGATACCCTCACAGGCCTCGGCCTCCTCCAACCAACGGTGAAACAGGGCAATGGGGTTATCTTCTTTGGGAATGGACATGGAATGGTGGCTTTCGGCGCGGGTCATGGGGCACCAGACCGGGGCCCCGGGCAGCTTAAACGAATTGTTTCATGTACTCGAGGCTCTTGGTCGCGATCGCCTCTGGCCCCGGTTCGAAGTTAAAGACCTCAACGGACACATAGCCCTGGAAGTCCACGTCCTTGAGCGCCTCGAAGATGGGGGCGAAATCGACCTCTCCAAAGCCGGGTCCATTCAGGTTTTCATCATTGGCGTGGTAGTGCTTCATCTTGTCGGCATAACGGCGGATCAGGGTGGCCCGGTCATCCTTTTCGAAGGTCATGGCCTTCGTATCCAGGATGAGCTGAAAATTGGGGTGCTGGACCGCGTCGATAAGTTTCACCGTCTCTTCGGCACTCTGGAGGAAGTTGGTTTCCAGGTGCGTCAGGGGTTCCATGCAGATGGTCACGTCCCGCTCTTCACAGGTGGGCATGGCTTCGGACATGATTTCCCGGGCGTAGTCGAAGGCCTGGTCATAGGTCACGCCCTCTTCGATGTTGCGCTGCTTGGGCGAACCGAAGATGATGACCTTACCGCCGATATCACCACAGAAATGGACGAGGTCCTTCATGTAGTCACTTGTAAACTTCCGGATGGCCGGATCGGGGTGGGTAAGGTGGACTCCGTCGGGTCCGACGAAAACCCAGTGAATCCCGAGGATATCGAGATCGGCTGCGGCGGCGCTACGCACGATTTCCTGCCGCGTTGCTGCGGAGATATCTGTCACGAAGGGCGAAAAGGTAAAGGGGGCCACTTCCAGGCCGTCATACCCGACTTCCTTCACATAGTTGACGGTGCGGGTAATGTCATTCCAGTCTTTAAAGATCTCACTGCAGATTCCAAACTTCACGAAAGAGTCTTTCTATGATTCGGCGTTGATGATGTCGTTGTCCGGAAATTCTTCCGAATTGTAAATGAATACCCGATTGCCACCGGAGCGCTTGGCGTCATACATCATGGCGTCGGCAAAGCGGATGAAGGAGCGGGCCGTACTGCCCGGACGATATTGCATGAGTCCGATACTGAGGGTCAGGCGGTCAAAACGTTTGGATTCGAAGGACTGTCGAATACGTTCGGCGATGACGTGGGCCTGTTCTTCGTCGGCTTCCGGCAGGATGACGGTAAACTCATCACCGCCATAGCGGAAGCCGATATCGACGTGCTCACGGGTACTTTCCAGCACAACCTCGCCGGCCGTGCGCAATACGCGGTCGCCTTCGAGGTGTCCGTGGCAATCGTTGTAGGTCTTGAATTGATCGACATCAAAGAGGAGCAACGACAAGGGGTGCCCCTGTCGGGTTGCGCGCTCAATCTCTGCTTCCAGGCGGTCATAAAAACAGCGTTGGTTGTAGAGACAGGTGAGGCTGTCCTTGATGGACATCTCCTTGAGTTCGTTTTCCAGATGTTTCTGTTGGGTAATGTCTTTGCAGATGGCGAGGGTCGATACCTTGCCCGTGCCCGGTGCCCGCACCTGGGAAAGGGTGATGTTGACGGGAATCAGCAAGCCACTTTTGTGGAGCACTTCGGACTCATAATTTTGAACCGGCTTACCCTGGTCCAACATGCGATAGATGTATTGCAACTCATCGTTGCCACCATGTATCAGGTTGGCGATGGGCATCTGCTCCAGCCCTTCGCGGGCATAGCCAAACATGTGGGTAGCCCCCTGATTGGCAAAGGATATATTCAACCCTTCGTCAATGGTCAAAATCGCGTCGACCGTACTGTGGAACAGGCTCTCCAGATAATCTTTCGTGCCCCGCAGTTCGTGATTGGTTCGTTCCAAATCGGCCGTCGCCTCGGCCACCCGGGCTTCCAACTCGGTCTGATAGCGCTTGTTTTCAATGATCAGACGCCGTCGCTCCAGGGCCTTTTCTACGGCCAACGAGATTTCCGAGAGGTTGAAGGGCTTCAGAAGGTAATCGTCTGCCCCGGCACGCATGGCTTCAATCGCGTTGGTCACCTCGAGCAGCGCGGTAACCACGATAACCGCCAGTTCGTCGTCCTCTTTCTTCGCCTGGAGGACGACATCAATACCATGCACCTCGGGCATCTTGAGGTCGGTAATGAGCAGGTCAAACCGGGTTTTCTTCAGCGTTTCCAACGCGTCTACAGCCGAGGTAAACATCTCGCAGCCGTAGCCTTCTTCCGTCAGGTGCTGCCCAAGCAATTCAAGAATACTGGATTCATCATCCAGTATCAGGATGCGTGCATTCACGTCTCATCGCTCCAACGTCTGGTGGAATCCGCTGCAAACCCCTGCATTGAGATCGACCACATTCAGGCACCCATCGCTAAAGATATTTGACGACGGCTATCATCACAAAGATAGAGCCAACACCCAACCCGATTTCCAGTTTTCCAGGAAGTTGATCCTTGTCAAATTCCTTATTGCCCAACTCGCCATCTTTTTTCGAGGCGATGCTTTTGCTCTGCGCATGGACCCCGTCGACACAAACGAGAAACCCGAGACAGAGGACCAGGCACACAACGCCCAGCAATATGAGATACTTTGACGCCATCATAACAATCTCCCTGTGGTGAATGGATTACGCTGTCATTTTAACCAGTCCCGATACAAAGTGCAATACGAATAAAAATAGTGCTCCCGCATACCCGGCAAAGAACTGGTCGACGGTCCAGACGGGTTGTGGTCCGTCGGGGGAAGGGGGTTTAAGTTTGCGATATCAGGGATGGCCGGGTTAGGGTGTATTTTCGCCTGCGCCCCCGGCTGACGATTCTTGTCTGTATTTGCCTGTTTTTGTATAATCACTGAAAGCAAGGTGCTCTACTCTGCGTTTGACCAAGGAAGACTAGAGGGTGATACCCCCATGGAAAAAATCCTAACTGTTAATGACGTCGCTGCGATCCTGCAGGTTAAGGCCATCACCGTCCGCGAAATGTTTCGCGAAAAACGGCTTCGGGGCTTTAAAGTAGGCAAGGCCTGGCGGACGACTGAATCGATGTTGCAGGAAGATATCAGCGCACTGGCCCGGGGAGAATCGCCGGCGGAACTTCCGACGCCTGATGTTCAGCGCTCCTCGGCGACGCCGTCGGCCACACCGGTGGCCCCGCCTCCGGTCACGCCACCTCCGGCCACGGCGCCTCCAGCCACGACGCCCGAGAAGTCTGCGGCCCCTGTTGCTTCGGCCACCCCGGCACCCTCCGCGCCCCGGGAAACCCCCAAGCGCAAGCCTGCGGCCCGGCCGGCCCCGGTGACCCAACCGGCCTCCGAGCAGGACGACGAGGATACGCAGCAGATGTTGTTCTAGCGCGCCGGTCGAGATTGGGGCCATCTTCCCTTGTGAGGAGCAAGGGTTAATGTAATAGCGTAACTAAACATTATGACAACGCATTGATGACGTGCTAGCATTGACAAAATGAAATGGCGACTATACTATACGTGGCAATAATCTGGTGTGGTGGGGCGTCACCATTCCCTTGTAGACAAACCGTCTAGACGCGCGAAGTCGTGCACCGGGGATTGACTTCGCCCAGCGTATCAAGGAGCGTTTGATTCATGCGAATCCTGGAGTTTCTCAACGATTCGAAAGACGATATCGAGGCATCCGGGTTGATCTACGAATGTGGACTGGCCCCCATGTATCACCGCGTTTTCTCTCCGGAAGAGCAGCGGTATATCGAAGCACGACAAGAAGATTTCCCCTTTACCCGCGGAGAGTATATCGCCTCGCGGCTGGGTGAGCATGACATGATCAGCGACCTGGCGCTCTTCTCGCAACGCTTTCGCGCCAACCTGGAAGAACGTTTTCTTGCGGCCCGCCTGAAGTCGGTGGGGGCCCAGTTCCTCGTCGAAGCCGGTGACTGGTATGCCCTTCATCTCTTTATCCAGGAAATCATCCGGGACGCCGACAATCTCCGTGCCCATCTTCCGGCGGCCCGCGAATTCACCAAAGAGTGCTGTGAAAAACACATTCGTTATACCCACCAGATCCGCCAGGAACTGCCGGCGGGAACGGTCCAGGGGGAACACCTGGGCTACTGGGTCATGTCTCATCTCCTGGAAGAAGAAACCAATTACGACCGTGCCCTCCACTATGCCGAACAGGGTATGAATCAGGGCTGGCAGGGCAATTGGGCGCCCCGTATCAAACACCTGCAGAAACTGGCCCCACCCCGCAGCACCCAGAGCACGATCGTCAATCTCAGTGGTGGTCACCCGCCCGGATCGGGCCACCGCCCCACGCCCCCGCCCGGCGCCCAGGCCCCGATGCTGGAAACCGCCGAACGTCACGTCGCCTGTTCTCAGTGCGGTCAGAAAATGCGGATCCCCTCCACCTTCACCCGGGCCTTTGGGGCCTGTGTAAAGTGCGGCAACCGGGTGGATATCCCGCAAGACTAGTGGGTCCGCCGGGGCCAAAGTGCTCCAAATTAACGCAGTGTTTACCTTATTTTCATCTGGCACATTTTTCCGGATCCTGTGCTATACTGAAGGTGCAACGCGCATGATGGCAACCTCAGCGTGTTGGGTAGAGCCGCCGCGCGGTGCCACCGGCACCACACGGCGGCTGAGTTTTTTCCGGCCCCTTCCCCCCTTTTCGCGAAACTTCCCCGCCCCGTGATCAGTCCTATGTACCGATGAACAGGTAGGCCCCTTGTTATGGGGCACCGGATGTTTGATATGGTTTTCAAACAGCCCTTTAACCGCGACCTGGCCCCTGGCCAACTTCAGATTCTGGAAGGTTTCAGCACTATGTCCGTTCGACTTCTTCGCCAATTGCTTACCCCGGTCCTCGCACTGACCCTTATCCTGGGCGCTACCCTCGTCGCCTCGGCCGACAACCATGGAGACGACGAACTCAACAAAGCCATTGCCCGGCTGAATGCCGAACAGAAGGCCGCGTTGCTGGTCCTGGTAAAAGGTATTGTAGACACCAAGCCCTCACCGGAAGTTGAAGCCATGAAGACGGTCGCCGCCTACGTGAAGGCGGCCGAAGACGGCGACATCGAGAAGTTGCTGGCGTGCTTTTCCGAAGAATTTGAACACTATGAACTGGGAGACAAAGCGGGATTGCGGGCCTTTATTGAGGGTGTCGAAGCAGAAGGCATGCTGGAAGACATCACGGGCAACCTGGAAGATGCCGAAGCAGAAGTGGATGGGAACACGGTCACCGTCTATCCCGTTGAACTCGAAGGCATCTTCGGCACGGTCACCTATGAATTCGAGTTGAAGGCCGAAGGGGGCGCCTGGAAAATCGTCGGTTTCGATATGACGGGCGTGTAAGCCCTCACCACAACGTACAGCTGCCTGGAGGAGCCTTTGGCTCCTCCAGTTTTTTTGTTTCCTGGACAACAACGGGGGATGCCTCTCTCGAAACTACAAGCGCCGATGCGAAGAGGGGGTTGCCATGGGCTCTGACGAACTATGTCGCCAGCTATTCATGTACGGCAACCGCCCAAGGCACGGGCTTCCCACCTTCGCGGGGCAATTCAGCTCTTGTCAATCGTGCTATGATAAGACGATTGAGTTGATTTCCGGGATCTCTGATGACGATACACAAGAAAATCCTCCTCCTGCTGCTGCTCAGCGTCAGTGTCTACACGGTGCTGGGCATCGTCTTCCAGCAATTCATCATTCTTCCGAGTTTCCATGCCCTGGAAACAGAAGAAGCCAGGAAAGATATCCAGCGGTGCGTCGATGCCCTCCACCGGGAAGTGCATCATCTCGATCTCTTTTGCTTTGACTGGGCAGCCTGGGACGATACCTATCACTACATCGCGGAACCCACCGAGGCCTACGAGCGATCCAACCTCAGCGCAGCCTCCTTTCTTGACAACAACGTCAATCTGATTTACCTGTTTGATCGCCGCGGTGACGTAGTGTGGGGCCAGTACTATGACCTCGAGGAGGAGGAGCCTGTGCCCTTTCCGGATTTTCCGGGGGAGGGCCTCGCGGCCAATCATCACCTTTTAAACCACAGCACGCGAGACGACTACGTTCACGGCATCTACCGCTCCAGCCGAGGCCCCCTGCTGCTGGCATCACGGCCGATCCTGCCCAGTGAAGCGGCGGAGAACGAGGAAATCCGCGGCACTTTTATCATGGGACGTCTACTCAGTCCCGCCATCCTGGATGAAATCCGGCAGCAGACCCAGGTCGACCTGGAGGTCTATCCCATCGACGATGGCCGGGTTCCCGAAGCGATCCGCAGTCTCCCGGTGGAAACGGAAGAGATTCGGTACGCTTCCTCGGAAATGCTCAATGCCTTCGCCAATGTGCCGGATATCTCCGGGACGCCGACCCTGACGTTTATTACCACCGTATCACGGCGCATCATGGCCCGCGGAGAGGAAGCCATCCGTCTCCAGACGATGGCGGCCGGGGCCGCTGGCCTTGCCTTCGTGCTGTTGCTGGCCTTTTTTATGAAGGGCCTGATCTCCCACCCCCTGCAACAATTGAGCGAGCAGGTCCGCCGGGTGCGCCTGGACGACACGCCCGAGCCCCTGCCCACCCTGCGTCGTAACGATGAAATCGGACGGCTGGCCCGGGACTTCAACAACATGTTGCGTCGTTTGCGTCAGGAAGAGCGGGAACGGAGCAGCGCCCAACGGGCACTTGGCAACAGCCAGGCCCGACTCGAGACGATTCTCAAGACCGCCCCTGATGCCATCGTCGTCACCAATGCGGCGGGGGTGGTGGAGTCGGCCAATGATGCCGCCAGTCGCCTTTTGGGCTATCCTGCCGAGACCTTGATTGGTATGCGTGGACGGGACTTGCTCGCGGAAGAGGAGCAACGCTATTGGGTCAAGGCCGTGGCCACCTACGCAGACGCACCGGGCCCGACCCCCTTTACGGCCAACCGTGAATCGGCTATCCGCCGCCCCGACGGCACGGTACACCCCGTTCACATCTGCGCGTCTTCCATGTACCTCGAGGGCGAATTGCATTTCACCTCTTCGGTCCGCGACATTTCGGAAATCCGCGCCATGCAGGAACGTGTAGCCCGCGCGCAACATCTGGCAAGTATCGGTGAAATGGGTGCCACTGTGGCCCATGAGATTCGCAACCCCCTGGCCGGCATGGGTGGCGCCATCCACCTGCTTCAATCGGGCGAACTTTCGCCCCCCCTGCAGAAGGAAGCCCTCCAGGGCCTTTCGGAATCGGTCGCGCGCATTGCCCACACCGTGGACCAACTGTTGGGTTATGCGCGCCCCCTCACCCCCCGCAGCACCGTCTTCTTGCTCCGGCCCCTGCTGGAAGCCGTTTCCGAGCTCAGTCCAGGTGATAGTCCCCCGCCACAGGATGTGGATATCACATGCCCTGCTTCCCTGGGCGTGGATGCCGACCCCAATATGATCCGGCAGGTCTTCGAAAACATCTGGCAGAATGCCCAACAGGCGGCAGGCCCCAGTGGCTCCTACCGGTGGTCCGTAACGTCACGGGCGGGCACGGTCGAGATTTCCTTGATGGACAATGGCTGTGGCCTGGATGGGGCCACCGAAGCGCGCCTTTTCGAGCCTTTCTTTACGACGCGGGTCGACGGCACGGGACTGGGTCTGTCGGTATCTCTTCGAATTCTGGAGGCCCACCATGGTAGCATTCGATTAGAAAACCGCCCGGCTGGCGGCGTAGCGGTGACGATAACGTTACCTGAAGGAGGTATATAGTGTCTGGATCCGTCTTAATCGTTGACGATGAAAGAATGATACGCTGGTCCTTGCGACAACGATTGGAGCAAGATGGTTTTCAGGTAACCGATGCCGAAAATGGCCAGTCAGCCCGAGAACATTTTCAGCAGGACAGCTTTGAAGTGGCGCTTTTTGACATGCGCCTTCCCGATACGGACGGCATGTCCCTGCTCAAAGAATTTCATGATGAACAGCCAGACACGCCGGTCATTATCATCACAGGCTATTCCAGTCTGGAAGGGGCCGTGGATGCCATGAAGGGGGGCGCGGCCGACTACCTTTCCAAACCCTTCGATTTAGACGAGCTGAGTATCACCGTGCAGCGTGTCCATGAAAGCAGTGTCATGCGCCGGGATATCAAAACGGAACTGAGCCAGAAACGCTCTCAGTTTGGCCTGGACAATATTATCGGGAACAGCCCGGAAATACAGGAGGTGAAGCAGCTCATTCGCAAGATTGCGGGGGGGCAAAGCACGACGACCCTCTTGCTCGGTGAAAGCGGCACGGGTAAGGATCTGGTCGCCCGGGCGTTGCACTACGAATCCACCCGGGGCGCCCACCCCTTTATGAATATTACCTGCACGGCGTTGCCCGAATCCTTACTGGAATCGGAGCTCTTTGGCTATGAAGCCGGCGCCTTTACCAACGCCATGGGTCGTAAAAAAGGGTTGATAGAACTCGCCAATCGCGGCACGGTTTTTATGGATGAGATCGGCGATATGACCCCGGCCCTGCAGGCCAAATTATTGCGCGTGCTCGAGGAAAAGTGCTTTAAGCGCATCGGTGGGGTGACGGATATTCATGTGGACTTGCGCCTCGTCGCCGCGACCAACCGAAACCTGGAGCAAATGGTCCGCGAAGGCACCTTTCGGGAAGACCTCTACTATCGGCTGAACGTGATCCCGGTGCAGATGCCGCCCTTACGAAAGCGCACGGGCGACGTCCCCATTCTGGCCCAGTACTTCCTCAATCTCTTTAACCACGAGTTCCGAAAGAATCTGGAAGGGATTACTTCCGGTGCCCTCGATCGCTTGAACGACTACGCCTGGCCGGGCAATGTCCGTGAATTGCGCAATGTCATCGAACGGGCTGTCTTACTCAATGACGGCGATGTCGTGAAGCGAGACGACATCGTACTCGGCCGGACGCTGCTGAATGTGCCCCGGGAAAGCCAGGGGGAATTGGTCATCCTGCCTCCCGAAGGCTGCGATCTCGCCGAAGCGGAAAAGAGTCTGCTGCGACAGGCCCTGGCCCGCACCAAGGGCAATCAAACCCACGCCGGTGCCATGTTGGGAATCTCTCGTGATCAGGTGCGCTACAAAATGGAGAAACACGGACTTCGTTCCAGCTCCTCATGAGGGTCCGTACTGGAACATTCCGGCTTTCATGGTGGTGGAAATGACCCATCAACAGCTAGTAACTGTGTCATATACCCCACTTCTCCACACCATCATCTGGTGCCCTATCCCGCGCAACCCCCTACGCTTTATAGCACTTACACAGCTTTTCGCCTGAGATTTGTCTTCCGGCATGGATTATGCGTCGATCTTCCGGTTCCACGTCTTAGTCATATGAAGGGAGATGTACCATGCCACGTATTTGTAATTCCCAATCAGGGATGAGTCTTTTGGAAGTCACCTTTGCTGCGGGCATTATGGCGACGGCCCTGTCCCTCCTCTTCGGCTCGCTTATCAGCATCAGCCTGATAGGTCGCCTGAATGAAGACAAATCGGTCGCCCATACCGAACTGGCCAGCACGATGGAGCAGCTCCGCAGTCTCGATTTTGCGGACCTGATGACCTTTACCCCGCAGACGCCCACGACCCCCGGGACCGAGCAGACCCTGAGCCTCGAAGCGTACCTTGCGGATGGCACCGTCCTGGCCTTGCCACTTACCCCCGATCAGACGGGTGAGGTCACCGTGCCCCCGAACCTTCCCAACCCCCTGGAGGTGCGGGCCACGTTGCTCTGGCGCAATGATAAGGGCCACATTTTTCAGGCCCATGCCACCACCTCGGTAGGGCGCTGACATGACGGGGCGCAACAAAAAGTCGCAACGTGGTGTAACGCTCCTTGAACTGATGATGGCGATGAGTATTTTGACGGTCGTGATGGGCGTGCTCTTCACCCTCTCTATCAGCATTGGCGACACGGCGAAACTGCAGGATGTGAAGGTGGTGAACAACGATGAGGCCCGCCGCGCCTTGCAGGCCGTGGTGCCCCGCCTTCGCCATGCGCAATTTTCATCGGTAAACACGGCCGAAATGCCGGGCGACGTGCTGCGCTTTCAAATGCCCGCCGATCTGGATGGAAACGGGACGGCCGTGAATATCAGCGGTGATCTGGAGTTGGGCGATCCCGTCACCATCCAACGGGATGTGAATGACGCCAACGAAGACGGGGTGACCGACACCCAACTCGTCATGATTTCCGGTAATACGGTTACCGTATTGGCGAATCAACTCTCCCCCGACCCAGGACCGGAACCGGTCGAGGTTGGTGAAATTGCCCCCGAGAACAACGCCGGCTTCTGGGTGGAAGAACAAAATGGTGGCATCCTTCTGACCATACGGACCCAGGGTGAATCCCGGCGCGGCACCCTGATCCGTCAACAGTTCACCGAGCTGGTGGATCCGAGGAACTAGCTATGCCAACGTATCAACGAAAAAAGAACGAGGGCATGGCCCTCATGATGGCGGTATTCTTTATTGGAGTCGCCGTGGTTATTGTCGGAAGCCTGTTGGGCCGTATGCTCCAGCAGCGCAAGGTAGTCGATCATTATGAAGACTACAAGAACGCCTTTCACGGCCTGGAAGGGGCCATCAGCAGCAGCAAGGTGGAGCTGGAGCAGGGCGACGACGGCATCATCGGCATGGAAGGTTGGGAGCCCCAGTGGAGCGACGAAAACGTACTCCTCCTGCCGGATTTGGACGCCGATGGCGTTTCCCCCCAACACCTCCGCACCATGGAAGACGTGGAGTTTGCCACCTATACGGTCGACTGGGCAAATGACGGGCGGGACAGCAATGGGGACGGTATTGTCGACAGCACAGCGGAGAACTGGATGTACAGCGTGTACGCCATGGCCCGTGACGGTGCGACTACGCGTCGGGTGGAAGTGATTTACGAGGGCAGCAATGTCAACGTTTGGGAAAACGCCATCTTTGCCGGGTCGGGTCAGGCGGGCGGTCTAATCAATGGTAATGTCAGCATCCATGGCTCGGTGCACCTGCTGGGCGACAGCCTGGTGGTGGGTGCCTTAGCCCTGGCCGCCATCGATCTGAGCGGTACGAGCCTGATCCACAACAACTACGTCGGCATTCCCGCCAACCTGGAGGTGCGCGTCCCCCCCCTCCCCCAGACCGTATTTGAGGGCGAAACGGTCTCTACCCTGGAAGCAAAGTTGCGCGCGAAAGCAGGCCTGGTCGGCATGTCGGGCAATTCGGAGATTGGTGAAGCCAACATCCTGGGTAACAGCTACAAGGAAACAATGGATGGCCTTTTCGTCACCAATGGCTGGACAGGAAACTCGGTGATTGATGATGGAGACCGGGGCGATCCCACTTCGGCCTTCAGTGACAATGGCTGGGATGAGACCTATGATCTGGGTGATAAGGTCCCCTTCCCCGTATTAGCCGATGATTGGCGCAATCCGACCAACGGGGCCAAGGTGCAGGACCCGGCCACGGGCACGTGGTATACCCACGAAGATTATTTTAACCAGGTCTTGCTGGCCGATCCAGACAATCCTGGTGATGGTGCCTACAACGGGGATATCACCATCAACGCGCGGGGTTCCCACTACTATTGGAATGCCACTACGGGCGAGGAACTGTCGGGCTCCCTGCCCGCGACGGCGCCCGCGCCGACGGATGACTACATCCTCTTTAACGAATCCACGGATGTGCTCGAAATCAACGGCCAGATACGTATCAACGGGAATCTGATCTTTAAGGGTCAGGGAAACCAGAAGACGATCAATTACTCGGGCAGGGCCGCGTTTCTTGTTTACGGAGATGTGTCGATCGACACCAGCCTCATCTCCTGTAATAATGGAGATCCGAACGATATTGCCGACAGCTTCCCGGTGGACAATATTATCGGGATTATGGCCTCCGAAGATATGATCGTCGGTTCGACGTCGCAGTTGGATATCATGGGTGCCTTTTACGCCCAGAACAAGATCCAGTCTTCCAAGCAGACCAACGTGATGGGAACCTTTGTCTCCAACTATTTTGACATGGGTACCAACGTGCCCAATATCTATCAGGTCCCCGCGCTGGCCGACAATTTGCCCCTGGGAATGATTGGTAATTATCCGATACTGGCAATCTCACAGGTTGCCTGGAGGGAATTGGGTTTATGAGCCAGGATGAAGAAAGCAATCTGAGCTGGATAATTCGTCATTGGTATATCTGGCTGGTGTTGCTGGCGGTGGGGGTGGCCATCGGCATTGGGCAGAGCGCGGGTCCCACGCCCGATGGGGTCGGGGTGCCGTCGCCGGAGAACCTGCGCCAGGATGAACTGCAGGCCAAATTCGACGTCGCGCTGGCCAAGAAGAACGAAACCGAGCCCACGCCCCTTGTAGCGTCCACAGACGAGGTGATAGATGCCCACCAGGAGCGACTGGATGAACTGGAAGTCAATCCCAACCCCGATGAATCCGCTGCGCTCTTAAACGCGCTGGGGAACCTGCACAAGCAAAAGAAACAGGACCATGCTACGGCGGCCCGCTATTTTGAGCAGGTCATTGAGCAGTATCCCGATTGGCCGGGCATCAACGCCACCTACCATCAGCTGATTGCCTGCTACACCCAGTTGGAAGACCAGGAGAGTCTTCGGATTCTGTATCGGAAGATGGTGGCCCATTTCCCGCCGGAGAGCAACGAGTACGAATATGCGCAGGCCGCCCTGGCTGGCGATATATAGCCCGTTTTTTTAGTGCTATAGTAGCCGGTATACGGACTTCCACATTCCCGGGGAGGGCCATCGGAAGCGGGAACAAAGCCGCCTAACCGATTTATTTACGGCAGGTTACAGCATATCCAACACCACAAACCTGGCCCGCGCAGTAAATTCTTTCCCAAACCAAGAATAATGTCTTCCCGACGATTGTTTCGTATTTCATGGTAGGATGCATCTAGGCAACCGTGAGTAATACTGACAGGATTTAGACGGATGAAGTGTGTCGTAAAACCAAATTCGGGCATGAGCCTGCTGGAACTGACCTTCGCATCGGGTATCCTGGCGATGGCGTTGTCCCTGCTGTTTGGCTCCCTGATTTCGATTACCCTGGTGGCCCGGATCAATGAGGATATGGCCGTCGCGAACATCGAGCTGGCCAATGTGCTGGAAGGGGTCCGAAGCATGACCCTGGATGAATTGCGCGACTATGAGGCCCCTCCCCTGGAAAAGCCGGGTACCAAGCAGGCGGTTTCGTTGGTGTTTTATGATGAGTTTGGGGAGCAGGTGGCGCTGCCGCTGTCGGACGACGATGCGGACAAATTCGAATCGCCGGACTTGCCCAATCCCCTGGAGCTGGAAGCGACGTTGTTGTGGAGCAATCAGAAGGGCCACATGTTCCGGGCGAGTGCGACCACGCTGGTGGGGCACTGATATGGGGGGCAAGACGACGAACCGGGGCACGACCCTCTTAGAACTGATGTTTGCGGTGGCCATCATGACGATCGTGATGGGCACCTTGTTTACCCTTTCCCTCAGTATTGGCGATACGGCGCAGCTGCAGGATGTGAAGATCACCAATATCGATGAAGGCCGGCGCGCCCTCCTGGGGATTGTTCCCCGGGTGCGGCAGGCCCATCGGGCCAGTGTGAACTTTGAAGATATGCCCAGCGACGTCTTGCGCTTTCGGATGCCGGAAGACATTGACGACAACGGGCTGGCGATTGATCGCTTTAATTCGCTGGAGCTGGGCGACGAGATTACGATTCGTCGCGACAAGGATGATTTGAACAAGGACGGGGTGGCCAATTCGCAACTGATCATGATTCAGGGCGAAACCATTACGGTGCTGGCCAACGCGTTGTCGCCCGATGAAGGCCCCGACCCGGAGCGGGAGGAAGACGCGGAACCCCGGGAGAATACAGCGGGCTTCTGGGTAGAAGAGGTATCTGGACGCCTGACGATTACGGTACGTACGGAAGGCACAACCCGACGAGGACAGGAAATAGGGCAGCAATTTACGCAAATCGTGGAACCGAGGAACTGAATATGGATGATATAAAACCCCGTAGTAATCAAGGTATGGCCTTATTGATGGCCCTCTTCTTCATCGGCATTGCGGTGTTGATCGTGGGCGCACTCATGACGCGTATCATGCAGCAGCGGAAATCCGTGGCGCGCTATGAGGATTACAACAATTCGTTTCTTGGCCTGGAGGCCGCGATCAGCAAGAGTAAGGTGGAGCTGGAAAACGGCGGAGACGGCATCATCGGCATGGAAAACTGGGAGCCCAAATGGAGCGAGGACAACAAGCTGCTCCTCCCCGAATTTGGCGACGCCGGTGTGGAGCCCCAGACCCTTCAATCGATGGACGATGTACAGTATGCCTCGTATACCATCGCGTGGGCCGATGACGGGCAGGATAATAACGGGGATGGGCTTATCGACGACATTCATGAAGAGTGGATGTTTACCGTGTATGGGATGGCCAAGCGCGGGGCGGTCACCCGGAAAGTGGAGGTGGTGTATAAGGGCGACAACGTCAACGTATGGCAGAACGCGGTGTTCGCCGGCCCCGGCCTCCTGGGTGGCCTGATCAGTGGCAGCGTGAATGCACGGGGTTCGGTCCATATGCTGGGCGACAGTCTTTTGGAGGGGGTGGTTGGCCTTGCGACGCTGGGCCTGACGGGTACGACAACCGTTCGGAACAATTACAACGGCATCCCGGATACGCTGCGCGACCGGATACCCGATCCGCCTCAGACGGTGTTTGAGGGTGAGACGGTGGAGACCCTGGGCGCCAAGCTGCGTGCCAAGAATGGTATCCTGAGCCTTACGGGTGCCTCTACCCTCGGTGATCCCCAGACGGTGGGGAACCTGGTAAAAGAAACCCTGGACGCCGTCTATGTGACAGGCGGCTGGGTCGGCGACGCGGTCACCCCCGACGGGGACCGGGGCGATCCCAACAGTGTCTACAGCGACAATGGGTGGGATGAACTGTATGACCTGGGCGACAAGGTCGTCTTCCCCACCCTCGGCGATTTCTGGCAGGATGCCCAGGGGGGCGCGCAGGCCACCAACCCGGACACGGGCGAGGCCTACAAGCACGAAGAGTATTTCAGCGAAGTCCTGGTGGGCGACAAGGATGACCCGAGTGACGGGATGTATACCGGAGACATGGTCATCGACACCCGGGCGGATCATTTCTACTGGAATGCAAGCACGGGCCAGCAGATGTCGGGCTCCCTCCCGGGCACCTCACCGCCGAAGACGGAAGACTACATCCTCTTTAATGAAGACACGGATGTGATGGAGATCAATGGTCAGATCGTCGTGGATGGGGACCTGAAGTTTAAGGGCAAGGGATCGCAGAAGACGATTTTCTACACGGGCAAGGGCGCCATCCTGGTGAACGGCGATGTGCAGATCGACTCCAATCTGCTGACTGTCAATGACGGCGATGCCTCCGACACGAGCGAGAGTTTTCCGGTGGACAACGCGCTGGGCATCATGTCGAAGAACAAGATCCTCATCGGCTCCAGCCTCCTCGACCTGCTCTTCTCCCGGGACCTGGATATCATGGGGGCCTTCTACGCCGAGAAACAGATTACGTCCCTGAAGAAAGCCAATGTGGCGGGCAGCATGGTCGCCAGCTATTTCGATTTGAGCCTCAAACCCCCTGCGGTGTATCAGGTGCCAAGCCTGGGTCGCAATCTACCGGAAGGCATGGTGGGTGACTATCCCATTATGGCCATTGTACAGCTATCTTGGAGAGAACTGGGCCTATAAGCGTAGCCGATGCTGTTCGCTGGCTGAGAGGGTATGGGATCATCGTGCTGTTGGTTGTCGCCATTGTGGCGGCCATCAGTTGGAATCCCCGGGGAGCCGAATCATCCGCAGAAACTGTTGTATCGCCTGCACCCACTGTTGCGGCCGCCGCGCCATTGACGGAACGCACAGAAGACGCAGAACAGGCCGCCTTGACGCGAGACCTGGAGGCCACCCTTGCACGCCAACGGGCCCACCGCGCGCGGCGCGCCGCGGAAAAGTCCACGATTGAAACCCACCTCGAAATCCTGGACACCCTCGGGGAAGAGGAAGACGGGGATGAATACGCCTCGCGCCTCTATGCCCTGGGCAACCTCTACCAGCAGAAGAATCTGGATTTTGCCACGGCGGCGGGCTACTACGAGTTGCTCATTGACCGCCACCCCGAGTGGCCCGGCATTCGCGGGGCCTACCACCAGCTCATCTCCTGCTATGTGCAGACCGACAACCAGACCGCCCTGCGGCTTCTCTATCGCAAGATGATCGAAGTCTTCCCCGAAGACAGCGAGGAAGCGCTGTATGCGGAGGCCGCGCTGCAACGCTGAGACTTGGGTCGCAGGCGAACAGTCTCATCCGACCGACCACCTGCGGCAGAACCTCCCTGCCACACCCGTGCCGGCGGGCCGTCGGCGCGCTATAATGAACACCCCGGGCGGGGCTTGTGGCCCATGCCCGGGGTGTTATATCCGTAATAGTTAGCGCAAGGGGAATATCAGGCGCTCTTTTTCAGGTGCTTCTTGTGGGCGTCGCGCAGGTTTTCGGCGAGGTCCACGGTCTGCTGGATTTGTTCGCGTGTCAGGTCAACGGCATTGATGATGTCGGCCGCGGTCTTGGCACATTTGTAGGGGTCTGGTGCATTGACGTTGCCCGCGAGGGTGAAGGCCACGCTTGCGGTGACTTCGAAAATGGCACTGCCCACTTCCGACCAAACCGGGTTCTTCACGCTGATCGCCTTGAGCTCGTTTTCCAGCTTGCTGCTGTTGGTACGGTTCTTTTTGACGCGGGCGTTGAGCTTGATCATCTCCTTGATGATCTTGTCGACCCGTTTGGTAACCTTGTCGATATTGCCCAGGATTTTCGTCAGGAGTTTGAACTCGGTGTCGGAGAGGGAATCGCGGCCGAGTTTTTGAATCTCCTTAAAAGCCTTGTCGGCCTCGCGCTGCTTGGCCAGCCAGTCCGAGAGATTGTCACCCAGTTTGTCAGCTTTTACTTCCAGGTTGTCAATCTTCTCATCGTAGGTGCCCACATCATCTTTCACGCTCTTGAGCGTGGTAATCATGGTCGGGGCGAGGGCGTTGACACCGCGCTTGGTCAACTCGGCCATACCCACTTTGTTGGAAACGCCACCGGCCTTTTTCACCTCGGGGTCCTGAAGCCATTTGTTGTATTGCTTCTTCAGGGTGTTGAGGTCTTTGGCAATGCCATTGGCCATCATTTCCGCGGTGCTGGCGATATCGGCCAGCTGACGTCCGATTTCCACGCTGGCCTTTGCCAGGCCCAGGCAACCGGCGACGGTGGAGACGCCCAGGGTGAAGGGCGTCATGGCCAGGCCAGCGACCGACGCGGCTGCGCCGCCAATGGCCAGGACCAGTTTACCCGCACGTTTTACGTTGGCCCAGGCCGCCTTCTTTTTGAGTTTACCGAGCCGCGCGGCTTCTTCGGTGGCGCGATCGATACAATCATTGATGGCGTCCTCAATGGCCCCATCCATTTTCTTCTGCTCTGCCGCGAGTTTGCTGCCATTGCCCACGTTTTTGTCGGCCGTTTTCAACGCTGCGGCAATGTCGCTGACCAGTTTCCCGAAGTCACCGGCATCTTTTATTTTCTGCGACTGATTGACGTATTCCTTCTTTTCGGAAAACTGCTTGAGCACTTCTTTGCTGTCAATAATAACCGCAAGAGAGAGCTTTCCTTCCGCCTCAATATTCTTGAGGCTGCCCGCTTTGGCTACGGCGAGGCGGACCACATCGGGGTGCTTGAAGACGACGATGGGGGGCGGAATCTTTTCTTTGGATTCTTTGATGGCGAGACCCATGTCTGAGCCGATGAGGGCTTCCGCCTTTTGCGCACGCGCCTTTTGCTCTTTGCCCACGTTGGCCAGGGCCTTCTGGAGCGGCTCGTAGATCGACTTGTCCAGCCCCGAGTCTTTTGCCGCCTGCATGTAGGCTTTCAGGGTGGGGTTGATGGTACCCGTGCGGAGTTTCTCCATCTTGGGATAATCGGGATAGAGTTTTACCCACTTGTCCAGATTGGGACCGAGGTCGCTGCTGAAGCCCTTCTTGGCCAGGGTTTCATAAGCCTTCTGCTGCGACTTCTTCTTGTCGTTGTTTTTCTTGTCGAGGTCGGCCGAGGCCTTCTTCGCCTTTTTTTTCGCGTTGGACCAACTATCCCGCAGTGACGGGGAAGCTAGTTCGTTGGGGGTCTTTGCCATAAATTACATTCTCCTCGTTGGGCCCGCCAGGCCTTTGTCCCTGCTCAGGTGAATGACCGACTGCTTTCTCGCCATTCGGGTTGCGAAAAAATAATAACACGTTGGTTGTAGAATAAACAGACGTAAATGGCATTGAACTCCCGCGCATGCCAGGGAGCAGCCAGGGTCTCCCGTTGGGACTATAACCCCCTTAGGCAGGTGCCCTTCCGACCGCTCCACGGGACCTTCCCGCAAGGCGCGTTTATGGAGAGGTAGTCGCAGGTGACAACTTTCCGTCGGTGGTGCCGATAAGAGTTGTTCTCTCGTGACCAGCCTTGACGGGAATTCCCGTCAAGAGTATTTTGCGGCCACCCACACAGTTGGGCATAACCGGTCATAAAACCCTATTTTTTCGAGGTTTATAATCTTGGCCCGCTTTTTGCGTTACCTAGAGTGCCGCTTGGGAAAAGGGGCGGCACTGGGAAGGTAAGAGTCATGGTCAAGAATGGAATAACCCTGGCGGTTATCCTCGTGTTGGGAAGCACGGTGGGTAATCCTGCGGCCTACGCCGTAACAATTTTGGGTGGGAGCAATTATCTCACCACCGTCGATGATACGTTTGTGGATTTTTCGCTTCTGGGAAGTCCTCTCGGATTGGGATTGGTCGCCTTTGAAGGCCAACCCACCGGTCCGGGTGACACGGATTCGATCATCCGACGCACGGAGGATGGTCAACTTCCCGGCGCGGGGGATATGGACACGGTGGACATCGAATTGGTCGGTCTGTCGCTGGTCAGCGTCGCCCCGGTCATCGTTGGCGGAAGCACCTTCGATATCAATATTACACTGGATGGTACCGCGCCCTCCTTGGGGCAAATGGACATCACCCTGGATGATGCGCTTACGCCGGCTGGCACCTTTACATCCTTCTTCGATATCTTCTTCGAAATCACGCTCGTGGACGCAACAACCCATAGCGTGCTCCAGACCGTCAATGGCCTCTCTCCGCTTCGGGTGGAGTCTACGGGCAACTGGACGAGTGTCGCCCCGACCGGCTATGTGGCGGTGACGGGTGCGCCGGGTGATACGATGGCGAACACCCATGACCCCCTGGCACCGGGTTACTTTGATTTTTACGTGGATGGGCTGATCTTCACCGCCCCCCCCGACAATAGCGCGCAACACGCTGCGCGCACTTCGGTCATACCCGAGCCGGGTACGGCCACGCTTTTATGCCTGGGCGCATTGGGTATGGGCATATACAGACGGTGTCGTCAGGGGTACTAGGAAGCCGCTTACCCGCGTGGAACGTCGCCTTCGGGTGATGGCCCCGCCACGGTAGACTGGCGACACTACGGGGTGATGCCCGCATGGTTTCAACACCGTGCGGGCATCTTCGTGTTTCAGGATGATTGATCCGGGATGCGTTACTTCAACATCGCCACCATGGCGTCGGCGAAGGCCGTGCCCAGTTTAATCTGGCCAGCGGCGTTGTAGTGGACCGTATCGTCGGCGAGGTCCATGCCTTCGGTGGGGACCATGCGGGCCCATTCGTAGGCGTCTGGATGGCCGGAATCCCGATCGAGATTGGCCTGAGACTGGCGGAGTTCGACCGGGTGGGTAAAGCGTTTCGCTCGGGGCGCGTAGGGCAGGGTTTGTCCGTAGACGAGGGGACAGGGCGCGGCACCGATGTCTTCCAGGAGGCGCTGGTGCCATTGACGGAGGCATTGGGCGTATTCGGTGGCCGATACCTCATGCTTAGCGTCGGCTTCCCCCTGCATCCAAAGTACACCACGAACGCGGTAGGCGATGCCTTCGGCTTCCAACCTGGCCAGGGCGGGACGCACCTGTTTCAGGAGCTTCTGGTAGAGGGTACCCACATTGGGATCGTCGGGCCCTTCGCCGGGGTAAAAGGTTTCTCGGTTGGGTGCGGGCGGACTCCCCAGCCACTTACCATGGTGCCAGCCGTGGTGAAGGGGGCGGCCGCCGAGGGCGTACTTGATGAGGTAGATGGGGTGCTCGGGCGTTGCGCCGGGGTAGTGGCGGGCAAAGGCGAGCTCGGGTCCGAAGCGCTCCACGGTCTGGCTGGTCTTCGTCTTTCCGGGCACCAGGGTCTCGAAGTCCGTGCCATTCCAGAAGCGGGCCTGGGGAATGGGTGCGCGCTCGGATTCGGGCAGTTGGGCTACCTTGGGGGAACCCACCATGTTGGATTGGCCGGAAAGGATGAAGACCTCCACGGGCTCGGCCATGGTGGATGCCATGGCCAGGAGGCCGAGTATCATGACGGGTATGCGGAACATTAGATGGTGTCTCCCCGGGGTTGTTGTCGGCTACACGGCGAAGGCCGCAGAGCAACAGTATACGTAGCCAGGGGGAACTATTTCAGGTCCGTGGTACAGGCTGTATTGCCGAGAAAAAACAGCGAGCAAAGCCGCGAAGAACAACGGGGGTTGACCATTCCTGGTCGACACAAAAGGCACGGCTAGTTTCACGCACCCTCCGCCCATGGCAAGCGGGCTGGAAATCCAAGAGATTGGAGTTCAGCACTTCACATCACGTGAACGACATCACGTGCCGCTCGAAACCTGGCGTGGGCCCTATGTCGACCAGGAATGGTCAACCCCCTGTTGGACACGGGCAAACCCTGGCGGGCCTGCCCGTGGCACCCAAACGTGCTCGGTGGGAAGTGTGGCTTTCCCCCTTTTTTAACAACCTTCTTGTGCTCCCCACTCGGCAACGCGTCCCACCAGCTCCCCCGCTCCAGCTTTCGAAGAGAGATAAAGTACGAGATGCAATTTAAATTCGCTGGGGCGCTCATCCACGATAAGATCAGGCAATCCATCGCGGTCCAAGTCCCCTACCCATAATATCTGGGGAAAACTGTCGACTCCCAGTTCTGTAATGGAAAGCAGTGTCTGCCGGCGACTCCCTACGTTAGATTTACGTTCCAGCACCCACCCGTAGTTTCGAGATCTAATCTTGGCCTTGTCCGCAGGCTCCTCGGTAGTGCCAACGGCGCGCACACTATAGTGCACCTCGAAATCTTGGTGCTCGTCGGTAAACGCTATCCCCTCTCCCGGATTCAAGAATTCCCCCCTGCCATAGTTCCAGTACAACGCCTTCACTGGCCCGGCCCGAAGCCCCTCAATGCCCCGCAAGATTACCTCGGGCTGCCTAAGTCTTGGTGAGATCGCAATTTCAACATCACTCGGTGCTTCGGTACGCCTTTGATCCCTACTATAAACAGCCGCCATGGTGATTGATATGGGCTCCATTTTAAACTGAACGAATGTCCCTTCTCGATAGAGCCCCCACCACCCATCTCCAGACTTTACTTCATCGGCGTTATGAAATTGGCCTGGAATGGCGATTTCAATCGCTTCACCTGCTACGGCTACATTGGTGGTGTTAAGCAGGATGGAGAGCAGAATGGCTGCCGCAATGATAGGGTATTTCATGACTTTCCTTTCCCGGGTAGTGTCGAGGTCGAAAGCGGAATACGATTGACGGCACATCGGGGTAAGAACCACACCCGCAACGCGACCCACGCTCCACGCGCACGAACTTCACCCAACTCGTTTAGACTCGCAGGGAGAAGATCGCGCGGCACGGGGCCGTTGTTTGACGACGAGCTCACGGGCAAACCTTGGCGGGCCTGCCCGTGGCACCCCATAGTGATCTTTTTTCACCTGAGAAACCAGCGCTTGGACACCATCTTTTTTCGTGTCCATTCGTGTCCATTCGTGGTTGCCTTATCTTCCCGGACGCCGACTCTGAGTCACCTGTTGACGTCTAGAAGGACATGAGAGAAATCGTTAGCACGGTCCGAGGGACACCCACTCCGCCACAAGTCCTACCAATTCTCCGTCGGACGCTGCGGACGAGAGAAACAGGGCAATGTCGGCTTGTGACTCGCCCTTTGTCCGGTCCAGGATAATGTCAGGCTTGCCATCGCGGTCCAAGTCACCTGCCCAAAGGATTTCTGGCTTCTCAAAAATATTGAGCTCGGCAACGGATACCAGTGTCTGACGCCGCGTGCTTTTCAGGGCGTTCTCAACGAGTATGCGCGCGTAGTTGTGAAAGCCGATTGTCGGACTCCCTTCAGGGATGATGGCCGTGCCCACTGCACGCACTTCAAAACGGGGCGCTTGTTTCCCTCTGTCGAGGGTTAAAGTCGTTGTTTCCCCGGGATAGAGGAAACGCCAGCTTCCCTCCGCCAGATGGGGAGATAGTAGTGGTCCCGCTCTAAAATAGTCTGCGCCTCGGACAATGGCGATAAAGTCACGGTCATCAGGGACGGCAATCGAAAGCCCACTTGGCCCGTCGTCTGGCGACTGATAGATTGCCGGAATTGCCTTCACGGTAGTCGCGGTAGCCTCCAGTCTGAAGGCGAGACCATGACGTGCTATCCCCCACCAACCGTCTCCCGACGCGACCTCGTCGGCTTTGGAGTATTGACCTGGGATGGCCACCTGAATGGACTCTTCCGCCGGAGTCCCGTTCGTGGCGTTGAGCCAGCTGGAGAGCAACACAATGGTAGCTACTACGTTCATGACCGTCTTGGCCCCCTCTCGGTAGCTAATTCATAATCTCGAAAAACGTCTTGTGCTTCTACGATACCATTGGCACCACCCATGGGCAAGGGTGGTCTTCCGTTGCTCCAAGCGCACGAACTTCACCCGACTCGTTTAGACTCGCAGGGAGAAGATCGCGCGGCACGGGGCCGTTGTTTGACGACGAGCTCACGGGCAAACCCTGGCGGGCCTGCCCGTGGCACCCAATGGTGAACTGTTGAAAGACTGGGCTACTCTGCCACCAATTCGTTAGCGGTGTAATACCCGTCGCTGTGATCGAGTTCCATGCCGTCGTTACTGCGGACCCCTTCGGCGTGGATTTCGTGGATGTAGTATTGGCGGATGGGGTCGGTCACGAGGCGTACTTCCATGCCGTCGTCGCTGAGGGTGGCGGACTTCACGGCGTGGGGTTGGGTGTCCACTTCCGGGCTGCCGTAGTTGGCGTGGTACATGAGGGTGTAGCTGCTCATGGTGTAGGACGCCACATCGGTGGCCGTCTCCGGTTTCACGGGCTTGGTGAAGCGGAGGGTGAAGCCATCGGATTCGAGGCGCATCTGCTGGATCTCGAAGGGCACTTCGCCATTCCAGGTGACGCGGTCCATGCCGAAGGATTTGGTGCCGTAGGAGTTCCAGCCCCGGTTGCTCTCGCCCACCAGGAGGGAGCCATCTTTGCCCCAGTCCATGCGAAGCACAGCACTTTGGAATCCGTCGAGGAAGTTGAAGCAGGCCCCCTGGTATGTGCCGTTGACCTTTTCCATGTAAACCCGGGAGATGGCGGCGGTGGTGAAATCACCGACCAGGAGTTGTCCTTTGAAGGGGCCAAGCTGCTCGTCGTTTTCGATACAAAGCACGTCGGTGGTGCTCATGCCGACTTTCTTGTAGGGAAACCAGACGGCGGGCAGGGAGAGCATGGGGAATTGGGCTTTCGCCTCTGGAAGCGGAATACCCGAGGGCACAGTCTCGGGCTTGGCGAAGGGCGCGCCGGGCAGGGCACAGTGTTTCAGCGAATCCACGTGGCCGTAGAAGGCCCCCTTTCGGAGCAGGTGGAGCGAACCGGCCGGTATCCAGTTACCCTGCTGGTCGGTGAAGAAGACATCCCCTTCCAGGTTGGCCCCCAGGCCGGCGGGGGAGCGCATGCCGGCGCACATGGGCTCGAAGCGGCCATCGGGGTAGACCTTGCCGCCCCAGCCGCGCCAGGCGTCCTGCTTGGGGTAATTGGCCTTGCCCATGCCGATGTTGAGGGTCACCCACAGGCCACCGTCTTTACTGGGCACGGCCCCGTAGGCGTATTCGTGGTAGTTGCCGGTGATGCCCCAGTCGCTGTTCACCGTGCGGTAGACATCGATGATGTCATCGCCGTTGGTGTCTTCGAGATGGGTCAGTTCGGGGCGTTGCACGACATAGAGTCCGTCATCTTGCTGAAGGAGGTCGAGGGGTTCATGAAGGGCCTCGGCGATCTTCTTGAAGGTCGTGGTGGCGGGGTCGTTGTCGTAGAGGCCGTCGATGAGCCAGACTTCGCCCTTGCGCAAGGCCACGGCCACGCGGCCGTCGTCGAGGACTTCCACGGCGCTGGCTTCGAAGATTTCGCCCTCGGGGGTGGAGATTGGGTAGAGGGTGTAGGCGGGGTTTGTCTCTGCGAAGACAGCAGGCGCGATAGCCAGCATCAAGACAAGAAGGAAGCTACTGCCGCAAGACACGGAACGCAGAACGCTTCCGAGGCTCAAGGCACCCGACCGTGCGTAGCACGATCGGGTGGCACCATTGCGACTTTGTTGCCGACCTGCGAGAATCCTTCCACATACAAGTTTTTTTGTCTGCTCCGTCTTTACCATGAGATCACCTGCTCGATGCTTGTTCCTGATTCGGTTACGGTGACGGGCAGGATCCAGCCTACCTCTTCGGGACCCGCTTCCACCGGCGTATCGGTGGCGACGTTAATCGTCAATTCGCCGATGCGAAACACCGCGCCGTTTTCTTTCTCGCCCACGCCAATGCGGACCCACTGGGTTTGGGGTGGCCCGGAAAGCACCCACTTGCGCCGGAGGGATTTGCCATCCTCTGCCGGACGGAGCGACTCTTCGATTCGGAGTGCCCCCCGTTGATATTGGAATATGGGTACGCGGGCATCGTCCAATCGGTACCCGGTAAAGCGGAGCGCGTCGGCCGTCCAGGGCCCACTGGCTTCGGGTGCCAGGGAGGCGCCCGTGGGCAGCGACACGACCGATTCGCCCAAGGGCTTCACGAAGGGCGTGAAGCGATCGGCCTGGGCGGATTCGGCGTCGATGAAGCGGCCGCGCCACACGACGGCGGGGCGCATGGTCCGGGCGTCGTAGGCGAAGTGAATGCCCTCGGGGAAGCCCACGGCGATGGCGTAAGTCCCCACGTTTTCTATAAAGGTCCGGTGGACGATGGGGTGCGTCGTGGGTTTCAACTCATAGTCCGCACCGTCTTCCATGCCCTCGGGGAGACGAATCTCTTTCACCTCGCGCAGGTAGACCCACAGGGCCTCGATTTGCTGCTGGGCATGGCCGTTGAAGAGTTTGCTGCCCTGGCTCTTGCCGTCAATAAAAAAGGCGGGCATGCGGGTACCGGGACGAAGGGAAGCGGGGTCGAGCATGTAGCGCAGGAACCATTCCGGGTTAAGGCGATCCGGCACGAAGGCCAGGTCGACGGCGGGGATACCGAGTGACTTGGTGCCATTCAGATTGTGGCAGGTCACACAGCCGAGACCATTGGTCCCCATCAGTTCCCGTCCGTAGTGGCTGCGGTGGTGAGGTAGCAGTCCCGTCACGTCCACAGGAAGGGGGGCCGTAACTTTATCGACGTCGTGGAGTGCCGACACCAGGGGCAACACGTTGTCTTCCCCGAAATGGGGCATACGGGTGGCCATATAAGGACGTACCCGTCCGTCGTCCGTGAGGATGGCTTCGAGCCAGGCGGGGGTCAGCTTGCTTCCCACACCGGTGAGGGTCGGGGGCAGTCGGCCTTCGTCGCCCAGGTCGAGGGCTTCGGTCTCCGTAAAGTAGGGGGCCCGGCCGGCTTCCGGTCCGCCGAGACCATTGCGATCATGGCAGGCGTAGCAATTGAGGGCCAGGACCGTGTGGTTTATCCGGTCTGCCGCGGTGGGGGCATCCGTGGCTGGCGCTTCCGAAAACAGTGCCCGCAGGGCCGCCCGCTGATTTTCCGAAAGGGCAAACCAGGGCTGTTTTCCTGTCGCTTCGGGCGCGATGCAGCCCCCTGCTTCCAGACTTTCCGACGTGAGGGCCGAAGCCGCGAGGACTGAGTTTGTGCCGTCGATTTCGTGGCACGCCGCGCAACCCACGGTTTGGAACAGGGCCCGCCCGGCTTCCGCCTTGGCCGGGTCATAGGAAACTTCTGACGGTGGGGGCGTTGCTTCGTTGCGATAGACCAACCAGGCCGCGATAGCCGCCGCTTCCTCTTCTGCCAACTGCAGGTCGGGCATGCGCCCACCGGGCCGCACATGGAGGGGATCGGCGAGAAACGCTGCGAGTGCCGCAGCGGAGGTCTTTTGCGCGAAATCGGGGAAGGGTACGGAAGGCACTTCACGTTCCGGCGCCTCCACAACAGTGTCAGCCTCCCAGAAGGGGTCATCGGAGTGGCCCGTGTTGGGGGCCTTGGTGGGCTCATGGCAGGCCACACAGCCAACGGAATGAAACAGCGCTTCACCCCGGGCCAACCGCGTGGCGTCCGGTTTGGCGCTGTCGGAGGCAAAGCTTCCGCCGAGACTGAGGAGGAAATGGGCCAGGACGTCGCTTGCGGTGGCCACGTCTTCCGGCGACTTCCCCGCGAAGAGGGCGGGCATGGTCGTGCCAGGCTTCACCGCGTGGGGTGCCGCGATAAAGGCCCGGAGGTAGTCAAAGCGTACCCGTTCCCCCACGCCTTCCAGCTTGGGTGCGATGCGTTTGGGAAAGGCCGACTGCTGCGCGGTGGCCAGGCCGTGGCAGGCGCTGCAGCTCAGTTCGTTGTAGAGCAACAGGCCGGACGACACCCCCGTGTTGGCTTCCGAGCCGAAACGCTCAAAGCCGACCACCAAGGGTTCGGCGGTCGCAGGCAGGGCGACGGGCACGAGGCTCGCACCGAGAATTAGGGCAGCGCTGATTAATCGGGCTTGCAATGGATTCATCTCCCGCATGATTGCGTAAGTTTCTGGTCTATTCCACTCGTATGCATCGACCACATGTCCGGACGAACGGAACAACGGACATCACAGCGACGAAGGCGCGCGATGTGCACTACGTTCGGTCATTGCCTGTGTCATGTGTTCGGACGCCCGACTCCAAGGCGCACCGCGGAAAACGTATTCCGTGCTCCATGCACACGAAATCTCGTAGCACTCGATATCGCGTGGCACAGGAGTTTCGACGCTTCAACCCGGTCATAACTCAAGCCAGGACGTTCCGTTACTTTCCGTCGCGGGCGGCAATGAGGGCGTCGATCCAGGGGCGGAGGTATTTTCCGTTGTCGTGGAAGGTCCGTCCACTGAAGAGATTGCCATCCACCACGGAAGGCGCATCCACGAAGGTACCACCGCACACTTCAAGATCAAATTTGCACTTGGGCACGGTAGCCATCCTGCGTCCGCGCACACAATCTGCGTAGGCGGGAATCTCGACCCCGTGGCATACGCTGGCGATGGGCTTGTTCTCGGCGAAAAAGTGTTTCGTCACGCGGACGAGGTCTTCGTCATAGCGGATGTATTCGGGGGCACGACCACCGGAGAAGAAGATACCGGCGTACTCTTCGGGCTTGATGTCCTTGAAGGCAATGTCCGCCTGCAGGGTATAGCCCTCCCATTCCTTCGTGATGGTCCAGCCGGGTTTCACTTCGTGCATGACCATCTGGTAGCGGTGTACCTCGGGCCCGGCGACGACGGGTTCAAAGCCGTCTTCCTGCAATCGGTAATAGGGGTAAAGGGTATCGAGTGTTTCGGACGCGTCGCCGATGATGATAAGTACCTTGTTCGACATGTGAATTCTCCATTCGGTCATTTCGCCACGAGGGCGTAGCAAGTCATTTATGGGTTGGCTGGTGTTTCCGGTTCTTCTGTAGCGGGCGATGCTTCCGGTTTCGGCAATGGCTTCGTCGTTTCATTTGTGGGTTCAGGGGCCGGGTCTTCCATCTCAGCGGCCCGGCGCTCGGCCTTTCCCTGTAGCCGTTGCTCCCGCCAGCGTGCGGGCAGGTCGAAATACGCGAGAACCTTGATGACGCAGAGGGCGATGATCATGATGGTGCCGATGATGGTCACGGGCCCACCAATCCCCAGACTCCAAAGCTTCTCCACGAGAAGGCCCGCAGCAATCTGGCTCATGATCACGAGGATCATGAGCCAGAAGTGTATGTCGATGCGTTGCTTCATGCCCACCTTCACACTATGGTGCGGCTTACTTCAACCGCTTCAGGCAATCTTCCAGATACTCCTTCGACCGATTCAGGGCCGAGGTCGACTCGGGAATCGTCGGCATGATGGGAATACCACGGGGCGTTGGATGCATGAAGACCGAAGTCCACCCGGCATAATTGATATCCTTGAGCCCCTGCAGGAGCGGCACAAAATCGAGTTGTCCGAAGCCGGGCAGCTGCTGCATTTCCCGGGCACGGGGCATAACGCCCACACTGCCGAAGCCGTGCTCCCAGGCATAGAAGTGACAAAGCTTTGGTCCGATATCACGGATCAGCTGTCCCTGTAATTCTGCGTCCTGGGGAAGGTGATAGGGCGCGAAGGCAATGCCCAAACCCGGGCTCGTCGCCAGTTCGGCGAAGTAACGCAGGGAGTCGGGCTCATTAATCAAGGCGTTGCCGTGATTCTCAATGCCGAGAATAACCCCGGCCTCTTCGGCGGCGGCAGCCATGGGCTTAAGCTTTTCGACGAAGTCCTTTACGGCCCCCTTCAGGGCGGCGGCGTCTCCCTTGAATCCCGTGCTGCCCGCAATGACAATGCGCGCACCATGGCGACCGGCCAGGGCCAGCTCGTCTTGCAGCTTGAAGGGCCCGAGATCATATCGGGTCGTCATGCCCAGCTTTACGTTGTGCTCCGCCAGGAGGGCCATGAAGGCTTCTTCCCCCATGGTGTCGAGCTCTTCCCGCTGACTACCGTGATTCTTGGGCCAGATGTCGATATGGGTCGCGCCCACCTTGGCCACTTCCGGCAGGATATCCTTAATGGGCAATTGGCCATAGAGACTCGATGCCAGGATATAGTCCAGCTTAAAACCTGCTGCGGCTTCGGCGGCCCCAAAGGGCAGGGTTGCCGCAGCGGCCGTTGCGGCCGAGTACTTCAGAAAATCACGGCGTGTAGAAGCCATGGAATACCTCCTTGCTTACGCTTTGACTTTCATCTGGCCGTTCTTGACCATCTGGGCGAAAAGTTCACGTTGCTCAATCATGGCCTGGATGCCATCTTTGACCTTGGTGCGGCATTCCAGCAGAATCCAACCGTCGTAATCCATGGCCACGAAGTTGTCCATGAGCTGCTGATAGGGATAGTCCCCTACATTGAGCTCACGAATGTGGGCCGTGGCGCCGAAGCGATCTTTTACCAGATTGAAATTGTAATCGAGGCCCTCGCCGTTCAGGTCCTGGTCATTGGAATTCCAGCACATGGCCACGTTGGGATTGTCGGCGATATCGAAGATGGCTTTCATGGTGGGCAGTTCGCAGCAGGAACCGTGGACTTCGACGCGAATCTGCTGTCCGTGATCGCCGGCGAACTTACCAACCTCATTGAGGGACTTGCCGATTTGTTCGATGGTCTTCTGACGGTCGACGCCTTCGTGGAAGCTGTTGGGCTTGACCTTTACGCCGGTGGCACCGATATCGTGGCTGAGCAGGATAAACTCTTTGGTGCCTTCGATGTTGGCCTTGAGTACGGCGGGGTCCGGATCATCGTAGTCCTGGTTGGTGCCGGGTCCGAGACAGGTAACGGGGCTATCGGCAAACTTCTTCTTTACTTCTTCCCGTTCGGCCTTGGAAATGGTGGGCTGTACGCCGTGGGCGTGTTCGGTGCGCAATTCCACACCGAGCACTTCGCTGGCGCTACAATTCTTGATGATGGTATCGAGGTCCCAGTGCTGGCCCCAGAGATAGGTCACCAGGCCGAGCTTCATGTTGGCGCCGGGCAAAGCCTTTGCCTGGGCCGCCAGGGGGAAAAGCCCCCCACCGACCATGGCCGCAGCCGCCGCACCACTTGCCTGCACAAATTGACGTCGAGAAATAGATTTCATAAAGGCATACTCCCTGCCGGTTAAGCGATTGTGTTTATCAGTGCGGTGGCCTCGTTGTAGCGGCGCAACCACGAAAGTGAGGATAGGCAATTTCCCTCGGAAAGATCCACCTTTCCCCACAATCAGGAGCGACACAACCCGATCCGGGGGCGTCAGGGTTGGCCAAAGAGACGCTTCGATTGGGTCATTTCTACGTCGGGCATGGACTCAAAGAGGGCGGGCGCGTATTGGATATCAATGGGCCCTTCACGCTCGCCGCGGTGCCAGGCCGCCAGCAGTTCGAGACCTTCAGCGGCGGCTTCCCGCACGGGCAACCAGAGATGGGCGCTGGCCTCCGGCAAGACGGCGACGTCGTTGCTATAGGTCCAGACGACTGTCTCGAAATCTTTTTTTATCTCCCGCCCTGCCCGTCGGGCGCCTTCCCGGATACTCCAGGCGTCTTCTGTGGCGCTGCAATCGATCAGGCCGGTCACCTTACCATCGACGAGCAATCGATGGACGATCAGGGCATTGTCCTTGGCTTTGAAATTCACCGACTGAATCAGCCGTTCGTCGGGGGTCAAACCTGCTTCTTCCAGCGCCCTGAGATAACCCCGTTCCCGGTCGATACCCGGCTGGGCATTGGCAAAGGCACGGACCATGGCGATGGACCGATGGCCGCGGTCAATCAGGTACTTGGTACTGAGATAAGCACCGCGCTCGTAGTCTGCGGTGGCACTGCTACATTCTGGAAAGGAGTCCAACCGGCCCAGACTCAAATAGGGAATGCCGAAGCGATGGATACGGGGGATGGTGGTATCCCCGGGTGAGAGGGGATTCAGGAGCACACAGGCGGAAAAGAGGCTCTCCCATATGCTCCGTCCGTAGTCGGTGCCATTGCCCGGTGCGCAGGGGCTCATGTCGAAGCAGATGCGCTCCCCCCTGGACCCGAAAACCCGGTGCATCTCCCCGAAGAGCCACTGAATGAAAGGATGGCTCAGGGGGATGTCATCGGTCGTGGATGAACGAACCACGCCAATACACCCCGGTCTTCCCCCACGGAGCGCCCGGGCTCCGACATTGGGAAAGTAGCCAAGTTCATCGATGATACCCCGAATCCGTTCCCGGGTCGCGTCCCCCACCCCGGTCTTCCCATTGATAACCCGGCTGACCGTATTGGCAGAGACCTTGGCCCGCAGGGCCACGTCGTAGATAGTCGGTCGCTTTTTATCCATGGTATCGCTTTCACGTGGTGGAATTCTTCCCCCTATGACTGGCACCGTAACATTATCGATAACGTTAAATCAAGTATACTCCGTCGGAGCACAACCCTTCCCTGTAACAGCATACCCTCTATCATTCTATTGCCCCTTATTTACGGTCCTATTGCTCAAACCTTATTCACGCTTTCTGAACACTGTCAGAAATACCGATTCAAAACTATTGACGGTTTACCCCATACCTGCTACCATTTTGAGTTATCAATCACTTTCCAGGTGCTTATGGTGTGATTTGACCCGTGGGGCATGGAGGACTCCCATCGCGTCTCAGCAGTACCCGTAGAAGACCCATCCTGCTTTATCTGGTATTTTTGCTAATTCCAACGTGGAGAAAACCCAATGAAACGAACTGGCTTTACCCTGATTGAACTGCTCGTGGTGATTGCGATTATTGGTATTCTGGCGGCCATCCTCTTACCCGCACTCGCCCGCGCCCGTGAGGCCGCACGCCGGGCCAGTTGTCAGAATAACCTGAAGCAACTCGGCCTGGTGGCGAAGATGTACTCCAATGAGAGCCAGGGCAACCTCTATCCCAATCCCCAGGGCAACGAGTTTGGCGGGCTGGACTGTGGGACCGGGGGATCAAACGATAGCTTCACCTTCGACAGCCCCTACTCTGCGGCGGCCTTTTTCATGCGCATGAGTGAAATCTATCCAGAATACCTGACGGATCAGCAAGTCATCTATTGCCCGTCCGACCAGGAAGCGAATGTATTAAACAATCCGGCGACCGGCGAGCCGTGGGCCCACCTGCCCTGCTCCGACAATGACTATGGTGTCGGCAAGTCGGATATTAGCTATGCCTACACCGCGTGGGTCTATGACGATATCGACGAAGAGATTATGTCCGTAAGTTTCCTCAACCCGGATATCCCCGCGGATTGGCTGGCGGCCCCTCAGGTTGTGGGTTATCTGGTCGTATTGCTGGTGGCGGCACCGGCCCGCAATGTCACCGAAGCGGGCGGCGATCCGGAAACCGCGGTACGCATTCAGTTTGAACACACGCAGGAAGACATTGACTTTGGAGACTACATTCCCTATGACTCCACGGGTGGCATCAACGCGGCTATCACGGCCAACGGTGGTCCCATCGGGAACGGCGGCAGCAACACGATGTATCGCCTGCGTGAAGGGATTGAGCGCTTTCTGATCACGGATATCAACAATCCGGCCGGATCGGCCGCCGCGCAGAGCGAGGTACCTATTCTGTATGACCAGCTCAGTGGCTCGACCATTGCGTATTACAACCACATCCCCGGTGGCAGCAATGTCTTGTTTATGGATGGGCACGTCGAATTCCAGAAACAGGGTTCGGGTGGCGTGACCTCCCGTGGATTCGCGGCGGCAGCTTCGATTCCCTGACCCCTCTTTCGCATCAGCCCCCCCGCGCGCCCCGGAGTTTTCGCACCCTCCGGGGCGCGCCCCTTTTGATGCGTGCCATTGATTCCGGAATCGAGAGAGAACTCCCTGACCTGGATCGGGGCAAAACACGGCATTTCGCGGGATACGCGGGGTTGGCAGTCCAGCACGCTTTGCGTTATGCTAGGAAACGAAGTACTTCTGAAAGAAACCACAAACTCGGGGCGATGGGGCGCTTCACGCCCCGACCGACCCCTTCCGCCTGGCGGGAAATTGGGTGTAGTACATGTATCGACCAATACTTCTTGGTGCTGCGGGATTGATTCTATCGTGCGGTGCACCAATTGTCAGCGCACAGGAGCAGGACCCGGCCACCTTCTTTACGGACCGGGTAAAGCCTATCCTGGAGCAAAACTGCTTCAAGTGCCATGGCGGCCGCCCTGCGGTCAAGGGCGAGTTTCGGATTACCAGCCAGGCGGGGGTCCTTCGGGACACCACCCGAGGGCCCGGAGTTGACCGGGAGAATCCGGAAGCGAGCGCCATCCTTCAGATGATCAGCTACAAGGATGCGCAGCACGAGATGCCGCCTTCCGGAAAGCTGGCCCAGGCCGACATTGACACGCTGACCCAATGGGTCACGATGGGCGCGCCCTGGGCACCGGAGGGCGTCGACTTTGGCGTGGAGCCCGAGGTGGAACACCACACTGGCCCCGATGGCAGAGATCACTGGGCCTATCAACCCCTGACCCGTCCCGAGGTGCCCGCCACCTCCGATCCCGCCTGGGTCCAGAACCCCATCGACGCCTTTATCCGCCATGGATTGGATGAAGCGGGCTTTACCCCGGCCGAGCCCGCCTCTCGCCGTGCCATGATTCGCCGCCTCTATTATGATCTTACGGGCCTCCCCCCCGCGCCTGAAGCGGTGGAAGCCTATATACACGACGAGCGTCCCGACGCCTATGAGCGCCTGGTCGAGGAATTGCTGGCCAGTCCCCAATATGGCGAACGCTGGGCACGTCACTGGCTCGACGTGGTGGGCTATGCCGAGACCCATGGCTTTGAACGGGATGCCACCAAGCCCTTCATGTGGCGGTATCGGGACTATGTCATCGACGCCTTTAATAAGGACAAGCCCTACGATCAATTTATTCGCGAACAGATCGCGGGCGACGAGCTCCCCGATGCGGGACCGGAACAGCTGATTGCTACGGGACTGTATCGCCTGGCCATCTGGGATGACGAGCCGGCCGACAAATTGCTCGGCCGTTATGACGAATTGGATGGTATGGTCCAGACGATCAGTGCGACCTTCCTTGGCAGCACCCTCGGCTGTGCGCGGTGTCACGATCACAAGATTGACCCCTTTCCCGCGGCGGACTACTACAGCATGGTGGCCTTTCTTCAGGGGGTGAAATCCACCCAGCGCCAATCCGAACTGACTCCGGTGATGAACGCGGAAGAACAGGCGGCCTATGATGCGGGTGTGGCGAAGAAAAACGCCGAGATCGCCGCACTGAATGACCGCCTCTATCAGGTGGAGCAGAATTTCCTCACGGCGCTGAATGAGAAGCGGGGCGCTGATAAAGCCCCCTTCCTGCGCAGTGATCTGGTTGACCTGAAGTATCGCTTCTATCGCGACACCTGGGAAGCCCTTCCTGCCTTCGACACGCTGCGTCCCGAGACCGAGGGCGCCCTCAAACACAACTTCGTTACCCTGGCCGCCGCCAGCCGTGAAGACGCTATGGGATTGGTGTTTGAAGGACGCCTGCGGGTTACGGATGAAGGGGAACACACCTTCTCGGTTACGGCCAAAGATGGGCTCCGCCTCACGGTCGGGGGTAAGGTCATCCACGAGGTTGTGGGCACGGGGGTGCACACCGCTACGGTCAGCACCCGACTCTGGCCGGGGCATCATGATTTCCGTGTGGACTACTTCAACACCTACGACGCCCCGAAATTGGACCTGAGCTGGTCGGGCCCCTCCTTTACGGCACGCCCTCTTTCCATCGGCACGGCAGAAGCCAACACCCCGGACGTGGCCAAGCTCCTGGCAGAGCGCGGTGGCGAAGTCCTCTCCAAGGAAGAGCGTGTCGCGTATGAAAAACTCCAGAAAGACCTGAAGGCCACCCAGAATCGCCATGTACCCGGTGTATGGGCCACAACCGTCACGTCCACGGGCCCCAAGGTTCCGGAGAGCCACATTCTCCTGCGGGGCAACCCCCACGTGGAAGGCGACGTCGTCCAGCCGGACTTCCCCGCCATCTTGCGCACGGCCTCGGCGGTGATTCCTGCCGTGGATGAATCGGCCAAGAGTCCGGGACGACGAAAGGTATTGGCGGACTGGCTCGCCCGTGGCGACAACCCCTTGACCGCCCGGGTCATGGTCAACCGCATCTGGCAGTATCATTTTGGCCGGGGCATCGTGCGGACCTCCAACGACTTTGGCACCATGGGCGAAGCGCCGACGCACCCTGAGTTGCTGGACTGGCTTGCGAGCGAATTCGTCTCCCAGGGCTGGTCCATCAAGGCCATGCACCGAATGATCTTGCATTCCAACACCTACCGCATGTCTTCCAAGGGCAATCCGGAGGCCCTGGCGAAGGATCCGGCGAACAACCGTTTCTGGCGCTTTAACATTCGGCGGTTGGAAGCGGAGGAAATCCGCGATTCCATGCTGGCCGTCAATCAAAGCCTGAACCTGGAGATGGGTGGCCCCCATGTTTATCCACCCATGCCTGAAGCGGTGCTGGCCACCTCGTCCACGCCGGACAAGGTGTGGGGCAAATCGCCGAAGAAAGATCACACCCGTCGGAGCATCTACACCCACGTGAAACGTTCGCTGAAGGACCCGCTGCTGGCGGACTTTGATATGGCGGACACGGAGTCGAACTGTGCGGTGCGTTTTTCGACGACCCAGCCGACCCAGGCCCTGAATCTGTTGAACAGCGATTTCGTCAATACCCAGGCCGAGACCCTGGCGAAACAGGTCAATGCGGAACATCCGGCAAACCTGCAAACCAAAGTCTGGCTCGTGTTGAACAAGGTGACCCAACGGACGCCGAATAACGATGAGGTCGATCAGGGACTCACCATGATGCAGGAAATGCAGGATAGCTTTGGCTATGACGAAGAACTGGCCTTCGAGCGTTTCTGCCTGCTGGCACTGAACCTCAACGAATTCCTCTATATTGACTGACGGTGTTGTGCTACCTGGTCGGGCTACGTGCCCGAACTTCCACCACCGCATGTGAGATAATACACAACACGCTGTCGATGCGATAGCGAGAACAATCTGGAGTACAATCATGGCCGAAAAAAGACCTCGGGGTTCCTTCTGCGGACAGACCCGACGCGAATTCCTGACCACCATGGGCGGCGGCTTTACTTCCCTGGCACTAACCGGCATGTTGGCGGGCGACGGCTTTCTGGGCAGCCAGGCCGTGGCTGCCGACGGGGTTTCGGCCTTTCAGAACCCCCTCGCGGCGCGGGCAGCCATGGCGGCACCCAAAGCCAAGAGTGTCATCTTCCTCTTCATGTATGGCGGTCCGAGCCACGTCGACACCTTCGACTACAAGCCCGAGCTTTATAAGCTCGACGGCAAGACCATTCAGGTCAAGACGGCGGGCCGGGGCGGCAAGAAAAACGAAGGGCGTATCGTAGGGCCCAAGTGGCGCTTCAAGCAACACGGCGAGTCCGGTGCCTGGGTGTCGGAACTCTTCCCCCACCTCTCCACCTGTGTCGACGACATCACCTTCCTGAAATCCATGACGGCCGAATCCCCTATTCACGGCTCGGCGATGCTCATGATGAATTCGGGGCGTATCCTCAGTGGCAATCCCTCCATGGGTTCCTGGGTGAACTATGGCCTGGGCTCCATGAACGAGAATCTCCCGGGTTACGTGGTCATGCTCGACAAGACCGGCGGCCCTATCAGTGGCGCGCAGAATTGGAGCAGCGGCTTCATGCCCGCCAACTATGAGGCGACGGTCTTCCGTCCCCAGGGCGACCCCATCCTCAACCTTTCCAATGACCGGGGCATGTCTCGGGACGAACAACGCACGCTGTTGAAGCATCTGAACCACTTCAACAATCAGCATCTGGCCGATCGTGTCGACAACTCCGATCTGGCGGCCCGTATCGCGAGTTATGAGCTGGCCTATAACATGCAGGTCACGGCACCGGAAGCGGTGGAATTGCACCAGGAGCCGGAGCATGTGAAACGCCTCTATGGCATGGACCACGAACGGACCGAAGACTTTGGCCGCAAGTGCCTGCTGGCCCGCCGCCTGGTCGAGCGGGGCGTGCGCTTTGTGCAGCTCTATTCGGGGGGTGCCCACAACGACGACAACTGGGATGCCCACGCCGACCTGCAAGATAACCACAATTATCATGCGGGCAACACGGACAAGCCCATTGCGGGCCTCTTGAAAGACCTCAAACAGCGGGGACTCCTCGACGAGACCCTGGTTATCTGGGGCGGTGAGTTTGGACGGCAGCCGACGGCGGAGTATGCCAAGGGCACGGGCCGGGACCACAACTCCATGGGCTTCACCATGTGGATGGCCGGTGGTGGCATCAAGGGCGGCATGTCCTATGGCGAGACCGACGAACTGGGTAGCAACGCGGTGACCAACCGGCTGCACGTAAAGCGAATGCATGCCACGGTGCTCCATCAGATGGGCCTGGACCCCAACAACCTGAGCTACTTCTACAACGGCCTCGACCAGAAACTGGTGGGTGTCGAAGGTGCCGAGCCTATCTGGGATATTATTGCGTAAGGGATGAGCTATTCCGGCGTGTTGATGACGCGCAGGTTGATGAACCACAAAGTTCGCAAAGAACACAGAGAAAAAATCGGCGCTTCGAATGGATCTGGCACCCCGTCAAAATAGGCGAAGATTCATTTCGGACATTTTCCAAGTCATTCGGTTGCCATCTTAGAGATCTGGGACTTGGGAGCGCGGGCGCTTGCGTACGCTGTCGTAACGAACGTGTTGGATTTGATCGAGGTCTACCTTCGCTTATTCAGCCGCCCCCCGGCAGCATTCTTCTTGCACCCAGACCTTCATAGTGATTAATTCTCTTCGGAATCCCCAACAGACACAACGAACGCCGCCCCCAGCGGCACGAATACCGGGGACGGCGTCGGTAGTCACTCCCTGCGATTCACCTTCGCACGGAAGACAAGGTCTCGATTAACAGGCCTGCGCGCAGGCCCCTTTGTCCTGGCCAATCGCCTCGGCCAGTTCCTCCGCAGGAGGCAGGTGCAGATAGACAAACCCGTCGGTAACTTTTACGTCAAAGGTCGCCACCGTGAGGTTGTCGCCTGAGACGCACGAGCCGTCTTCGAGAGAGAACTGCTTCTTGTGCATGGGGCAGGCCACTTTGGGCACGCCCCCTTTGTCGCCCAGCAAGCCCCGGGCGAGCACCATGTCCTGTTTGTGGGGGCACATGTTCTGGGTGGCATACCACGTATCCTCGACGCCGTAGCGGAACACGGCCAACTGGACTCCACCATAGGTGACGGCCATGCCGCCTTCTTTGGGGAAGCTCCCCACGCGACCGGCTTTCCACCAGGAACGTTCCGACCACGTGGTGGACAGGCTTTCTTTTTCCGTTGCGGGCCAATCTTCCGGCCGCTTCTGGGTCCGCTCTTCCACGAAGCCCAGGCTTGGGTCGGCCTCGTCGGCATTGGCGAAGTGGCGGAACAGGGCCCGCTTTTCGGGATTGTTGACCACGGAGGCCCATTCACACTGATAGGTGTCGATGAGCCGGGCCATATCGGCCTCCAGGGTTTCGCAGAGCCCCAGCGAGTCGTTGATGACCACATCCTTTACATGGTCGAGACCGCCTTCCAGTTTCTCCAGCCACACGGAGGTACGCTGCAAGGGGTCCGCCGTATGAATGTAATACATGAGGAAGCGGTCGATGTATAAGATGGCGGTTTCCGTGTCGATTTCGGAGGCAAAGAGATCGGCGTGTCGCGGCTTGGCACCGCCGTTGCCGCAAAGATAGAGGTTCCAGCCCTTATCGGTGGCGATGAGCCCCACGTCCTTGCATTGGGCCTCGGCACATTCACGCACACAGCCCGAGACTGCCATCTTGAGCTTGTGGGGTGAGCGAACTCCCCGGTAACGCTCTTCGAGGTCGATGGCAAATTTGGTGGAATCCTGAACGCCATAACGGCACCAGGTCTGGCCCACGCAACTTTTGACCGTGCGGAGGGACTTACCATAGGCGTGTCCACTTTCAAAGCCGGCGATGATGAGTTCTTCCCAGATATCCGGAAGTTGTTCTATCCGGGCTCCGAGCAAATCGACCCGCTGTCCACCGGTGATCTTGCAGTAGAGGTCATATTTCTTCGCCACCTGGCCGAGCACAATGAGTTTGTCGGGCGTAATCTCGCCACCGGGCACACGGGGCACGACCGAGTAGGTGCCGCCCCGTTGGATGTTAGCCAGAAAGCGATCGTTGGTGTCCTGGATGGTGGCATGCTCAACGATGTGATCATTCCACAGACTGGCCAATATGGAGCCCACGACGGGCTTGCAGACTTCGCAGCCCTCGCCCCCCGTGCCACATTCCGTAAGGACGTCGCGGAAGGTCTGAAGCTTTTTCACTTTCACGCTGTGGAAGAGTTCCTGTCGGCTGAGCGGAAAGTGCGCGCAGACGATCTTTTTCACTTCGACCCCGGCGCGTTTGAACTCTTCCGCCAGGATGTCTTTCACCATGGGCACGCAACCACCACAGCCTGTGCCTGCGCAGGTAGCGCTTTGCACATCCCCCAGATCGCTGAGCTTGTGTTTACGGATGGCGCTGCAAATGTCACCTTTGGAGACGTTGTTGCACGAGCACACCTGGGCGTCATCGGGCAGGGCCGCCACGCCGGCGGCGGCACCATCTCCTCCACTGCCCAGCAGCAGAACCTTGGGCTCCCCGACGATGCCATCAAGGCTCCGGTAGGTATGCAGGAGGTTACTGTAATCTGACGTATCGCCCACGAGAATTCCGCCGAGCAACTTGCTGCGATCCTCGGAGAGGATGATTTTCTTGTAGACACCACTGACCGTGTCTTTCACCACCACCGTGTCACTGGCGGGCCCTTCGGCATCGATGGAGCCCAGACTGGCCACCTCGACGCCCATGAGCTTCAACTTGGTGGACATATCGGCCCCGGTAAAGTGGGCCTCATTTCCCATGAGGTTTTCCGCCAGGGTATCGGCCATTTGATAGCCGGGCCCTACCAGACCATAGATCATACCGTCGTGGAGGGCCAATTCACCGATGGCGAAGATGGTGGGATCACTGGTCTGCATCGTGTCGTCCACGATGACACCACCCCGTTCCCCCATGGCGAGACCGGCTTCCCGCGCCAACTCGTCCCGTGGTCGGATACCCGCCGACACGATGAGCATATCTGTATCCAGGAGGGCGTCATCCATAAAGGTCAGGCCCGTAATGGAGCCATTGCCTTCGATGCGCTTGGTCTGGTGTTTCAACAGCACTTTCACACCGAGGGCTTCGATTTCACGCACCAGGAGCTTGGAGCCTTCGTCGTCTAACTGACGGGGCATAAGCCGGGGCGCGAACTCGACGACGTGGACATCCAACCCGAGGTCCACCACGGCCTTGGCCGCTTCCAGGCCCAACAACCCGCCGCCAATCACGGTGGCCGTTTCAGCGGTTTCCGCGTAGGCCTTGATGGCATCCAGGTCTTCGATGGTGCGATAGACGAAAACGCCCTCCTTGTCCACCCCGTCGATAGGGGGTACGAAGGGGGCCGACCCGGTGGCAAGCACCAGGTAGTCATAGCGTTGTGTAGTGCCATCGTCAACGGTTACGGTCCGCGCGTCGCGATCAATCGCTGTGATGCGTTTGCTCACATGGAGGGTGACTTCGTTGTCCTGGTACCAGGTTAGCCCGTCAAGGGTGAGATCTTCGACCGAGTTGCCGCTGAAGTAACTCGTCAGTTGTACCCGGTCATAGGCCGCCCGGGGCTCTTCCCCATAGACAATCAGCTCGAAATTCGTATTGCTATCAAGCTCACGCAGCTTTTTGCAAAAGCGGTGCCCCACCATGCCGTTCCCGACGACGACCACTTTTTTTCGAATCACTTCTACCTTGGCTGACATGGCGACTTCCCGATCTTAAGTCTGGTGCCTGTGGCGTGTTCGGAGCGCACGCGCTCTTCGCGGGTTTACTCAAGAATCCGGCTCCACAGGGGCACGCGTGTTGCACAGTGGGTGACATTTGGACTACCACGCGGTAAGTGCAAGGGTTGTGCCAATGACACCGTTGGAATGAATTCCCGGGGTGGCACTGTGCCTGATGGCGGTCTCTCCTGCCGCACACGCTGCGCTGCGACCGCCCATTCCCCCATTAATACAGACCCTTTACGCACCAGACCGATGCAAGCAAGACCCTGCTCCGACCGTGCCTGCCTCCACCTTGCCGTGTGCACCACGTCCACCGAAGCCGTACCAACGGGTAGGGTCCACCCACCAAAAAACACATGGCGGTAGCTCTTCTCCCCACGCTGCCGCCCGCTCCCACCAACCTGTGACGCACTGTGTGTGCTTCCCTTCCGTGGCGGCCCCTCGCCGAGTGAAAACGCCCCGAAGTCAACAAACATGCGTTTTCTATACACGTTATCCACCTCCAGCAGGGGGCGGTGTGTGGCCGATCTCTTGCCCACCCTCTCCCCATTCGCGACGAAAATTTCGGGGGACGCTGCGCTTGGCACGCTTCGTGCAATTCCTCTTCATACATTTTTATGGCGCAATCTTTGAGAGAGGAACACCCATGGACGTAAATCACAAGGCGACCAAGATCGAGTTATTTAATTTCCGCACCCCACAGATGCGGGCATTTCACATGTCCTGGTTTGCGTTTTTTCTTTGTTTCTTCGCCTGGTTTGGCATTGCCCCCCTGATGGCAGTGGTGCGGGAAGAACTCTCGCTGACGAAGGCGCAAATCGGTAACACGATCATCGCGTCTGTCGCCATTACCATCGTGGCCCGGCTGCTGATTGGCTGGCTCTGCGACCGGATCGGCCCGCGAATCACCTACACGTGGCTCCTGGTACTGGGTGCCATTCCGGTCATGGGTATCGGACTCGCGCAGAGCTACGAGACCTTTCTGTTGTTCCGACTCGGTATCGGCGCCATTGGGGCCTCCTTTGTGATAACCCAATACCACACGTCGGTCATGTTTGCCTCCAATTGTGTCGGCACCGCCAACGCCACCTCAGCCGGCTGGGGTAACCTGGGGGGTGGTGTCACCCAATTGGTTATGCCCCTGGTCTTCAGCACCTTACTCGCCCTGGGCCTTGGTGAATTCTGGGGCTGGCGTGTGGCCATGGTCTTTGCCGGCTCGGTCTGCATGGTTACCGGTATCGCCTATTTCTTCCTGACGCAGGACACGCCCGACGGCAACTTCAAAGACCTCCGCGAGAGAGGACTCATGCGCAGTGCCAAGGACAATGGCGGAACCTTCCTCGAAGCCTGTAAAGACCATCGGGTCTGGGCCCTCTTTGCCATTTACGGCGCCTGCTTTGGCATTGAGTTGACCATCAACAACATCGCCGCCCTGTACTACATCGACTATTTTGACATGGGCCTGAAAGCGGCCGGTGCCCTGGCGGCGTGCTTTGGTCTCATGAATCTCTTCGCCCGTACGCTCGGAGGCATCTTCGGGGACAAATTCGGCGCAAAGTATGGCCTGAAAGGACGGGTACGTTGGCTGGCCATTGCCCTCACCGTGGAAGGCTTCGCGCTCATGCTCTTTTCCCAGATGACGATCCTGCCCCTGGCCCTGGCCACCATGATTCTCTTCAGCCTGTTCGTGCAGATGTCCGAGGGTGCCACGTACTCGGTGGTGCCTTTCATCAATAAACGGGCCCTCGGATCGGTGGCCGGTATCGTGGGGGCGGGCGGAAATTTTGGTGCGGTCAGCGCGGGCTTTCTTTTCAAAGCGGAAGCCATCACCTGGCCGCAGGCCCTGCTGATTTTGGGCGTGTTGGTCACGTGCTGTGCGGGCCTGACCGCCTTTGTGCGCTTCAGTGAAGCGGATGAATACGCCGCCGCTGCCGAGCTCGAACTTCGCAACGAAGTGGACGAATCCCTTGCTGCCGAGCCGGCAACTGCCTGAGCCAAGAGAGTCTGGCCTGGTGTTTTTCCAGGCAAACACGATTTCCAGTGATGCGGATGACGGCCCCTTGCGCCGCCATCCGCGTCGCTGATCCCGTATACCATACAGCGCAACAATGAGCACCCTCTACCTATGGCTTCAACACCCAAAGAAAAAATTAAGACCACCTGCTCGTATTGTGGGGTAGGTTGCGGCGTCGAAGTTACCCGGGACAGCCGGGGCCGCCTCTCCGTTTCCGGGGATGAATCTCACCCCGTCAATTGGGGCATGCTCTGCTCCAAGGGACGCACCCTCCATCACGTCGTTCAGAACCAGGACGATCGCCTGCGCCACCCCCAGATGCGGCGCAGTAAGGCCCACCCGCTTAGCGCGGTCAGTTGGGACGATGCGTTGGACCGGACGGCGCAGGTTTTTCGCACCCTCATCGATCGTTTCGGCCCCGCGTCGGTCGGCTTCTATGTTTCCGGGCAATGTCTCACGGAAGAATACTATGTGGCCAACAAGCTGATGAAGGGCTTCCTCGGCAGCAACAATATCGATACCAACTCGCGGCTGTGTATGAGCTCCGCCGTGGTGGGGTACAAGCTGAGTCTGGGCGATGATGCCTGCCCGATCAGTTATGAAGACATTGAGCTCGGTGGGAGTTTTCTTATTGCCGGGGCGAACCCCGCCTGGTGCCACCCCATTCTTTTTCGCCGTCTGGAGCAACACAAAGAGCGCAACCCGGACACCAAGGTCATCGTGGTGGATCCCCGGCGCACCCAGACCTGCGCGCTGGCCGACCTTCATCTCCAGATTCAGCCGGGCACCGACGTGGTGGTTTTCAATGCCATCGCCCGCGAACTGCATGATCAGGGGTTCTGGGACGAGACCTTTATCCAGGAACACTGCAACGGCATTGAGGAACTACGCGCCACCGTCTTTGCGACCACGACCGAGCAAGCCGCGGTCATTTGCCGCATTGAAGCGGACCAGATTCGAGAGGCGGCGCGGCTCATCGGCACAAGTGGAACCTTCCAATCCTGGTGGGCCATGGGCCTCAACCAATGCAGCAACGGGGTCGACAAGAACCTCGCACTACTGAACCTCTCCCTGGTCACCGGGCAGATTGGCCAACCCGGCGCAGGACCCTTTTCCCTTACCGGTCAGCCCAACGCCATGGGGGGCCGGGAAGTGGGTGGACTCGCCAACCTCCTGGCGGCCCACCGGGATCTCGCCGACCCGGAAGAGCGGGAGTTTGTATCGGAATACTGGGGCGGTGGTCCCATTGCGGAAAAACCGGGGCTGACCGCCACTGAAATGTTTGAAGCGCTGGAAGCCGGCACGTTGAAGGCCCTGTGGGTCATCTGCACCAACCCGGCGGTTTCCCTACCCAATCTACCCCAGGTGGAGCGGGCCCTCAAGAAAGCCCGATTCCTCGTGGTGCAGGACATCTCTTCGCTCTCCGACACGGTGGCCCACGCGGATGTGGTGCTCCCAGCTGCGGGGTGGCTGGAGAAGCAAGGTACCATGACCAATTCGGAGCGCCGGGTGACCCATGTTCCCAAGCTCTTGGAGCCGCCGGGCGAGGCCCTTCCAGATGTGGAGATACTGTGCCGGTTCGCCGAAAAAATGGGCTGGGGCGCGGCGTTTGACTACCCGGACGAGAGCGCCATCTTTGACGAGCACTGCCGCCTGACCCAAGGCACGCCTATTGATATGTCCGGTATGTCCTACGAGCGCCTGAAGGAAAGTGGAAGCCTTCAGTGGCCCTGTCCCGATTCGAATCACCCGGGCACTCCCCGACTCTTCTCTGACCACCAGTTTTTCACAGCGGATCACCGGGCCCAACTCCATGGTGTCTCCCATACCCATCGATCGGAATCCCTGAATACCACCTATCCCCTCGTGCTCACGACGGGGCGTATCCGGGACCAGTGGCACACCATGACCCGCACGGGCAAGGTTGCCAAACTCCGGCAGCATCTGGACACGCCCTATGTGGAGATTCACCCCACCGATGCCGTGGCCCAGCAGATCGAATCCGGCGACACCGTTACCCTCTACAACGACCGGGGCGCGGTTTCGGCCCGCGCGACAGTAACCGATTCGATCAAGCCGGGCGTAGTATTCCTTCCCATGCACTGGGGCAAGACGTTGCAACACGGCGACGCCCGGGCCAACATGTTGACGAGCGCCATCGTGGACCCCAAGTCCAAGGAGCCCGATTTCAAATACGCTGCGGTCGCCCTGAGTAAAGTCAGTGCCGAACGACGCCGCGTGGTGGTCATTGGCGGTGGCACCGCCGCGCTGGCCTTTGTCCAGGAGTATCGAAAACGCAATCAGCGTGATGAGCTCGTGGTGTTGGGCAAGGAATCGCATGGCTTCTACAACCGCATTCTGTTGCCTGATCTCATCGGGGGCGAGTGTGAATGGTCGGCCATGCAGACCACGACAGCGGCGCGCCTGCTCGAATCCCACATCATCTTTCACGGCGGTTGCTCGGTACGGACCATTCACCGCAATGACCAAACGGTTGAAGATAGCCGGGGCACCCTTCATCACTATGATCGCCTCGTCTTAGCCACAGGAAGCCGCCCACTCCTGCCGCCGGAAGCGCCCCGCAACCTGCCAGGAGTCTTCACCCTGCGCACCCGTGACGATGCCGATGCCGTCATGGCCCATGTGCAACCGGGCCATCGCTGTATCGTGGTCGGCGGAGGCCTCCTCGGACTCGAGTTGATTGCGGCCCTGCAGCAACGGGGTGCCCGGTGCGAGTTGATACACCGCTCTTCCCGGTTGATGGGCCGTCAACTCGACGCCACGGCGTCCCGGCTCCTTGCCGAGGAACTGACGGAACGGGGCATCACCCTCTATCTGAATGAGAGCGTGGCCTCGGTGCACGGCGATGCTACGGTCAAGGGCGTACGCTCCTGTAGCGGACGCTACTTCGCCTGCGACGCCCTCTTTTTCGCCACCGGGACCACCCCCAACGTGGAGCTGGCCCGCCAGGCCAGCCTCCCCTGTGGCCATGGCGTTCGGGTGGATGAGGCCATGCGTACGGCCGACCCGGATATCTTTGCCATCGGTGAAATCGCAGAGCACCGGCACCGTTGCTATGGCACCACCCCAGCTGCCCAGGAGCAGGCCGTGGTGGCCGCCGCCCAGATGACCGGCGACAGCTGGACGCGCTATGAAGGAAACATGCCTTTTAATGTCCTCAAGTTGCGGGGCTTCTCCCTTTGCAGTATGGGGCAAGTACTGGCCAATGACGCGGAAGACGGCTATGAAGAAATCACGCTGCTGGACGAGGCGGAACGCTTCTATCAGAAGTGCGTGGTGTACAAGAACCGCTTAGTAGGCGCGCTGCTGGTAGGGGACATGGGGGCCATGGCGGGCCTCAAGGAGCTTATCCGCACGGGCATTGAACTCGACGAACAGCGGCGCACCCTGCTCCGCGCGGGGAGCAGCAGCCCGCCAGCGCCGATGGAGGGCGCCCTGGTCTGCAGTTGTAACCAGGTGGGGACGGGAAACCTGACCACTGCCATCTCCGAAGGATGCGATACGTTGGAATCACTTTGTAAGAAGACCGGAGCCGGACTCGGCTGCGGAAGCTGTAAGCCGGAAGTGGCGACCCTGTTGGAAAGCTACCGTGCGCCCGCGATGACAGGAATATCATCATGAATCGACACAGTGCCGATATGACCTTTTACACCCAGGGGGGCCGTATTGCCTTTCGCCTCCTCCGCCAACTCGCCGAAGAGGGGATGGTCCATGGGGAAGGTACCCTCGCGCTTGGCAGCCGTCAGGAAATCATTTTGCCGCAGATCGGCCTGGACTCCCAGGACTATATGCGGGATATTGTGGGTGCACGCCTTTCGGAATTTCACCCCAAGCGCCCCAATATGGTGACGACACGGTCCGTGGCCCCCCGCTCCCAGCGCACCGCGTGGCTGGGCGAAGGCAGCTACGATGCCATCTTACAGGGCTTCCAAAGTAACCCGGCGATTGCCGTAGACATTGTAGACCCATTGCAGCATAGCGTACCCCTTTTCACCGGGCAGGCCCATTTTGTGGCCACCCCCGAGCCCGACTACTGGCAACTCTATCTCAATGTCATCCCGGAAGGCGATCGTATTGAGCTCACGCAGGCCATCCACAGCGACGACATCGCGGCCGTGACGGGATTGGTTCATCAGCATTTTCTCGCCTACGGGACACTCGATCCGACGCCGCTCCAGGAAGCGATCGAAGCGTTGGCGGGCAATCGATTGCGAAGTCTGGGCACTATGGTGCTCCATCACAACACCCGAATTCGCCCCATCGTCGGCTTTAAACGGGATCCCCAGAGTGACCGTTTCAGCCTGGGGATTCCCGTGCAACGATACCCCTTGCCCGGTGCGTTCCTCATCGACCTTTCCCTGCTCGCCGACCGCTGCGGCATCACGACCGCCCACCTGAGCCCGTGGAAGAGCCTCTTAATACACGGCATACCCCCAAGCGAACGCGTGTCGTTTGAAAAGATCCTCCTCCGGCATCGAATCAACCTCAATCCGGGTGCCTGGGATCATGTCACCCTTAACGGGTGGCGCTCCCCCAAGCTGGTGCAGTGTGCCCACGAACTGATCGGCGCCCTCAACCAGCACGCGCCCCATGCGGCTGATCTGACCCTCGCGTTGGTTGACGATGTCATGACCCTGCCCGATACCCCCATCGTCATTCGCGCCAAACGGAGCACCCACCCCCTGTCACGCTTTCAGCGTGCCCCCCGCTTTTCTATTTTCGCACGGGACCGCTTTGAGCACGGTAATCCAACCCTGGTTCCCCATGGTCGGGAACTCCGCTTCAAGGCGCTGCTGGAAACCCTCTTGGACCTGGTCGAAGGCTATGGGGCGACCGAAAAACAGGCGGTGACCAAGGCGGTTCCGAAAACCCGGAGCGCGCCGCCGCTGAATGCCCATCGGTGCACTGAATGTGGCACCGAGTATAGCGCCTTGTATGGGGACCCCCTGGGAGGTATCGACGTGGGTACGCCCTTCGACGAACTGCCCGCCGACTGGTCTTGTCCGACCTGTGAGGCCCCCCTCGACCGCTATGAGCACGTGCGGGGCACCGCCGCATAGGCGATTCGGGTGGGGCTCCCGCGGTCGCCCTAGTCGGTCACCACGCCCGTTTGAACCGACGCGGCCGAGTAATCCTCTGCGGGGATGGGTGCTCCCGCGAGCCCGCACAACATGGCGAGCTGACCCACGTGGGTCAGCACATCCGACAGGGGCCCTTGAATCAGGCGCTTTGAAGATTCCATCGAGAATTCCTTCTCCGCTAACACGCCATCGAGGAGCCCCAGTTCCTCCGTAAACCGGGCCAATTCTTCGTCCCAGGGCCGGGCATCCCAATCGGTTGAATCGGAGCGTTCTTCCGCCAGAAAAACCCGGGTGGCTCGGATAACGTGGGCCATGTGGTTAACGATGGCTTGGGGATTACGTGTCTTCAGCCCCACCGTGAAGGTACCGAAGAGAGGTGGGGCGTGATCGCAGACCTTCTCGAGGCGGTAGGCTGTTGTGGCCACCATATGGCGCAAGAGTGGATTGTTCATGACCTGCTCCCGTCGTTCATTGCTTTGCTTCGGCAAGCAAGGCCTTCAGCGCCACGACCTTCTCGGGCGCCTCCTGCCACAAATTCTTCGCTTCGCCTACATCACGGTCGAGATGGTAGAGTTGCACCGGCGGCGCACCCGGACCGGGTTTCGCTTTGCCATTGCTGCTCCAGCCGCCACTCCCAGCGCTGTCGATAAATTTCCACGGGCCCTGACGCAAGGCGAACACCCCGTTGATGGAGTGATGGATGGTGTGCTCTCGCAAGGGCTTTTCGAGCGTGTCGCCACGCAGCGCAGGCCACATGCTCACGCTGTCTTCGCCCGCACCGGCGGGCAACGGCGAACCGGTGATGTCCGCCACGGTAGCGAGTAGATCCGGCAGGGTGGTCGTCTCCTTCGAGATGACGCCCGCCTTTACCTGGCCCGGCCAACGGACGAAGAAGGGCACGCGGTGTCCCCCTTCCCAGACATCGGACTTGCGCCCCCGGAAATGGTAGTTGGGACGGTGGTTAAAGGCCTTGACCATTTTGCCGGTGGGCTCGGTGGAGCCGTTGTCGCTGGTCATGATGACGAGGGTGTTCTCTGCCATTCCCAGGTCGTCGAGGGTCTTTAAGACCTGGCCCACGGTGTCATCGACCTGGGCTGTGAAGTCGCCATAGTCCCCCGCCTCACTCCAGCCTTTCACAAAAGGGGCGGGCACCACGGGGGTATGGGGCGCGGTCAGGGGAAAATAAAGGAAGAAGGGTTTTCCTTCTCCAGATTCTTTATGCTCTTTCAAATAGGCCACGGCCCGATCGGTGAATTCGGGCATCACATCGACAGCTTTGAAGCCATCGGCCGTAAGACCGGAACGAAAGGTGGTGGGCAAGACCTCCGTGGGCACGGCAGTGGCCCGGTCGTTTTCGATATAAACATAGGGCGGCATATCGAGGGAGGCGGAGATACCATAGAAGTAATCGAAACCGAGATCGTTGGGACCATGGGTCAAGGGCTTATCAAAGGCCACGTTTTCCCCCGTCAGTTTCGCATCATCGTTGAGCGGCGAGCCATCCTTCGTCTGCCAGCCCAGACCCAGATGCCACTTTCCGATACAGGCGGTTGTATAACCCTGGTCTTTCAGGAACTGGGGCACCGTTAACTCCCCCTGATCGATGAGGCCCGGGGAGTAGCCCCAGAGCACGCCGTTTTTCAAGCGCGTGCGCCACGCGTAGCGTCCCGTCAACAGGCCGTAGCGCGTGGGTGTGCAGACGGCGGAGGGCGAATGGGCATCGGTGAAGGTCATGCCTTCGGCCGCGAGGCGATCCATGTGGGGCGTGGGGATCTTGGACTCGGGGTTGAGGCAGCGCACGTCGCCATAGCCCAGGTCATCGGCGAGGATGTAGATGATGTTGGGTTTTTCCTGGGCGACTGCCGATAGTGTGACAAAGACACTTGCCAGTAGCAGCATCGTTCGGAGTGAATACATAGGTGACCTTTCAATTACGGAATTCGCTCGTTACTACGGTCCTCCGTAGTAACGCATACCCTTACGCTCCCGCGTAAGATACCCAGCGAAAGCGCTCTGTGTCTAGCAAATCACACGAAGCAATTCGGTATTTCCTCGGACCCGTGTAGACCTTATGCCGGGGGACCGGCATGCTATGCATTACCACGGAGGACCGTGGTAACGAGAAGAGAACCCACCCCCGGCCCCTCCCAGGAGGGGAGTACTATCTGTAATCCTTCGAGGCGCTCGCGAGATACGTAATGACCCCACTGAACAATCCAGACCACTAGAAAACTGGACTCGTTACTACGGTCCTCCGTAGTAACGCATACCCTTACGCTCCCGCGTAAGATACCTAGCGAAAGCGCTCCGTGTCTAGCAACTCTCACGAAGTAATTCGTTATTTCCTCGGACCCGTGTAGACCTTATGCCGGGGGACCGGCATGGTATGCATGACCACGGGGGACCGTGGTAACGAGAAGAGAACCCACCCCCGGCCCCTCCCAGGAGGGGAGTACTATCGGCCACTTTTCGAGCCGCTCGTGGGATACACCATGGCTCCTATGAATCATTCAGACTACTAGAATATCGTCGGCCGTTCCAACACCACGGACTTCAGATCCATCACCGTTTCACCCGGCTTAGTTAAGGCACGCACCGTCAGCCGTGTCGTGCCTTCGGGAATCGCCAAGGTGCCCACCGAAAGGGACTTCCACTCCTTTTCATACACTTCGATGCGCTTCACGCGGTCCGGACTCGGCAGGAACGCGGGATCGTGGGCCGCGGTGATCACGCCCTGTACGGACACATCCCCCACGGACACTTCGAATTCCGCTCCGACGTTAGCCGGCGCGCAAACGTAGTTCAGGGTTACGGCGTAGTTTCCGGCGCGTACATTGTGAATATCCCAATAGACGTAGGCCTCCGTGTCGCTCCAATCGGTAAACCAATCGTTGGCCCACCCGGCGCGCACGGCGTATTTCACGTTTCCGACCGGTTTACCTTCCGGGGCCAGCAGCTCCACGATGGGCCGCTCGGCGTAGCCCACCGGAATGGGCAAGGGTTCCGGAGTCAGGTCCGCGCTCACGTCGGCATACCACGCGTCATAGCGGGCCTTGAGGGCATCGAAGACCAGGGGCTTCAGTGACGCGATGTCCACGGTCTCGCCGGGGTCCACACGGAGGTCATAAAGGGAGGCCTGTTCCCCCTGCAGGGTCAGCCGATAGTCCGCCGTGCGCAGTGCCGCGCGGGCACGCCAGTGGGAGAAAACATCCCGCTCGGTCCATGCGCGGGCCGGGTCTTCGATGAGGGGACGCAGATTCCGGCCGTCGAGTTGAACCCCGTCGGGTGTTCCAAGCCCGGCATAGGCCAGCAGGGTCGGCATCAGGTCGATATGCTGGGTCAAGGCCTCCACGACCTGGCCACGGGGAATCATGCCCGGGCCATTCATGAGGAGCATGTTGCGCACGCCCCCTTCGTGGACGGTTCCCTTGTGGCCCCGGAGGCCGCCCACATAGCGTTTGGAGTTGGGGCCATTGTCGCCGAGGTAGAGGATGAGGGTGTTGTCGCGCAGGCCCAACGTTTCCAGGGTCTCGACCATGCGCCCTACGTTGTCGTCGAGATTCTCACACATGCCATAGACGCAGGCGAGGGTATCGTCCAGCCCCAGGGCCTTGTACTTATCGAAGTATTTGTCAGGCACCTGGAAAGGCGAATGGGGCGTGTTGTAGGGCACATAACAAAGAAAGGGCTTATCCTGATTGGTCGTCATGAATGCGATGGCCTGGTCGGTCACCACGTCGTTGATGTATCCCGCCACCTGCACCCGCTGCCCATTGTGTTCGTAATGGGTGTCGAAGTAGTTGTTCCAGTGTCCCGCGCTGAACCCGAAGAATTCCTCGAATCCCTGTCCATTGGGGTCGTGGGGGAAGTGGCCGCCGTTGTGCCACTTACCAAAACAGCCCGTCGCGTATCCCGCTGCTTTGAGCGTTTCGGCGAGGGTGACCTCTTCGGCCCGCATGACTTCCCGCCCGTCGGTGACACCCGTCACGTTGGTGCGCAGGTGGTGCCGCCCGGTCAGGAGGCTTGCCCGCGTGGGGGCACAAACAGGGCTCACGTAAAAGTGTTGGAAGCGCGTGCCGCTTTGGGCCAGGGCATCAAGGTTAGGGGTCTGGATAACGTCGTTTCCATGGACGCCCAAGTCGCCCCATCCCTGGTCGTCGGTGAGAATGAGGAGGATGTTGGGCGGCGCGGCGTGGGTGCTTGAAGCAACACCAACGAGAAATACGAAGAGAAGCCATGCCAACGGTCGGGTGCCACGGAAAAGGAGCGACAGCGCCTTGCCCGTGTGGGGTCTAAGCCGCTCTGAGAAGGGCACCGACTTCGGAAAGCATCTGCACGGGCAAACCCTGCCCGGCCTGCCCGTGGTACCCGAAGTATACATGTTTCTAGCGAAGACGAGTTCCATATCTATGATGCGCCACCCTTTCCCAGGAGACGTTTCTCCCAGTAGGCGACGTGCTCCTCCGGCGTGGAATCCAGCGTGAGACCACGGGTCTTCAGGACCTTTTCGTGCCGTCCCCGGGCCTCGTCCATCCAGTAGTCGGTAATCTCTTTGGACTCGGGCACCGCACCTTTGTCCCCCGTCTTTTCAATCCAGTCGATCAGGTGCTTTCGCAATGCTGCGAGGGTATCGGCGTAGGCCCCATCACCCGCGATATTCTTCACTTCGTGGGGGTCGGCCTGTAAATCGTAGAGCTCTTCCTCGGGCCGCGTCGCCGCCATGAAGGGCTTCTGCGCGTCGGTGAGTTTGCCCTCGGCCTGCCACTGCTCCAGCACGGACACGGCCGGGTATTGCTTTTTCTTGTAGGCGTTAAATTGAAGGTAGGCCCGCTCGGGGTAGAAGTTCTTGATGAATTTGAAGCGCTTGGTGCGCACACAACGAATGCGGTCCACCGTCTCATCACATCGGTCCCGGGCACAGACCACGAATTCCCGCGGCGTTTCGCTTTCGATGGACTGTCCCTCGAGGTGCTTTGGGGGGCTAATACCCGCCCACTTCATCATAGTGGGGGCCACATCAATGAGCGAGACCAGGTCGTCAGATACGGTGCCTGCACTGGCCCCATCCGGTTTCCGCACTATCATGGGGACCCGAATCCCCCCTTCGTAGAGCCACTGCTTCCCCCGCACATGGGGACGTCCATGGTCACCGTGATACAAGACAATGGTGTTGTCTGCCAGGCCGTCGTCTTCCAGGCGCTTCAACAGGGCGCCAACCTGGGTGTCGAGGACCTGTAAGGACTCCAGGTAATCGGCCCAGTCGCGCCGTAGCAAGGGCGTGTCGGGGTAGTAGGGCGGCAGGTCGACCTTCGCCGGGTCAATGGGGCGCTCGGAGTCCCGCTTGAAATCCCGGTGCGTCAGGGAAAAGTTATATTGGGCCAGGAAGGGCTGCCCGGCTTTCCGCTGTCGCCAGTCCGTGCCGTCGAAGGGCTTTTCGTCGGGCGTAAAATTCCAGTCCGTCTTGCCGCCCCGTTCCCAGTCGGTGCCCCGGCCATTCGTCACGAAATAGCCCGCATCCCGAAAATAGGAGGTAATCACCTTCACCGGTTCGGGCAGGCGGTAATTGTCGTCCCGGTGGCTTCGGTGATTGTGGACACCGATACTGGTCTGATACATGCCGGTCATCATGGCGGAGCGGGCGGGTGAACAGACGGGGCACGAGGCGAAGGCAGCGTCATAACGGATGCCCTGCGCCGCGAGCCGGTCGAGGTGCGGCGTTTGCACCAGCGCATTGCCATAGCACCCGATGTCGGGCGAGATATCTTCCGAGATAATCCAAAGGATATTAGGACGTGGGGCCGCGTTGGCGTGTCGGCCCACCGCGAAGGCCAGGGCACCTGCACTGGCCGCCAGAAAGCTTCTTCTTCTCATGGGTTGCTCCCGTACGTGTTGGCGTGAAGGTCTACTATAGCGATGTGCGATCGGGTTCTCAACCGGGTCAATGTTGATGGAATTCCGCTTTCGACGCCTACTAAAAGTCCCTTCACCCACAAAGCCGTTCGTTCCTCACGGCTGTGTAGGTGGCACCCTTGGAGCGGATCAAAAGGTCTCTCGTAGCCAGAAAGAAACCTATTCGTGCCGCGCGATCCGGTACTCCGGTTCGTGCGCCGTTGCAGAAGAAAAACCCATCATCCACCAAGGCGACTATTCGCGCCCCAAGCGCACGAACCCTCGTACCTCGGGTTCGCGCGGCACGATAGGCGACCTGTATCACCTTGCACCGCCCACGGTTCCTCGACAATACTCAGGGGTACCCAACGCAAACAAACCGGAAAGACTATTCATGATTCGACCTTTCGCTATCGCCCTGGCCGCCCTGCTGCTCCATAGCACCCAGGCGGCAGAGCAGCCCAATATTCTCTTTCTCTTCGCCGATGACATGACCTATGAAGCGGTCCGCGCATTGGGCAACGAGGAAATCGAGACCCCCAACCTGGATCGGCTTGTGGCACAAGGCACCAGCTTTAGCCATGCCTACAACCAGGGCGGCTGGCACGGCGCGGTCTGTGTGGCCAGCCGGACCATGCTGAATACAGGACGCTTCCTCTGGCACGCCCGGGACCGAGAGGATCATCTGAAAGAGGAGACGGGCAATCGCCAGTTCTGGTCGCAACTTCTCCACGATGGCGGCTATGACACCTACATGTCGGGCAAGTGGCATGTGAAGGGCATTGATCCCGTCGATATCTTCGACCACGTCCGCCATGTGCGCGGCGGGATGCCCCGGGACAACTATGGCACGACCAAGGTGGGCTACAACCGCCCGCTTGAAGGCCAGCCCGATACCTGGAAACCGTGGGACACGACGCAGGGGGGCTTCTGGGCCGGAGGTAAACACTGGAGTGAAGTACTCGGTGATGACGGCGTGGATTTCCTGGGCCAGGCCGCTACGTCGGACAAGCCTTTTTTCATGTACCTCGCGTTCAATGCGCCGCACGACCCACGGCAGTCGCCCAAAGAATTCGTGGACCGCTATCCCCTTGATGGGATTGCGGTACCCGAGGATTTCATTCCCCGCCATCCCCATGATAAGGCCATGGGCTGCGGTCCCGGACTCCGTGACGAAGACCTCGCCCCCTTCCCCCGTACCCCTTACGCCGTGAAAGTGCACCGCCAGGAATACTACGCCATCATCACCCACATGGATGTCCAGATTGGCCGCGTCCTCGATGCCTTGGAAAGCACGGGCCAGGCGAAAAATACCCGCATCATTTTCACGGCGGACCATGGCCTTGCTGCCGGGCACCACGGCCTGTTGGGCAAACAGAATATGTATGACCACAGCGTGCGGGTGCCCCTCATCCTCGCGGGTCCGGGCATTGCGGCAGGAAAGCAGATTGACGCGCCCGTGTATTTGCAGGACGTCATGCCGACGACCCTGGAGTGGGCCCGTGTTGACCAACCCGAACAGGTGGCATTCAAGAGTCTGACCCCGTTGCTTCGGGGTGAGCGCACGGCTTCCTATGACGCCATTTACGGGGCCTACATGATGCGCCAGCGCATGGTCACGCAGGGCGACTTCAAATTGCTGTACTACCCCAAAACAGCCACCACCCTGCTTTTCAATTTGAAGGCGGATCCCCTGGAAACGAACGACCTTTCCGACCAAGAGCAATATGCGGCACAAAAGAAAACCCTGTGGACGGCTCTGCGCAATCTACAGGGCACGATGGGCGACCCGTTGGAACTCCCCAAACTCCCCTGACCCTCCCCCAGAAAGGAAACGCCCCATGCGCTTCGCGACCGCCGTTTTAATGAGTTGCACCCTGCTCCCCTCCATTGCCCCGGCGGTCCAATTGAAAGAGTTGGATAGCGACGTCCACTATGACGAGGCCCGCGTGCCCCACTATGCCCTGCCGGAGCTCCTCACCACGGTGGAGGGCGATCCGGTGACCACGGCGGAAGCTTGGCGCACTATACGCCGCCCCCAAATCATGTCCCTCTTCAGCAATCTTGTCTACGGCAAGGTTCCAACGCCCGCACAGCCTATCACCGTCTCCTTTACGGTAAAAGAAAGCGACCCTGACTTCATGGGAGGCAAGGCCACGCGAAAAGATGTGGTCATCACCATCGCCAATCCCGAGCGCAGCATGGAGATGGTGGTAATCGTTTATGTTCCGAATGCCGCCACGGGCCCGGTTCCGGCCATCATGAAACACAGCTTCAACAACACCAGGTCACCCGACTTTAAGGTCCACCGCACGGAGCCCGATCGCCTGAGAAATGGCTGGCCCCTCGGACAAATCCTGGACCGAGGCTTCGGCTTCATTGCGGTCTACCATGAAGATCTTGTGAAACACAACGAAGTGAGTTTCGAAAACAGCATCCACCGCCTTTTCTACCCTGAGGGCCAGAGCTTCCCCAAAGCCCACGAGTGGGGCGTCCTGTCCGCCGTGGCCTGGGGGGCCATGCGCGCCATGGATTACCTGGAAACGGACGACGACATTGACCACACGCGGGTGGCCATCATGGGGCACAGTAAGATGGGCAAGGCCACGCTGTGGACCGCCGCCCAGGATGAGCGTTTCGCCCTGGCGATTTCGGCCCAATCCGGCTGTGCCGGAGCCGCCCTGTGGCGTCGCGAGTCGGGAGAGACCCTGGAGAAAATGGTGACCCGTTTCCCCTACTGGCTTTGCCGTAACGCGTGGAAGTTTGTGGGCCAGGAAGACGATTTGCCGGTGGACCAACACATGCTCATTGCCTGTATCGCACCCCGCCCGGTTTATATTCACAGTGGCGTGGAAGACACGTGGGCCGATGGCCGGGGCGAGTATCTCTCGGCCTACCACGCGAGCGAAGTCTATCGCCTCCTGGGCAAGACCGGACTCGATTCGGAAGCTTCCCCGCCCGTGGGCGAAGCCATTCTCGACCGTAGCGTGGGCTATCACATCCGCGAAGGGGGACACTCCATCGAGCCCTACGACTGGGATCGCTTCCTGGATTTTGCCGATTTTCATTTGATGAAGAATGCGGCGGGGTGATCTCGCCTCGAAGATGTAGTGGGTCGTATGGGGCTCATGAGTCGTATGGGGCCTGTGGGTCTCATAAGACCCATAAGACTCATTAAAAAAAGGGAGCAGGCCAAGCCTGCTCCCAGAATAACGTTTTCCGAAGAACTTTAGTCGAGTTCTTTAATCTTGATGTTTTTCCACATCACGGAATAGGGGCCCGTGCCGCCTTTGATACCGTGAACCTGCAGGCCGATAAAGCCCTTGGGGTGGCTCTTGGCCTTTTCTTCGTCAATCAGGTCTTCGACGGCTTCGCCATTGATCCAGGTCTGGATACGGGCGCCTTTGGCCACGATGCGATAGGTGTTCCACTCGCCATCTTTGAAGGCCTTGCTACGCTTCGCTTCGGCGTCTTTCGTCATCCAGCCGCCACAGGCTTCGCCGTAGATATAACCGGCCTGTGCACCTTCGGCACCGGCTGCTTCGATTTCAACCTGGGGACCATTCACGCGGCCATACTTGGCGTCGCCTTTGGGTTCTGCCGTCGTGGAGCGAATCTGGATACCCGAATTCAGTTCGTTGTCATTGAGCAGTACGTCCACCGTCAAATCGAAGTCGCCATATTCTTTGTCGCTGCAGAGGAAAGAGTTGGGGCTGCCTTCTGCCGTGGTGCCGAGGATGGCTCCGTCTTTAACCACATAGGTGGCGGTACCATTCTTCTGGGTCCAACCCTTGAGGGTCTTTCCGTCAAAGATAGAAACCGCGTCGTCCGCAGCAAAGACCGTAAGGGGCAGGGCCAGCAGGCCGAGGGTGGCCAGTGCGATCGTTTTCTTCATCATCGTTTTCTCCTGAGTTTAACGAGGGAGCCGCAGCAGGGATGGGCTACGGCGGTGAATCCGTGCAATTTAACCAGATAAAGGGCTGGCAATCAAGCGGAATGCCAACTTTCCACTACCGTGCGAATTTTCTCACGGCGTCAAATCTGCGTCGGTCGCCATCTTCCAGGTAGCCCCGCCATCGGCCGACATCATCAAAGCGCGGCGGGTTTCCCAGCGATCGGTGCGATAAAACCAATAGGTTGACCAGTAATCGTAGGACAGAAACAGTCTCCCCGTACGGTCTATCGTTAGACGATGATAGAAGACACTATATTCAGAAAAAGGTGGCACCACCAGCGCGCGGGGTTCCGACCAGGCTTCGCCCGGCTTTTTCTGCATATACGAAAGGGTCGCATAGTGACTCGCCGGAAAATAGGTCGTATCCGTGTGCCACAGGCGGAAGACCACGTGGAGTGTATCGTCCGGCCCGCAGACGAAGCCTACATAGGTCTGGCGCAATCCCGGCCCCAGGGGCTCGGGCTCGCTCCATCCCCCGCTGGCATCGTTGGGTTGGAGCGACTTGGCGTAGAGGAAGGTGCTGCCGTGGGTCCCCACCAACACGTGGAGATAGCCCTGGCTGTCCATGGTAATGCTGGGCGTGTTGTGGACATCGTTGGCGGGCGGACCATAGCCCACGAGGGACGCATTGGAGACCGTTTTTGTTTCGCGGTCATAGGTCGCCACGTAGGTCGGCACGCCAGGCACGTTCTCATCGGGTGTGGTGGCCTCGCCCCAGGTTACGTGCACTTTGCTCCCCAGGGACACAACGGACGAGGGAATTCCTGAGTGACTGGAGATACCGATACAGGTTTCGCTGAGCCGTATGGGGTCGCCGATGACGATGGTGCCCGCCGCCGTCTTCTCGGGCACAAAGAGATCGAGATCGTGGACCCGGCGCCATTTGAGTTTGGGATCCACCGCGGTCCGGGTGAAACGGACAAAGGCCGGCGGACCGGTGGCCACGTTGTGTCCCGAGAATTGCTCCGTATCGAAGGGGCCCTTACCGGGCACCGGGTAGGCCGTAAAGTCCTTCGTACCGTCCTTAGCGTGGTACAAGGCCGATGCCCCGTCCTTCTGTGCAAGAAGATAGATATCATTATCTTCGTCCACCGCCACTTTGGAATCCAGCAGCGACCCCATCGCAGTTTCGACCCACTGCCCTTCCGCGGGATAATGGAGTCCCCCACGAGCGGTAATCAGGGGTTGGTTGTGGCGATCGAAGTAAACTTCATTCGTTACCGGATACTGGGGCGCATAGGCGAATTGCGCGTTTTCGTGGCGGAAAGGCTTCAATACGAGGGGCAGGTCCAGGGCCTTCTCCAGGAGTGCTGAATCGGGCACCAATTCCAGGGTGGACCAGGTGCTAAAGCCATCGTCGGTACGGGCCTGAAGCTGTACGGTCGCCGGCACGCCCTCATATTGAACGGTCACCTTGCGGCGTTCACCGGGTGCCATATCCAGCGTCGACTCAGACAGTCTGAACGTGGCTGCCTCGGGCCCGACGAAGGTCAGCATCACAGACTTCGGCTGGCGGCCACTGTTGTACACTTCAAACTCGACGGTTCCATCTTCCCCGGACACGACATTCATGCGCCGTTTGTAAGGTGTGAGAAGCCAGCGGTTATCGTGAAAAGGAAACCAGGTTTCCGCGCGGGGTGTCCAGAGGGAGATGTCTTTTATGCCACCGTCGATACGCTCCCAGCGCGTGACCCCGTCGATGTTTACCGTACCATTGGCACCGGACAAGTGAAGTTGCCACGGGATATTCTCACGGTCTCCCGCCGGGACGGTCAACGTCGCCGTCCCTTCTGCGTCTACCGGTACGGGCGCGATCTCCGCACCCGTACTATCAAGGAGGCGCAGGGTCTCTCCCCGCACCCCCGTCACATCGAGGGTAAACGATCCGGAGCGTGGCAAGAAGCAGACGCTCCCTGGCGCGTCGCCCTGCTGCAACACCAGGGGTTCCTGATGGCGCTCATCTTTGTGGCCCCGTGACGTCTCCACCAGATACTTGGGGCAATTGGTACGCATTCCCCAGACCATATCGTCGCCGTAGCGGTCCTCCGAAGCCGTGATGCTGAGTCCGTAGACGCCCGTGCGCGGAACCTCCACGGAGAATCGCAGTCGCTGGACTGGACCATCGCCGCTGCCCTTCTCCATGGCCATCCAGGGGAGGTATTCATCCGCCACCACAGACCGATCCGGTCCGAAGAGAATGGCGCGCACATGGGTTTTTCGCCCCCGGCGATTGAGATCCTGCTTTTCAACCTCCACCCAAAGTTCACCGGGCTCGGCGAGGAAATAGGCCCCACCACAACCGCTGATTCGGAAGTCGCTGGTCCAAACGAGATCTTCGGCGGGGGTGGCGCCTGTCGGGAAGGTTAGCGCCGCAAAAAGGAGTACGGGAGCGAGGAATCGCAGTAAAAACATGTTTCTGGCTTTTGAGAAATTCATGGGTATCCGTTCGTCGTTCGTATTCTTGCCATGGAAACAAAGATGTGGTGGCACGCAAAGCCGCGAAGGGCTTGCAATCTAGAAAAGGCAGGGTACAGGATGTCGCCCCCTTTTTTCAGCCCACTCCGTCGCTGACCTCCCATCCATACAGTTCAAACGCGACGGTATCCTCGTCGGCCAACGTGGGATAGGCTTCCAGCCTGTCATGTCGGCTGCCCGAAACGCCCCAGGGCGCGGTACGTCCTGGGTATCACCCTGAAGTGCCATGCCCAACGTTTCAGGACCTCACGCCATGTGGAATTGTTCACCTCAACGTTCATTGCTAGCACGCGCTTTTTTGTTTTTCCGTGCAATTCCGTGTTTTCCGTGGTAGCAAGATTTTTTATGACCACGGAAAAAAGAAGGGGGTCAATTACAAGACCGGGTCGTCCAGCAGCAATGCCAATCTGCCCTTGCCATCGATTCGCCACGATTTTTATTCGTGAAAATTCGAGTCCATTCGTGGTTCCAAGTCTGTAGTTACGGCTATGCAGCGCTGGGCTATGCGGTTAAGGCCTTTCAGGCCAAAAAATGTTGAACTCCAATTCGTAAGACCCTGACCGCAGCCGTGCCGGTGTTCAGGATGAATTTACCCTTGAACCGGATGAACCACTTCCGCAATTCCGAATCTGGCCACTATTCTTCCCACGCCTCGAAGGCCTTCGAAAAAGCGCGGTGGATTTTCTTGTCCTCATAGGGGTCGTCTTCGGCCTCCAGATCGGCAGGCGGATATCCCGTCGTAATAGACGTCACCGTAACGTGCTTCGACGCTTCGTCGGCACGAAATCGGGTCCGCCAGGTGCGGTAGGCGATCTCCCACAGCCCGTCGCCCAGATCCCGGAGGCGCTTCCGCTTTTCATTGAAGGGCTCATCGCCCAATTGCTGCACCAGGAATCCTTCCAACGCGACGACCCCATGCTCCGCCAGCCACGCCAGTTGACTTGCCGCCGTTACCGATTGGTCCACCGTCCAGGCCTCCCCTTCCAGCGCGTCGGTCCAACCGCCGGTCGCCTCGGGAAAACTGTCCGCATAGGGGATGTAGGGCTTGATATCGAGAATGGGCGTCCCATCGAGGAGATCATGGCCCGCCACGTCGACGGTACGCCCCCGCACGGACACGAGCCGCACGCACGACATGCCGATGCCATTGGGGCGGTAGGGCGCCCGCGAGGCCAATACGCCTACTTTCTTGCCGCCCCGGGGTGGTTGCACCAGGGGCTTCCAATGGCTGTTTTTGTGAAACTGAAAAAGCAGCCACACGTGGGAGAATCCCTCCAGATCCTGGAGGGCCTGCTCGAAGTGCTGGCCATTGACCAACTCGACCCGGCCCGTGCTCTGTTCCGCGAGTACGCCCTGGCGGGCCGCATCGTAGGTATAGGTCTCGGCACAGTGAAAGGTGCCGATGGGGGTAATTTCCATGGTCCTTTCCTCAGGCTCCCAGGGTGTGGGTGAACAGTTGTTTTTTTCCGACGGAATCCTTCGCCAGTTCGACGAGGTGCCGGTGGTGGGTGAAGTAAATGACCTGGGTGCGCTCGGAAAGCTCCCCCAGGACCTTGAGCGTCGCCGCTGCCCGGGCATCATCGAAGTTCACCAGGATATCATCGAGCACGAAGGGAATGGGGGCATGATGCTCCATGTGCCGCTCCAGACTGGCAAGACGGAGGGCCAGGTAAAGTTGGTCGGCCGTCCCTTCACTCATGCCCGCCACCTGCACGAGCGCATCATTGGACGCACGGACGCCGCACAGGACCTGCTGTCCCCGGTCGTCCACGTCGGCGCGGAGTTCCGCGAAGGAACCCAGCGTCAAGGTGGAGAAGATGGCACTCGCCCGGGCGAGGAGGGGCTCCTGATTGGCGGCACGGTACCGTTCGATGGCTTCATTGAGCACGAATCCGGCCACCTTTAATTGGGCGTAGCGGCGGGCATCATCGGCCAAAGAAGCCAGAAGGTTCTCCGCTTCCGCCGCATGTTCAGCCGCCTCGCTGCGCCCATCGAGTTGCTTCAGTTTTTCTTCCTGAACGGCAATACTTCCATACAACGCCTCCCTCCGCTCCTCCCATTCGGCCAACTCGGGCTCGATGGCCGCTATCCGTGCCGCGAGGGTGTCGTGCTCTGCCTGCCCCACGGCTGCCAGAAACTCTTCCAGGGCCTGTCCTGGAGAAATATCGAGAATACGGGACTCTATCGCGCGCTGATCTTCCAGCAACTGACGCCGATGGGCGGAGCGCCCTTCTGCCCCTTCGAGGGCGGAGGGATCGGCCACCTGGGCAAGGACACACAGGGCGCCCAACTCCCCTTCGGCCCGCTCTACAGCGGCTTCCGCCATCGCCAGCGATTCGGCCTGCTCCGATTGCTGTTTCAAGAGACCCGCCTGCGTCACCGCCCGATCCCGATGGGTTTTCAGGGCCTGAAAGAGGGCGGGCACCAGATTTTCGAGAAGGGCATCCACACCAGCCGACGTTGCCGCGCCGGACAGGTGCTCCACTTCTTCGAGATAGGCCGCATAGTCTTCATCAATCCGGGCAATACGCCCTTCCAACTCGGCCACGCGGTCCAGGGCACTGAAAAGTCCATCCAACAGCTCAAGCTTGGCCGTCGCTTCTGTAGGCGATTGGTCGGGCCGGGCCCCCATGCGGCCCATCAGTTCGGCCCATTGGGTGTTCCACTCGGTCTGCTCGGCTTCCAGACGGATCTGCTCCTCTGCCAATTCGGCAAGGGCACGCTCGGCTTCCGCCAGTTGGGCCGTGGCCTGGGCCTGTTCCTGCTGTTTTGTTCGGGCCTCGGTAAGCGCTTCATCCGCCAGGGACACCAGTTCCAATAACCCGGCGTCCTTCGGAATCGTGCCACCCCGTACCGATTCCAGGGCCCTTCGCAAGTCGGCGGCCATCTGCCCCGCCGCTTCTTCATAGGAAGCCTGTGCCCCCGTCGCCTCGTCCAATTCCTCGATCTTCTCCACCAGCGCCACATAGTCCGCCCGCCATTCCGCCATTTCCTGGGGACTACGGGCTTCCAGACCCAGATCTCGCCATAGCGTTTGCCACGCGTCCTGCTGATGCTGGCGGGCGGATTCGGCCTTGGACTTCCGCTTCAGGAAAGCCGTCATGCGATCCGCAACCCCATCCCGACGACTCTCCAGTTGGGCAAGATGGGCAGCCCGCTCGGATTCCCGTCGCAGGCGATCAGCCAGTTCATCGGCATGTTGCGTGAGGGATTCAACCACGTCGGCCAGATTCGTTTCGGTCACCCGATGTTCCGCGAGACGGCTTCGGAAGGGGTCCAGGGCTGCCGCCGTCATCTTCTCCGGTGGCGTCCCGGCCTCCCAGGCGCTCCGGGCAAGCTGCCAACCCGTGTCGCGCAATTCCCGTTGGGTCTGCAGGGCAGCTTCAGTGGGCACCTCCTGGGCACGTTGCAGCGCGTCGAGTTGGGTGGCAATCTCGGCCCGCTCCTGCTCCAGCATGCGTTCCTCTTCTTCCAGACGGCGGGCATCGGCTTCGTCGGACTCCCATTGCACCCGGAATCGCTCCACCGTGCTGGCGGGCGGCACGTCCAGGGCCAGTAGCGCCGCACGGCTTCCGGACCACCCGGGGAGACGCCCCAGGTCCCGTTCGATGGCCCCTTCCAGACGGGCGATGGTCTCAGCACGGGTCGTGTATTCCTCAGCGCGACTGCACAGGGGACGAGCCGTCTGAATGGCACGTTGCAGGCCGACCGTATCGGGCACATCACCGAGCTCGGCGCAAAGGGCCTGGTAGCGGGTCACCTCGGCCGCACGCTTGCGCTGCTGGGTGGCCGTATGGGCCAGGTCCTGCTGGATGCGTTGTTGGTGGCTCGCCAGCTCATTGATCCGTCGCGCGCCACCGGGCTCCGGACGCAGCGAATCGAGTTCTCCGCGCGCCTTGTCCCATTTCAGAGTGCGGAGGATACGGCCGACTTCTTCCTCCCGCTGTTGATGCTCTGGAAGCAGTTCCCGCACCTTGTCCTCCAGGGCTTTGCGCATCACCTCGTGGCGGCCATGGAGAGACTCGATACGGCTTTCCTGGGCCAACAGGGATTCGTCCACCTCGAGGTCATCCAGTTCCTGTTGCAGGCGGGTCAGGTTTGCCTCGGCGACTTGGTGCTGCTCCCGGGCAGCCGCCAGGGATTGGACCGCACTGATGCGCCGCTCCCGGAAGTCATCGGGCAGAAGCACGGCATCGGCCACGCCTTCGAGTCCCGCCAGCACTTCCAGACGTTTGGCCACCAGCGGAAGGGCCTTGAGGATGCGTTCCGCCCGGCTCCGCTCTGTCGTCAGGTCTTTGATAGCCGCGAGCACGGTTTCCCGTTCCTGTCGCGCCTCGGCGAGGGCATCGGCCTGGGCCGCCCACTCCTTGGGGAGTAACTGGGCGTCCTTGATGGCCTTGCGCAATGCTTTGTACTGGCTGAGTTGGGCGTTGATGCGGGGTTTGGAACCACTGGGTTTGAAAAGCTCACCCGCTTCCTCCTCGAGGCCTTCCAACACTTTCCGTAAACTACCAATACCCGAAGCCGCGGAGAAGAGAGCCTGCCCCACATCACCTTCACCCTGCACGAGGGCCTCGCCCCCGGCGACCAACTGGGCATGGCTCAAGCCGAAGAGATGGGTGAAGGCCTCTTCCTCCACGCCCCCGAGAAAGGGGGTCAGCACATCGTCGGGCAAAGCTTCCTTGTCCTCGGCGTCACGCAAGGTCGCCTTGTTGCCCTTGCGCCGTAAAAAGGAGAGGGTCTCCACCTCATTGCGGATGGTCGCGCCAATCCGCAGGGACTTCATCGTGTGGAGGAAGTCGTCCTGGGTCCGGGCGGGTATTCCGTAAAATAGCTGGGTGATGGCCCGCAGGGTGGTGCTCTTCCCGGCTTCATTCGGGCCAAACACGAGGTGCAGGCCCTGTTTTCCCTTGGACAGATCGAGGGTATAATCCTGAAAGGCGCCAAAGGCCTTGAGTTGCAGTCGGTCCAGTCTCATGGGCCCGACTCCTCGTCCTGCCACAGGGAACGGATGATGGGGGTGGAATCATCCAGAAGGGACTTCAGCACTTCCGGGTCTGCCAGGGAGAGGTCAAAATCGGGGCCACTGATCTCGGCCGGCAATTTCATTCGCAAGGGGTCGAGGAGGGCGGCCAGGCGGGCCTCCGCTTCGGCGTCCTGGGACAAGTCGCCCACCACCGTATCCAACATCGCCAAGGGGCCCGAATCATCGCTGCGAGCAGTACGGTCCTGCTCTGGACGGGTGCGTACCTTCACCTTTTCGATATAGACCTGGTCGCCACCATGAATGTTGGCCATGTTTCGAATTTCATTGTGGAGTTGCACCGTGTCGGCCAGCAGGCGTTCATGGGCCGCCGTGGCCCCCGTATACACCACGCGTACCGCCAACGTCCGATCCTCCGCCCCTTCCATCGCCGTGGCGAGCCCAGTGGCGAACCGCTCCACACAGGTGGCCAGGTCGGGACACTCATCCACAGAGACCGTCAGCTCCAGCCAGCGCACCACGTCCAGGGCTTCAAAGCGCACCTGGTGGTCCTCCCGGTCATCCACCTCCACCACCAGACAGCCCTTGGGGCCCGTCTCGCGAATGTGCCGCCCCTGAATATTCCCTGAATACCAGATGGCGGGGGCGTGATCGCGGAGGCATTCCTGTTGGTGAATATGACCCAGAGCCCAATAGTCGTAATCGAGATGGACCAGGCCCGGAATGGTGCAGGGGGCGTAGGTATCGTGTCCTTCATAGCCCGTGAGACTCGTATGCAACAGACCGATGTTATAGGCTTCGGGAAGCGCCGCAGGATAGGAAGCCGTGAGGTCTTTCGTCACGGCCTTCGTCGCGAAGCCCTGGCCGTGTATCGCCACACCGAGCGATTCGAGGTGCACCGTATCGGCCTTCTTCGTGGGAAAGACATGGACATTGTCGGGAAGTTGGAGGCGCTTGGTCATAACACTCTGGGCATCGTGATTCCCCGCAATGAGAAAAACGGGGATATTCGCCGCCTTCAGGCGCGCCATCTGTTTGGTAAAGTAAAGGCCCGTATTGTGATCTTTCCAGTCTCCGTCGTAGACATCCCCGGCGATCAGCAGGAAATCCACTTCCTCATCAAGGGCCACGTGGACCAGGTTTTGCAGGGCACGGCGGGTTGCTTCCCGGATTTCGTCGACCGGCGCCCCCTCATAGGTAGGAAGGCCCCGGAGCGGACTGTCCAGGTGAATATCGGCAGCATGGATGAATTTAAACATGGATATCTTTCAATAACGGTGGCTGAATGGCCAGGCGTGGGTCGTGCCAACCTTGACAAATCACGGGTGGCATGTGCAAATTGGTCGTTGGGCTGCGATGCCGCCGAATGGCGGCGACCCAGTGGACTTTGTAGACGCAGTGGACATAGTGGACCTGTTGCCGTATCCACATCGCCCACCCCGTCCACTACGTCCGCAGCTCGAACGACCGACCCGCAGCGCCACACAGGAAACCACCTAAGGACCTCCCCCATGACTCGTGCACTATTAATCACCCTGGCCCTTTCTCTGACGATGTGGGCTGCAAACGCCGACGACACCTGGAAGAGCCCGTTCACCAATTGGACCAAGCTGGAGTCCCCCCTGGTAGAGGTAACGCCCTTTGTTTTTAAGGAAAAACTCTATCTGATGGAGAGCTGGCAGAAGCAGTGGGAATACTCCTTTGCCAAACATCAGGAACTCTTCCAGGAAGACGAAGTCCGCATTCGCGACGTGGCCGCCGACCGCATTGTGTCCGTCCCTCTGGTGGGCCATGGCCTGGCCATGACCTTCGTCTGGGAGGGCCGCGTCTATGTATTCGGGAGCGATTGGGGCAATGAGAAGAAGTGGCAGGTCCGTGAAGTAAGCCTGACTTCGTCAGATGACCTCGAAAACTGGACCGAGCCCAACGTGGTCTTGCGCTCCAACGACGACGAAAAATTCTTCAACGTTTCGGTCTGCCGGGGAGACGGCAAGTTTGTCATGCTGGTAGAGACCAATGACCCCCGCTGGCCCGCGTTCACCTTTAAGTACTTCGTGTCGGATGATCTGGAGAACTGGGAGCAGGTGCCCGACGCGTACTACGGCGTGGATAAGTACGTGGGCGGCCCCGCCCTCTATTACGAAGGCGGCTACTACTACACCCTTTACCTCCAGAGCCTGGGCAAGCGCCGGTACGAAACCCGGGTCACCCGCTCGAAAGATCTGGTCACGTGGGAAGATGCCCCCGTGGACCGGCCCTTTGTGACCTACCAGCCCGAGAGCAAGGTTCATCCCCTTCGGCCCCACTACATCCGGGAGCGCAACGCGTCGGACGCCGAAATCTGTTACTTCCGGGGCAAGACCCTCGTGTACTACACCGGCGGTGATCAGCAGTTCGCCGGAGATTTGCAGCGGGCAGAGTTTGCCGGAACGCCCCAGGAACTATTGGAGCATTTCTTTACACCCGAGGGCGCCATCGTCCCCTCCGCCCGCCAGTTGCGCTATCAGGAGAATCAACTGGGTGCCTTTGTCCACTACGGCCCGGCAGTCAACACGGAAAACAGCGACATGTTCGCCACGCCTCCGGCGGACGCCTTTAACCCCACCGCCCTCGACACGGACCAGTGGGCCCAGACCGCGAAGGCCTTTGGCGCGAAACATATTGTGCTGACGGCCAAACACCACAATGGCTACTGCCTCTGGCCCACGGAAACAACGGACTACTCCATCAAACAGTCTCCCTGGAAAGACGGTAGGGGCGATGTCGTTCGGGAATTCGTGGACTCGGCACGTAAATTCGGAATTTCGCCGGGACTCTATGTGTCGGCGGCCGACAAGAAGTTCGGCGTAACCAGCACACCGGATCCCATGGGCGAGCGGAAACTGGTGGGCGATCTGGAGGCCTACTTCCCCATCTTCCTCGAACAGCTTCGGGAAGTGCTCACCAACTACGGTCCCCTGGAGGTGATCTGGCTGGATGCGGCCTTTGATCCCACCGGCCCCGACGTGATGGATGCAAGTGGCACCCCGATTGGCACCCGCTATGGCGATGCCGTCGTGGATATGGTCCGCACGCTTCAGCCTGATGCCGTGATTATGGGTGGCTCCCGCGCCGACATCCGTTGGGCGGGCAGCGAGCAGGGCCTCGCCCCCTACCCCCTCTGGAATGTGGTCCCCCCGGGTGAAGGACTCGCTCACTGGATTCCCGATTACTCGGAAGGCTGGTTCTTGCCGGAGGCCAACATCCACACGCGGTCGACCTGGTTCTGGCAACCCGATTCCGACGGCACCCTCAAGACCGACGAACAAATGCGGACCATGTATGGCAAATCTATCGGCCATGGGGCCAACCTGCTGGTCAATATGACCCCCGACCGCACGGGCCGCATCCCGGCCGCCGAAGAGAAGATGTTGCTTACCTTCGGCGATGCCGTGGCGGCACACTATAGTAAGCCCTTGCTGGAAGTCACCCAGCCCAACGCCTTGGGCGAAGGCGAGGAAATCCTGCTGGATCTCGGCGCCCCTACCACCGTTGCGGAAATCCTCCTGGAAGAAGACCTCCACTATGGTCAACGGGTCGCCGCCTATCGGGTGGACGCCCAGGTGGACGGCGTATGGAAGACGGTCGCCACGGGTGAGTCCATCGGACGAAAGCGGATTCAATCCTTTGAGCCCGTTACGGCCACAGCGCTCAAGGTCGTCATCTCAGGCACCCAACCCGAAGCCCACCTCCGCCGTATAGCGCTGTTCCGCACGGCCTTCTAGCTCCCCCGTCATTCTTCAAATTCACACCAACCCCGGCAGGCGCTCCCGCTTGTCGGGGTTTCTTACGCTACAGCACCGCTGAGGCGGCCAGATCTATGGGAACCGATAGGTGCACCGTTCCGGCTGGGAGTCCCGGGGCAGGTTCTCGAAGGCAGCAACACAACGTCTGTGCCTGGGCGTCAAGTCCCTCACTCGCACCTGCCTACCGGTTTTCAAGGTGCTGCTTATAGAGGTCAAAGAAGGTGTAAGGGTCACAGAATTCCAGTGACAAGCCTTCATGATTGGCCTTGACGCGCTCCATGACGGCAGCAACGGTACTGGGCCGTTGCAGGATCATGCGGAAGATGAGGAATTGGGGCCGGTCGCCCTGTGCGGAGCCCGCGATTTCATCGGCGGTCTTGTCAAGATTGTTGGGGTCGGGATAGATATCCCGCGCGTGGCGGAGAAAGGGTGTGCCGTTCACCTGGGGCTTTTCGAAGCCAAGCTGCATGCCCACGCCCCGGGGTGAGAACGCGGCGTAGGCCTCCTGGATCCGTAACGGCATATCCCCGTGGAAGCCGTTGATCACGAAGCCTGTGATGTCGTAATCGAAACGGGCGTAGTAGTCCTTGTTATGCTTGACCCACAGATCCAGCGCGTCGGGCAGCCCCGACCCCAGGCGATCGCCGATGAGGAGATTGGGGTTAAGGTAGCCGGCACCGGAATCCCCACCAATGAACCAGTCCTGGTCCGTCCGTGTCTCATAGACATGGTCAAAGACGTAGGGCACACGGTCTGAGAGATTGGGATTAAAGGCCCAGGCCAGGGGAATGGTCCCTCGGGCGGGGTCATCCCACACGTTGGGAATATTTCGCGAAAGCCAGGCCGCCGCATCGTAGTCACCCATATAGACGAGTACGTACGTCTTGTCCTCCAGCTTGCCGGCGACGGGCCGACGCTGGGTGTAGCGCTTTTTCAAGGGGTGGTGCTGGTAGGCCGAAGCGTTGGCAAGCCCCGACAGGCCCAGCGCATCGGCATCCATCACCCCATTATGGGCGGATATCAGTGCCGCATGTTCCCATTCCGTGGGGACGGGCTCGTGCTTTCCGCCCACCTCGCCATGATTCGTATACTTCTGATTCCATGGTGTGAAGCCGCAAACGGTGGCGATTTTCTTTCCCCCATTCTGCGTCGCGAGGGATTTCAGTATGGCCACAAAGGTGGCGCGATCCGTCCCCACGGGCTGGCCGGGGTCATCGTTCGGCGCCTCATCCCCCCAGGGCCCCAAATCGAAAACGAAGGCGCGGTTGGCAATATAGTAATCTTGATTCGCGAGCACCGCATTGTCCAGATCCGGGTAATGAAATCCCGGCATCTCAGGTCGCTGTGAATAGGCATCCACGCAATAGGCCAACAGAGCGTCATGGCACCGCCCGGCATCCAGGTACTCCCGCTTTGCCCACAAATAGGCATCGCATTTTGCGCTGCCCGATTCGCTGCCGTCGAAGCGATCGACCAGCGATAGTTTAACGGGGAGCTTCGGACCTGTCGTAACCAACGCATTGTAAATGGCACTATCCGCCCGGACAGGCAGCCATCCTTCCACACCGCAGATGGTCGCGGCCACGTTCGACGTCGCGGGCACCTTGGGATCCCAAACAACAACGCCGGTAAGGGCTCCGGAAAATTCTTCGAATAAATCGGCCAGTGTGTCAATCTGGATGAGCGAACGCTCCTTGAGCCACCCCTTTTGAAGGTGGTGAAGCCAGTAATCGTCCACATTGATGGCGCCGGTCTGGCTCGTTCCCCGCAGGAATCGAATGACCAAACGGGGTTCGTCTCGATTGACCAGCCCCTGCAGCGCGGTTACCAATTTCAACGTATCATATTGAAGCTCGGTATCACCGCCACACCGCTGGAGCGCGGTCTCCATATCCATCACAACAAGGGGTTCGGCCAACGCCGCCGAAGAACACAAAAAAAGGGCCGCGGCCAGTTTCATCATGATTTACTTCCAATCAGGGGGATTGACGTCCGAAGTCCGTCGTTACTACACGTTAAGTGGGAACAGGGTGGGATATCGGTGCCGCGCAAGGGGCGGCGAATTGAAAAAAATCGCCTGCCAGACAGGTACGCCACGGTGTCGATTCCAGAGCGTCATGGCATCTCGGGTAGCCGCAGGACAGGACGACGAATCGGCCCTTGACCGCGGTGAGCAAGTATCCCCGAAGTCGGCCGCGCATGGTGTTGCCGGTCACCACCACCTTCCCGGGCATGATACGCTGAGAATGAGCCTTCTGGCAATACACTTTGTCCCATCGGGCCGCCGAGGTCGGAAATTTTTTCAGGGCGTGTTGGATAAAGGCCGTCCACGAAACGAGCGGACGCAATGGAGTTCGGCCCCATGCCCCTGTGGGCTCGACAGCCCCCAACGTTCTCATCATTCGCACCCGACCCGAAGCCCATCTCCGCCGTATAGCGCTGTTTCGCACGGCCTTCTAGCTCCCCACGCCATCCTTCAAATTCACCCCAACCCCGGCAGGCGCTCCAGCTTGTCGGGGTTTCTTACCACATAGACCCGCTGAATCTTGCTCTCCACGATGTCTACGGTGAAGGCCGTGTCGGGCCGCCCTCCCGAATAGACGATGACCCCGGGCCCGCCGTTGATCGGGACAAATCGCAGGGACGGGTCCTTGGGCGGAAAACGCTTGGAGATGCCCACGAAAAAGCGGGCGATCTTATCGGCGCCATAGATGGTGCGACGGGCCGACGCCGCCTTGCCGCCATGGTCGCTGTGGAGCGTAGCCTCGTCGGCCAACATGGATACCAGTTGCTCCACTTCACCGGCCTGGGTCGCCATCATGAAGGTCTGAAACAACGCCTGGTGCGATTCCGGGTCAATCACGCGCCTGGAAGCCCGCTGCTGGACCCGCTCCCTGGCCCGCCGCACGATCTGCCGACAATTGGCTTCACTTTTCTCAAGCACCGCAGCGACGTCTGCGTAGGAGTAGTCGAAGGCTTCCCGAAGCAACAGGGCCGCACGCTCCACGGGGTTGAGCCGCTCCAGCATCAACAAAAATGCCACGGACAACGATTCCGCCAACGCAACCGTATCCGAGGCGAGGGGTTCCTCGACCAGGGGTTCGGGTAACCACTCTCCCACGTAGTGCTCCCGCTGCTTTCGGGCGGAGCGGAGCACATCGATGCTCATGCGGGTCACCATGGTGCAGAGGAGGGCCTGGGGATTCTCCACCAACTCACGGTCCAGGCGAGACCAGCGAAGCCAGGCATCCTGCACCACATCTTCGGCATCGTGCACGCTTCCCAGCATGCGGTAAGCGATGGCGAAAAGCCGGGGGCGGTGGGCGTCAAATTCGGTGACGTCAGACATCGGAGAGCCCGTCATTCGGTGAGCTCCGAAAGGGCACGCTCATCCAGCCCACGGGGCTTGACGGCACACATGCCGTCGGACGGAATACCGAGTGGCCCATTGACCAGATTGTAAAAGTATTCAATCGCATTGACCAGCGTAATCTCCACAATTTCCTCTTCACTATAGTGGCACTTCAGGGTGTCAAAGACATCATCGGGCACGACCCTGTCCCGGGTCACCGCTGCCACATAGGCCAAGGCGGCCCGCTCGGCATCGGTGAAATGGGGATCGACCGCGAAATCCGAAACACGCCAGAGCTTCTCGAGCAACGCGGCATCATGGGCCGCAAAGGAGCGGGTGATATCGATGCAGAACCCACATTGATTGTACCCGGCGGTATAGCCCTGAATCAGCAAGAGGAGGGCTGGGTCCAGTTTAGCGTTTTTCATATACCCGGTTATCTTCTGATACACGGGCATGATGGCCGGCACACGGGCCATCACCACTTTCATCGGCGTAATGACCCGACCATAGGTCCTACGGCAATAGGCATAGGCCAGTCGAACACGCAATCCGGGAGGCTTTTCGAGGGGTGTCAATCGCATAGTGCTTGTCTCCTTGGGGTTGATCTACAACAAGGACGAGACAACGGGCTGCGATGTGACACCCTGGGCTCTTATAAAACCAATAAAACAATCGCTTCTCGTCAAGGCTATACCCTAATTCGCGCCCTTTGATGGACGCGACACTGGCGAATATCTGCCTCTTGCTATAGACTGAACGACGGAGGAGCACATCGATTGGGAGATGGGGTGGCAACGAGACGCCCCCCGCGCAGTATCGATGGGTTTCACAAACGTGCCCATTGGGAGTATTACCAGCATGGAAAGTGTTAGCTACTTGTTGGCGGAGTTGGGAAAAAATCTTTCCCTGCTGTTGGCCCTTCTTTTCATTTGGGAAAAGTTACGCCCCCGGGTGGCAAATCCGGGGTCCCGTGGCAACCAGGCGGTTCTGGGAATCCTTTTCGGTGTTGCGGGGTGCATCGGCATGCGCATGGCCACCGAGATTTCACCCGGTGTCCTCATCGACTACCGGGCCACGTTGGCGGGACTGGCAGGACTCTATGGGGGGCCGATCGGTGCGCTGATCTCAACAGGTCTTATCGTGCTCTATCGAATTGTACTCGATGGTGTCGGGGTTGTCCCGGGAGCAGGGGTCGCGATTACGGGCGGCATTTTGGGTGTCCTCCTTCACCAACAGCTACGTTGGCGTTCTCAATCAGTCAGCTATCTCCACCTCCTCATTCTCGGCGTACTCGTGACGATATTCGCCCCCCTCTGGGCCTTTATGCTCCCCAGCGGTATGGGGACGACCATCTACGTGGAGCGTCTCCTTCCCCTCTTGGTGCTCCACCCTGCGGCGACGGTTCTATTGGGCAGTCTGTTCCTCCTTGATGCACGCTGGCAGGAAACCGAACGACTGCGTGCGGACGATGCCGAGCGCATGGCCCAGGCGACGACATCCGCCGGGATCGGCATCTGGGAATATGACCCACGCAGTCAGAAAACGACCTGCTCGCCCAACATGAACGGGCTCTTTGGCAGAAGTGGGGAGCCCTTTCCCGCAGACTACGCTGGCTTTCTCGAGCTGCTGCTTCCCAAAGACAGGGCTGAGATGGAACGCTGGGTGGAAACGGCGTGTGCACAACAAGCGGTCGAGCCCCTGATGTTTCGGGCGCTATGGCCCGATGGGGATATTCATTGGTATGAAGCCACGGGGCGCATCATTTACCGTGGCCCGACCCGGGAAACACGGCTGGCTGGCGTTGTTTCCGACGTCACGAAGCGCCAGCGGTCGGAAGAATTACGCGCGTTGAGCGAGGCCCGTCTGGCAGAAGCACAACGCATGTCGCGCATCGGAAGCTACGAACTCGACCGCGCCAGAAGCTCTATTTACTGGTCTGACGGACTCTTCGAGATATTGGGCCTGGAACGGGGCACCTTTGAGCTGAACGAAGAGAATGTGCTGCAACTGGTCTACGAACCGGATCGCGCCAGCTACCTGGAGACCTTCAACGAAGTGCAGCGTACGGGCAATTCCTACGAAGGCGAACTCCGTGTTCAACTCCCGGATGCCAGGATACGGACCCTTCAGCACACGGTAAATCCCATCGTGGATTCGACCGGTCGGTGCATCGGATTTCGGGGCACGGTCCAGGATGTGACCGAACGCAATGAGGGGGAGGCGCGCATTCGAGAGAGTGAATCCCTGTTTCGGGTCATGTTTGAGCAGGCCGCCGTCGGGGTCGCTCAGCTCGACTCCCGAACAGGGGCCTTCCTGAAGATTAACCGGCGCTTTTGTGAAATCATTGGGTACCCTGAGGCCGATATTCGGGGGCGCACCTTCCACGAGATCACCCATCCGGACGATCTTCAGAGGGACCAGACACAAATGGAGGCCCTGATCGCAGGCCGGTTGACGCACTACACCCTGGAAAAGCGCTATCTCCACCAGGATGGGCACATCGTATGGGTCAATCTTTCTGTCTCGGCACTCTGGGAGCCCGGTGAGTCCCCCGATCATCACATGGCTATTGTGGAAGATATCACCGAGCGAAAGCAGGCGGAGTTGTTGCTGCGCGAAAGTGAAGCACGGCTGACCGAATCACAGCAAATCGCCCGCATTGGCTCCTGGCGTTGGGATGTCGTAAATGACAAGGCCTGGTGCTCGGAAGCCGTCTACGCCATGCTTCATATTGAACAAGGAACGCTCGACCCCGCCCTTCCTGCCTTTTTCGAGATGATTCATCCAGACGACGAAGCGCGGATCCGGGAATACTTCCATTCCAGCCTGCAACGTGGCGCCCCATTGGATTTCGAATACCGCCATCAGATTCCGGGACACGATCTGATGCATGTTCGCGTATTGGGAAACCCGACGCTGGGCGAACAGGGCGCGGTGCTCTCCTATCGCGGCGTCACGCAGGACATCACGGCACTACGCGAATCCGAACAGGCCCTTCAAAGCCGGGAACTGCGGTACCAACGGCTCGTCGAGAGTCTCCCGGTTTGCGTCCATACGATCGACAGGTTGGGCCAACTATCGTCGATCAATGCGAGTGGACTGTGTATGCTTGGTGCGACTTCCGAAGGGGAGGTGCTGGGAACCCCTTATCTGGACTTCGCCTCAGACGCGGATCGTGACCGAATCGCCCGCCTGCTGGAGGAGGCCTGGGAGGGTTCCCCGAGTGAATTTGAATACCAGCTGTCTTTCGACGGGCGCTCCCGTTGCTTCCAATCCAGTTTCGTACCGCTGATGGGACCGGATGGCAGCATAGAAGAGATATTGGGACACACATTGGACCTCACGGAATCTCGGGCGCGAGAAGCGGCGCTACGGGAGTTGGCAACCGCCATTGATCAGGCGGCGGAGGGTATCCTGATTACCGATACCGCGCGTACGATCGAGTATGCCAATCCGGCCCTGTTGGAGATCACGGGCTTCTCGATGGAAGAACTCCTGGGAAACTCGATCGCCGCGCTCTACAGCACCCCGGAAAACCAGGCCCAGCTTGATACCATATGGGAAACGGTCCTGGCGGGAAATACCTGGAAAGGTGAGTGCGCCAATATTGACCGCCGCGGGAAACACTATGTCGAGCGAGCCACCCTGTCTCCCGTGCTGGCTCCTTCCGGCGAAACCACCAAAGTGGTCGGCCTGTTTCGGGATGTGACGCAGGAACGAATGCTGGAGAACCAGCTCTTGCACGCGCAGAAGCTGGAAGCTATCGGCACGCTGGCCGGGGGCATCGCCCATGACTTCAACAATATCCTTCATATCATGCTCGGAAACTGCCGACACGCCCGGGAGAACAAGTTGCAGGATCCCGAGGTGGTCTTGCACTGCCTGGATGAAATCGAATACGGGGGCCAGCGCGCCACCCGGCTCATTGAGCAGATTCTGACCTTCAGCCGCGTCAAAGACACTATGTTCCAGCCAATCGGAGTGGCCCAACTGCTCCGTGAAGTTGTCCAGTTCCTTCGAGGTTCACTTCCGGCCAGCGTCGATATCTCCCTGGAGATCCATCGTTCCGATCTTGTTGTGAATGGGGATTTCACCCAACTGCATCAGCTTATCACCAATCTTTGCACCAACGCCTATCAGGCCATCGGTTCGGGCCACGGCTCCATCACACTTTCGGTAACGCAGCAGACAATAGCCGATAGTTTCCCGACCCTTTCGGGCACCTTGACGGCCGGAGACTTCGTGGTCATTCGCGTGACCGATACGGGCTTGGGTATCCAGCCCGAGAACCTGGAACGCATCTTTGACCCGTTTTTCACCACGAAGGAAGTCGGTGAAGGCACCGGATTGGGACTCTCCATCGTTCACGGCGTGGTCCACACTATGGGCGGTGCCATCGACATTCAGTCCGTGCCCCATGAGGGGACGACGGTGTCGGTCTACCTGCCCGCTTCCAAGGAGGCCGTCAGACCCGCCACACCGGAAACGATGGAACGACAGGAGGTCCATAGCGGCGCACCCTTCCGTATACTGCTGGTGGATGACGAGACGGCCATTACGGGAATGCTTACCCGCGCCCTCGGAAAGCGCGGCTGCACCATCACCGCGTACAATGAACCGCTGAAGGCCATTGCCGATCTTCCGAAACACGCGGCTGAAGAAAACCCCTTTGATATTGCCATCTGCGACCTGACGATGCCCAGGATGAACGGGATCGAGTTGTCGGGCCATATCTCCGACCACTTCCCCGAACTTCCTATTCTCCTGGCAACCGGCATGCTCGACGAAGCCCGGTTCAACGAGATCCCGCCCAATCAATTCGCGGAGGTACTGCGAAAGCCCTTCAGTATCCGCCGCCTCCTCGAGACCATCGAACGCCACGTATCCCCTGCGGATCGCGAGCGAGCGCCAGCCCCCGATTGAGCGCCGTGCATGACGCCCCGCTCGACCGCCCTTCCCACTGTGCTGGAACACTCAGGTTGAGGAATTCCCGACCGGGGTGCTACCATGCACCAACGCCGCTGGGAAGCCGAATGGCTCGCCCCAGTCTGATGGTAGTTAACGTGGGGGATACTCCCCTGATCAAGGTTTGCGTCGATGCTTGGCTGGAATAAATCGAAGAAGTCCCCCCCCCACACCGAGGCGACATCGCCTGCCCCGGCAAGCACGCCTGCACCAGCCCCTTCGGGCACGGCACGCCAGGCCGCGCCAACACCAGCGCGCTCGCTCCCGGCCATCCTCTTTCAGCAGGGCAAAGCCTCCCGGGAACAGCTGGAGAAGGCCCTGGCCATCCAGAAGGAAACCGGGGCATTCCTCGGCGAGATTCTGATAGAGCAGGGTATTCTCGACGAAAAATCGCTCCTTTCCTTCCTGGCCAAGTACTGCAAGATCCCCCATCTCAGTCTGCTCGACTATCTGATCGATGCCGAGGTGGCCGCCCTGGTTCCCAAAGAGGTCTGCCTCCGCCATCGACTCATTCCCATCGACAAACTGGGACGCAATCTGACCATCGCCATGGTCAATCCCCTGGACACCCAGGCGCTTCAGGTCGTACAAGAGCATTGTCCCACGCTCCGCATCAAACCCATTCTTTGCGCGCACAAGCATTTTGAAACGGTAACGGCGAAGGTATTCGGCGAGCAGACCCGACGGGCCGATTCGACAGAAATGAGCGTATCCAGCTTTGGTATCACGCTGACACCCGCCGAGAAAGCGGCCTATGCGGAACGCAACGCAACGGCGCAGGTTGCAGCTGCCGATGACAACGCGCTCCCCGACGCCATCGCCGTCGATTCGAAATCGGACTACGCCGAAAAGAAGATGACGGAGAGCACGATCCATAAAGTGCGGTTTGCCGGAGAAGACAACGCGGAAGACGATGATGCGGCGGATTTGGACACGGAGTCCGTCTTCGACCAGGTATTTCACGCGGAGCATGCCGACGAGAATCGCGCGGCAGCGGTTGGCACCGACGACTCCGATAAAATACTCGAAGACGTAACCCATGTCATGATGGACAGTATGCGAGACACCTACGAAATACTTGCACGGCGCATGGAACTTTTTCGTGGGGTCGACCCGGAGAACATTGCCAAGATTTTCGCACGGGGCCTGACCGTCGACTATGAGGCCGGGGATATTATCTTCAAAAAGGATCAGGTGGGCGAATCCCTCTACCTGATTCTGAATGGTACCGTCGCCATCGAGCAGGACGGGCGAGAATTGGCCTTGCTCGGCCAGGGGGACATGTTCGGGGAAATGGCGTTGGTCAGCGAGGGCAGGCGAAGTGCCGATGCCGTGGCGCGCGACGATATCAGCCTCCTGGGCCTCAAGATGGATATCATCGACCACATCATGCCCCGCGAAGTTTCGGTGAAGTTGCTGGTCAATATTATCCTCACCCTGAGCCGTCGGCTCCTGGAAGCCAATTCCCGCTAGCCTTCTTCGACTTCCAGGCGCTTCTCTGGCGGGTCAGGAAAGGGCGCCATCCCCAAGGCCCCTTCGACCTGCTCCGCCAAATCGCACACGCGGAAAAGACTTCGGGTGTAGTAATAGCCAATCTTGTGGAGCGAATCCGAGGCCGTAACGCTGAGATTGAAGAGGTCACGCACAGGCGGCACGTAGGGGATGGCATACTGGCCCACACTCACTTTCCCCGATGCATGGAGATAGGGGTATTCGCACTCACCCAGTCCGCCTTGCAACTGCCCCAGTCCCTCGGCCATTTCTCCCGCCAGCCGTTGTAGCTGACGCATTACGTCGTGGACGAGCCGACCCGAGTGGTCCGCGCGCATATAGACATCCAGCGTAAGCTGGGCCTCCGACAACGAATTGATAACATCAAAATAGCGGCTGAATACCCGAGGTCCGATGAGGGCTTTCTCGGCCTCGTCGATCAACGGAATGCCCCACCCGATTTTTTGATAAACGGGCGGATGGTGAAGCAATCGCAGGGCGCAAATTATGCGACGATAGGTCAATGCCCGGAAGTGCTCCAGCACCACCAGGGCGACCTCCCGCTCTTCGGCCAGTTCCAGGATTCGGTGGGGGATATCCTCGGCGCGGGGAATTCTGACCGACGTGGTCTTAAAGCGACTGATATCGACCCGATAGCCACGCAGGGCCTGCAGCACGCGCAGTACCGCCACGCCCTCATCCGCCTCTTCGAAAGCCCGAACCGCTTCGGGCACTTCGCTGAGCATCCCGGCGAGCTGGGTTCGTGTCTCCCGCAAGGTCGTGCGGAGTGCCGCGGGATCTTCGGGAAGCTCCAGTCGTCGTTCCGCGAAGAGCAGGGGAAAACCATGGGAAAAGGCGTGTTGTAAAATCCGTCCGCCCGCCTTTTGTTCCTTGCGTCGGGTCCGCTCTTCTTCCAGCAGTGTTTTCAGGGGCACCAGATTGCGCTGGGTCACCCCGTCGCCCAGCATATCCCGGTACAGCGACAGGGACATACGTCGGGCGCGCTCTTCAAAATTGCGCAGCAACAACGTCGAAGGCAGGGACTGATGATAGATTCCCGGTGCCGGTTCTCGGGCCACCCGTTGCATACGCGCCCGGTCAGCGGGATGGGTATCGTTCCAGGCCGTCTGGGTCTTGGACACCGCCTGGCGTACTTTTTCCAGCACCGAAGGCGGAAGGTCGCTGGCATTAAAGGCGATGAGTGACGGGAAGTTGTCCACGAGTCGCTGCTCATGCCAGGCCATCTGGAGTTGGCTGAAGGTAAACTGGGTCGCCACGCCCATCAATCGCATCTGCCAGCAGGTATCGTTAAAGACATCACTCCCCGCAAGCCGGGCCTCCGACTTATCCGCATCGTATTCCATCTGGCGCAACAACACACAGCTCATGGCATGCCCGACCATCATGAAAACCCACAACACCCAGCGGGTACACCAGACCGCCACGCGCAGGGCACCAAAAAAGGGTCCTAACAGGCCGCCGTGCGCCGTCTTTTCCGCCAACCACACATCCCACGCATCGCGTTCATAGACGCTGCGATGCAACCAGCTATTAATCCGGTTGATGAGATAGGAGAGGCGCATTCCGGTACCCTGGGAGAAGTGGCCGAATTCATGGGCCAACACGCCGGCAAGCTGGCGGGTTGTCAGGCCGGTAAGGAGGGGCATACCGATTATCAGGACGAGGTTGTTGTTCCAGAAACTCAGCAGGCCCCGCTCAAAACTGGCTCCGGCATTGACTTCCATCACGAAATCGATCCGGACCGGTCGCGGTGCCCCGACGGCGTCACTCACGCTCGCTACAAACTCGAAAAGGAGCGGCTCCTCTTCGGGACGGACCGCATAGCGCCCCCGCCCTCCGGATGGACGCGCAAAGAGGGGCTTCAGCAAAAACATGATGAGTCCCACCCCCAGCGCAATGGGAGCCAGGTAGAGCGCCACCATTTTCACCGCACTGCGCGATTCCTGAAACAGGGCCAGATTGGCCGTGGCATGAAAATAGACGCCCACGCCTACCAGGGCAATCAGGCCCACATAGCACAACGGCAGCAGTGCCATGCCCAGTGCCACCAGGGCCACCCCCACGCGGTAGCCCATGGTGACCCGTTTTCGGCCCACCCGGGGCACCGTGTCTAGAAAGGGCCCCAGAATCTGTTGGCGCAAAGCGGCCGCTGTGGAGACACCTTCAACACCCGGCACTCCCCCACGTTGTCCCATAAAAAATTTCCTCATCGTCGTCATATCGTGCTGAACTACTTCAGCAACTCTAAATCACGCGATGAGGAAATCACAACTTGCGAGGGGGTATCTGGAGCGGTATCAGCCGCCTTTCTTCTGCGCCTTCGCCCAGGCGTCCTTCAAGGTAACGGTCCGATTGAATACCGCACTCTTCCGGGTGTGATCGTGCACATCGGCACAGTAGTAACCCAGGCGCTCAAACTGCACCCGCTCACCGGCCTTCACTTCGGACAGCGCAGGCTCAATCAAACAGCCCGTACGCACTTCCAGGCTGCCTGGATTGATGTTGGTGGTCCAGTGCTGGCCTTTCTTACCGCGATTCGGATTCTCTTTGGTAAAGAGCTGGTTGTAGTTGCGCACCTCCGCCGTTTCCGCGTGGGCTTCAGAAACCCAGTGCAACGTGGCCTTGACCTTCCGGCCATCGGGGGCGTTGCCGCCTTTGGTCTCGGGATCGTAGGTACAGCGCAACTCGATGACTTCGCCCGTTTCCGGGTCCTTGATTACGTCGGTGCAGGTCACGAAGTAGGCGTAGCGCAGGCGCACTTCCCGGCCTGGCGCCAGGCGGAAGAACTTTTTGGGCGGATCTTCCATGAAGTCTTCCCGCTCGATATAGATGGTCTTGGAGAAGGGCACAATGCGGGTACCCGCCGAGGGGTCTTCCGGGTTGTTCACCGCCTCCAGCTCATCCACCTGATCTTCGGGATAATTCTCGATCACGACTTTCAGGGGATCGACCACCGCCATATAGCGCGGCGCCGTCTTATTCAACTCATCGCGCACAAAGTGCTCCAGCCAGGCAAAGTCTACCGTGCTGTTGGCCTTGGCCACACCGACGGCTTCACAAAAATCACGGATGGCCTTGGGCGGATAGCCACGACGACGCATGCCGGAAATGGTAGGCATGCGGGGGTCATCCCACCCGTTGACGTGATTATCGTTCACCAGGGTCAGCAGGTTCCGCTTACTCATCATCGTGTAGCCGATATTGAGGCGCGCAAATTCAATCTGCTGGGGGTGGTGAATACCCAGGGCGTTGATATACCAATCGTAGAGGGGCCGGTGATCCTCGAATTCCAGCGTGCAGATGGAATGGGTCACCCCTTCAATGGAATCGGACTGGCCGTGGGTAAAATCATACATGGGGTAGATCTTCCACTTGCTGCCGGTCCGGTGGTGCTCGGCCTTGAGGACGCGGTACATGACCGGGTCCCGCAGATTGAGGTTGGGGGCCGCCATATCGATTTTGGCGCGCAGCACCTTGCTGCCCTCTTCGTACTCACCGGCCGCCATACGGGCAAAGAGGTCCAGATTCTCTTCCACACTGCGGTCCCGGTAGGGGCTGTTTTTTCCCGGCTCGGTGAGGGTACCGCGGTATTCCTTCATTTCATCGAAGCTCAGGTCACAGACATAGGCCTTACCTTCTTCAATGAGTTTGATGGCCCAGTCGTAAAGCTGGTCGAAATAATCAGACGCATAGTACTCGTGTTCGCCCCAGTCGAAGCCCAACCAACGCACGTCCTCTTTGATGGACTGTACGTATTCGTCTTCTTCTTTGGAGGGATTTGTATCATCAAAACGCAGGTGGCAGCGGCCATCATAGCGCTCGGCCAGTCCGAAATTGAGGCAAATGGACTTGGCGTGACCAATATGGAGGTAGCCGTTGGGCTCCGGGGGAAAGCGTGTCACGACCTTACCGTCGTTCTTCCCGGCGGCACGGTCTTCTTCAATGATATTGCGAACGAAGTTGGATACTCTCCGCCCTTCGGAGTTTTCTGGGGCGTTCGATGAACTCATCGGGACTCTTTCGTGGTACGTCAATGCGATCGGGCGCATCCGTTGTTAGGGGGTCGAAATGGGGTGGCCCACATCGCGTGGCAATCGGGAAAGGCCAGAATTCGCACGGGAGACACCGCCCCTATTATCCGGTACGGGCCGAGATCGGTTCAAGTTGTGCGAGATTGGTGCGGCCTGACAAGGACCTAAAGGACGGAAAGGACAAAGGCACCTGATGCGCCGGGCCAGGAACCCAGGCACGTTAGACGCCTACACATCGGTGACCACTTCGAACCCCGAAAGCATCACTTCCCAGTCCTTTGGGTCCTTTCCTGCCCGTTCAACGCCTGACTCCCACGGCCCGAAACGCCCGTTTGAGTCGTGGGCGGCAATACAGTAGACTGAAGCTCCTTCCTGCGCGAAGCGCCCATTGCTACCAGCGGGCATTCGTAGCAGCGTGTGGGATGAGCAGTTGTCGAACTATCTGGAGAGGGAAATTCGATGTTACGTTCTTTTGAGCGCGCTTCGTCGCGCACGGTTATTTTTGGGGCGGCCATCATGTCCGCCGTAGGCATGACCCTGACGGGGTGTGGTGGCAGTGATGGTGGTGCGGACGGCGATGCCAGCACAGCACCAGCCGCCTCCGACGGGGCAGCGGATTCCATCAAACTGCACGTCGTGCCCGAAGGCGAATCGATCGACCTCGCCTATGTCACCAACGGCATCGACCCCTTCTGGACCATTGCCGCTGCCGGGGTGAAGGCCGCCGCGAAAGACCTCGACGTTAACGCGGAAGTACTCATGCCGCCCAAAGGCGTGGTCGATCAGAAGCGCATGATGGAAAACGCCCTGGCACGGGGCATCGATGGCCTGGCCATCAGCCCCATTGACGCGGCCAACCAGGTGGCCTTCATCAACCAGGCTGCCAAAGTCACCAATGTCATCACCCAGGATTCTGACGCCCCCGATGCCAACCGTCTTTGCTTCATCGGCATGGACAACTACAAGGCGGGCCGGGAAGCGGGCAAGCTTATCAAGGAAGTCATCCCCGATGGCGGCAAGGTCATGATCTTTGTCGGACGTCTGGAACAGCTCAACGCCCAGCAACGGCGGCAGGGGGTCATCGACGAGTTGATTGACGCGCCCATGCAGGATGGTAATAACCTGAACGTGAGCCCGCCGTCCACCCCGATCAAAGGGGAAAAATACGAAATCATCTCCACGCTGACGGACAATTTCGACTACGCCAAGGCGAAGTCGAATGCGGAAGATGCGATGGCAGCCAATCCGGATCTCGCCTGCATGGTGGGTCTCTTCGCCTATAACATTCCCAACTGTCTTCAGGCCGTCGAAGGGGCAGGCAAGCTCAACCAGATTAAGATGGTGAGCTTTGATGAGGCCGACGACACCCTCGCGGCCATCGCGGCAGGCACGGTCCACGGTACGGTCAGCCAGCAACCTTTCGAATATGGCTATCAGTCTATCCGCATCCTCAAAGGCCTTGCCCAGGGCGACGCCAGCGTATTGCCTGAAGGCGGCACACTGGAAGTCCCGGTGGTCCTCGTTCGCAAAGCGAATGTGGAAGAATTCACGGCCAAGTTGGCGGAACTGAAGGCACTGGGTGCCTGAGGCGCGGTAACATCGCAACCGACGTTGATACGGGGCACCGGTCAGTATCTGGCCTGTGCCCTGCTTGATCAGCCCGTCGGAGCGAGGGAGTGAGAGTGATGACGGATGTGCGTTCTGCTGCGCCGCTGCTTCAAGTGACCCAACTCAGTAAGCAATTCCCCGGCGTGCGCGCCCTGGATGGTGTCGGTCTTTCCCTGTACCCCGGTGAGGTGCTGGCCGTCATCGGCGAGAACGGCGCGGGTAAGAGCACGCTGATGAAAATACTGGCGGGAATTCAGCCCCCCGACGCGGGGGAAATTCGGCTCGATGGTGAGGTGGTTTCTATCGATTCCATCCAGGCGGCGAGCAGGCTGGGCATCTCGCTTATCCACCAGGAACTCAACCTGGCCGACAACCTGGACATTGGCTCCAACATTTTTCTTGGACGGGAGCCCCATCGCTGGGGCGTGGTAGACCGTCGGGCGGTGGACCAGGCATCCAAGGAATTGCTGGAGGAGGTGGGTCTTGATTATTCCCCCCGGACGCTGGTGCGCAACCTCTCTGTGGGGCAACAGCAGATGGTGGAAATCGCCAAGGCCCTTTCGGTTCAGAGTCGCGTTCTCATCATGGATGAACCCACCTCCAGCCTGTCCCAGCGCGAGACGGACAATCTCTATCGCGTGATTCATTCCCTTCGCGACGCCGGGGTCAGCATCATCTACATCTCCCACCGCCTCGGCGAAGTGACCGATCTGGCCGACCGGGTGGTGGTCCTCCGCGACGGACACAACGCGGGTGACCTGGCAAAATCAGAAATCAATCATGACAACATGGTCAAACTCATGGTGGGCCGTGATTTCTCGGAGGTCCGCGCCTACACGCCCCGCCCCCTGGGCGAAGAGGTCTTACGCGTAAATGGTCTGGTGACCGCCATGCACCCCAAACACCCCATCTCCTTCCAAGTACGCGCCGGCGAAATCGTGGGTATCGGCGGCTTGGTGGGTGCCGGACGCACGGAACTGCTCCAGGCCCTCTTTGGCGTCGTGCCCCCCCTGGCCGGCACGATATCCGTGGCCCAGGAAGAGACCCAGATCACCTGCCCCATCGATGCCATCGAAGCGGGCATCGCCCTCGTCCCGGAGGATCGCAAGCAACACGGCCTGATCCTGGAGATGGCCGTGCGCGAGAATTGCAGCCTCGCCAGTGTAAAGCGAGACCAGAACCGGGGGCTGTTGAACCGGGAAGAAGAACGGTGTATCTGCCGGGAGATGGTCGAAAAACTCCGTATCAAGACCCCTTCGGACCAGCAGATCGCCCAGGTTCTCTCGGGTGGTAATCAACAGAAGGTGGTCTTGGGGAAATGGCTGGCCATGAAACCCCGCATCCTGTTGCTCGACGAGCCCACGCGCGGTATCGATGTGGGGGCCAAACGCGAAATCTATCAGCTCATGGAAGAACTGGCCGAATCTGGCGTGGCCATTATCTTCGTATCCAGTGAAATGGAAGAGATTCTGCACCTGCCAGACCGGGCACTTATCTTTCACGAAGGGGCCCTGACGGGCGAACTTTCCCACGAGGACCTCACGGAAGAGGCGGTGATGCATCTGGCGACGGGTTCCGTAGTGGCTGCCTAGAGGGCCATACGTGGATAGGTACATTCTACGAGACATTAATTTATAAAGGAGTACGCAGAGGCGTATGAAAAAAATACTGGGTATTTTCGGGTTACTGGTGGTGGTATTTGTCTTTACCGCGATGAACAGTGACAACTTCCTCTCCGCCTACAACATGCAGAACACCTTCCGCTGGATTGGCCTTTTCGGCGTCATTGGCGTTGGGGTGGCCATGGTCATCATCACCGGGGGTATCGACCTGTCCATCGGCTCGGTCATTGGGCTGGTCGGGTCCTTGCTGGCCCTCTTCCTCGCCAAAGGCTACTCCCCCTGGGTCATGGTTCCCGCCTTACTCGCAGGCTCCGCGGCCATTGGCTTGTTTCATGGCTTGCTCATCACCAAGGTGCGGTTACAACCCTTCGTCGTGACCTTGTGCAGTCTGCTCTTTCTTCGGGGTATCGGACGCTACGCCACGGCCGACCAGAGTGTGGGCTTCGGGCAGGGCTATGAAACCCTGGGCATCCTCGCCCACGGCAGTATTCCCCTCGGCGGCTTTTCGCTGCCCGTGCCTTTTATCTCCATGCTGATTGTCGCGCTCATCGCCGGCTTCCTGCTGCAGTTCACCATCTATGGACGTTATCTCTTCGCCCTCGGGCGCAATGAAGAGGCAGCCCGCTACAGCGGTATCAATACCGACCGCGTCACCATCGGTGCCTATGTGTTCTGCTCCCTTTGTGCAGGCTTCAGCGGCATTGTGTTCGCCCTCGATCTCAACACCGTCCAACCTGCCGGCATGGGGGAATTTTACGAACTCTATGCCATTGCCGCCGCCGTGTTGGGGGGGTGCAGCCTCCGGGGCGGCGAAGGCTCCATCATCGGAGTCGTCATTGGTACGGCCGTTATTATCGTGTTGAAAAACGCCATCAATATCCTCAACCTGCCCTCCCAGCTTGAGTTTGCCATCATTGGCGCCGTGTTGTTGGCGGGTGTTATTGTAGATGAACTGGTCAAACGGATGGTGGCCCGTAAACGTGCGGAAGTCGCGGGATAGGTCTATCGCCTTATCTCGCCTTTAACGGAGACCACGACAATAACCAGGAAATCACGTACCCGACGCATTGACCTCAGGGTGGCACGGACCAGGGGCGTCAGTCCTTGACCGTGAAATGCTCGGTGTGGGCACTCACCATGGCTGTGTCCCGCGGTCACGGTCAAGCCCTACCGGGCCTGACGGAGGCACCCCGGGTCGTTTTTGAGATTCCGATCCAGACTATAGGTTAACTGAAATACGCAAGGGAGAAATTCACCATGCAAGGAACTATCAACCGGCGCGCATTCCTCCGTCAGGCAGGTACGAGCGCACTGGCACTTACGGCACTCAGTCAGTTCCGTGCCGCAAGCCAGCCCACCAGGCAGCCCAACATCGTCTGGATCTATAGCGATGACCATGCCCAGGCGGCGGTAAGTGCGTACGGCAGTCACCTGGCGGAAGTGGCGCCCACGCCCAACATTGACCGCATCGCCCAAAAGGGTATGCGCTTCAACAACAGCTTCGTCACCAACTCCATTTGCGGCCCCTGCCGCGCCGTGGTCTTGACGGGGAAACACAGCCACCTCAATGGTTTCCGCCAGAATGGGGACAAGTTCAATCCGAACCAGCAGACCTTCCCCAAGATTCTCCAACAGGGCAACTACCAGACCGCCGTCTTTGGCAAGTGGCACCTGGGCACCGACCCCGTGGGCTTCGACGCGTGGGAAGTGCTCCCCGGTCAGGGCCATTACTACAACCCCGATTTCCTCACGCCCGACGGCCGCAAGCAGGTCCACGGCTATGTGTCGGATATTATCACCGACAAAGCCCTCCACTGGCTTGAGTCGGAGCGGGACAAAGAGAAACCCTTTGTGCTTATGGTGCAGCACAAGGCACCCCACCGCGAATGGGAGCCGGGGCCCGACCACCTTCATACCTTCGATGACGTGGAGATTCCCGAGCCGGAAAACCTCTTCGACGACTACGCCAACCGGGGCTCGGCGGCCAAGTTGCAGGACATGTCTATCGAGAAAACCATGGTGCTGGAGTCCGACCTGAAAGTCTGGCCTGAGAGTGCGCCCGAAGACCCCAAGCTGAAGGGCCGGTGGAAGCGCACGCTGGGGCGGATGGATGAAAAACAGCTCGCCAATTGGAATGCGGCCTATCGCCCGAAGAATGAAGCCTTTCTCAAGGCCAACCTGACGGGCAAAGACCTCGTCCGGTGGAAATACCAGCGTTACATGAAAGACTACCTGCGCTGTGTCCGCTCCGTGGACGACAACGTGGGCCGGGTCCTCGATTACCTGGAAGCCTCGGGGCTGGACAAGAACACCGTGGTCTTTTACTCCTCCGACCAGAGCTTCTATCTCGGGGAGCATGGCTGGTTCGACAAGCGCTTTATGTATGAAGAGTCGCTACGCACCCCGCTGGTTGCCATGGGTCCGGGCATCATCCCGGAAGGCACCACCTGCGACGCCATGGTGCAGAACCTGGATATGGCCGAGACCTTCCTGGAACTCACCGGCACGGCGGTGCCCGACGACATGCAAGGCCGCAGCCTCGTCCCCCTGATGAAAGGGGAGACGCCCGATTCGTGGCGTGACGCCATCTACTACCATTACTACGAAGGCGAAGGAAAGGTCCACAACGTCTACGTACACTATGGGGTGCGCTCCGAGCGGTATAAGCTGATCTACTTCTACACCCTCGATGAGTGGGAGTTCTATGATCTGAAGACGGACCCCAGCGAGATGCGCAACGAAATCGCCAACCCGGAATACGCCGACGTTATCGAAAAACACCGTTCCGAGCTGGCCCGCTTGCGCAAGCATTACCAGGTGCCCGAGACGGCGTAGGAAGCCCGAGACGTCCCACATGGGACTTGTTGCACGTGGAGGAATCAGCACGCCGTTCAAACATTCGCCTGTCCAGGCCCGAAGCCTTACGCGCTTCGGGCCTTTTTGCCTCCGTTCCAGGCACCAATCGGCCGCTTTCCTTTGAAATCAACGGAAGCCGGGAGGTACTCTGTAGCAAGAGGGCGGCACACTAACTCATCATTACAATTTCGGGCAACAGAAAACAGGTGGCTAATCATGTCAGCAGATACCCCTTTTGTCGTCGTCGGTCTGGGTGAAGTGCTCTGGGACCTCCTCCCGGAGGGCAAACAACTTGGTGGTGCTCCCGCAAATTTCACCTTTCACGCCACGGAACTGGGCGCCCAGGGCCATGTGGTCAGCAGCGTCGGCCAGGACAGCCTGGGCCGGGAAATCCGCGAAGTCTTGCAGATCAACGGCCTGTCGGTGGAACACGTGGCAGAAGATCCCGCCCACCCCACGGGCACCGTTTCCGTCACCCTGAGCGATGGCGGCCAGCCAGACTACACCATTCATGAAGAGGTCGCCTGGGATTATATCCCCTTTCAGCCCGACGCGGAAAAGTTGGCGGCACGGGCCCATGCGGTCTGTTTTGGCACCCTGGCCTCCCGCAATCCCCACAGCCGGGAAAGTATCCGCCGTTTTCTGGATGCCACCATGCCCAGTTGTCTCCGGGTCCTGGACGTGAACTTACGCCAGAAGTATTTCGACGGGGATCTGATTCATGACCTGTTGGAGCGGGCGGATGTCTTGAAACTCAACGAAGATGAACTCCCCGTAATCACCGAGCTTCTCAATATCGATGGCTCGACCAAAGAGCGGATGGAGCAATTGATCGATCGCTACACCCTCCAGTGTATTGCCCTGACGCGGGGCGCCCGGGGAAGCCTGCTGCTGACTCCCAGCATGCTGGACGTTCACCACGGCCTCCGGCTCGACCATATCGCCGATACGGTAGGTGCGGGGGACTCCTACACCGCCATGCTCGTCATGGGCTTACTGCAGCGATGGAGCCTCGAAGAGATCAACGCACGGGCCAACCAATTGGCGGGCTACGTCTGTGGGCAATCGGGTGGAATGGCCTCCCATCCGGACAACGCCCACTTCGTCTAGGGGCTTACCAGCTCCTCTTGAGCCGGCACTGGGCTGTCTGCAGCCTGGGCGGGTAGCTCCATGACAAACATGACCCACCCTTCCGGTGCATCGGCCAGCCAGAGCTTTCCCCCGTGGGCCCGCAAGATTTCTCGGGACAGGCTCAGCCCCAACCCTACGCCATCGACTTTCCGGGAGTGGGCCGGGTCGGCCCGATAGAAGCGGCGAAACACCTGGCCCCGCTCGGCCTCGGGTATGCCCTCGCTCGTATTGGCCACTGCCAGACGAATCGTATCCCCGGAACGAAATAGCTGGAAGCGAATCTTACCCTTCTCCACGTTGTATTTGATGGCATTGTTCACCAGATTCTGAATCGCCTGCTGCAGGAGCGCGCCGTCCGCTTCCACGCACAGACCCTGGCCAATTTCTTGCTCCAGCGTTAACTCGGGCGCCAGAATCTCCACATCTTCAATGATCTGTTCCACGAGCTCATCCAACTGCAACGGCGACTTGCTCACCCGCATTTTCCCGGCATCCGCGAGGGACAGGAGGAGGAGGCGCCGAATAATTACCTTCAGCCGTTGGACCTCTTCCAATAGGCGGCCGAGATTCTGCTGCAATGGGGAACCGACCGGGGCTTCCTGCAACGCCTGGTCCAACTGGCCCTGCAAAATCGCCAGCGGTGTCTTCAGCTCGTGGGCCGCATCGGCACTGAATCGGGTGGCGTGGTTGAAGCTCCGCTCCAGGCGTTCGAGCATTTCGTTGAACACCGTAATCAACTGGTCGAATTCGTCCCCGTTGCCCCGCAGTGGAAGACGTTGTTCCAGGGCCTGTGCCGTGATCCCCTCCGTCGCCTGAATGAGGGACTGGAGTGGACGTACGGCCCGCCAGGCCAGAAACCACCCACCACCGCCCACGCAGACAAGGGCCAGCACAACGCCAATGAGAAAGGCGTTGCGCAAGGCGTGTACCTGCGCCAGATAGGGCGCCATATTCGCCGCCACAATAAGGGTCCGGTCGGGACGGTGTTGAAGGGCCACCCGCCAGGACGACGCGCCCGCATGGATCGTACGTGGAGGAGCAGAAGGACGCTCGGGGAAAGGCAGGGGAAGGCGTTCCGCCAGCCCCTCGGGCCAGGGAGCGCTCTGATAAATCGTCTTGCCATCTCGGCCCAACACCACGAAGGCCATCTCACGAGACGGGTCCGCGACCGATAAACGTGCCAGGGCGTCGTCAAAGGCACGCCAGGTCCATTCGTCAGGGGGCGTGGTCGCCTGTCCGCTCGCCAACGCGACCAATTCGCTATCCAGGCGGTGAATCCCGGTCAACTCGTGGAGCATGGTCCAGGTCCACCCGCCGAATCCCAGAATAACCAAACCGGAAACCGCCACTGAAAGGACCAGTATACGGAGTCGGAAGGTCCGGAATTTCATGCTTCGCCGTCCTTACGTACCCGATAGCCCACGCCGCGGATGGTTTCAATTAACGGATTCTCTTTGTCGGGCGAAACTTTCTTGCGCAGGCGCTGAATGTGGACATCCACCAGGTTGGTGCTGGGGTCAAAATCGTAGCCCCACACATGCTCCAGCATCTGGGTTCGGGTATAGACCCGCCCTGGGTTCCGCATCATATATTCCAACAAACTGAACTCCCGCGCGGTGAGTTTTACGGGCGTCCCGCCCCGTTTGACCTCCCGGGTCAACACGTTAACGGTGAGGTCACCGGCCTGGAGCAGGCTCATTTGCTCGTCGGAGCTGCGCCGCATTACCGCATGCAGCCGGGCCGTCAACTCTTCCACATAGAAGGGCTTGGTCAGATAGTCATCGGCCCCGGTGTTGAGCCCTTCAATGCGCTCATCCAATTCGGAGCGGGCCGTCAGCAGGATAACCGGTGTCGTGTGCCCCTTCTTGCGGAATTGCTTGAGGATACTGAGTCCATCACGACCGGGCAACATGATATCCAGCACCACCGCGTCATAGGGCGTATCCATCATTCGCACCAGGGCCTCATCGCCGTGGTCACACAGTTCCACCAGAAAACCCTGCTCCGTCAGGCCCTTTTTCACGAAGTCCGCGATCTGTTTTTCGTCTTCTACCACAAGAATTTTCATGACCGAAGTATAGCATGAGGGCCGCCCACTCCGGCACCGTGGAAGATTACATTTCTGTCATCAAGGGACATGTTTCGCCGTCATGTTGGCCCGCTACACTTTGGACATGAAAGACAGCACGGGCGCCGTGAAGCGGGTGCTTCACCAACTACCGCCCCTGTCGGAGGAACCTATCATGAAAATTACGACTATCACCGAGCGAATCAATCACCATTCCAAGACCGCTGTTCTGGGGGGCACCCTGCTTGCCGCAACCACCCTGCTCTCCCTCACCGCCGATGCGCAGCAACCCAAACGGGCCCTCTTTGAACGGGCCGATCAGGGCGGCGAAAAAACCTGCCAGGCCGAACACAAACGGGACGGCGACCGGGAACACCGTCCGCCGCGCGGAGACTTCGAAGGTCGGGGACGGCACGATGGCCCTCCGCCCCGTGACGGATTTGGACCCCGGGGCGATCGCGAGGGTTATGGCCCCCCGCCGCAACGTGGCTTCGACGGTCCCAACGACCGCCCGGAACACCATGCCCGGGGTGGTGAACAGGGACATCGTCCGCCCCAGTTCCGTGGTGGACGGGGTGAAGGACCGGATCGTGGCTTCGATGGTCCCAGCGCGCGGGGACCGCGCGGTGGGGAAGGTCCTGGACATCGCCCTGGCCCGCCCGCCTTTGAAGATATCGACGCCGATGGCAATGGCAGCATCAGTGCGGAAGAGTTCAGCGCCTTCCACGAACGTCGGCCGGAACGTGGCCCCGAAGCAAATCGTGGACGTCGCGGCCCCCGTGGCCCGGAAGGGAATCGCGGACCTGAAGGAAGTCATGGTCCGCAAGGAAATCGTGGACCCGGAGGCCCGGAAGGCCCTGGACACCCTGAACAGGGCCCCGATGCCCCGCCCGTTGTTGAATAGTTTCTAGTCTTCCTCCCCCTCCCAATGCGCCGGGGCGGTCCGAAAGGATCGTCTCGGCGCGCGTTATTTTGGGGGAGGAAAAGTTCGTTTCAAATCCGTCTCCAAACCGCCGTGGCACGGAAGCTACCTGTAGATCGCGGCAGTTTCAGCCACTTGCTTCACGAGTACTGAAAAGTCTTCCGCACTGCAGGCACATGCCACCGTCTACTCGAAAAGTTAGTTTCGACTGCGTCCACGAGCGTGCCCGTTACATCAAACATGGGCGTTATTGCGGGCAGGAAATCACGCTCCCTCAGGGAAAACGCCACGTCGCCGAATCGAGCAACTCGACGGCCTTATTCAATACCGCATCGGTGCCATCCTTATAGATCGCGGCGGCGCTGGTGCGATCGAGGGTAAAGACGGGATCAGGCACGACGTTGCCAATCCCTTCTCCATTGGAAATCCCTTGTATGGCCCCTGACTCATCGAGGGAGCGGCGGGCCGGGTACATGATTACGAAATTTCCCGGCAAGATGAGGTCCACGTTGGGCACCCCGGCGGACCCGCTTGTACCCGACACCCCGAACACGCGCACGTTTTCCCGTCCGGCGAGAAAACCCGCGAACGATTCGGCGGGCCCCATGGTGTACGAATCTACCAGGAGCACAATGGGGCCTTCATAGACCGGTAATTCCGGCACGATATGGACGGTGTCTTCTGATTCCACCAGGTAGGTCAACAGCTCAGTGTCCCACTCTCCGGGGGTCTCAAAAAAGGTTTCTTCCGACACCAGGCAGGAGAGCATGTTGGGTACGAGCGTCGCGTCTCCCCCCTGGGTGCCACGCAGGTCAAGCAGCAGCCCGGTTGCTTCTTCTTTTACCGCCTGCCGTACCGCCGTCTTGAATTCCCGCACGGGGAAGGGCGTGGAAAGGGTGGGCGCAATGGCGGCCACGCGAATATAGCGGTAGCTATCGTTTAACACCTGGGTCTTAATCGGACTGTCAAAGAGTTCCACCGGGGCCCACAGCGGGCGATTGAGTGCCAGGTGCTCGAAGCCGTCTACCTCCAACACAACCCGGGCGCTCCGCGTTTCCGTGTCACCGGGATTCATGAACGTGATGGTTTGAACGGCGCCCTCGGGTCCCCGGGGAAGCCAGGTCAGTTGCTGCCTGCGTCGCGATGCGGGTGTGGCCGACGGATTGTCTGCCCAGACTATTCTGGTGGCTGCCAGGGCCTCTTCGATGGGCTTATCATTCCAGGTAAAGATGGTGGCGCCCCAGGCAATACCTACCGTGTCCGCCGGACCTTCTTCCGCCAAGCCGACCGCAATCACACTGCCATCGTCTAACTGCGCCAGGGCCAGTCCCGCAGAACCCCCTTCGTCGCTGTCGCGCAGCAGTCCATTCGCATCAATAAGCACGTTGCCATCTGGAATCTTGTAGACATAGGCACGGAGCGCGCGGTACCACGCCCCCTTGTCTTTGGCCTCTTCCGCCGCCAAAACTTTCGGGGCCGTCTCGTCATAGAGGGCCTGCCAATTGATGCCCTTGTGCTCGCTGTAGGCATAGTCCCGCTGAAGGCGATCGTGGAGAATATCAAAGGCCCTGGTCCAGGGCCGACTCCGCAGATCGTTTTCAGCCCGAAGGACTGCCGGCAAGGGGATATCGGGCACGGGCACTTCCAGGCCGGTCACCGGAATCCGGGCCTTGGTGGTACAGCCCCCTGAAAACAAAGTAAGGGCCAGGGACAGGCCCACCAGGGCACTGCCAAAAACGGGAAAGTTCTTGCGCTGAATCATACAACCATCCTGAAAATAAAGCGTGATCGGGGGGAACCCCGTAACCAGTTGTGCGAAACCACTTCAACCCAAGATAAAGCGGTCCAGAAGGATGCACCCGAATACTTTAGCACATTGTCGCAGAGGCACCCAAGGAATCCACGCGACGGAAAGTCACCCCGATGGCACCCCTGTCTTGTGAATTTGACTTTATATACAAAGGCTTTGACATACTCGCCGCGAATGGCCCTTCCGGGCCTGTCATGCGCTTCGAAATGAATGTGAAAACGCCGCCAAAAAGGACTCACCATGCGCCCTTCCCTACCCGGTTGGAAAGATAAAATCCTCTTCACACCCGGACCCCTGACCACCAGCCAGACGGTGAAGCAGGCTCTCCTCCGGGATCTCGGCTCCCGGGACCATGCCTTCATTGAGTTGGTCGCCGCGATTCGGGCGCGACTGCTCCATATCGGACAGGTAGACGCCGAAACGTACGTCGCGGTGCCCATGCAGGGCAGTGGCACCTTTTCCATCGAAGCCGTCTTCGCCTCGACCATCCGTCCCGGGGGCAAGGTGCTGCTGGTCATCAATGGCGCCTATGGCGAGCGCATGGCGACCATGTGCGCCATGCTGGGCATCGAAACCACCAAACTCGTTTTCCCCGAGAACCAGGCCCCCGACCTCGAAGCGGTACGCGCCGCCCTGGCGGCCGACCCGTCCCTCACCGACATGGCAACGGTTCATTGCGAAACCACCACCGGAATTATCAATCCCGTGGCGGAACTCGGCGCCCTGGCCAGAGAATTCGGCGTTTCCTACTTTGTGGATGCCATGAGCAGTTTTGGTGCCGTCCCCCTGGATCTCGCGGCGGCCCATATCGATTACCTCGTCTCTTCGGCCAATAAATGCATCGAAGGGGTCCCAGGATTCGGATTCGTGATTGCCCGACGGGAGGCCCTCGCGGCCACTGAAGGGTGGGCCCGTAGTCTCAGCCTCGACCTGCTGGCCCAATGGCGTGGGCTCGAGGGCAATGGGCAGTTCCGTTTCACGCCCCCGACCCATGTGCTGTTGGCATTCCACCAGGCCCTCCTCGAATTGGAACAGGAAGGCGGCGTCGCGGGTCGGGCAGCCCGCTATGAAGGAAACTACCGCACCCTCATCGAAGGCATGGCCCGCCTGGGCTTTTCCGAATACCTGCCCCGGGAGAAGCAGGGCTATATCATTACCTCCTTCCTCTATCCCGAGCATCCCAACTGGGATTTCGCCGCCTTTTACGACCGCCTGAATGCGCGGGACTATGTGATTTACCCGGGCAAAGTCAGCAACGCGGACTGTTTCCGAATCGGGAACATTGGCCGTATCTTCACCTCCGATGTGTTGGCCCTCCTGGCTGCCATCTCGGATGTGCTGTCTGAGATGAACATCGACTTGAAGGCTTAAGCCGCCCCTTACCCTATGGAGAAACCCATGGAATTCTTTACCCAACGCCAGTATCGGGGTCCCTTGAAGGCCGCCATTTTTGATTGGGCCGGCACCACGGTGGACTATGGCTGTCGCGCCCCTGCCGGAGCCTTTCAGGAGCTTTTTCGCCAACATGGGGTGGAAGCCACCATCGCCCAGGCCCGGGAACCCATGGGCATGCACAAGCGGGACCATATCGCCACCATGCTCGCCATGCCCGCCCTTTCCGCCCAGTGGGAAACGGCACATGGTGCCCCCTACACCGACGATGATGTGGAGGCCCTGTTTCAGCAATTCATCCCCCTCCAGCTGGCGGCCCTGCCCAATTTCGTGGACCTTATTCCCGGGGTTGTGGACACGGTGGATGCGCTGCGCAAACGGGGGATGAAGATTGGGGCCACGACGGGCTACAACGAGGAAATGATGGCCATGTGTCAGGAAGCGGCCGCGAAGGCCGGCTATGTCCCCGACGTCAGCGTGGCCGTTACGCAGGTCCCGGCGGGCCGTCCCGCTCCCTGGATGGCGGTCAAGGCCGCGATGGCGTTGCAGATTTTCCCCTGGGAGGCCATTGTAAAAGTCGGCGACACCGTAACGGATGTGCTGGAAGGCCTCAATGCCGGTATGTGGACCATTGCCGTGACGAAAACCGGGAACGAAGTGGGGCTCTCTGAGGCGGAGGTCGCGGCCCTTTCCGACACGGAACGGGTTGCACGCATCGATCGCGCGGCGGCCAAACTCGCCCAGGCGGGTGCCCACTATATCGTGGAAGGCGTCGACGAAATAGTGCCCGTGTTGGATGAAATCGACGCGCGTCTGGCCCGGGGTGAACGACCCTGATGGGATAATCCCCCCTGCTATTTGGAGTACACACCCCCACCCATCCCGGTGGGGGCATTTTTTCCGCCCGGCGGTGACCTGAATCCCCCCTCCCATGGAATCTATGGTGCAGAGGGCATTCCTATCATTCCGAGCCGACTTCCCTTCGATTCAGGCCCCCACCGCCGTCCGGGCGGGGCGTTACGGTGTGCTATACTGGCCGTTGAATCAATTCTCAGAAACTTTTGACGCGATCCCACGAGGTATTTCATGAAACGCACCGGTATACGATCCTTTCTCTGTCTTTTCTGCCTGGCCCTCGCGCCCGGCTATGCCATGGCCGATGCGGTGGATGGCGCCGCAGCGCCTGATGCCGCCGCCGATCTCCTGGCAGCCTCCCAGTATCTGAATGAGCTGCCGGCCTTTTCCGTGGCCGTGGCCATGACCTTCGACTTGACCGGCCCCGATGGGCAGAACGAGTCACTGACCCTCAACGGCACCCTGGATTTCGCCGGAGAGGAGCAAGCCCGCTTCAAAGTCGTGGCACCCGATGAATCCATGGAACTTTTCGTTTCGAAGGACGCGACGTTTCTCTTCCTGAAAGAAATGAATCAGTACATGGACGGCGCCATCCTCGGTAGCCGGGAGAAAGCCCTGACCGCTATCCCCGCCGGCCCCTTCCGCGGTGCGCAGAAACTCCTGAGCGATTATGTACACATGGCCCCTGATTTTAAGCGAACCCTGGATGCGTCCACGGTTACCGTGGCCACAGGCGCGCCCGCAGCGGGTATGAACACCTTTCGCGTCCAGGGTGATGGTATCGCCACCGAGTTTCAGATCCCCGGCGAGGGCAACCCCACGGTGAAACAGTTCATGCTGGACCTCACGGAATTGGCGAAACAGGGCAATGCGGATATTCAGCGCGCCCACGTGACCTACACCTTCTCTGACTGGAACGTGGCACCTGAGTTTGCCGCCGACCACTTTACCTTTGCCATCCCCGAAGGGGCCACTCCCTTTGAACCCCCTTCACGGCAGCAGCCTGCGGAAAGCCCCCTCATTGGTAAGCCCGCACCCGAGTTCACCATCCCCCTCTTCGCCGGTGGTGACCTGGACCTCGCGGCCCTCAAGAAGGAAGACAAAGTCGTCATCCTCGATTTCTGGGCTTCCTGGTGTGGCCCTTGCCGCATCGGCCTGCCCATCCTCACCAAGGTCGTTGAGAAATACAAGGACAAGGGCGTGGTCCTCTATGGCATCAACGCCGGTGAAGACGAAGCCACCGTACAGGCCTTCCTGGAACAAACGGAACTCGACCTGACCGTGGCGATGGACCCGAAGCGCGCGGCCCAGCGTGCCTATGGCGCCAACAGCCTGCCCACCACTGCCATCATCGGCAAGGATGGCGTGGTCCGCGAAGTACACATCGGCGTGAGCCCCACCCTCGAGCAAGACCTCGACAAACTGCTGGCCGAACTCACCGAATAGCTTTTTCTAAGTAACTCGAAACGACACGCGCTCCCCTCATTAACGGGGAGCGCGTTTTTTATTGACGGGGCATCTCAGGGGCTGCCTCGCCCATCGTGATTGCGGGTAGGTGACAGGGCCGATGGCCCGCTCATGTCGTCGTTACCGGCCACTTCGTGAATGACGCTACCGAGAGGACATCTCGGTGACCAACCGTTCATAGCCCAAGAGATGGCTTGTATGGCACCGGTCTCTCTGTTACATTTGATTCCAACAACCCAACTCGAAATGCACACCGCGCCGGTCCCAATCCAAGAACCCAAACATCAGAACGCGGACCGATAGTACGCAATTTACTTCAGAGGAACGAGAACCCATGCCGCTCACCACAAGTATCACCCTTCGTTCAGATAAATGTAGGCCGTTGCGGGTGGCCAGCATGGTGCTTCCCGCACGCCTCGCCATTATGCTTTCACTGACGCTGCTGGTGGAAGCTACCTTGGCGCAGACGGTTCAGTTCAAGGCCGTGGGCACCGAGCCCGAGGCAGATCGCGCCCTTGCGTGTCGCAGCCTGATTGTGGGCCCCTGGAAAAACCAGCCGGAAGAATACGAAGGCTATAACGGCTTTGTGGGATGGCCCGGCATATCACGTCTGGCGTCGGGACGGTGGGTGCTTGCCTTCACGTCGGGCACGTGGCACGCCACGCCCCCCTGGACGGAGGAAATTCGAAAAGAAGAAGGCGTGCTGGAGCGTTTCGAGGCGTGGCACGAAATTGGTCTTCCCGACATACGGGCCCCGCGCGGTGGCCGCGCCCATGTCATGCACTCGGACGACGAAGGAATCACATGGACCACACCGACCACGCTGGTCGATACGGAAGACGACGACCGTCATCCGGCTATCCTGGAACTGGACAACGGGACGCAGATCGCCACGTTCTTCACCTACCGCTTCCCCCGGGAGGCCTACGCGAAATATATCCTCTCCCACGATGGCGGCGAAACGTGGACGGAACCCATGGATGCCTTGGGAACGCCCACGAAGGGCGGCTTTGGCAACGGTCCGGTCATCCAACTGAAGGATGGCACCGTGTTGTGGGTGGCCGAAGGAAATTTCGACGTGGCCCACGGGCACAGCTCGATCGGCGTCATGCGTTCCGAAGACCATGGCAAGACCTTCCAGCTTGCTTCCGTGGTGAAACGGGACCATGAACTGAATGAACCCACGGTGACAGAATTACCAGACGGACGTCTCGTCATGGCGATCCGACGCGAAGGGGACATCTGCTGGTCGGACGACGGCGGACGGACCTGGGACATTGCGGACACGACCGATTGGGGTATCTATGACCCCCACCTCGTATACCTACCCAACGGCGTCCTCGCGCTGTTTCACGGCTCCTACAAGAAGGGCGGCATCCGCGTGCTGCTGAGTCCCGATGGTGGAGAAACGTGGAACGGCCCGGGCGAAGGCTATGGCTACAGCGTGGACCGCAGCGTCTATGGCTACAGCCACCCCATGGTGCTCCCCGACGGGACGGTGTACCTGGTCTATCTCCACACGGGAGGCCATCGTCCACAAGACGCGCGCACCGAGGCCCTGTGGGGCTTGCGTGTGCGGGTCCATGATGACGCCGGCGGTATCGACATCCTCCCGGCAGCCGGCGCGGGCGATTCGGAGGAATCCGAGGGCGATGGCGGCGATCCAGAATTGGGCGCGAAAGTGTAGATGCCGTAGGGACGTGTTTTCATATACCCTCCGCAGGGGGCTGGTACAACGCGCCCCTTCGAGGTGGGCGCTGGCACCCTTCGGCACAACGCGTTGAGGCCCCCATCCCCAGCGCTGGGCTTAGAAACGAGAAGGACATATCAGCAATTGGTATTCACACCAAAGAATGCATAGAATGCATAGGATAGTGGTTCTCTGAGCCCCCCCGGGAACTCTTTGCAGCCACCACTTCATCCTGTACGTTTCATACCGAACCATCTCGCGCAGTAAAACTAAGCGGCCTGACGAAAGAGATATTCCATGAAACACGACTACGTGCTCTTCCTCAAGAGCCTTATTCTCGTCATTTCTGTGGCAATCGGTGGAGGATTCGCTTCTACCGAAAGCGCTCACGAGGATCCGGACTTCGTCCCCCGTCCTCGGAAGGTGTCCTTGAAAATCCAGGCAGTCAGCGCAACGGATGGCGCTCCCTTTCAACATTATGTACTTCAGATTCCCGCAGCAAATGAACGTCATTGGGCCGTAACTGTGGATAGAGCTGATGGCGTGTACAGCTCCTCCAACACCGCCCTTCTCGGTGCACCTGAGTTTCTCGCCGTGGTTACCGTACCGGGATTCGGGCGTGCGGAAATGCGAATCGTTCCGACAGGAATGGATGGCGAAGTTCACCAAATTCCCGTAGAACGAGGAAAGGCGATGTCCGGCTGGATACGCTATGAAGACAAACGACCTGCCTTCGGTGCAAAGATTCTTTTTGGAAAAGGCTGGAAAAACGACACGTCGAATACTACCCCGATGGCCGTTACCGATAACCGTGGCGCCTTTGCGCTGTATGGGGTACCCGATACCCTGCTATCGATACATGTCGTAGCGAAATCGGGTGTGCTGGCGGAGGTTCCCATACGCCGTAGTGGAGATTGGGAAATCGTCCTGCCGGAGCCCAGCGGGCTAAGAGGTCGCGTTACGCTGAAAAACGGCGATGCCGTGGCAAATTGTCCCGTAAGGGCCTATCAGTACCCTCTCGCACGTCTTCGAGGCTACGTTTTAGGAAAGGAGCGGGAGACAACGACCGACAAGGATGGTACCTATCAATTCGAGGGCCTGTGCAGCGGAGATTTGAATGTCGAGGTTCAACTGATAGGCACCGAGTTGGCCCAGGCCAAAAATATCGCTCTCAAGGATGGAGAGACCGGAAATCTCGATTTCCAATTCATTCCACCGGCGGCGGAACTACGGGGCACCGTTTGGGTGGACGGCATGCCCGCCTCGGCCGGTATTGTGCGTTATCCGGTCACCGGAAGCGTGGAGGATAGCAGTTATAGTCGCAAGGTGCCTATCACCGATGATGGCTCCTTCCGCATACCGGCCATCTTTCCCGGCGATGTCGTTCTGGCGATTGAGCTTACGCAGGGCCCCATGCGTGTCAGACAGCACCCTGTAACACTAAAAAAAGGATTGAACCAGACGGAAGTACGTTTTGTGGCAGGGGATGCGGTACTTGGTGGCACCTATCCTGTTTTGCCCGGACGCACACCGTTTTTACTCCGGGGGAACGTGAGTGTCTCGACGGACCACGGTACAGACGTTATACGGTACGAGAAGCGTCCTGGAGAGGACGCTACATTCCGTATCGATGGATTACCAGCAGGCAATGCTACAGCCTACTACCGTCTGCTCTATGCTTCCCCGAACCCCACCGCAGAATGGACTGGTCATCTTGAGCTGAAGAGGCGATACAAGCTCCAACTTACTGCAAGTGACGTGACCCAATTGGCGTTCAGGGATGGCTCCTGTTTCGTCACGCTGAAGCTCGAACGAACTGGGCCGAAGCAAATCTGGCTTATGGTCTTTGATGCCGCCCTTCCCCTACCTGACTTCGCGCACGTAAATGATAGTGAACTACTTCGATTCAACTTGAAACACCCACCTGTGTTGGAAGATCATCGGCGCGGCAAGAACAGCATCCAGATCGATGACTGGCCACCACTCCCGCCGGGAGACTACGTGCTTGTCGCGAGGCTTTCGGAAAGAGGTGGAGAAAGCAAGATAGATTCAGCAGTACCTTCCCATACCACGACACTGCCCTTCACCTTGAAGGAAGGGAAGCCTACGGCACTCATTGCTCGTGCGGAGTAGAAGAATAACGCTGCACGTCTCCACAAACGAAATCGGTACAATGCCGATTCGGCTATTCCTTGCTGGACGAAATACGGTAAACGCGAGGTTCACCTTGATAACTAAAGTTTCGCCAGCCCCCTATTTTCAGCACCATGTCTTCGTTGTTGGACATTGCCCTTCCCCGCTCTTTTAACTTTTGCGGTGAGGCCAACCTGTCCTATAGAAAAGAGATACCTATGAAACATTTCTATCCCCACCTACTCCAGAGCCTTATTCTCGTTTGCTCCACCCTACTCTTCGGGGTGGTCGCGGCGGCCACCCCCGTCTCTATTGTCCTCAGTCCAGACGCTCCGTCCCTGGAAAGACACGCCGCCGAAGAACTCCAAGTCTATGTGGAGAAGCTCTTCGGTCTGGAAGCCCCGATTGAAACCTCGGCGAACGAGGACGTCCCCCACTTCCGCATCGCCACCACGCCCAACGCTCCGGATGCCCAGTCCATCACCCTCCGGCGCGAGGGCGAGACCTTCCTCATCACTGGCGGAAGTCCCGTGGCAACCTTGTGGGCGGTCTATGAACTGGTCGACCGCTGGGGCGTCCGCTATCTCTATGACCGGGACGTATTGCCCGCGCCGAAGCCCTGGGCGGGCCTCCCCGATTGGGATGTCACCATGACGCCCAACATGCGGATTCGCTGCTGGCGCCTGGTAAACGACCTCGCCAGTGGCCCCATCTCCTGGAGCCTGGCAGAGAACCAACGCTTCCTCCGCCAGATGGCGAAGATGAAATACAACCGCATCCACGTTTCCCTGTGGCCCATGCAGCCCTTTGTGCACTATGAATTCCAGGGCATGGAAAAGCCCCCCGGCGTGTTGAACTTCGGTGCGAAGTTTCCCATCGACGACGATACGGTCGGCCGCGAAAAGTTTGGCGACGTGAATTACTTCATGAACCCGGAACTCCAGGGCAGCACCTCGCCGGAAGACCTGAACCAGCGCGGCATCGGACTCATTCGTGGCATCCTGAAGGAGGCCCGCGCCCTGGGTATGGAAACGGGCCTCTCCATTCAGCCCTTCGAATGGCCCAAACAGTTCATGGAAGTCATGCCCGAATCCGAGCCGGTGAACCAACTCGGCATGCTCACGGCGGGCCCGGGCCACGCCCAATCCATGGACGACCCCCTGCTCCGCGACATGATCGCCACCATCATCCGCGCCTACATCGAGACCTACCCGGATGTCGACTACCTCCACCTCAACACCCCGGAACACCGCAGTTGGGTCAGCCAGGCCGAATCGGCCGTGGAGAAGTTCCAGGAACGCTTCCCGGAGATGACACTCGGGAGCTACGACGAACTCTGCGCACGGGCCCGCGCACGTACCTCTTTCCCCGGTGGCGGTGAGCGGGTGGAGAAAATGCTCAAGGGCGACGTGGCCTCCCTGTGGTTCCTGGACTCCCTGATTCGGGAACGAGACCTGCTCAAACGGCCCAACAGCGACGAGCAAATCAAAATCGTATATACGGGCATTGTGGCCGAGCTCTTCCCGCTCGTTGAGGCCCTGATTCCGCCCGGTGGCGAAATCCTCAGCTTTATCGACTACACGGCGAGCCGCCAACTGAAGCAGCGGGACCTGTTGCGGCAGACGCCGAAGGACAGCGTGCCCGCCACCCTCACCTTCACCCTCGCAGACGACAATGTGGGTGTTTTGCCCCAGTTGGCCACGGGCTCCCTCCACCAACTCATGGGCGACCTCCGTCAGAGTGGCTGGGCCGGGTTCTACACCCGCTATTGGACCGCCAGCGACCTCAATCCCACCATCCACTACCTCGCCCGCGCCAGTTGGGATACATCGGTAACACCCCAATCCGCCTACCGTGACCAGTTTTCGACCATCTGTGGCAAAGCGGCCACCGGTCCCGCCTTGGAGGCCCTCGCCCTCCTGGAGGAAATCACCCTTGGCCTCGACCAGCACGGACTCGGCTTCGGCTTTCCCGTGCCCAGCATGATGACGAAACATTTTTCGGCCGGCGGGCTCTCCGCCCCGTTGAAGGCCGACCACGGGCAATATCGTCTGGCCCTGGAAAAGATGGAAGCCGCCCACGAACGGGCCACACCGGCCGGCAAAGACTACACCGGCTACTACGTGGGCCGCCTGCGTTTCGCCGTCCGCTACCTCGACGCCGCCGAAGCCTTCGGCGCCACGTCGGTCGCATTAAAGGCAGAAGACACGGCGGAAGCGCGTAAGCAGATTGGCTGGGCCTATGAGGCCATTCGGGAGGCCCTGCAGGCCTACGTGGATGGTGCGGGCGACCACGGCGACCTCGGTGCGGTGGCGTTGATGAACGAATACTGCTACCGACCGATTCGGGATAAGAAGCAGGAGCTTGGGGGATAAAATCTTCGTGTGGCTGCCGCGCGGGAGAATCCTTCAAGAGCTCATTGGCGAAATAGCGCCTTGTCCTTTGCAGGGGACGCACCCCCATCCAGTGCCCTGGCGATATCTCCCGACCCGCGCACGAACCGGCTATACTGGATCGCGCGGCACGATTGTTGGGTTTTGTTCGTTTGTTCCGAGAGCGCTTTTGTGAGTACCCACTAATCGCCCATAAAAAAAACAATCACCCGTGTCGCTACGTGACACGGGTGACGATGGGCCAGGAATGGCCGATTCATTTTCCAGACGACTTTGCTTTCTTCATTGGAAAGCCTGCCAAGCGACTATTCATCCCCCCACAGTGCGAGGAATTCCCCCGCATCGGCGTCCTGCAATAGCTCGGGCCGAATGAGACGTTTCACGATCGGATCCGGCACGCGGGTGGTTTCGTCGGCCTCGGGAATATGGGTCAAGGTGCGAAGTACTTTCTTGTCATCGTCGCACTCGTAATACATCCAGGCATTGCCCTTTCCGGGTACAATCTGGGACGTCTTGTAGTAAATCATAGCTTCCTCGTTGTCTTCTGTCGTTGCGGTTGTGTCGCTTTATACAGGGTGCGCGTTCGAAAAGGCGCACGCGTTCATTCTCTTACGCTTCAGGCATCCGGTTCGGATGATGCTTCCGTTTCTTCTATCAATTCGCCCAAACACGCCTGAGCGGCACTGAGTTGACTGTGACTGCCGACCAGGACCAGCACATCGCCCATCTTTACGACATGGGATGCCGCCGGATTCGTTGTGGGCTCGCCCTCCCGGACCACCGCAATGATGGTCACACCGGAACGCGCCCGCAGATTCAATTCTGCAATGGTCTTATCAACGGCCTGACTGGTCTCGGAAACGTAGTAGGTCTGCGTGGCAGTAAGGCGGAATACCTGAAGTAGTTCCTGCAAACTTTCGGTCTGGGCCGCCGGCACTCCACGGAGGACCCCATAACCGCCCGAGCGCACGGTGGCTATCTGGGCCTGAATAACGTTGTCCGGCACCCGCAGCTCCGTGAGCACCTGGGCGAAGAGCTTGATCGAAATCTCAAAGTCGGCTGGAATGACGGTCGTGGCACCAAAGGCCAGCAGGGGTTCCAATTCTTCGATGAAATCGGTCCGCACGATGATGGGCATTTCCTCGCGAAGTGCCCGTGCCTGGGTAACCATCAAGCGTGTTGCCCGTCGGTCGTTGATGGCTATCACGAAGGCCCGACAATTGTGCAGTCCCGCCTCCTCCAGGATCTGCATCCGGGTGCCATCCCCCACCACCACGTGAATGCCATCGTTCTGTGCCTCTTGCACCAACGCGCGGTTCATCTCCACCACGACACACGGGATCTTGGTGGATTCCAGCACACGACACAGATTTCTTCCGTTGACACCATAGCCCACCACAAGGACGCGCTGTTCGGCTACTTCTTCACTCCCGGAGCTCCCCTCCTTGTCTTCCCGTCCCAATAGCCGCACCACATTACGAGAAAGCACACCCGCCGTCGGTAGCTGGGTCGCCCCCAGAATCATGGTGCCCACGATAATGGGGATCAGAATCTGGGGCAATTGGGGGTCGAGCAAGCCCGCCTTTTCCGTTTCCCGCAAAAAAATATAGCCAAACTCACTGACTGTACAGAGACCCAGTCCGGCGTGGATGCCGACGCGAAGGGGCCACCCGCCTGCGACGATGGCCGCCGAAGTGACAATCGTCTTGAAAATCAAAATGGTACCGACGATAAGGAGTATGATCGTCCAATTGGAGGCGACGAACTGAAGGTCAACCAACATGCCCAGGGATATGAAGAAGAGGGCGTTGAACACGTCGCGGAAGGGTGTTATCTCGGCCACCAGTTGATGGCGCAAATCAGCCTGGGCCAGCAACAAGCCGGCAATACAGGAACCCAAAGGGAGGGGCCAGCCGATAACCCCCGCGAAGGTCGCCCCGCCAAAGGCCATGAAAACGGCAAAGAGCGTGACCAACTCGGGACCGCCAAAACGTCCCAGTATTTTCAGGAAGCGGGGAAGCAAGATGCGGAGCAACACGACCATACACAGCATGGCGGCAAGTCCGAGCACGGCCTTCAGAACGGATTGTGTCACCGAAAGCTCGGGACTGGGTGTCAGGAAGGGCAAGGTCAACATGAGCACGATGACGTAGACATCCTGAAAGAGGAGGTTGCCCGTACTGATAAGCCCCACCGGCGTCTGGATCTCTCCCCGGTCACTCAGGGTCTTCAGCACGATGGCCGTACTGCTCAGGGAAATGGCCACCCCGACCAGACCGGACATGAGCAGTCCAAAGCCAAAGACGGACATCATGACGCCTATGACACCGAGGGTGGTCAGCCCCAACTGGAGCACGGTCATGACCACAATTCCCCTGCCTGCACGTACGAAGGACGAAGGCGACAGTTCAAGACCGATCACGAACAGGAGCAGTACCAGACCCAACTCGGCAAAGGTGTCCACTTCCTCTTTGCTGACCATTTCCAGCGCAAAGGGCCCGATGAGTATCCCGGTGAACAGAAAGCCGATAATGGAGGGCGCCTTCATCATCCGGAACAAGAGGGCAGCGACCAACGCCGTGCCAAAGAGGATGGCAGACTGAGAGAAGAGATGTGAATCGTGCATAGGTCAGTGTGCTTTCACCGGGATTAGAGCGACTTGTCGAGCAGTTCGTCTACTTCGTCCTGAAGAAGCCGCAGGATTTCTTTCTTGTTTTCTTCGGAGACCTTGTAGTGCTGTTTTTCTTCAAGCAGGGCAATGGTGCGTTGGGCTACCTGGTAGGCAAAATCATGAACTTTCATGGCAACAATATCCTCCAAAAAGTAAAAAAAGCCATTTGACACGTCTAAGCGTGCCAAATGGCTTTCACAAAATCAATCGGACATAGAGTTAACGTTTAGATTCCCGCCTTGGCTTTCAGGGCTTCTGCCTGGTCGGTATCTTCCCAACGGAAGCCTTCGCCTTCGCGACCGAAGTGACCCAGGGCAGCCGTCTTCCGGAACTGGGGACGACGGAGATCGAGCTGTTCGATGATAGCCGCCGGACGGCAGTCAAAGTGCTCGTCGATGAGCTTGCTGAGCGCCGCGTCAGACAACGTTCCCGTGCCAAAGGTCGTCGCGTGCACGGATACGGGCTTCGAAACGCCAATGGCGTAGGCGAGCTGTACTTCGCAACGCTCGGCCAGGCCGGCAGCAACGATGTTTTTGGCCATGTAGCGGGCCATGTACGCCGCACTACGGTCTACCTTGGAAGAGTCTTTGCCACTGAATGCGCCACCGCCGTGACGGCCCATACCGCCATAGGTGTCGACGATGATTTTCCGACCGGTAAGACCGCAATCGCCTACAGGACCACCGACGACAAAACGACCCGTCGGGTTGATGTGGTAGGTGATGTCACCCTTCACATAGGTCTCAGGGAGGATGCCGCTGATCTCTTTAACCAGCGTATCGTAGATTTCCTGGTGCTCTACATTGGGGGAGTGCTGATTCGATACGACGATCGTGTCAATGCGAACGGGCTTGCCATCCACATACTCCACCGTAACCTGCGACTTGGCATCGGGCTGAAGCCAGGGAATCGTGCCGTCTTTGCGCAACTTCGTGATGTGGCCCAGAATCTTGTGGGACAGGGACACGGGCAGGGGCATGAGCTCCGGGGTTTCGTTGCAGGCATAGCCGAACATCATACCCTGGTCACCGGCACCTTGCTCTTTGTCGATGCCTTCGCCCTCATTAACGCCCTGCGCAATGTCGGCGGACTGCTTGTCGAGCGTTACCAGGACACCACAGGACGCGCCGTCAAAGCCGGAATCACCACCGTTATAACCGATGTCGAGGATCGTTTCGCGAATAATCGCGGGGATATCAACGTCCGCATTCGACGTGATCTCACCGGCGACCATGCAGATACCGGTCGTAACCAGGGTCTCGCAGGCCACCCGACTCTTCGGGTCCTGGGCGAGCATGGCGTCAAGGATCGCGTCGGAGACGTTGTCCGCGACTTTATCCGGATGTCCTTCACTGACGGACTCGGAAGTAAAGAGGATGCTTTCTGAACTCACATTCAACTCCTTCTATTCGGCAACCAATGGCGACCGTGTTGGGATGCAATTACCCGACAAGGGAAGCGATGGACGTGACGTCGAGACGGAAACCCGGCCCCATGGTCGAACTCATGGCGCAGCTCTTGAGGTACGTACCCTTACAAGCGGAAGGCTTGGCCTTCAGGATGGCGCGCATGATTTCCTTGGCGTTTTCCTGGAGTTGCTCGGCGGAGAAGGAGGCCTTTCCAACGGGCACATGAATGTTGGCGTTTTTATCGACGCGGAATTCGATTTTACCTTTTTTGATCTCTTCAACGGCCTGGCCGACGTTGGGCGTTACCGTACCGGCTTTCGGGCTGGGCATGAGACCCCGGGGTCCGAGCACCTTACCGAGGCGGCCAACGAGGGCCATCATGTCGGGAGCAGCGACGGCGCTGTCAAAATCGGTCCAGCCACCTTGCACTTTCTGCACGAGGTCTTCGGCGCCAACGGCTTCGGCACCGGCGGCTTCGGCCGCGGCAATCTGATCGGCCTGCTTACAGAACACAACGACGCGGGCAGTCTTACCCGTGCCGTGGGGCAGGGAAACGGAACCACGAACCATCTGGTCCGCGTGGCGGGGGTCCACACCGAGCAGGAAGGCGAGTTCAACGGTTTCGTCAAATTTGGCCGTCGCGCAGGCTTTGGTACCTTCCGTGGCTTCTTCGATGCTGTAGGACTTGTCGGCGTCCACTTTGCCTTCGAAGGCTTTGGTACGCTTCGTGATTTTTGCCATGAGATTCTCCTGTGGTGCATACGAGGCAGTAGGCCTCTCCCACCTTGGTTAAATGGCGATTGGGGTATCTAAAAGAACACCGCCCCACCACATTGGGGGACGGTGCAAAAAACAAACGTTATCTTAGTGCTCGATGAGGATGCCCATGCTGCGGGCCGTGCCAGCGATCATCCGTTTGGCGGAGTCGATGTCGGCCGCATTCAAATCGGGCATTTTCAGCGTGGCGATTTCTTCCACCTGCGCGTCCGTCACCGAACCCACTTTATTCTTATTGGGCTCACCAGAGGCCTTGGCCAGCTTGGCGGCTTTCTTGATAAGCACGGCCGCCGGAGGCGTCTTGGTAATGAAGCTGATGCTTCGGTCTTCAAAGACGTTAATGACAACCGGAATAATGAGTCCGGCCTGGTCCTTCGTGCGCTCATTGAACTGATTGCAGAAGTCCATGATGTTCACACCATGCTGACCGAGGGCGGGACCAACCGGGGGGGCAGGGTTGGCCTGACCGGCAGGTACCTGCAACTTGATTTGCGCTTTTAAGGGCTTGTCTGCCATGAGATTATTGCTCCAACTTAGACGCGCTCAACCTGCCAGAATTCAACTTCTACACTGGTGAGACGTTCGAAAATTTCTACCAACACCTTCATATTGCCACGTTCGGCATTGATCTCGTCGATCTTTCCGATAAAGTTGGCAAAAGAACCATCCACGATTTTAACCCGCTCGCCTTCGTCGAATTCGACTTTGGGCTTGGGCCGTTCTTTCTCACCCCGGCTGACTTCCACGATTTCTTCAATCTCGGAATCTTCCAGGGGCACCGGCAAGGTGCGTGAACCGATGAAACCAGTCACACCCGGGGTCTCTTTTATCAAGTGCCAGAGCTCGGCGTAGTTCTCGGGATGCTCCGGCAACTGGACCAGCACATAGCCAGGATAGGATTTACGACTGCTTACCGACTTGGCATTGGGCCGTGCCTCACCATTCTCTTCCATGGGCACCAGCACGTTGCTGATAAGATCGGAAAGTCCAGCCTGCTCCGCCGAAGCGATTAGCATGGCCTGCACATTTCCTTCTTGACCCGAATGGGCATGGAGGGCATACCAACGGCGCTTGATACCGTCGTCCGGGACGCTGTTGAGCTTGATACCGCCCACATCCTCGGAATCACCTTCCTCTTCGACAACGTCTTCCGGCTCGATAGAGACTTCTTCGTCGTTCAACGGCTCATCCGTCACGATATAGTCTCCTCAGCCAGTCAAGTTCAGCAGCATGAGCACGAACTGTTCAAACACTTTGTCGAACAGGAATACGATGCCAGCCATTGCCAGCAAAAGGAACATGGTCACTTTGGTCGACACTTTCAGGTCGTCCAACGTAGGCCAGGTCACCTTACCCATTTCGACCATCACCTCTTCGTAGAATAGCTGAAGGCGGGTGATGGGACCCGTTTTCTGTTCCGTAGCTGTTGCCATGAATTGCCCTTGCAGAAGTGATACTTAAATAAATTGGCAGGCCTGGAGGGACTCGAACCCCCAACCTTCGGCTTTGGAGGCCGCTGCACTAGCCATTGTGCTACAGGCCTGCAAGGCTGATCCCCCACACGGGGGATCAGTAAAAAGCAGATTGGAAAATAATTAGCGCGTTTCGCGGTGCACTGTGTGCTTGCGCTCGAACTTACAATACTTCTTCAGTTCCAGCCGATCCGGATGTTTACGCTTGTCGCGCGTACCGGTGTAATTGCGCCGTTTGCATTCGGTGCATTGTAGCGTGATTTTTTCTCTCATGCAACTTTACCCACACAGTGATGGTCGAAAACGACCGTTACTCAATAATCTTCGTTACAACGCCGGCACCAACCGTGCGGCCACCTTCGCGGATAGCGAAGCGGAGCTCGGTGGTCATAGCGATGGGCGCAATGAGTTCGGCCGAGATGGTGATGTTGTCACCCGGCATAACCATTTCCACGCCTTCGGGAAGCTCAAGCTTGCCCGTAACGTCCGTTGTACGGAAGTAGAACTGGGGACGGTAACCCGTGAAGAAGGGCGTGTGACGGCCACCTTCTTCTTTGGTCAGCACGTAAACTTCGCCTTCAAACTTCGTGTGCGGCGTAATCGAACCGGGCTTGGCCACTACCTGGCCGCGCTCGATGTCCGTGCGCTCAACGCCACGAAGCAGGAGTCCGACGTTATCACCGGCCTGACCTTCGTCCATGAGCTTGCGGAACATTTCCACACCCGTGACCGTCGTGTCGCGCTTCTCTTTGATTCCGAGAATCTCAACCTTGTCACCCACGTGCACGATACCGGAGTCAATCTTACCGGTAGCAACCGTACCACGGCCGGTGATGGTGAACACGTCTTCAATCGCCATCAGGAAGGGCTTGTCGAGGTCACGCGTCGGCGTGGGGATGAAATCATCCACGCTCTGCATGAGCTCAAGAATCTTGTTCGCGCCGATTTCCGGGTCGCGATCTTCCATGGCGGCCAGGGCCGAACCCATGGTGATAGGAATGTCGTCGCCGGGGAACTCGTACTTGGAGAGGAGCTCACGAAGTTCCATCTCAACAAGCTCAAGGAGCTCTTCGTCGTCGACCATGTCTACCTTGTTCATGAAGACCACGATAGCCGGCACGTTTACCTGGCGGGCCAGGAGGATGTGCTCGCGGGTCTGGGACATGGGGCCGTCATTGGCGGCTACCACGAGGATAGCTCCGTCCATCTGGGCCGCACCCGTAATCATGTTCTTGACGTAGTCGGCGTGACCCGGGCAGTCCACGTGGGCGTAGTGACGGGATTCCGTCTCATATTCCACGTGTGCAATGGAAATCGTAATACCGCGCTCTTTTTCTTCCGGCGCCTTGTCGATTTCCGCAAAGTCCATGGCCGTCGATCCGCCACTGGCGGCCAACACCTTCGTAATAGCACTGGTAAGCGTCGTCTTGCCGTGGTCAACGTGACCGATCGTACCCACATTTACGTGTGGTTTTGTACGTTCGAATTTTGCTTTGGCCATGTCTTCGATTCTCCCTTTCTTAGTGTGCCGACAGTCAATCGCGGCAACCCGCTTGACTAACACGAGTGTTTATCGTTAAAAACGGAAAGTACTTCCAGCCTTTTCCATCACTTCATTTGCCACCGCCGTCGGTGCCGGTTCGTAGCTTGCAAACTGCATGCTGTACGAAGCGCGACCCTGGGTGCGCGACCGAAGCGCATTCGCGTAACCGAACATTTCTGCCAGGGGAACGAATGCATTGATGGTCTGCGTAGAACCTTCGCTTTCCATACCTTCCAGACGGCCACGACGACTATTAAAGTCACCAATTACATCACCGGTGTACTCGTCAGGCGTGACCACTTCAACCTTCATAACGGGCTCAAGCAATACGGGGGAAGCCTTGGGGGCTGCCTGCTTCAGCGCCATGGAACCGGCAATCTGGAACGCCATTTCGGAGGAGTCGACCTCGTGGTACGAACCGAAGGTCAGGGTGACCTTCACGTCTACCATGGGGTATCCCGTAATAACGCCCGTCTCAACCGCTTCCTTACAGCCTTTCATGACTGCGGGAATGTATTCTTTCGGAATCACACCACCAACAATTTTGCTTTCGAAGGTGAATCCCGTATTCGCTTCGCCGGGCTCAAGCGTGAGCACCACGTGACCATACTGACCACGACCACCGGACTGGCGTACAAACTTCGTTTCGGCTTCCGCCGCCTTGCGGATGGATTCGCGGTAGGCCACCATGGGCTTGCCCACGTTAGCTTCCACCTTGAACTCACGCTTCATGCGGTCCACGATGATGTCGAGGTGAAGCTCACCCATACCGGCGATAATCGTCTGACCCGTTTCTTCGTCACTGCGGACGCGGAAGGTCGGATCTTCTTCGGCCAACTTAACCAGGGCTTCGGACATCTTGTCCTGGTCCGCCTTGGTTTTGGGCTCGATGGCAATGTGTACCACCGGCTCAGGAAAGTCTACCGCCATCAGCGTGATGGGCTTATCGTAGTCACACAGCGTGTCACCCGTCGTCGTATTCTTACAACCGATAACCGCGCCGATAGCGCCGGCACGAAGCTCATCCAGGTCAGAGCGCTCGTCCGCGTGCATCTCAAGAAGGCGACCAAGGCGCTCTTTCTTGCCGGAGCGCGTATTCAACACCTGGTCACCGGCTTTCAAGACACCGGAATAAACCCGAATGAAGGTCAGACGACCCACGTGGGGGTCCGCAACAATCTTAAACGCGAGGGCCGAGAAGGGCTCATCGTCCGAGGGCTTGCGGCTCAGGGCCACTTCCGAATCACGGGGCTCGGCACCAGTAATCTCGTCGACGTCAACCGGGGACGGAAGGTAGTCGGTGACCGCGTTGAGCATGAGACGTACGCCCTTGCTCCGCAGCGCCGTACCCGCCAGAACCGGGGTAAAGATATTGTTCAGCGTCGCCTTACGGATGGCGCCTTTCAGCTCGTCCAGGGTAATCTCTTCTTCGGCGAAGTACTTCTCCATGAGGGCCTCGTCAGCCTCAGCGGCTGCCTCCACCAACTCACGACGCCAGTCTTCGGCCTGCTCTTTGAGCTCGGCCGGAATTTCAATCTCCACCTGCTCGGTCGCAGCACCTTCACCCTGCCAGGTGTAGGCCTTCATCTCAACCAGGTCAACCACTCCGTTGAACTGATCTTCCGCACCGATGGGAAGCTGAATAGGAACCGGGTTCGCACCCAGGCGCTCCTTCATACTACCGAAGGCCTTGGCGAAATCGGCACCCACACGGTCCATCTTATTGATGAACGCAAGACGGGGCACATGATAACGGTCAGCCTGACGCCATACCGTTTCCGACTGGGGCTGAACGCCGGCAACCGCACAGAATACGGCAACCGCACCATCCAACACGCGCAGGCTGCGCTCCACCTCGGCCGTGAAGTCCACGTGACCGGGGGTATCAATAATGTTGATCTTATGACCATTCCACTCGCACGCGGTGGCAGCGGAGGCAATCGTAATACCGCGCTCACGCTCCTGGTCCATGAAATCCATGGTGGCAGCACCATCATGCACTTCACCAACACGGTGCACGCGACCGGAGTAGAACAATACGCGTTCCGTTACCGTCGTCTTACCTGCATCAATGTGCGCCATAATACCGATATTACGCACTTTATTTAGAGGAAGTGAGCGAGCCACAATGTCACCTTTACAATTTTGCTTCAGAGTTTCTGGTGCAAAAAATTACACCAACTACAGATGCACAGACCCAATTAGGGCTAGGTCCACCCGAAAACACGACCAAACACGCCAGATAAGACTACCTGGCAACACTTGGCATATAAATCTATTGGTCCAGACCACCCCAAGCAAGACAACACAACGGTGCTACCTGCAAAACCCGGGGATAGAATCGGGATTATTTAGAATCGGAAATGAGCAAAGGCTTTGTTGGCTTCTGCCATGCGGTGCGTATCATCTTTCCGCTTAACCGTCGTACCCTGCTTGGAGTACGCGTCCATCAACTCACCCGCGAGACGCTCGCGCATGGTCTTCTCGCCGCGCTTGCGGGAGAACTCGATGATCCAACGGAAGGCGATGGCCGTGCGGGTCGCCGGAGCGATTTCCACAGGCACCTGATACGTCGCACCACCAACGCGACGGGACTTCACATGCAAAAGAGGCTTTGCATTGTCGATCGCGGTGGTAAAGACAGACAGAGGATCCTCGTTCGGAAGCTTTTCTTTGATCAGATCCAGCGCGCCATAGACGATAGATTCTGCAATGCTCTTCTTACCGCTTATCATCACTGCGTTGATAAACTTGCTGAGCGTCACGCTTCCGTGCTTCGGATCGGGCAGGATTTCCCGTTTCGTTATTTCTCTGCGTCGTGCCATTATTAAATTCCATTAGCCTTTGTCACTCGTTATATTGACAAAACTATTTCTTTGGTTTCTTAACACCATATTTCGAGCGACTGACCCAGCGACCCGTGTGAACTTCTTTACCGCCTTCTTCTTTGACGCCCGCTTGACCACCCATGTCACCCTGGGAATCCAGGACACCACGGATAAGATGATAGCGAACACCAGGAAGGTCTTTCACACGACCGCCACGGATCATAACCTGCGAGTGTTCCTGCAGATTATGGCCAATACCCGGAATATACACAGTCACTTCCATGCCATTCTTCAGACGTACACGAGCCACCTTACGCAAAGCCGAGTTCGGCTTCTTCGGTGTCATGGTGTAGACGCGAGTGCAGGTACCCGAAGCTTGCGGACAAGCCTTCAGGGCAGGTGACTTTGTCTTCGAAACCTTCGTCTTGCGACAGTTTCGTACCAGCTGATTAATCGTAGGCAATTTCGACTACTCCTGATAGGGAAATTGTGTTTGGACGCGCGGAATGCCGTCCAGACAATGGCCCACAAGCATAGCAATTTGTGAGACACATGTCAACAACTTATTTCAACGAATTGAAAGGTTGTGAGTATGCGTCCCGTAAACGCCACACCGAGGCAAGTTCCGTATTATCCACTTTGCAGAACCCGAATGTCAAGGGCCACGCCAATTTTATTTCTATTCCCTGCGATCCTCGGGACATTAATCCGACCCAAGGGCCTTGCATGACCCACGGCTCCTTCCGTACTATGACTCAGTAAACTCAACCATAGGAATCACTTATGTATCCCACTCTCCTCGTCTTCGGAAGTATTCTGCTCGCCGTCGGGCCCGATCCAATTCCTGGCCCCCATCCCACATTAGATGGCGATGGACTCGAATATCGCATTCAATTGGACACCGCGCTGCAGGAATTCGATGGGAAATCCTGCTGGTTTCACCCCCGCGGTGGGGTAATTCCACCGTCTAACGGCCAGAAAGGGGACCCCGTAGTCCTTTTGACCATGCAAAAATGGTTTGTAAGCGTCTCAGACTACTTTTCGGGCCTCAGTTATATCCAATCCCGCGATCTGGGCAAAACCTGGTCGGAGGTAAAGACCCCCGAAGCCCTGGCATGGCGTCAGGAAGACGAGAAGACCACGGTCGGCGTCTGTGATTTCACCCCGGGATGGCACCCCCAGACCAAAACCCTCTTTGGTATGGGCCACACGGTCCGTTACCAGAACGGGAAGCTCATGCGGGACCCACGCCCCCGGGAGACCGCCTATTCAGTCTATGATGCCGAGAAGGATTCCTGGTCGGATTGGGAGACCATCGTCATGCCCGAGGAAGCCCAGTTCTTCAATGTGGGCAATGGCTGTGGCCAGTGGCTGGTAGACGACAACGGGGATCTGCTTGTGCCCGTTTACTTCAAGGCGAAAGGGGACGACACCTACGCCACGACAGTGCTACGCTGCGCCTTTGACGGGACCACGATCACATACCTTTCTCACAGCGATCCCATCCGTCATGACGATCCACGCGGGGTCTACGAACCTTCCCTTACCCGCTTCCAGGGCAACTACTATGTGACCATGCGCAACGATAAGCGGGCCTACGTTTCTTCTGCCGGCCCCGATCTGAACTTCGCCCCGAAGCGTCCCTGGACCTTTGACGATGGCGAAGAGATTGGCAGCCACAACACCCAGGCCCACTGGGTCACCCACAGCGATGCCCTCTTCCTTGTCTACACCCGCAAAGACGCCAGCAACGAGCACATCATCCGCAATCGCGCCCCCCTCTTTATGAGCCAGGTAGACACCGAAAAACTGCACCTCATCCGTAGTACGGAACAAATCGTCGTGCCCGAACGGGGCGCCATGCTGGGTAACTTCGGGGTCGTCACCGTCAGCCCCAACGAAACCTGGATCACCGTGGGCGAGGGCCTGTATAAGCCCGAAGAAGCGATGAAGCACGGCGCCGCCGGGCGCGTCTGGACCTCACGGATCATCTGGTCCAAGCCGAATGAATTGCGCTTGCCGTAGTTGTCCAGTTGACAGTCCATGCCAGAACTGGCATACTTTTAAGAGAGCATTAGCATATACGATGACGGTGATGGCGGGCGGCAGTGGGGGTCTGGAGCAATCTAGCCATGGATGAATTGTATTTCGTAGGTGGCAGCCGCAGAGACTTGCAAAAGTTTCCGCAAGACGTACAGGAAGTAATGCTACACGGACTGCACTTAGCGCGAAACGGTAGAAAGCACCAACTGGCGAAGCCTCTGAAGGGGTTCCCGGGTGCCCGGGAATTGGAAATACCCTATGGCTACGCTGGCGATGCCTATCGCCTCATCTATACGACACGATTTCCCCATGAAGTCCACGTGCTACACGCCTTCAAGAAAAAATCGAAGCGTGGCATCGCCACACCCAAGAAAGACATGGATCTGGTGCGAACGCGATTGAAGTCGCTGCAGGATTCCCATCCTGGCAATTAAAGAGTGCAACGCGCTCTTGGTCAAGGAGCAGAATAATGACAACACCGAACACCTACAAATGCACCGAAAATGTTTTCGAGGATTTCGGATTTAAGAACCCCGAGCAATCATTGGTAAAATCCAATCTGGCCATGTACATTCAAGATGCTATGGAACTCCGGGCACTAAGCCAACAGGAAGCCGGAGCACTCATGGGGATCGATCAGGCCAAGGTGTCCGCCATCGTCAATGGAAAACTCAAAGGCTTTACGATAGAACGCCTGCTTCGCTTTTTGAATGCGCTGGATGTGGATGTGGAAATCAAGTTGAAGCCCAAGGCCAAGCGTCGTGAACATGCACAAACACTGGTGACCGGCAGGGTTTAGTCCGTTAGGGCTATCTCTCTTGGGACACCTCATCCGTAGTACGGAACAAATCGTCGTGCCCGAACGGGGCGCCATGCTGGGTAACTTCGGGGTCGTCACCGTCAGCCCCAACGAAACCTGGATCACCGTGGGCGAGGGCCTGTATAAGCCCGAAGAAGCGATGAAGCACGGCGCCGCCGGGCGCGTCTGGACCTCACGAATCATCTGGTCGCAACCGAATGAATTGCGCTTGCCGTAACCTGAAAATCGCGCAAAATAACCAGACCCACTTAGCCTCTTGCCACGTTGTAACCCCAGGAAGATGACCAGAATGAATTCACCCGGCATGATCTCAGAAGCAAGCAAACACGATTATGCGGACCTTGTCGATCTGTGGGAGGCCTCCGTCCGCGCGACCCATCACTTCCTCACAAATTCCGACATCGCGTATTTTCGGCCCCTGATTCTCAACGAGTTCCTCGACGCCGTAGAGCTTCGGGTCTTTCGAACGGATGACCACAAAATCGCGGCGTTTATCGGCGTGGCCAACGGCAACATTGAAATGCTCTTTGTCGCCCCCCAACATTTCGGGCAGGGCCTGGGCAAGGCATTGCTCCTCTACGCTATCCAGAAGATGGATGCAGACAGGGTCGATGTGAACGAACAGAACCCACGTGCCGTGGACTTTTATCAGCACAATGGCTTTGAAGTCGTAGGCCGGTCGGAACAGGATAGTATGGGCAAACCCTTCCCCCTGCTGCACATGGCACTTTCCGATTCCAGATCCGTACAATAAAACCCTGTCGTCGCCATTTCATACCGCCCTTTAGCTTTACCCTCAGGAGTACCCCATGTCTTGCCCCCCATGCTATCGACTGTGCAGCGTCTTCGCCCTGCTCGCCACCCTCACCGCCACCGCCCAACAGGTTCACGAATTCCCCAGCCCCGACGACCCGCTCCATAAGCGCGTCGCAATGTATGACGCCCTCATGCGGGGCAACCACATCAACGAAGGCGTGTTCATGCAACACATCATCTTTCCGCCCGTGGGCACCGTCGCCCCCATGGTGGGCAGCCAGGAAGACTGCATTGAAGTCACGGGCGCCATGCTCGCGGCCTATTGCTATCGCTACGCCATCACGAAAGACCCCACCCATCGCCAGCAATGCCACGACATTATCGCGGGCATCGCGAAGCTGGAAAAGGTGACTGGCGTACCCGGTGTCTTTGCCCGCTCCCTCAACAAGACCGACACGCCCCTCTGGCATGAACGGCATCACTTCTTCCCCATCGAGTGGCACGAAAGCACCACCATGCCTGGCTATCGCTGGGAAGGCGACCTGAGCAGCGACAAGTTTGTGGACCTCTGCTACATGCTCGGACTCTACTACGACATGGCCGCCGACGAAGAACACAAGGCCATCGTCGCCGGCATCCTCGATCGCTTTGTGGGCCGTGTGGTGGACTACAACTTCAAGCTCGTGGACGTGGACAACAAGATGACCCTCTGGGGCAACTTCTCCCCCGACATCCCCCACCAGCCCCTCAACGCCCTGGAGATGCTCGCCGCCCTCAAGACCACCCACCGCATCACGGGCAAAGAACGCTACCGCGCCGCCTACCACATGCTCATCGACGAACATGGCTACGCCGATGAGGCCATCCTGGCAAAAACCATCTGGCCCGACATGTGGAATGTCATCTGGGACGACAAGCTCGCCTGCAAGAGCTATTTTCAGCTCTTTCCCTACGAAACCGACCCCTCGCTCCTCAACAAATACACCATGGCCATTAACCGTCACCAATACACCTGGGCCCAGCTCGACTACACCCGTCATGGCGAAATCTGGTTCCCCATGGTCTACGCCGCGCTCACCGGTGACCGCTCGGTCGTCACACCGAAGGTCCTCGAGGCCCTCAAGGCCATGCACGGCATGCGCCGCTGGAAGAGCCAATTCCCCGTCGAGCAGCCTGACGGCACCACGAAAATGGTGGAGGCCGAGCAGGAAAACAACGCTGCCGAAATCATCCGAAATTACTGGTTCGCCCGCTACTATGGCTTCATCGACGAGTAGGCCGCACTACGCGCTCGTTACGACGGTCCCCCGTCGTCGCAGATCCGCCGTGGCGGATAATGCATACCGTTCCGCTCCTGCGGAACAGCGTCATCTCAATCGACTTTCTACCTTCAAACACGACGGAGTCACACCATGAACACCATCGCCCGACACGGCAAGCACATTGCCCTGTTAATCCTCAGCATATTTCTCCTCACCACCCCCACCCACGCCGAAGAAAGCACCCCCACGCCTCCCGAAGGCATGGTCTACGTACCCGCCGGCGAATTCATCATGGGCAGCAAAGTGGGCGACGCCGACGAGGCTCCCCAGCACATCGCCACCACCCGGGCCTTCTTCATCGACACCTTCGAAGTCAGCAACGCCGACTTCAAGAAATTCGACCCCGAGCACACCTGGAAAGAAGGCCGGGACAATCACCCCGCCATCGTCACCTGGGAAGAGGCCAACGCCTACGCCCAATCCATCGGCAAACGCCTCCCCACCGAAACGGAATGGGAAAAGGCCGCCCGGGGCATCGACGGACGCATGTTTCCCTGGGGCAACACCTATGACCCCACCTTCATCCAATATGACCGCAGCAAGGGTATTGGCAACACCATCGCGAAGCCCAAGAGCCCCTACGGCTGCTACGACATGGCCGGTGGCGCCATGGAATGGACCAGCAGTTGGTATAAGCCTTACAAGGGCAACCCCATCCCCGCCAAGCAATATGGCGAGAAGTACAAAGTTCTCAAAGGCGGCACCACCTTCAACGACAACGCCCACATGCGCTGCGCCCACCGCTTCTACCTCCCCGTCGACGATTCCAACAACTACCTCACCGGATTCCGCTGCGTGAAGGATGTGAAGTAAGACGTCCCAACAATCCATCCCCACGCCCGGCCATATCCTGGTCGGGCGTTTTTTCGGGGACTGCACCGACGTCACGTCGGAACCGTAGCCCGAATCACGACGTGGCCAACCCAGCGACATCAATCACCCACACCCACCCACTAGTCGGGGCTGTCCCCCCTCCCCCATGCCGGCGGGCCGCCGGCGCTCCATAGTACGGCAGGGGTGCCACCCTTACGGACGTGAGGTACGAACGGCCTTACGGGTGTGGTGATGTCGCGGTTATGTTTCATAAGTTCTGCAAAAAAGGACATGATGTTTCTGGTCCAATACAACCGGGGCGGTAGGCCCCAGAAGGAAACATCATGTCCAAACAAGATAGTAGCAAGTTGTCAGTGGATTGGA